>NZ_JBHFOL010000011.1:0-166209 GCF_053544015.1 Vibrio sp. E150_011
TCGGCTCAATGAATACTGACTTCAAAACTGTCCCTTACTTAAAAAGTAAGAAGTAATTTTAAAGCTATTATCGTTCCAACAGAACGATAATGAATTTTGACTGTGTGACAGTAAGCGAGCTTACTACCCTTAGGTCACGTGTTCATTGAAAACCATTTTACTTCCGAAGAAGTTGTTTGTTCCGACTTTGCAGTAGAAGCAAACGTAATGATTATCATCAACAAGTGTCCACACAGATTGATATAGGTTTATATTGTTAAAGAGCATCTCTTCTTGGTGAGCGCTAAGCTTTCCTTTGAAGAGGCGGCTATTCTAGCGAGATAATTGTTAGTGTCAAACACTTTTTTGATTTATTTTTCAATTCTTTCGAAAAAAAATCTTAAACTATCTTTTGGCTAGAAGCCTTACTGATTATTGCCTTGAACCCTTGTGGGCTCTGCCGTGTCAGTGAGGACGCATTATAGAGATCACAAGCTGATTGGCAAGTGTTTTTTATGAAAAGCTTTGATAAAACGAGCGTTTGATAGTTTATTGACCGAAAGCCGCTAAAAGATAACCTTTTAGTGCAAATACCATTCGTTTATAAACGCTCGCTATAGTGAGGTATCTTCAAAATAGTAAGAAATCCGAGCTCTTGGGTTCAAATAATCTCGAATTTTCTCTGGTAACCGATCCGGATGAATAACGGACTCGACCTTAAGGTCTTTACTTTCCAAGGTAATGATCGGCGCTTGTAGTTTAGGAACGCTAGAATCGTACACCAACACATTTGGGTAGAGTAAATTGCCACTGTTAATAGACACCACTAAGCCAATCATCTGATTCGATAACTTTACAATGGTACCCGGAGGGTACACTCCCATATACTTAATTAAGATGCTGAGGTTTTCTTGACTATATTTCTCTTTAGAATGCTTATATAAATAAGAAAGTGCTGTATACGGGATTTTTCTTTCTGTTGATACCTGATGATGGCATAAGTTATCAAAAGCATTAGCGACAGAAACAATTTGTGATATTGCTGATATCTGGTTTCCATGCAGTCCCAATGGGTACCCTGAACCATTGAGTAATTCATGATGCTGCTCTATAACCTCAATGACCTCTTCAGGTAACCCTTGAACACTTCGCGCGATATCGCCGCCATACTTGGTATGTAATTTTAGATAATTCAACTCAGGTTCATTGAGAGGTGACGTTTTACGCAGTATTGCCGAAGGAACTTTTGATTTACCAATGTCATGAAATAACGCGGCTAAAGCCACTACTTTTATGGTCTTAGCATCACACCCCTTTGCTTTCGCTATCAGCATCGACAGTACTGAGACATTAAGGCAATGAAAATAAAGATCTTCAAATTCATTTTTACCCCCCATAAGGTGTAACGTCACGTCATCTTCACCTAGCAGAGAATCAACAATATCTTCAATTAGCAATTCAGATTCTTGGATTGCTAATTCAGGCCGGCTTCTCAGCTTTGCCATAATATTTCTAATTCGAGCAAGTGAACGATCAAATTCTTTTTCGCAACGAGACACTCGGCGTCGATACAAGCTTAGTTTTTCTATCCGCTCTTGCTTTTCTGCCCACAACCTTTCCGCATCAGCATTGTCTTCTTGATTTATCGTGTTTGAAGTCACGGCCGGTGTGGCTTCGATTGGAAGAGGTAATACATCACTGAGTTCAGGTGTGATATAAACATACTTAACGCCAAGTTGTTTAATTACTCGTACCTGTTCGTTGGATTTGATCTTGAACGTATTAAACAGAAAGGGGTGATCGTTCCATTTTACTGGAAGTCGGATATGCAACCCCGGTTGAATCCGACTCACTGATATTTTTGTACTCGCCACAAAGACCACATGCTCAATTTATAACAACGCAAGAGTGTAATAAAGTTGGCCGCGGTCTTCATCTATCCAGTATCAAATACTCAACAATTTGTGCATTTCGTCAAAGATAGTTCATAAAAACAAGCTCTTCTCTTACTAAACACCAAATAATATGGCGATAATTGAATGCGTTAGATTACTGGTTTGTTCTTGAGTAGTGCCTCTATTCTTGGGTCGAGACTTTTCCCATGTGCTTGCTCAAACTCTTCACGCTTGATATCCACCAGATTCTTGACTGAGTGTTGAGCAAGACCTTTTGGTACCTCAGTCACTAACTTACCTTTTTCTTGAAGGCTCATAGCCTCGCGGTAAAACTCTTTAAATCGTTTGATTATCATGGATTGAGGCACTCGTCGAAGCTCATAACCTTTATTTTGAATAATCCAGGTTTCCAATTGATTTTGCGGCGTCTTTGCCACGACTCGGTTCATGGCTTCCATGAGTTCCGATTCAGTGAGCTGACTTTTAAGTAGCGTTAATTCACCCATTATCGGGGGCCACTTTTCACCGGCTTGCAGGCGTTCGCGACAGTGCTGCATGATGCGCATTAGTTCCGCTTCAGTTACGCTATCAGCGAAGTCTAAGAAACGCCCTGTGGGGCGGCGTCCATACGACTTAAGCCAGGTAGACTCATAAATACTCAATAAAGTGCCAAAGATATAGTTACACCAATCACTCGGCACCTTTTCGTGTGTCGTTTCTTCTACTAACGATTTAGGTAACGCACTTCTTTGTTGAGAAATAGCAGGCTTGGGAGGCACCGTATTCGATGCCTGAGAAGGTGCAGGTGCAGGAACCGCAGCCGAAGAAGGCTTCGAGCTAGAGGCTTTCAGGTGATCTAGACTTCCACTGACACCCATTTCTCTGAGTTTTCTTTCCATGGAACCAAAATCCACATTCTTTGGTTTCTTACCATTAGCCATATTCAACACCTACGTTATGATTAAAAAGGGGGGAACAATTTCACTCTAAAAGTCTGGCTTTTTACCCTGCCCTCTTAAAAACTCTCTAAACTCTTCCGATGGACTGACATCGACAGCTTTATTGTTTTGATACGACTGACGTCTTCTTTCTTCAGCTTGTTTACGACGATCTTCCGATTGTTTCTCATTCACAATCCATAGCCGTAGTTTATTCAACATCTGAGTGACTGACGTATACTCATTCGCTCGAGCTTTATAATACACCACAAACTTCTCCCAAAAGAGATTTGGATCTATCTCCAAACGCGAAAATGCGAGCGGTTGTTGCGCCCATTCAGGTACAACAAATTCGTTGAGTTCATGCGTTGAAATATATTGTTGACTATCGCCTTGATTCGGATTTTTTTTAGGGCGACCCGCGGCTTTAGGAAAAGCACTCGCATGTTTAGGTTTTGCTGATTCACCAATAATAGAGCGAAGACTACCTGACTGTTTAGCAAATGCTAGCCAGTTATCTAGCTGCCCTGCCAAACGGTTTATATTCATCGTCGGGGCTGGGTTTGTTTCCTGCATAAAACTTTGCCACACCGCATCTCGACGGTTAGCCGGTGTTTTATACAAATCAAGCTGTTGATGTGACCAACCAGGTGCGCTGGAATTATTCTGCGTGCTAATTTTTGTCGGAGGTGGCGCCGATGCCTCTGCCGTCGACATCGTAACGACAGGAATCGAGATAGCATCTTGCTCTGGCGTAAGCAGTTTAAGGTGATGGATTTGCTTTCGCCCTCTCGTTTCAACATGAGATTTATTGATAAGCCCTTTATTCGCCAACGACGTTAATAGGTCAGCTAAAGAAAACTCACCCATTAAACACTCACTTGCGATATCACTTAAACCAATAAAGACACTGCCATCATGACTGGCCAAATCGGCTAGCTTTAATAATACTAGCTTCTCACTTGCGTCAATGTTGGTTTGTTGCCACGCAATATGGGTAAATTTCGCACTCACAGTCACTCTCCTATTAGTTACCTTGATTTTAGCGCCTTTCGCTTCGAAAGACGAGCAAAGCCCTAGGTCAGCGATTTTAGCATTCTGCTCTAAATGAGAATCATCGAATATTTTCACTGAGTCGCCGGCATTGTTATTTTAATTCTCACCCCCTCAACAATAAGTAATACAAAAGTACAATTAAAAGTTATTGTCGAGACGATAAAAAAACCAAAAAAGCAGTTAATCAAAATACACTCACAACCATAATTCATTGATTAATATAAACTAAAATCAATAGACTCAAATTTCATATAAAACCAATTCTCTGCCCATCAAAATTATAATTATCAGTATTAAATACTCAATCACAATCTTGAATTATTGTAGTACAAATAAAGTCATGAATGATTAATATATTGACCAATACCTATGACAACAAGAAGACATAAAAATGGAACTCAATACCTTTATCGTCGGCGTCTACTTCCTCTTCCTAATTGCTATTGGATGGATGTTTCGCACGTTTACTAGTACAACAAGTGATTACTTTCGTGGTGGTGGTAATATGCTTTGGTGGATGGTCGGTGCAACGGCTTTCATGACTCAATTCAGCGCCTGGACCTTCACTGGCGCAGCTGGCAAAGCATACGCTGATGGTTTTGCTGTCGCCATGATCTTCCTTGCCAATGCATTTGGTTATCTAATGAACTATCTGTATTTTGCGCCTAAATTTCGCCAACTACGAGTTGTAACACCGATTGATGCCATCAGAATGCGCTTTGGTAGCCTGAATGAACAAGTGTTTACCTGGTCTGGTATGCCTAATAGCATTATCTCTGCAGGTATTTGGCTAAACGGTCTCGCTATTATTGCTTCTGGCATATTTGGTTTCGACATGACCACAACCATCGTATTAACTGGACTTGTTGTCCTAATAATGTCGGTCACTGGTGGTTCATGGGCGGTTATCGCCTCTGACTTTATGCAGATGGTTATCATCATGGCGGTAACTGTTACTTGTGCTGTCGTTGCCATCGTCCAGGGAGGAGGTGTAACAGAAATCATCAATAACTTCCCAGTACAAGAAGGCGCATCATTTGTATCAGGCAATAACTTAAACTACGTCAGTATCTTTGGTATCTGGGCGTTCTTTATCTTCTTTAAGCAATTCAGTATCACTAACAATATGCTGAACTCATATCGCTACCTTGCGGCCAAAGATTCTAAAAACGCAAAAAAAGCCGCTTTGTTGGCCTGTATTCTAATGACGCTTGGCCCAGTAATTTGGTTCCTGCCTCCTTGGTTCATTGCAGGGCAAGGCATTGACCTAGCTGCGCAGTACCCTGACGCAGGCTCTAAAGCCGGTGACTTTGCTTACTTATACTTTGTAGAAAAATACATGCCTGCGGGTATGGTAGGCCTGCTCATTGCTGCAATGTTCGCCGCAACAATGTCATCAATGGATTCTGGTCTTAACCGAAATTCAGGCATCTTCGTAATGAATTTCTATCAGCCGATTTTGCGCCCTGAAGCAACAGAGAAAGAGCTGATGGTCGTATCAAAAATAACGTCAACGTTTTTTGGTATCGCCATTATCCTTATCGCTCTATTTATCAACTCATTAAAAGGATTGAGCCTGTTTGATACGATGATGTATGTCGGGGCACTGATTGGCTTCCCAATGACCATTCCAGCATTTTGTGGATTTTTCATTAAGAAGACACCAGACTGGGCAGGTTGGGGAACCCTCATTGTTGGCGCAATCGTCTCATATATTGTGGGGTTCATTATCACCGCCGAGATGCTGCAAAACTGGTTTAACTTACAACCTCTGACGGGTCGTGAATGGTCAGATCTCAAGGTAGCGGTAGGTTTGATTGCACACCTTACCTTCACTGGCGGGTTCTTCGTTTTGTCGACATTGTTCTACAAACCATTAGAAGGAAAACGTCAACAAGATGTAGATCGATTCTTTAGCAACCTCTCCACGCCATTAGTTTCTGACTCGACTGAACAGAAGAAACTTGATAACAAGCAGCGCCATATGCTTGGTTCATTAATTGCGGTATCAGGCGTTGCTGTGATGGCAATGTTTGCATTGCCTAACCCGATGTGGGGAAAAATGACATTTGTTCTTTGTGGTTTCATTGTTCTTCTTGTCGGCTTGTTACTTGTCAAAGCCGTTGATGACAGCGTCGAGAATGAGGGAAATAAAACGAGTACGCCCAAAGAAATCTAAGCTCACGCTTTTTAACCTTCACATCTAAACCTCACCTAGCCTCGATCCTTATCGAGGCTTTTTTACACTTGCATATAAGCAGTAGACATCAATACCGTTTATCGTCACGAAAAAGTCAAATGAGTATCAATCACTCAACCACATCGTGACGGCATACCCGATTCACCGTTTATATATAGCTTGTAATACACTGAAACATTATGTCTTTTTACTGTCACTGAAGTGAATCAATTCTGTCACTCGAAATTCTTATATTCCCCTCCTAACAAATAGACGCCTATATTAAAGGGAATAAAATGTTTAAAACAATGCTGGCTACCGCCGTGACGTTTGCTGTAAGTGCTTCTGCTTTTGCCATGGACACGCGCTATGAAGATCGCACCGGTAACCTAGTTGCAGATTTACCCCAAAACGAAGCGCAATGGAATGACCCATCTACGCTAGTCTTTGCCTATACACCAGTCGAAGACCCTGCCGTTTATGCGAGTGTATGGAGCGAGTTTCTTGAACATATGGAAGAAAAAACCGGCAAGAGTGTTCGTTTTTTCCCCGTTCAAAATAACGCAGCTCAAATTGAAGCAATGCGCTCTGGTCGCCTTCATATTGCGGGATTCAACACTGGTTCAACACCACTTGCCGTGAACTGTTCTGGTTTTGTTCCCTTCACGATTATGGCTGGTGAAGATGGGTCATTTGGTTACGAAATGGAGATCATCACCCACCCAAACTCAGGTATCGAAAAAGTAGAAGACCTGAAAGGGAAGAACCTTGCGTTCACTTCACAAACATCAAACTCTGGATTTAAAGCACCTTCCGCCATTTTGAGTGCAGAGTACGATATGACACCTGATAATGATTTCAAACCAGTATTCTCTGGTGCTCACGACAACTCGATCATGGGTGTAGCACATCGTGATTACGATGCAGCCGCAATCGCAAACTCAGTTCTGACTCGTATGCTTGACCGCGATGTAGTCAAGGAAGCTGATATCAAAAATATCTATACCTCACAAACCTTCCCAACCACGGCTTACGGTGTTGCCCATAACCTGCATCCAGATCTGCAAGAAAAGATCCAAGACGCGTTCTTTAGCTTCGATTGGGATGGAACCAAGCTACAGGAAGAGTTTACTCGTAACGGCGAATCACAATTTATTCCTATTACATACAAAGAACATTGGGCGGTTATCCGCACCATCGATGAAGCGAACGACGTTTCATACACTTGTCGTTAATAGGATAAACCATGTCTACTCTTCAACTTCGTTCGCTGTCGATGCATTACTCCTCCAAGGATAAAGCACTGACCAATGTCTCATTAGATATTGATGCCGGTGAAGTGATTGGACTTATCGGCCCCTCAGGGGCCGGTAAATCAACACTCATTCGCTGTATCAATCGACTGACTGAACCTACAACAGGCGAAGTCCTTTTCAAAGGACAAGACCTAACTAAACTGAATAGTCGTGAATTACGCCGTTCTCGTCGCGAAATAGCGATGATATTCCAAGAATATGCGCTCATCGAACGGCTCACTGTGATGGAAAACGTACTCTCAGGGCGCCTAGGCTATGTACCGTTCTGGCGTAGTTTTCTACGTAAATACCAAGGCGATGATATTCAAACCGCCTACGCGCTTCTTGACCGAGTCGGGTTGCTAGAACACGCAAACAAACGCGCCGATGCGTTATCAGGCGGTCAACGTCAACGGGTCGGTATCGCCCGGGCACTCGCTCAACAACCAGAGCTTCTCCTTATTGATGAACCAACAGCTGCGCTTGATCCAAGAACGGCGAGACAAGTCATGCGTTTGATTTGCGATATCTGTAGAGAGCAGAACCTGCCGGCCATCATCAATATCCATGATGTTAATCTGGCTAAGCAGTTTGTTGGACGGATAATCGGTCTACGCGCCGGTGAGGTAGTGTTTGATGGTCACCCCAATGAACTCAATGAATCCGTGCTTACCCAAATCTACGGTGAAGAGGACTGGAATACTCAAGACGAAGAACAAGAAGAAGCCATTCCAGAGATCACCATGAACATGGTTGGAGTGCCGGTATAATGACGCGTACTTACCCAAGCCAATGGAAAAAACCGCCCTTTATTAATCAGCCGTTATGGCGATGGGGGCTCTGGATCGCTGCGGCCCTGTATTTCTATACGGCCATTGGCTCGATAGAAATTAATTGGATGCGTGTCTACGAAGGCTCAGAACGAGGACTAAAATTCATCCTGGCTTTCCTGCAACCTGATTTCGCAAGCCGTTGGGATAGTATTACTAGCGGGCTCATTGAAAGCTTAACCATGACGCTGACCTCTACGGTCGCGGGCGTACTATTGTCGATTCCATTTGGCTTAGGCGCAGCCAAGAACCTGGCACCTAAACCAGTGTATCTTTTCTGTCGCAGCTTCATTGCAGTCGCTCGTAGCTTTCAAGAAATCATCATTGCGATCTTATGTGTTGCTCTGTTTGGCTTTGGCACATTTGCAGGTTTTGTCACGCTAACATTTGCCACTATCGGCTTTCTCGCCAAGCTATTTGCAGAGGAGATTGAAGCCATCGAACCTGCAACATTAACAGCAATGAAGGCGACGGGCGCAAGTTGGATTCAACAAGTAAACTATGCTGTCCAACCGCAGGTCATGCCACGAATAATCGGGTTATGTTTATACCGATTAGACATCAACTTCCGAGAGTCGGCAGTCATTGGTATTGTCGGTGCTGGCGGGATAGGTGCGACACTCAATACCGCAATGGATCGCTACGAATACAGTTCTGCCGCAGCCATTCTTCTCATCATCATTGGCTTAGTCATGCTGGCTGAGTATTTCTCCGCCATTATTCGCAACCGTATTCAATAAGGTTTTAACATGTCTAACGGTACTACTTCTTCCTATCAAACCGAGTGGCAAAAACACTCTCAAGAGCAAAGCTTACTTCGCTGGTTTGGTTGGTTTACTTTTGTTGCACTATGCGTGTTTTGCTGGCAGGTAATGAATAGTGACACGATGTGGTTTTTTGTTATCGATGCTCCAAATCAGATGTCTGACATTGGAGGACGAATGTGGCCGCCACGTTGGTCCTACATGGAGCAGCTTTGGCAACCACTTTGGGACACCCTTAACATCGCAACACTCGGTACATTATTGGGAGTCATTATTGCCTTCCCTATCGCGTTCTTGGCCGCGAGAAACACAACGCCTTCTCGATTATTTGTACGCCCGATCGCACTTTATATTATTGCTGCTAGCCGCTCTATTAACTCTTTAATCTGGGCACTTTTACTTGTCGCTGTTCTAGGTCCTGGGTTACTCGCCGGTATTATTGCCATCGCTTTACGCTCGGTTGGCTTTGTTGCCAAGTTAATGTACGAAGCCATCGAAGAGGTCAATAAAAACCAAGTCGCTGCGATTACCACAACAGGCGCATCGCCATTGCAAGTACTCGACTATGCCGTGATGCCACAAATTCTGCCTAGCTTCATCGGAACATCGATCTTTCGCTGGGATATTAATATTCGCGAGTCAACGGTACTTGGCTTGGTGGGAGCAGGAGGGATTGGCTTAAAACTCGAAGAGTCAATGTCGATTTTGGCATGGCCACAAGTGACCGTCATCTTTATTTCGATCCTTGCGACGGTTGTTTTTTCAGAGTGGATATCTGCACGCTGTCGTCACGCACTTATCTAGTGTTTTCAGCTCACTTTGGCTAATCTGAAATACAAAAAAGCCTCGACATTCGTCGAGGCTTTTTTGTTTAAATATGGTACCGGTAGGCGGACTTGAACCGCCACGCCCGAAGGCAACGGATTTTGAATCCCTTCAAAAGTCTTTTAACTAGCTGTATTTACTAGGATCTTGTTGGATATCAAAGACCATGGAATGGGATTCTATTGAATCTAGGCTGCATGTTTCGTGCACAGAATGAACTCGAACTTTATAATCTCTCTACTAAATTTTGTATCGATAACCCTAAAGCTCGACCTAACAAAGGAGGAACTGCGTTTCCAACTTGAGTATATTGAGGCACCTCAAACTTACGCATTTGCCCTCCTGTTGTAACCTTAGACCTAAATACAAAACTATCAGGGAAAGACTGAATCCGAGCCATTTCACGAACGGTCAATGTTCTAAGTTCATCATGGTGATAGTGGCAAGCGTCATCAGGGATAGACAGTGCTGCTGGTGCTGGTGAATCAGCATCAAGGGCCTTTTGCGTTTGCTTTCTAGTAGGGTGACGTAACAAGAAATCAATAAATTCTTCTTTTGTATCAAATTGAACGTAAGCACCATCTTCAATCAAATAGTCATATTCAGCAAAGACATCCCATACAACATCTGAAATAGTATCAGTCGTTCCTTTCAATACAGAACGAACCTCTTTAGATACCCGAGTACCTACCTGCTGCATTATTTGGTAAAGCCTAAACCTACGCTTTACAAGATCACCATTAGCACGCTCTTCATGGTTTGATAACAGCTCTCGTTCGATTAAATGACCATCAGCTAATAAATCAGCCGTAGACATAACATGTTCAGACACCTCAACTTGACCACCATTAAACCTTAAATCATCAATCGCTTCAGAAACACTCACATGATTATCAGGAAAAGCGACAACATGAGATAAAAACGAATCAGCTAAAAGTTCAAAACTCTCCAGATTCGTAACATCATGATAATTTAAAGATGTCACATCAGGGTCATTACCTTGATTAACTAAATGATAAAAGTTCAATGCTGTTGTAAATAGCTCTTCTTCAGATTCATTAAACGTTGGAGCAAGTTGTTCATATACATCAAACCTTACACCAATCATAATAAACCTAGGTCGATTCTGAGGTACACCCGAAAATTTAGCATTTACATGCAAACATAGAGGAACATAACCAATTTCACTAAACGCTTTAGCTACCTCAACCCAAGCATGGTATCGCTCACCATCTTGAACAAACGCTCTTAAAATTCCCGTTACATTTTCCAATATAGCGAATCTAGGCTGCACCTTTTCTACAAATTGGGCAAACTCCCAAGGTAGTGAATTTTTATCGCAATCCCGTTGTCTTAAACCTGCCATACTAAAACTTTGACAAGGAGGACCACCAGAAACAAAATCAAGAGCCCCGCCCCCGTAAGAGGTAGATAGTTGCGTTACTATATCCGGGTTAGCATCTAAAAAGCGGTTTAAGTGAATGATATTTCCGACTACAAGCTTTCCTTGCAAATCTCCGTCGACAACATCAGTGTGATGATTCAAATCATCAAAATCTGGGTATGTACGAGGGTCTTCACGAAGTCTTTGCCTCATACCTGTTACTGGATAATTACTAGACAACCACTTTATTCTTTCAGGCACTACAGCATGATCTTCGAGATCTTCGTCAAAGAAATTATATGCAAATGTTTGGGCAGGCATAGGGGATAGTTCATTTGCCATTACCATATTTGAGCCATCTATTGACTCCAAGCCCAGTGACAAACCACCACAACCAGAAAATAACTCTATATAATTCAATTTTTTAACACCAAGACAAAACAACACTGCGTTAATTTTAATGATTCCCGTGAGAAAAATCATGAAAATTGACATAGCAAAAAACACCTTGAATTGTATCAGTGCTAAGTATTGACCACTAGCTATTTATACAGTAACGTAAATCTTAATGGGCCGCTAAATGCCCTCAGTCACAGGTGTGATTGAAAAACCCTATGGGTGGATTGAAACAATCGAGGTAATAAAATGAAAAAGCTATCTACATACAAGAAAGAAGCTAAATCCTTCCAAAAACAACACTCCCTGAAGTTACATCAAGCCCAACTATTCATTGCAGAAGAGTACGGCTTCGAAAAATGGCCTGACCTTGTTCATGCTTGCAACATCGAAAACATTGCAACAACACCAACTCCATCTATCGATGCTGAGTCTGTAAAGGCTATTGCTAAAGAAGACTCCCTTGAACCAGAAAAGCAAGCTGATAATACTGTCGAGCAGGAGCGCTTAGAAGACCTTACGGTTCAAATTAAAGCACAAGTATTCGAGAACAAACGAAAGCTCGTATCACTAGGCCATGATTTTGCAACATTTGAACCAACAGCTACAGGGCTAAAGAAATCAATTCTTGATGCAACTCAACCTGTTAGAACATTATTCAGCGAGACTGGCTTCCACGATTACGAAGGTCAAGGACAAGGGCCAGATTATAAGGTAATGAAAAAAGCTATTTTCATTACAGAAGACTGTATTACAGAAACAACTGTTAGCTTATATCGGCCCAAAACAAAGTCAGGCGATCCTCGCATGTGGTTCCGTGGCCTAGGGAAGTTTGCAAAGGCTGGCTCACAAGTGTCACTTAGCGTGAGCAAAGATAACCTACTGCTAATTGACTTAAGCGCGACAAACTTATCAGACTCACAATCTACGATTTTAAATAAGTTAAGTAGCCTGCTACCAAGTGAAACATCTATTGTTCATGAGTTATTAGAAAAACTCAAAGACTTAGCAAAAGGCAAACCATTAAAAGCGACTGTAAAAGGTTCGACAGCCATTGGTCGAGCAGTGGAAGCTGCTCTCGATATTGAAATGAACAGTAGCAAAGAGCCCGACTATAAAGGTATCGAGTTAAAATCAGGACGAGGTGGTAAAAATCGCTCAAACTTGTTTGCCCAAGTTGCAGATTGGAAAATCAGTCCATTAAAAAAGAGTGCTCAAATCCTCGACCAATTTGGATACTTTAGAGAAGATGACTTTAAGTTATATTGCACGATTTCCTCCAAAAAACCGAATAGTCAGGGGTTAAAGTTTATCTATGATGAAAAAGCAGATCATTTGATAGAAACCCATGACAATTTTGGTGATGTTGCAATTTGGCCCGGAAAACTATTACGCTCAAGATTACTCGAAAAGCATAAAGAGACATTTTGGATCGAAGCAGAAAGCCTCTTTATAGATGGTGTTGAACACTTCAAACTTTTATCTATAACTCATACGAGAAACCCGATCAGCAGTCAGTTGATGCCACTATTACGTGACGGCACCATTACTATGGATCATCTAATCAAGCGCAGATCTAAAGACGGCAAAGTAAGTGAAAAAGGGCCTTTATTTAAAATTAATAAAAAGGACCTACCTTCCTTGTTCCCTGAGCCTGTAACATACGAGCTACAAACATCAAACTAAGAACACACTCACTAGAACGGAGAGGAAAAGCCTCTCCGTCCTCTTAGAAAGTCTTTTCTTAAACAACATATTCAAAACTACTAAAACTCATACACAAGACCTTCTTCCCCCCCTCTCTTAACATCTCAACCCAACCATCAAACTCATCAACAAACCTTATCTTCGGCAAACCATACTTAGTCGAAATCTCATCAATCGACAGATTCTCAACCTCACCTTTGTTCTTAGCCCGACGAGCCTTGTCATTCAGCGAAGTAACAGCCTTACCCAAATCACCACCAGCAACCAGTGCAGGATTAGCAAGCAACAAATGACGCGCAGATGGGTAGAGCTTACCTTGGTAGAACATCGGCTTGGACTGACCTTTCAACTTCTCACGCTCGGTGTGCTCAGTCAACAACGCATCCTTTACAGATATGCCAGACTTTATGCGATTCATCAGCGTACTTTGCGCCATACCAAGCTCTTTAGCAGCCTGACGCATACTTGGGTACTCGGTGCCGTCTATAACAACTTTCTTACGGTAGTCACCTTTAGGGCGAGGTTCCAGTTCAAGGGCTTGCTCTAACGTCCAGCCAAACTTGGTAACGCGCTCATTAACTAGTTTAGGGTTTAAGCCATAGTGACGCGCTGCAGCAGTGCGAGATGGGAATTCTAGGTCTTCAATTTGATAAGCGTTTTTCATGATTTATTTTCCGAATAATAAGATCTAAAAAGCCCCACCAGCCAGACAGGACAAGCCTGTCAGACTAGTAGGGCTAGAAATTTAGAAAGGTAATGATTCACTTTCTTCACGTTTACCTAAAGAGACTTTAGCCTGAATATCATCGTAAAGCGCCACCATAGGTTTCACAATTTCAATGTTTGCCAACGGTTTGCCGCTTGAAGCCTTCCAATCTCGCAGCTTAAATCCCTCGGCCCATATAGTCAGCGTGTTTACTACAGTCGCATCCAGACCGAGTATTTCGACGGTATCAGCGCCTTGCTTAAGAGCGTCATCAGCCAGTTTAAGAGCCGCATATCCAAGCTCTAGTCGCTTTCGTGGAGCCTTAGCGCCGGAAGTCATCGCGACTTCATGTTCTGAACCGTCAGAATTAGATACCATCGGCACATTGCCACCGGAACCAAGACTGCAAGTTAAACTGACGTGTTTAGGTTTAGATGTTGATGGGGTTGGCTCTGAGTCAAGAAAGCCCAATAAGTGAGCAAGATTGTCCTTAGGTCTATTGCCGCTGTACTTATTACGCTTCGGCTTCTTTTTAGCTAAGCGGACTTTACGCGCTCGTTTTAACTCTTTTAGATAGCCTACAGCCTCATCATAGGTTTCAGCACCTTTGTTATCACCACCAGATTGACTAATAGCAATCAGCTTACATTGTTCCCATGTATTGACGATACGTGCTTCTTCATCGTTAATAGCTGCATAGTATTTGCAGTTTGAATTACTAGACATAAGACTATCTCCTTAAATATTAAAAATTTGATAAACCGCCGGAATGACGGCATTGAATATGAATAAAGGTCATTGCGTGTGGGATTGCTGTCTTAATACCCCTACGGTGCTATGACATACAGAGGGAAAAGCCCTTATCTCTCAAGGGCTCATCTATAATTGATATTTACGAACTTAGCTGGCTGCTAAGCGCTGCTCGTAGCGATTCACGAGCTATAGGTTCGAAAAGTTTTTCGATTTCGAAGCTGGGAAACTTAGATTTAATTAGAATTGCTAATTTGATAGTCAGCTCCGTTAACGGTACTGCTGCTTCAATTAGCTTAGATTTACCTGCCGAGCGAACTAACGTCGATTTGGTTGGGTAACCCTGCTCCGTTAGCCATGAGGCAAGTTGATTAGCATTTATGTCAGATTTAGATATACCGCCCTGTTCATGGGCATAGAAGCGCAAGAATAGACGCGCCATTAGACTCTCAGAGCTCTCATCAGATTTAAGTCTTAAAGACTTATTATGAGAAGCTTTCGCCATTGCTAGGCGGTCCTGCCAGTTATACCAGTCCTCTAAAGTCTTTAAACAATGTTGTTTTCGCCAACGGTCAAAACGAAGGCGAGTAAACAGCATATCGTCCAACGAATAATGAGGTTTGGTTTCCAAGGCTATATGCTGTCGGTCTTTGACATCGAGCATTTTTGGATTCAACAACTCTCGCTTATGATCGTATTCCATGTTCAAAAAGATCGAACGCTTTTCAAGCATTAAATCCTTATGTTCTAAAAAGCGCATCCGATTCGGTGTCAGGTAGCTACCATCAACTTTGTCATCAAAAGCACGGTTCAAATACATATCCACCATATGAGCACTTTGATCTGCTACTATTGGATCTACCTTAACACCGCCTTTCGCTAATACAGGTTCAAAGCCTTCACTCTCTATAACGGTATATTGAGCACGGGTTTTAGCGCCTATTAGCTGTTCAGCCTGATGCTTCAGTTCTAGAATTTCACCACCCGATGGATCTATTCGATGATATAAACCTCTAAACCGCTGACAGATGACACCTGATAGGTCTATTTCCTCCAATTCAGCATTAGTCAAAAAACCGTCAGTTGTGATCGAGATCACAACCTTCTCATCGGGTATGCTATGAAGCATCTCACCTAACATAGCTCTAGCAAGACCCGTCGTATAAGCCGCAAAGAAAGGATTCGTCAACGTCGATGGTGGCAATTGCTTGGAGTATCCAGCCTGTATATCAAACGCACTTTTAGGGCGCAGTGATTGAGCCATTTTTCCGTAGCAACTATTTAGCATCTCCTTAGTTAGCCTTTCATCAAAGCTACCTTTAACAAATGACTTGCGCCTCTCTCGACCCCATTTCATGAAATCTTCGAAAATACGTTTATCATTTTTCCATGGAATGACGAATGCCTGCTTAATGGTGATCTCAGCGCCTTGGTTATAAGCGACTTCCAACTCATGACCTGTAACATACGTTTCGCCAGTGATGGGAAACAACAAACCATAATCTGAACGAACCGCCAAGCTTGGGAAGCGAGTATTCTCAGGAAACTTAAACTCAACCCATGCCATAGCACACTTGTCACCAAATAGGTCATGCAAGTCCTCAGTCATATACATTTTCTCATACGCTAATTCACGCAGACCTAACGTAATCGCCGAGTAACATGAAGGAATATCATAATCTCGCCAAGTATCAACTTGAGTGGGACCAGCGATAAAACTTTCATTTCTACCACCGTGATAGCACTGGGTTGCAAATCCCTCTAATGTCATACGTGCAGCAACGGGAACATCTCTTGTTATCGTTAATGGCTTATTTCGATCTGATGGCCAAATTTCTTTAGTCACTTTCTCAAAACCAAATAAACCACGATAACCGCGATTATCTTCCAAGCTATTCACAAAAGCTTTAACGGCAATGCCACCAATAGTGAATGGCACCGACTTTAAACCTAATGTGTGTTGGCAAAAGAGAGAAACGCGCTCAAAGTGGCGAGCACTAATAATCGCATCGGTTAAAGCATATTCAGCGAACTTTTCAGGCTCAGCTTCCAAGAACTCATCCATACGAGAAATAGAATAAGGCTCAGGGATCTCGACCTTAGGGATCTCAAGCAAATCACCCACCGATGAAAGTGACGAACCATTCGGCGACAACAACATAGTGTCAAAGAAAGTGATGTAGAGCGTTTTCTTATTACGCGACTTGGTATTGACCTGAAGCGGTTCCTTATCGATGCGGCGAGACATCACTTTATCAAGCTCTAGTCCATATACATCGTCAAGGCTCGCTACCGTCTTTCGCAATCCGTTTACATGTGTCTTTAACTGATCAAATGCTTTACTGAAGTTAAACAGATCAGCCGATAACCAGTGAGCACAAAGAATTACGTCAGTCGGAAAAGTATCTAATACGCCTTCATCCATCGCTTTTTCAATGGCTTGAACCAAACATCGATCCAATGCCAAACGACCAGACTTTTTAGTCGATTCAGGATACAAGATAAGTGTTGAAAGCAGACCCTTATACAAAACAGCAAGTTGATAACTCAAGATACTGTTGTACTCTCCGCAATCAGATTCGGTGTACTCTGTATCGATAGCTATCACAGGTCGCTCAAAGAAAGGAGTTGCCTTTCGTTTCTTACGCTTAACTTTCACCTTCTTCGGAGGCTTCTTGCCAATATGAGGCTTAGCTTTAGACTTCACCGTTTTAAAAGGCACATCTTTCACATCAACAGATTCTTGAGCCTCCCAACTACCCTCGCTTTCAACATCACACTCTTCCCAACCAGTTTCAGTCAGATTGCCAATAGTGATACTGGTATCCTGCTCAAGCCAATCATATGTTTCACTCATTTCTTTTATCTCCAATACGTAAAAAGACGCCACTTGGCGTCTTTTTAACAGGTTCCGGTTATGTTCAATGCTTATGCTTTGTACTCAGACCAAGAGATTTCAGGCATAGCCTTACCATCGTTATAGTCACACAATGCATCGCATAGAACGTCACACAGACCTTCTAGATCCGAGAACTCATCTGCCGCAAACATAGTTAACAGGTTGTCATCTTTGTTCGCTGTAATAAGCAAAGAGCCGGATTTTTCAGAAATAAATACGTTAGATATCGAGTCAACATGAATCCAACTACCATTTTCAAGGATCAACGTTGCACCCTCACATGGCTTAATGGATTTTTTGATTTGCTCAAACAGAGTTTCCGCCGCCGCACCTTTTTGGTAATGCATAACGTTACAGTTCGAGTCCAACACAACCACGCGCTCATCAGAGCCGATTACACTTTTAGCTAAAGCTAGGTTCTTAACGCCACGGTTTGTTTTTACAAATACAGATGTAGAAGTAGTCATGATATTTATCCTATTAAAATTCCAAATTGTTAAAGAGCATGAGACAGGTGTCTCTTCTAACGAAGAGACACCTGTCTCAACGCTAGGGGTAAAATTAATTCGATTACATTTCTTCTATTTATTGAGTAATGCCACCTCCCACTTAGCTATCTCCGATTTCAAAAAACGAACGCTACGACCTATTCGCAGAACTTTCGGCAATGAATCAGGTTGGCGAGTTACATTGGTTCTTACCGTTGCAGGATTAAGGCTGTATGCCGCTGCAAATTCTTCTACTGTTAATGCATTTTTCATTGGGTTTTCCTTAGTCAAATTGAAAATTAGGTAGCATCGCTTCAACAGTCTTCTGAGAAGCTTGTGCTAAATGAGTATTTTGGTAATAGGCATAGCGCTCTGTGACGCTCACATTAGAATGACCAAGACTCTGTTGAGCTAAACGAATATCATTGGTCGCGATCAGCATTTGGGTCGCATAGGTACGACGTAGATCGTGGATAGTGAAAGGCGCTTCTAGTGAACCTTCCGCTTTCATGGCTTGCTGAATACGTTCCATACAAGCCCGTGGATACGCAATGTGTTCGCCATGGTTCTTCAGTGATGGAAACACCCAATCATTGAAAGAAACCATGAGACACTTTCGGATAAGTCGCTGTGCTGGCTCAGATAAGTAAATACGCTGAGGCTTACCTGATTTAGTCATAGGCAACAAAGCAAACGACAGCTCATCGGCAAGCATTGAACGGGAAAGGCTAATCACATTGCCAATACGCATACCCGTAAGCAGGCTAAGCATCAATGCATAGGCATGAATGAAGTTAGTTTCAGCGCAAGCATTACGACAAAAGCTTTCCATCTCTTTAGCGGATAACACGCGTTCTTTAACGTTGTTCTCAGCCAGCTTTCTAACGCCCTTTACTGGGCTTTTATCAATAATGTCGTGCTCTACTGTCATAGAGAACAGCTTGGATAAAAATGCTTGGTAGCGGTTCACCGTGGCTGGCGATAAGTCTGTTAATGAATGAAGAAATTTCTCCACATCACGACGAGTTACTTCAGCGATACGCTTATCACCCATCGCAGCCATAACACGCTTAGCACGAGACTGAAAAGTTTGACTATCACGATGGTGTCGTTGACTAAAAGGTAAAGCCACTTCATTAAAGAACTGCTTAACCGTAAGGCGAGATCCCTTGCGGTAAGCACCAGACTGAACATCAGTAATAAACTGGTAAGCCAGCTTAATAAACTCAGCAGGTTTCATTTCAGGGTAAGTACCAAACGACTCGTAGTAACGAATTCCCTTCCAGCTAAATCGCACAATAAAGCGTATGTGCTTATGGGTAACTAATACACGTAAGCGAAAGTTGGCATCATTTCGATACTCTATAGCCTGCTCGCCTTTTAAGGGGCGGGGTAAGTTATCCAGTACTGCTTTGGAAAATCTTAGAGAATCCATCTAAATCACTCTGTTGTTGAATCGATGGAATGATTTTCACGTATATCTAAATAAATCGCTCATAGAGGAAAAGTCAGCTCAAGCAAGACAATACATGTCACAATTAATGCAGAAACGAATAAAAACAAATAAAAACAAATACTTAAGTGAAAAAACAGAAATAAAGATAGGTACTTATTTGATTGAATTTAGAGATGGGTACATATTTGATTGAGCAATAGGAGACTGATATCCTACAGCGGATTAACTTAAAGTTTGGAACAAAGAGTGCCTAGAAAACAAGCCACCTATACACATCGCCGCCTAACGTTATACGTTAAGGCTAATACCGATGAAAAAGATATTGATACGCGTGTAAAACACCAACTAATCGCTACGATAATTTTTCATTTTAAAATAAGCCAACGGGAAGCCATTCTGACTTTACGAGAAGCTACTTCGCACTTTCTTACACTCCCAAATCAATCAGCGTTCTCGACCTACTTAAAGAAATATAAAGAAGCTGACGCACTTGAAAAGAAAGATAAATATGAGAACGCCATTAAGTTTCTAGCATTAAAGAAAAGGGTCAATGTATACGACTGCCACCTAACAATTGAAAAGTCTTGTTTGAAAGAAGGAAGACCGGAAGGAGAATCTAGATTCGCAAGTACCTACCTAAAAATCAATGACAGAGATGTACCGCCATGGCACGAAAGAAACATAGGATTTATAAGGTCATTCAGCGCTTTCATCAATAATGACCCTAACCATTATAAAGCCGCTATAGGTAGAATTGTCGAAGCTATAAAAAATGCTTCTTTCAAAAATGAGAAGATTAGCTTTGACGATTCTGTCTCATGGTATAGGAAGAATATATATCGAAAATTAAGCCACCCTATTTCAGAATGGGCTATTCATTCAACACCATTACAAGCTGAAATATTCATACTGGAAAGACCAGAAAAAGAAGAAACAGAAGTGGACCAAAAGCCAATACTTTTTATGGCGTTAAAGTCACATGATTGTACTGGATACACTCCAATCAAGTTGTCACCAAATGCAGCCCATGAACTTGCAGAAGTAATGAAAACACACTCAAATCTCATTTATACAATTAATGTAAAAAAGCAAAGTAACATCATTCTAATCCAGCTAGTAATAAGCACTAAAAATTCGACAACAAATCAAGCTAGTACATCATTGCTAGCACTCTATACAAAGATCAGATACCAAGTCGTAACCTCAAAAGGGGAACGACAAAATTTACACCAACCTTTTAACTTAGATTGCATGGATGGAAACTTCACCATCCAAAAAAACAAGCCACTTAACAATAGTGTTTACCACTTAAGCACGAATACTAATAGCTACAACTATCAGGGCATTATAAAAACCTTGGACTCACTTCATCATATTTTGTCCGAACTCAGCACATCTGAATATCAATCATGTCTTTTCCAAGCTCATAAAGTAAAAGGGAAAGGAAAACAAAATGAGAAACTTGTTGTCTATGCACAAGCGCTTCACTATCTAGAGCTAGATACTAAAAAACATATGCCATCGTACTTCCTAAAAAATAACCCGAACCATATATAATTAATCCCCTACGGACTAAAGGCATACACACCTTCAGACCTTATGTCATAAGCATTAAAGCAAAATTCTAATTACGAAGAAGTGAGAGCCACAGCTCTCACTCACCTTAGTCGTATTAATCCTCTGGACCAACAATAGCCCCAGTAACACCACCGACCACCAAGCCAATTGCAGCACCTTGAGCACCACCAGCTCTAGCACCAAGTGACATACCAATCATTGCGCCCTTTTCAGCGCCACTGGCACTTGGCTTTATAGTTACCTTAGTTGGATACTCACGCTCAATTTCAATCGCTTTCATCGGTAACGATGATTGCCCCAGTGTTAATAAATTCATCATTGTATTACCTCTATTTCTCTGCAATTTTCATTGCTATAGACAAAGAAAAGACCATGCTCAACTAAGAACATGGTCTTTTCGCTTAGACAGCAGCGTTAACTCGCTACCATCAATTCATGAAATGGAAGATACCGTTCATTTCCATCAAATTAGGCTTCACTTTTTTAAGGCACATCCATTCGTTATCACGTTGATTTTCCCACTCAGCTAAAGAGTCGATACCTTCGTCTTTCGTCCAGCCTTCGAAGAACTCGACGGTTTCATTAATAGAGGCAACTATGCTTTGGTGATACTGCTTTTGCTGCGATGGTTGTGATTGGGAAGCGATTTCTAATATCGTGCTGATCTCATCTAGCGAATGCCCCCTATCAAGATACTCATTCAGTAAGCCACCTGAAATGTAGTAACTCGCAAGGTCGGTATCAGCTTCACCGCCGTTTTTAGCTATGCCCAATTCAATCACGCTACACGCTATATAAGGAAATGTATCTTGTTGTAAGTTCGCAGCTTGAGAAGTAAATGAAGCTACCAACAGTGAGGTCGCTACCATGGCTTTTAATAGTGTTTGTTTCATTGATATCACCAGATAAAGGTAAAAGGTTTAGGTTCAGATTGGTTGTATTTTTCATCGAAAGAGTCGGCAGATAACGTCAAGACACGAATGAACTCGACTAAAGCGACCAAGGCAGATAGTCCCGGAATTAAGAAGCAACTACCTAGATAGACAAGACCCCACCCCCAACATCCGGCATAAAACTTGTGCAAGCCAAGACCACCACCGAAAAAGGAAATCAAAGCCATTGCCAATTTAGTTTTGTTTCGACTCGCGTTAACAGGCTTATCATTAAATGCAGGTGGATTAGTTGAAGGTATGGATGTAGCAGTAGACGTGGTATCGGTGTCATTCTGCTCTTGGAGTAATGCTTGAATGATTTCTTGCGCTTTCTTTTCCGGAGCTCCAGTAGTAGCAAAGCTATCTTTAAAACCCGCTTTCACCGTGATAGAAATCGCGCCATCTTCTAGTGTTCGGAAAATAAGACTGCCCCGAAGACCAAACGGGTTAATACCGTATTTCCAAGACGCTTCTAATAAACCGGATTGAGGGTCGGCTTTCTTGACCTTACCGCCAATCGAAATCAGCGTATTTTTACAAAATTCAAATACATTCTGGTAATCATGCGTGGTTGATAACACGGCATGGTCTACACGTTCGAATTGGACTGCCTCTGACATTTAGAGTCTCCTTGAGTTGTTTTTAATTAGATAATTTTTGTGACCGTACGATTATTGCGGATACACCCGACAGGTGGTGTCGCATGAAGTTGGAAGTGTTGACGATAGTTATGGATGCCTTACAACGCATAGCCTAGGCGGACTGATGAAAGCTATAGCAATATCAGTAACCTTATGAATTTTGGTTAGAAATAATCATGCTCGACACGACCTGACGAGCGACCTATTTACAATGCGTAGGATGAAAGAGCATGACACCCTAGCGAAAAGACTTGGCATCATCCTGACCCGTTTAAATACTGGCGAGAAACTGTATCTGGAAGAGTTGAGTCGGGAATTTAGGGTGAGTGAAAGAACGCTTCAACGGGACTTCAACGAACGGTTAAATTACTTACCCATCCAGCGTGACGGTGCTTGTTACTTTCTAGACCCACAAGTGCTGGGTAGACAGACCAATAATGAAGTGTCATTGCTGTTGATGAAAATGGGGTTCGATACGTTGTTTTCCGGTAAGCACTACCTAAGTAATGGCGTACTGAACAACAAGAGTACCCCACCCTTTCTATTCAAGAACCCTCAAATCGAAGACATTAGCGACAATGCTTCGGTGTTCGAGAAACTTATCGAATCGATACAACGCAAAAGTACCATTGGCTTTAGTTGTAATGGAAAATGTTACGATGCGTTTCATCCCTATCGGTTGGTGAATGACCGTGGACACTGGTACTTAGCCGGAACACACAGAAATCACCTAGAATCACTCAGAGTGGCTAAGATTCGTGAGTTAGTGCGATACGAAGATAAATATTCTCCTGACCTAAATGTTGAACACAAGCTCACTGGTCGAGGATATGAGGATGAGTTGTCACATCCCGTTGAGGTGGTTATACAAATTAGCGGAAGAGTCAGCGAAACCTTCTTCAAGGAAAATAATCCCAATGACTTTCGAGAATTAAAAGAACTGGGGTACGGTGATGTATTGACAAGCTATACGACTAGCAACATTCAAACATTACTACGCCTACTCAAAGCGTGGCTTCCTGATGTCGAAGTGTTGTCACCTGATTGGGTGAGATACAAGTTGAAGCAGGAACTTCAAACCTATCTGGACGCAGCCAAGTAGAAACCACACGGATAGCTGAAAGGTGATGTGTTGCAAACTTCTGGTTGAGCCACTCTCACTATCAGCGGTTACCATAATGAAGCCACCCGACAATCACCAACCAAGCCCGTAGCTTAAACTGACCATTATGCACCTAAATTAAACCTGTCGATGCGTAACAAGCACAGCGATGGACTTGATGAAATGACCAACCGATACCAGGCAAAGGAAAGTGCTAAATCCCATATTTTCACTCCACCAAAACTAACACTTTAATAGATTAGAACAGAGCTTTTAGCTAAGTTTAATATATTTATATTATTAACTTAATTATAAGTACTTTCAGCTCAGGTTAGGCAAGGAAGCCATACCAGCTCTAGATTTAATCTACAAAAACGCTCCCATTGCTTCGACATAGCAATGGGAGTCATTAATGTCAAAACACCAGCAAGAAGACAGCAACCCCGTTAAAATTAGAGTTCCTTTCCTTGGTGTTTCCACCGCCCATAATAAGCCAGTCACTTCACCTTCTCTGACACATGAACTCAACGGATTGGCAAAACGTTGTAGAAACTTGCTCCAATGAAAAAGGCTTCCCATCACACCATGACAAGCATGGCACAATAGGAAGCCTTGATTTCACTAGGAAGTGACACTGCAGTTTTATGGTTCATACATGGTGCTTTCAACTTGGTTTGCTACTGATGAACTAATCCACGGTGACTTTTATCTCATCAAAACAGTCCATTCCGATGTAACTTAGAAAGTTGGATTCCCACATCGAATAGAACTCCATTACCTCACTACTTGTTATTGGTAATTCCGGAACATAGGAAAAACTCGCTGTCCCACATCCGAAGTTGAAATCCACCTCTTTAACCAGTTCGGGGTAGGGACCACCGCAATACGCAAAGTCAGTGATGTAATCAAATACCCACTGGTCATAGAGTCGAACAAGCCTGATTTCGACAGGATGAAAACCGCCGTCCTCAGAGCTGTAGCTTTTATCTCGGAAGTTAATCACGACCGATTGGATCATGGGTGTCCATTTGCCTGATTCGCTGATCACTCGGTTTAAAGTATCTTGAAGATCGACACTTACTGGCAGCAGTAAGCGCTCAACGTCAAAAGTTAAGTTCATAATAAATTATCTTCTAGTTTGTTAGGGATGCACTCTTGTTAAATGCTCGGTATGAAAAGCCAGAGTTGGCTTAGTGGGTAAGGATTGATGTGAGTTTCGAGGTTATTCAGCTTTGGGTTCAGAGTCCACGAGAGACAGCAGCTCATCACGACGTTGCTCGTAGTCAGGCGCAAGAACGTGGAGAAACACCGATTTCTCTGACGGCAGGATAAGTAATAACCCACGCAGTGCCGCCGCCATAAATCCAGCATTATTAGCAGACCCACCTTTGAACACAGATTTAAGCACAGTGCTTTTAAACGGCTTGTCGTCTTGCTCATTTAACACAGCGACAATATCTTCAAAGACTACCCACTCTTTACTATGAAGACCGCCACCTTCATTGCCCGAAAGCCTAAGGAATAGAGTATTTAGATCATCATGTACCGAAAGCTCATAGAACACATGATTCTGATTTTTCGGTGATAATTTTTTCGCTTTACCATCGAGCACAATATTAGCGAAATGGTCTACAGGTACATCTTTAACGACCGTAGCAAGTTCATTAACCTCTACCACTTCAGGTTGAACGACGACTTCTTTTTGATTGGTTTTACGTGCCATGGGACACCTCCATACTATTAGTGACTATTAAGATTAAATGCGAGATTAAGCTTCAGCTTGTTCAGCAAGATTGACGACAGGGAACGTTGGACTGTTCATGGGAGCGCAGCAATACACCCCACTACCAGCCGTAGTGACAATAGCTACAGCAAGTAGCCAAGGACAGTCATCATCATTTAGTAATAAAACCCATTCAGGGTAGTTAGTGACAAAGCGTAGAAAGCTTTGATCGCCTTCCGGTTCTTTACTCAAGGTTTCATCGGTATCGTCGGCTTCAATCAAATACAAAGTAGTGCCAACCTCATCCCAGAACGCTTTCGTACTTTCTTCATCACCGAATGGCTCTATCAAATGTTCTAGCAGCTTTTCTTTCACTGCATCAGGCATTGGCAGTGATTTAATGTCTTCAAACTTGTTTACGTTTTTCATAATTAATTTCTCTCTAATAATGAAAAAGCCCCTGTTTAGCTCATCGCTAAACAGGGGCTTTTTCTAATGTAATATCGAACCTAAATACTTAAATTCACCGCAGTCATTCCCATCGAACTTCAGGCCGTTACCATCTCAGATAGCCTAGACCCAATTTCTCGTTGCCTTCCCACCGTTAATTTCGCATAGCGCCTAGAACTAGATAAGTCTTTATGATTTAGCTGTTTGGCTATGTCATGTAAAGGCACGCCTTGAGACGCCAATAGTGACCCGACAGTATGCCTAGCACTGTGTAGAGTTATGTTCGCTTTATCTCCTGGAATGTCAGGCAGCCCCATTTTGAGCTTTATCGACTTCAAAGCGTGTCTAGCAGGGCTAATTGGTTTGCCCTTGTGACGTCCAGCAAAGAGATAAGGATTATTCGACACCTTAGGCAACGACTCCAAAATCTGAATCATGTAATCACTCAGGTAAATAATGTGGCTACTACCATTTTTCGTATGCGGGATAGTCAGTGTTTGATCTTCCCAATTCACCTCATCCCATAAACGAAACCTCAATTCTTTGTCACGAAGCCCAGTCAAGAATAACAAAGCTAAGAACGCGCCCGTTTGTCTATCTGGATAGTCGAGCGCATGACCAATAAATTCCTTGAGCTGTGATTCACTCAGGTATCCGGTTCGCACATTATCCTCTTTCAACAAGCTAACCTTATTGGCAATAAACGGCGCATCAATCAACTTGTAAGCTTGCTTGTTAATCGTCTTGAGCAAAGCCAATACTCGATTGATAGTAGCAACCGCATAAGGGGTTCCCTTATGACTAACCCCATTCTGCAACTCCATCTGTACTTTGATGATATGAGCAGCGGTTAATTCATTAATCGGTACATGATGTATCGACTTAGCTAACCTAAACCGCGCCACTTCATCTTTCCAACTACGCTTTTGCTTAGCCAGTGGTAAATAGACTTCATCAAAGAAGCGCTCTAATGTCATTGTCTTCTCGACAGCTTGATTATCACGTTCAAGTTTAGGGTCAACACCTTCAAGAATCTGCTGACGGTATTCCTTAGCAATTTTACGCAGGGTAATGATGCAGGTTTCAGGGTGCTTACCTAAACCTATCGATGCTTTCTTGCCAGTAACAGGACTTGTATATCGAAGCAGGAACCGTTTACCGCCAGACTTACCGACTAAGCAGCGAACACCAGTAGGAAAGCCGGAGTCTTTCATAGCGGATAGATTGACTTCGTAATCGGTGGATTTTGCAGTTGTGGGATTGGGTTTAAGGTTGTTGAGGAAAGTGGTGGTGAGTCGTTGTGATTTGCTCATTCAAACCTCCATTGACGTTGTATTCAAAACGTTAATATCTGTTTGAAAAGTTGTTTGTTACGATTGATAGCTTAAAGACAGATGCTCCAAGGTAGTAGTACATACACCACTACTACCATAACCAAAACTTAAAGTTGATTTATCAATTGTCGAAGCACTGGCATTTACCCAATCCGTATTATTTTTTACCAATGGCATTGAAGCCACGAATATATTTATCAAGACCGCCAGCCCGATGAATCATCCTTAAAGGGTTTCGGATCATTGCATCTTCTTTGTGAACATCATCAATTGCACACCATGCACATAAATCTTGAAGAGGCTCTTCTATAGGCTCCTTGCAATTATCACAATAGGATGTTGCATCTACAATATTCTTACCATCAAACACGTAACTCTGCCCTGATGAATCTCTTAAATATGGTTGCTTATAACTCTGACCAATAAAGAGCCCATAGTGTTCACAACCAATATCGCATGCCAGCTCAATGCTCGCCTTAAAAGCATCTTCACAAACTCTAGCTCCTGCAATAATAGCTGTAACGCATTCAATAGGGACATACATCAACATGTTTTCATCAAGTTTATCCAGATCATCGGTATTGATAACTAACCGCCTTTCCTCCTCATAACTCCAGCAAACATGCTTACTAAAGTAAGCAATATGGTCTGCCGCCTGATTCAACCACATAGCATGCCTCGGCTTCCCTACATAGTAAGCTCTATCTAATTGACTACGTACCTCAGGAGATGTTTCACCAGTGTAACTGACATCTTTTACGTATGAATCATTTACATAATCCATCAATAACTCCTCATCAAACTCCAAAACAAATCCAGTCAAATTAGAAGCATAATGAGCCCACATAGGAGTAACGATAGGTGACTTAGAAAAGCAGGTAGTAGGTCGCTGCGGGATCTCTTGTACTATATCTCTATAGAACGCTAAAAGTTCCGGTTCAGTTTGTGAGGGATCAATTGACAGAAACAATTCAAACGGATCATTGTAATCTTTTGGCAGAGAGAACTTTATACTAACATCCTCTTCACTATTAAAAGCCAAAGGTAGAACATCAGGGTCCAAGTATTTATATATTTTCCTTCCCATAAAATAGAATTAACTCCAGAGTCAAAGTATACAAATGCAAATTAGAGCATATTAAATACCCGCACACCGTGACGCCTCTCAATAGTACCTGAAATGCCTATCTCCCCCCACACACTGATCTCACCGACTTACCACCAGAAACACCCAGACAATCTCTCAGTGAGCTTACAACAGCAAAGTTAACCCATCGAACGTGAGTAATAACGATACTGAATCATCACGTTAAAATCGCTTCTGGTGGCTGTGGTGGAATTAGTTGGTAGGTTTCTAGAGGGAATATCGGGGATAAAGTTCACTGAAGTAATTGAGTAAACAATGTCATGGTCGTTTCGTGGTGTATTAGTGTGATTGATTACTAATGTCTATCCCCAACGCACTTACGACACACAACCCTACAAGCCCTATGATAAAAGGCTTAACGACAACCTCATCAAAACGATCTTTTTCTCAAAAAAAAAACCACATTAAAAATTCATAGCACCGTAAAGTCACCATGGTCGTACCATGGTTCTTCAAGCTCACAAACCTTGGTGATACTGACTTGCGAAGTTACAGGATTTAACATTTGTTGGATTTACTAGGATTCCCTTGAGCACAGAATCGACATGTGATGAACCATAGATGCACCATGGAGGAGAATTCAAGGCTGATAAAGAGAGTCTATTGAAAGGGTATTAGGGCTGATAACAGGAAAGGAAAACTGAGCTAAGTTTTTGATTGTGCTAGAAACAAAAAAGAGTCTCAGCAGGACTGAGACTCTTCTTATGTAATATGGTACCGGTAGGCGGACTTGAACCGCCACGCCCGAAGGCAACGGATTTTGAATCCGTCGTGTATACCAATTTCACCATACCGGCATCTCTAGGCTATCGCCCTTTGATGTTTGGCATTATACGTAAGCTTGCTTGCCGTGCAAGAACAAAACGCTGATTATTCATTTGTTTGCTGTTTTTTTGGTCACAACGTGATGAATTTCAGCTACCGAGGGTTTCACAAGCCCTTTAGAATCGTTATTCTGTGGGCAGATTTGATGATTAATAAGTAGATAAAATGAAAACACAATCCCTTCCTCCTGCAGGTCTCTTTCGTCGGCTTGGCGCGTTGTTCTATGACAGTTTAGTCGTGTTGGCCTTAGTCATGATGGCAGGCGGTCTTATTGTCGCCATATTAGAAGCACTCGTTGCTGCTGGGCTGCTATCTTATGGCTCTTACACCGATGTAAGCGACCTATTGACTCGTCATCCTGTCTGGAGTCCGATTTATACCGCTTATCTCGCGCTTGTCTGGATCTATTTCTTTGTTTATTTCTGGACGAAAGCAGGGCAAACATTAGGAATGAGAGCGTGGAAGTTGCAGGTTCAAAACTTACAAGGGGGTCGTATTACAGTGACTCAAGCACTCATTAGATTAGGGACCTCAGCATTTGGGCTGGCTAATCTTGCCGTTCCTCTTGATACGAAAAAACGCGGTTTTCAGGATATATGGGCCAAGACCCAAGTCGTCGTGTTACCCAAGGCTCAGTAGATCATAAGTAACCAGTAGCCATATCGAATACGCACAAAAAAGGCTTACCTAACGGTAAGCCTTTTTCTTTAACGAATGCTAATGACTATGCCTTAAAAGCTTTAAACGCATTAATCAGACCGTTCGTTGAGCTATCGTGTGAATGAACATCGCTGTTGTCAGCAAGCTCAGGTAGGATTTGGTTCGCCAGTTGCTTACCTAATTCTACACCCCACTGATCGAAGCTGAAGATGTTCCAGATAACACCTTGAGTAAAGATTTTATGCTCGTACATGGCAATCAGGTTACCCAGAGTGCGCGGAGTAATTTGTTTCACAAGGATAGAGTTAGTTGGGCGGTTACCCTCAAAGACTTTAAATGGAACCAAGTCTTTGACCTCTTCAGCGGTTTTACCCGCCGCAATGAATTCCGCTTCAACGGTTTCCTTAGACTTACCGAACGCCAACGCTTCTGTTTGAGCGAAGAAGTTAGACATCAACTTCTGGTGATGATCGCTTACTTTGTTGTGCGTAATCGCAGGTGCGATGAAATCACAAGGAATAAGCTTAGTCCCTTGGTGAATCAATTGATAGAACGCATGCTGGCCATTGGTACCAGGTTCACCCCAGATAATAGGACCGGTTTGGTAATCGACTGCATCGCCATTACGGTCAGTAAATTTACCGTTCGATTCCATGTTACCTTGTTGGAAGTACGCAGCAAAACGGTGCATATATTGATCGTAAGGAAGAATCGCCTCAGACTCAGCGCCGTGGAAGTTGTTGTACCAAATACCGATAAGTGCCAGCAATACTGGAATGTTGCTTTCTAGCTCAGTTTCAGCAAAGTGATTATCCATCTCGTGAGCGCCTGCTAGAAGCTCAACAAAGTTGTCATATCCAACCGCTAGAATGATGGATAGGCCAATCGCAGACCATAGTGAGTAGCGACCGCCGACCCAATCCCAGAATTCAAACATGTTATCAGTATCGATACCAAACTCTGATACTGATTTTGCGTTGGTAGAAAGTGCAGCAAAGTGTTTTGCAACATGCGCCTCATCAGAAGCCGTTGCCAAGAACCAGTCACGAGCGGAATGCGCGTTAGTCATGGTTTCTTGTGTCGTAAACGTTTTAGACGCCACCAAGAAAAGCGTGGTTTCTGGATCTACTTTCTTCAACGTTTCAGCGATATGCGTACCATCGACGTTAGACACAAAGTGCATGTTGAGATGGTTTGTGTATGGCGATAATGCTTCTGTCACCATGTATGGACCAAGATCTGAACCACCGATACCGATATTCACGATATCCGTGATCGCTTTACCTGTGTAGCCTTTCCAGTCGCCAGAGATAATACGCTCAGAGAAGCCTTTCATCTTCTCAAGTACTGCATTAACTGCAGGCATTACATCTTGACCATTAACGATAATTGGCGTATTGCTGCGATTACGTAGCGCAACATGAAGCACAGAGCGGCCTTCAGTCTGGTTAATGGTATCACCGGCAAACATCGCTTTGATGGCAGTGTTCAATTCAGTGTCTTTAGCTAAAGCAAACAGGTGCTTCATCGTTTCTTCGTTGATTAGGTTCTTAGAGTAATCAACAAGGATATCGGCACCAAAGTTTGTAGAAAACTTATTGAAGCGATCAGCATCATTGTCAAATAATGCTTTTAAATCCATGTCCTGTGCAGATTCAAAATGTGCGGTCAGTGCTTTCCAAGCTTCAGTTTGCGTTGGATTGATATTCTTCAACATAGTCTCGTTCCCAATATGACAGATGGATGTATCCAGTTTCCCCCCAAGGAAAAAGGAATTCCAGTTTAGCGAATAATAAAACGTGTAATTCTAAATACCGCTGAGCAAAACTGCACCGCTCAACGTTAAAAATCTTCTGTGCCGTTTCAAAGCAACGCTTTGATTTAGTAATAAACTTTCAGGCCGTATTATGTACTAGAGCGCTTGCGCGCTCCTTGAGTTAGGTCACGTAACGGTTCACAATATAAACAACTTCAGTATACACCTGACCTATCAATTCTCAATAATACACAGGACAGCCTATGTGGCAACAACAGACCTTACGTCTCAAAGCAAAATCTCGAGGCTTCCATCTCATTACTGATGAAATTAAACAACAGCTACCCCAAATACAGGACTACTCCGTAGGTTTGCTACATCTGTTCATTCAGCATACCTCAGCAAGTTTAAGCTTAAATGAAAATGCTGATCCAACTGTTCGAACCGACATGGAAAGCCATTTCAATCGTTTTGTCCCAGAGAACGCACCGTATTATCAACACACCGATGAAGGTAGCGACGATATGCCAGCACATATCAAAAGTGCATTGCTTGGCAGCAGTATCTCTATCCCAATTAGTGATGGGCGTTTAGCTTTAGGAACATGGCAAGGTATTTACTTAGGCGAGCACCGAAACTGTGGTGGTAATAGGCGAATCATCGCGACCTTACAAGGCCAGATTTAATATTGAATCAGAAATAATCCCTGCAAAGGCAGGGATTAAAAAAACAGATAGCATACTGATTGAACGGTTTTTCAACCAGTTGGCTTACATTACTTAGCGGTGATATAACTCATTTCAACGCGAGATGTGAGCTTAGTAACTAGTTCGTACGCGATAGTACCGATGTGTTTGGCTACTTCTTCGGAAGGTAAGACTTCTCCCCATAGCGTTGCCTCATCACCGACGAGGTCGGAGGCATCAGGCCCTAAATCGACCGTTAACATATCCATGGAGACACGCCCAGCAATAGGAACCTTGCGACCGTTGACCCAAACAGGTGTGCCATTGGGCGCCATTCTAGGATAGCCATCACCGTATCCTATCGCGATCACACCCACCTTGGTGTCTCGCTGACTGGTCCAGTTAGCGCCATAACCGACACTTTCACCTTGCTTAACATCACGAACCGCAATCAAATGCGACTTGAGTGTCATCACAGGCTTAAAGCCAAGCTCTTGGGCTGTTTTATCACCAAACGGGGATACACCATACATAATAATACCCGGCCGAACCCAATCAAGTTGGCTATCTTTCCAGGCCAGTAAACCGGCTGATGCGGCCATCGAGCGTTCGCCGTTGCAACCCTCTGTTAATGAAAGAAAGACATCCATTTGATGTTGAGTAATCGGTTGTTCAAGCTCATCGGCGCAGCCAAAGTGGCTCATATAACGAAGCGGCTTTGCCACGCTATCACACGCATGCAGTCGGGCCACAAAATTACTGTATTGCTCTTCTCGCACACCAAGTCGATGCATACCGCTGTCGACTTTTAGCCAAACCATCACGGGTGTTTCTAGCTCGGCCTGCTCTAAAGCTTCAAGCTGTTCATCACAGTGAACGACGGTTTGAATGTTGTTCGTCACCAGCACTGGCAGATCACTAGGCGAATAAAATCCTTCTAACAATAAGATAGGTTTCACTACCCCACTTGCTCGCAGTTGCAACGCTTCTTCAATTCGGGCGACACCAAAGGCGTCTGCGCCTTTCGCGTGTTTCGCAACTTGCTTCAAGCCATGACCATAACCATTCGCTTTAACGACAGACATCACTTTGCTGCTTGGCGCTTGCTGTTTGATGCGCTCTAAGTTATGTACCAGCGCTGATAAATCAATGTGCGCTGTTGCCGCTTTCATATAACTCATAGTGTCGCTCTACTCTTCATCAAACGCAGGACCTGCGTAGTTATCAAAGCGAGAATATTGCCCTTGGAACGTCAAGCGAATAGAACCAATCGGTCCATTACGCTGTTTACCAAGAATAATTTCTGCAATCCCTTTTAGCGCACTATCTGGGTGGTACACCTCATCACGATAGATGAACATGATCAGATCGGCATCTTGCTCTATCGAGCCTGATTCACGCAAGTCGGAGTTCACCGGGCGTTTATCTGCTCGCTGCTCCAAGGAACGGTTCAGCTGAGAGAGTGCGACAACCGGGACATTCAATTCTTTAGCTAGTGCTTTAAGAGAGCGAGAGATTTCTGCAATCTCTAGGGTACGGTTCTCAGACAATGAAGGCACACGCATTAATTGAAGGTAATCGATCATGATAAGACTTAAGCCGCCATTCTCACGCGCAATGCGTCTCGCTCGCGAGCGAACTTCTGTTGGCGTCAGGCCTGAGCTATCATCGATAAACATGTTTTTCTTTTCCATGAGGATTCCCATGGATGTTGAGATCTTGGCCCAATCTTCATCATCAAGCTGTCCGGTACGGATCTTGGTCTGATCAACGCGAGAGAGCGAGGCCAACATACGCATCATGATTTGTTCGGCGGGCATCTCTAGGGAGAAAATAAGCACGGGCTTATCTTGCGACATCGCCGCATTTTCACACAAGTTCATCGCGAATGTTGTTTTACCCATCGATGGACGTGCAGCAACAATAATGAGATCAGAGCCTTGTAGGCCTGCAGTTTTTTTATTGAGATCGTCGTAACCTGTATTCACCCCAGTGACACCATCTTGCGGGGTTTTGTACAAGATCTCGATACGCTCTAATGTCTTCTCGAGAATGTTATCGACGTTTTGCGGGCCTTCGTTCTCGTTTGTTCTATCTTCAGCAATCGCAAAGACTTTACTTTCTGCTAAGTCGAGTAAGTCTTCTGAGCTACGCCCTTGCGGGTCATAACCTGCATCAGCAATCTCATTTGCCACGCCAATAAGATTTCGAACGAGCGCACGCTCTGCCACGATATCGGCATACGCATTGATGTTCGCTGCACTCGGCGTATTTTTAGCCAAATCAGCAAGGTAAGCAAAACCGCCAACATCTTCAAGTTGCTCACGCACCTCTAAGAATTCAGAAAGCGTAATCAAGTCTAGTGGTTGCGTTTCTTCTAACAGCGCCTTGATACCATCAAAAATCAAGCGGTGAGGTCGGCTATAAAAATCTTTGCTCACCACACGCTCAGACACCGTGTCCCAGCGTTCGTTATCTAATAACAAACCACCCAGCACTGATTGCTCTGCTTCCAATGAATGAGGAGGAAGCTTAAGCGCCTCCACCTGAGCATCTTTACCATTCTGATTTCGGATATCCGCCATGACTTTACTCAACAACACACTAAGACCGGTCATTATACGCGAAATAAGAAATGGCTAAAGTAAAGAAACCGCTACCAAGGGCGAGAATATCGAATCAATATTTGACCTGTCGCTGACGATGCCTGAATATACGACACTTATAATCCCAGCCCATTTTCATAGTCGTGAGGTTTCTGTGTCGAAGAATTTGCTAATTAGCTTAGTATTGCTTGCTTCGCCAGTAATCTATGCTGAAGAATTCGAACCACCGAGCGATACGGAAGAGGCACCTCCTTCACCACTGAAGTCTGAGGTCGAGTTCGGCTATCAATCACACTCTGGCAATACCAATTCGCAATCCTTGAATGCTCGCGTCGCCGCGGAATATACCGAAGGCCGCCATCGTACGAGCGGCGAATGGAAATATTATCAACTCTACAAGGATGGGGATGAAGACAAGAATCAGCAAAACTATATGCTGCAGTCGGATTATAAACTCAATCAACGTACCTACTTGTATGGTAACTACAATGGTTTTACGTCTCTATATAGCTCTTATTATGAAGACCATACGGTGTCAGGCGGTTTGGGTTACCAGTTAACCAATACGGAAAAACTGCTATTAGAAGCGGAAGTAGGTCCCGGTTATCGTTACCAAGAGCCAAACCTTGAAGAGATTGGTGATAAGGATATTGTCTTTCCAAATGTGGTTCGCGAGCCCATTATTCGTGCCAATATGAATCTCTTCTGGAAACCGCTAAAGAACCTTTCGGTGGGCAGTAAGCTTACGATTACAGCGGGTAAAAGTAATACTCGTTTTGATACTGAATTGAATGTCACCAATGATATCACTGAAACCATCGCCTTAAAGGTCGCTTATAACAGCCAATACCATGATCAGGTACCTGGAGACTTAAGTAAGCGAGATTCAATAATGACGATTAACCTCTTATTTAGCTTTTAATCCGTATCTCAATCCGCTTTTTATTTATTTCAGACATAAAAAAACACCAGCCGAGGCTGGTGTTTTTATTGGTATCTTTTACTGAAATTACTCAGCAGCAACAACTTGAAGTTTCAATGTTGCGAAAACTTCAGAGTGAAGTTGTACGCTAACTTCGAATTCACCAGTGTTACGTAGTGCGCCTTCAGGAAGACGAACTTCGCTTTTAGCGATAGCAACGCCAGCAGCTGTAGCAGCGTCAGCGATGTCACGAGTACCGATAGAACCGAATAGTTTGCCTTCGTCACCAGCTTTAGAAGCGATAACAACAGCTTCTAGAGCGTTAACTGTTTCAGCGCGAGCTTCAGCAGCAGTTAGTTGCTCAGCAACTTTAGCTTCTAGTTCAGCACGACGAGCTTCAAACATCTCAACGTTGTTCTTAGTTGCCATTACAGCCTTACCTTGTGGGATAAGGAAGTTACGAGCGTAACCAGATTTAACGTTAACTGTATCGCCAAGACCACCTAGGTTACCGATTTTATCAAGTAGAATAACTTGCATTGTTTAATCCTCTATCTAAATAAACGGTGCCGATTACTGATGCTTATCAGTGTACGGCAGTAGAGCTAGGTAGCGTGAACGCTTGATAGCGCGAGCTAGTTGACGCTGATATTTAGCACTTGTACCAGTGATACGGCTAGGTACAATTTTACCAGCTTCAGTGATGTAGTTTTTAAGAGTTGCTACGTCTTTGTAGTCAATCTCTTGTACGCCTTCTGCAGTAAAACGGCAGAATTTACGACGACGGAAGAAACGAGCCATGGGCTATCTCCTGATCTTAAATTAAGTCTATTGTCGGTAAGTTACATAACGGTCCAACTTTTCAGATGGTGGTAAGAACACGTTCTTACCATTGCTATGTCACTACCTTGTACCAAATGTTGAGTCTCTTTGATGACCAACCTAAGCCTTAAAGACTGAGGTAACGGTCAAGCAATGAATTACTCAGCAGCTGCTTCTGGCTTAGCTTCGCTGCGCTCTTCACGACGAGGAGCACGCTCTGCACGTTCTTCTTTCTGCTTAAGCATGATAGAAGGCTCAGTAACAGCAGCTTTAGTACGCATAACCATGTTACGTAGAACTGCATCGTTAAAACGGAAAGCAGTTTCTAGTTCATCAACAGTTTCTTGAGGCGCTTCAACGTTCATAAGAACATAGTGCGCTTTGTGAAGCTTGTTGATTGGGTAAGCCAGTTGACGACGACCCCAATCTTCTAGACGGTGTACAGTACCGCCAGCTTCAGTGATAGAACCAGTGTAACGCTCGATCATGCCAGCAACTTGCTCGCTTTGATCAGGGTGCACCATGAATACGATTTCGTAATGACGCATAGGTTGCTCCTTACGGATTATTAGCTTCCACGAGTGGCTCGGTCGTCCAGAGGAAGCAAGGAACTAATAAATAAGACCGAGAATTAAGGACCGCGAATGTTATAGAAAGAACGGAAAATAAGCAAGGGATTTTGCACACCATTCACGCATTTGAAGCTTGCCTTTATTCATCAGCATAAATCTTTACGCTTAGCTGGCCAGCAACATCGATTGATGCCCGATACATGCCCGAGCTATTCATCGCAAAATGAATCTCCCCTTTGCTGTCAATTGCAATCAAACCGCCTTCGCCACCCATGGCTTTAAGCTCTCCCTGAATCACCGACTCACACGCGCTATGTACATCCTGCTTTAGGTAGCGCATTCTCGCTGCAACATCACTCGCGACCGTTTTTCGAATGAAATACTCCCCCATCCCTGTCGTGGACACCGCGACATTCCCATTCTCAGCAAACGTGCCCGCGCCAATGATTGCGGTATCGCCTACACGGCCATATTTTTTATTTGTCACGCCGCCAGTACTCGTTGCAGCCGCGAGGTTACCCTGTTTATCAAGCGCCACCGCGCCAACCGTGCCGTATTTCTTATCATCCGGATACTTGGGTTGAGCGTCAGGAAATGACGATTCTGATAACGCAAACAAGCCTTTTTCTTTCATCGATTGAAGCTGTTCATAGCGGCGGTCGGTATAGAAATAGTCTTGTTCGGTGTATTCAAACTGGCGTTCAAAGGCAAAGGTTTCGGCGCCGCTACCAATAAGCATGACGTGCTCACTGTTTTGCATAACCTCGCGGGCAAGCATGATCGGGTTCTTGATATGTTGTATACCTGCCACCGCTCCTGCATCCATCTCACGCCCATGCATCACTGAGGCATCCATCTCGACCATTTCGGTGTGTGTCAGCACCGAACCTTTACCTGCATTAAAATGGGGAGAGTCTTCTAATACCTTCACAGCCTCAACAACCGCGTCAAGTGCATCACCACCTTGCGCTAGAAGACGCTCGCCCGCCTTGACCGACTGCGACAGTGTCTCAAGAATATCTTGTTTTAATTGAGGCGACATTTGCTCTGGCAAGATGGTGCCCGCTCCGCCATGAATCGCGATAGAAAAAGACATCGTCATCCTTTGATTCCTCTAAGCTCTGTCCAAATAAAAACCATAAAAACACAAAGGCCTCCCATTTGGGAGGCCTTTGTGTCATTGATATTAAAAAGTGCACTCACAAGAAGTGATACTTTCTAAAAATTCGATGAATTAGTGAGAGCCACAACCGCCGCCACCGCAGCAGCCTTCTTTCTTCTCAGCTTTCTCACCATGGTCGTGATCGCCACCACCACAACAACCACCTTCATGATCATGGTCGTGATCGTGACCACAGCCACCTTCTTGATGAATATGACCGTGCTCAGCTTCTTCCGCTGTTGCTTCACGCATTGCTACAACTTCAACATCAAACGTGAGTGTCTGACCTGCAAGCATATGGTTTCCGTCAACCACGACTTCGTCGCCATCAACTTCCGTGATTTCAACTGGGATAGGACCCTGGTCTGTGTCCGCTAAAAAGCGCATACCGACTTCAATCACGTCAACACCTTGGAATACATCTGCTGGAACGCGCTGTACTAGTGCATCATTGTACTCGCCGTACGCTTCTTCAGACGCAACAACAGAAGTGAATTTGCTACCGACTTCCTTGCCTTCTAGCTCTTTTTCCAAACCTACGATCAGGTTGTTGTGACCGTGAAGGTAATCAAGCGGGGCTTCAACTGTTGATTGATCAACAACAACACCGTCTTCAGTTTTTACTTGGTATGCGACGCTAACGACTACGTTCTTAGCAATTTTCATGTGAACTCCAAAGGATTGGCACTTGAGGCGATGCCTCACAAAATAATCACCGCTTGTGCGGCTTATGTGCACATTATGGGGACGAAATTTAGAAACTCAATCACTCAGGCTTAAAAATGCCAATTAATGCCTCTTCGCCTCGTTCACTTTTTTCGACCGATTGTGGGGTGCGCTGCTCTAAAAATTCACACTCAACACACTCAACCCACTCAACATTATTTTCTATCCACCAGCGCAGGCTGTCTTGAGTGGAACATTTAGGGCAACTTGCGCCCGCGATAAATCTTTTTTTAATACGCGTCATTTTGCTTCCTAACTGGGGTTAATCCCAAAAATTTCTTGATTGGCGATCATTTTCCATTTCTCTGCCAAAAATTTCTTCTAATTCTTTACGTGCTTCTTTCGAACGCTGCGCCAATTGAGCGTCTTCATTATGTTGAGGCAACAGCTCTTTCAGCATCGCGTTATCTAGCTTTTTAAAATGTGCTTCGGCGCGCTTGGCCTCGTACGGATGAAAACCCAGTTCGATCAAGGTTTGTCGCCCCAGATCTAGCGCACCCAAGAAGGTTTCTCGTGAGTACTTACTCACACCATGATTCATAAGCTGATACGCCTCAACACGGCTTCGAGCACGAGCCAATACCTTGAGTTTTGGGAAGTGCGTATGACAAATATCCACCACGTTCATGATCTCTTCTGGTGAATCCGTACAGACCACAATGGCCTCTGCTTTATCCGCTCCTGCGGCGCGCAATAAATCGAGTTGCGTCGCATCGCCGTAAAACACTTTATAACCATATTTTCGGAGTAAATGTATCTGGCTCGCATCACTCTCAAGCACCGTAATTCTCACCTTATTGGCGTACATCAAACGGCCAACAATTTGCCCAAAACGACCAAATCCAGCGATGATAACTTTGGGCTCTCGATCATGAACATCGCTTTCCAGCGAGGCTTCCTCGGTATTGTTGAGTGACATTTCGAACCATTTTTTCTGCCCCATCAAAAGCAATGGTGTCGTCACCATCGACAAACTGACAACCACTAGCAGAAAAGCCGACTCTTCAATCGATAGCAACCCTTGCGCACTGGCCGCCGTGAAAATGACAAACGCAAACTCCCCGCCTTGACTCAAGATTGCCGCCATTTTACTTCGTGCTTTGGGTCTAATACCAAACAGTCGCGCCAAAACGTACAGCAATAAGCCTTTGATAACGACAAGTGCAGCGACCGCCATCAATACTTTTAGTGGCTCCGAAACCAATAATCCCAGATTGACCGCCATGCCAACGGCGATGAAAAACAGCCCAAGCAGCAGCCCTTTGAATGGCTCAATCGCTACCTCTAACTCATGACGATATTCACTCTCCGCCAACAACACACCAGCCAGAAACGTACCCAACGCCATCGACAACCCAAGCTTTTGCATGAACACGGCAATCCCCACCACCAGCAACAACGCCGTGACAGTAAATAGCTCTCGAACCCCGCTCATAAGGACGTAGCGAAATAACGGACGAATCAAGAAGTGACCGCCAACGAGTAAACCCACGATACCAGCAAACATCCAAGCAATATCGGCCCAATTCCCTGATGTGTTGCCCGCTAACAGCGGTAACAACGCCAGCATTGGAATCACCGCGATATCTTGAAACAACAACACCGCAAAACCAGATTGCCCCGTTTCCCCCCCTTCTAGCCCTTGTTCTTCAATCACCTTCAGAGCAATCGCCGTCGACGATAACGCCAACCCCATACCGATCGCTAAACTGGTTTGCCAACTAAGACCAAATAAAGATGCAATCCCCGATAGCACCATGGTGGTCACCACCACCTGTGCCCCTCCGAGCCCCAAAATAGGAACACGCATTTGCCATAGCTTCTTGGGGTTTAGCTCTAAGCCAATCAAAAACAGCAGCAATACCACGCCAAACTCTGCAAAATGCAGGATTTCATCGACATCGCTGATAAGGCCAAGCCCCCAGGGGCCAATCGCAACACCAGCCAGTAAATAACCGAGTACCGACCCTAAACCGAGTCTTTGAGCAATCGGGACGGCAACAACAGCGGCAGAAAGAAAGATGACACTGTTTTGCAATAGATCACTGGTCATCGCCATTGCCACTCTCCTGCTTCAGGTTGCTGGGAAGGATGCATTCATCATCCAATGGATGCATCAGCCATTGCCGATAATGCTCGGCATGCTGATAGCGTTCAATATCATCAACACGTCGTGACCAATACAAAACAAGGGGCTCCACCCAATGCATCTTGCACAAGGCGGCAGAAAGTTCGAAAGGTTGCAGTATCTGCTCAAGCGGGTATTTGTTGTAGCCAGTTTGGCTGAACGCTTCTTCTTTGCCGCCAGCAGTAATAACGCTGCGCCAATACTTACCTTCTAACGCACAGTCATCGCCAAAAGCAAAGCCTTTGCCTAATACCCGATCGATCCATTCTTTTAGTAACGAAGGACATGAATACATATATAACGGATGCTGAAAGACAATCACATCGTGTTCCAATAGCAATTGATGCTCAGCATTTACATCAATGAAAAAGTCAGGATAAAGCGCATAGATATCACGCAACGTGACATTATCGAGCGACTGAATTTTCTTGAGCATTACCTGATTGGCAACCGAGTTTTGTGGCTCTGGATGGGCATAGATAACCAGAACTTTAGGAGAGGGAACTGAGCTTAATAATGCAGACGTCATGCCTTGAAATCGTTCCTTGTAGTACCTAGCAATAAGATAATTGTTATAACTTTGATCCATCATAACGTAAAACGGATAATGATCGACATTTATCCACTTTGCCCCTACTATTCCAAAGTTCAAACTCACCGTTAGTTATAGCCTTATGATCACCTTTTCCGACATTCAATTGCTTCGAGGTGGAAAGCCTCTACTCGATCAAGCCTCTGCCACTATTCACCCTGGAGACAAAGTTGGTCTCGTGGGAAAAAATGGCTGCGGCAAATCTACATTATTTGCGTTACTTAAAGATGAACTGTCTATTGATGCGGGTACCTTTCATCAACCATCACATTGGGAACTCGCCTGGGTCGCCCAAGAAACCCCTGCGCTTGATCGCAGCGCAATTGAATATGTCATCGATGGTGATCGCGAGTTTCGAGGGTTAGAGCACGATCTTCTCAAGGCCGAGCAAGCAGACAACGGTAACCTTGTAGCAGAGCTGCATGGCAAAATAGAAGTGATTAACGGCTACAGCATTCGAGCCAGAGCGGCTGAATTACTTGACGGTTTAGGGTTTACCCAAGAACAGATGAGCTGGAGTTTGACCCAATTCTCCGGGGGCTGGCGTATGCGTCTTAACCTTGCCCAAGCCCTGTTGTGTCGCTCAGACCTATTATTACTCGATGAACCAACCAACCACTTGGATCTTGATGCTGTCATGTGGTTAGAGCGCTGGTTACAAAACTATCCGGGGACATTGATCCTGATCTCTCACGATCGCGATTTCCTTGATCCGATCGTCAGCCGAATTGTTCATGTCGAGAACCAAGCCCTCAACGAATACACCGGCAACTACTCCTCTTTTGAAGAACAACGCGCGCAGAAATTGATCTTACAGCAAGCGATGTTTGAGAAACAAAAGAAACAGATGTCGCATATGCAAAGCTATATTGACCGCTTCCGCTACAAGGCCTCAAAAGCCCGCCAAGCGCAAAGCCGTATCAAAGCACTGGAGCGTATGGAGAAAGTGCTACCGGCTCAACTTGATAATCCGTTTAGCTTCGAATTCAGAGAGCCTGCCGCTTTGCCTAATCCAATCATGATGATGGATGACGTCTCAGCAGGCTACGACAACAATCTGATCCTAGAAAAAATTCGTCTCAACCTCGTTCCAGGCAGTCGCATTGGTTTACTGGGACGAAACGGTGCCGGTAAATCCACTCTCATCAAGTTACTCTCAGGTGAGCTAGCAGCAAAGGGCGGAGACTTCACTTACTCGCAGGGCGTAAAGATTGGCTACTTTGCACAGCATCAGCTTGAAACGCTCCATCCCGAAGAAACGCCACTGCAGCACATGATGCAGATTGCCCCGAATCAGACTGAGCAACAGATCCGTGATTACTTGGGCAGTTTTGGATTTCAGGGTGAAAAAGCACTGGATAAAGTGGCGCCGTTCTCAGGTGGTGAAAAGGCACGCTTGGTATTGGCGTTAGTGGTATGGCAAAAGCCAAACCTATTGCTACTCGATGAACCAACCAACCACCTTGATTTAGACATGCGTCAGGCCCTCACGTTTGCATTGCAAACCTTTGAAGGGGCGATGGTCATTGTCAGTCACGACCGCTACCTACTGCGTGCAACCACTGACGACCTTTATCTTGTTCATGACCGCCAGGTTGCCCCTTTTGATGGCGATCTAACGGACTACTACAAATGGCTAACAGAACAGCAAAAGCTTGAGCGTAAAGAAGCGCAAGCCAGCGAGCCGAGCAAAACGTCGACAAACAGTGCGGCCGCAAAAAAAGAGCAAAAACGCAAAGAGGCTGAATTCAGAAAGCTGACAGCGCCAATACGCAAAACCATTGATAAACTCGAAAAGCAAATGGATAAGCTAAATACACTCCTCAGTGAAGCAGAAACACAATTATCTGATACCTCACTGTATGAAGCGGAAAACAAAGCTAAACTGACTAAAGTCCTTGCCCAACAATCAACGAGTAAATCGACACTCGAAGACGTAGAGATGGAGTGGATGGGGCTACATGAAGAGCTAGAAAACATGGAACAGGAAATCAATGAATCATGAGTAATGAGCACGCGCCACTGACCCTCGAACACCTATGGCAATTCAGCCTGCAATACTATGGTGTGCGAGAAGTTAAAGAGGCGTGTCTTGCGATTCAGAACCACTATCATGGCAACGTAAACCTGCTGCTCGCGCTCAAATGGTTAGACGAGCAGCACTGTCATTTCTCTGCTGAAGATTGGCATTTAATACAGGGTTGCTTGGGACGCACTGAGCAGCTTCTCCACCATTTTCGCCACCTCAGGCGGCAGCTCAAAAACAACATCAACGACAGCCTGTACCGCGAGGCCTTAGAGTTTGAACTTAGCCTAGAAAAGCAGCAGCAATCTGATCTGGTCGACTGCATCAATGCACGCCACATCACCACCAATACAGGGGCGCTGCTCGTCACTAAATACTGCCAGCAACTTGGTGCGGATCACCTTGGTGGTGTATTTGCCAAACCTTTCGCGACCTTCTTCCCCTCTCGCCAGTAATCGCCCCCTGGATAAGTCATACTCGTTTTAATGCTCGTACATTAGCGACTTATTCCTCACTCGGACAAGCAAGCAAACGACATTACCAAATAAACAAGACACACGACGCTGTGAGCATAGCCATGCTCGAATTAAAGCGCTTCCAAGCTATCGGTGTCGATAAGTAGCGGCGAATTATCGTGCCAAAGCCGATCCAAACAGAAGACGTTTGGACTTGAATCAATAAGAAGATCAAACAGATCGCCCCAAGTGAGAACCAATAACTCTCACCGGAAAGCGCAAATGAACTCACTGCAGTGATCGACATCAACCATGCTTTAGGATTTAAATACTGAAATAAGACCGCTTGAAAGCATGTCATCGGTTTTGCTTGATCATCTTGCGACGAAGTGCTGATCCCAGCCGATAGTATCCGCCACGCTAAGTACAGTAAATAACCGCTACCCAGCCATTTGAGTAACGTCTGAACCACAGGGTAATTGGTAAAGATCACCCCTAACCCTGCGCCATTAATCAGAATCAAACTGATCAAGCCAAGCCCGATACCCAGACAATGTGGCAACGTTTTAACATAGCCAAAATTGGCACCCGACGCCGTTAACATCACATTGTTAGGCCCTGGCGTACCTGTCATGACAATCGCAAACAAAGCGACTGACATTATAAACGACCATTCCATGCTGCTTCCTTAATCCAATAGCTTAAATTGTATCGATACAATTTGCCATTTTATGGTTGCATAAATGATAAATTGCCGACAAAATAACCATAACAATGGATTAAACTTGACGCAAAAGGTTTATTGTCACCATGACAATCTCAAGCATTCGTGTAACTAAACAAGATCCGATGCCGATCTATAAACAGATTGCCGATCAGATCAGCGATCAAATCAACAATGGCACACTCTCGAGCAATGAAAAGCTGCCCACCCATCGCTGGCTAGCCGATCAGCTCTCCGTCACCGTGGGTACCATTACTCGCGCTTACGCAGAGGTTGAGCGTCGGGGGCTTGTCGAAGCACGAGTTGGAGCGGGAACGTATGTCACCGACAATGAGAAGCCGAGCTGGTTATTTGAAGAGCTCCCAGAACACTCAAACGAGTGCAACTTTAGCTACAACATTCCACCGCGGCTCGATCGCAGCGACATGCTCAAGCAGGCCATGCAGCGTATAGGACAATCTTCGCAACACCTCAATCAACTGATGCTTTACCAACCGCCAACTGGTTTGGATGCTCATCGCTCTATCGTGGCAAACTGGTTGAAAGAGCAAGGCATCCTTCTCGATGTCAACAAGCTGCTGTTTAGCTCGGGGGCTCAACACGCCATTCAGATGGTCCTTGATACCTTTACTCGTCCGGGTGATACGGTGTTGGTGGAGCAGTACACCTACCCCGGTGTCATCTCACTTGCAAGGCAAAATCAGCTCACATTAAAAGGGGTTGAAATGGACGATGAAGGGATCACACCGGAGTCGCTCGAGGTATGCTGCAAGCGCTATTCTCCGCGCTTTTTATACCTCACACCCACACTGCAAAATCCAACCACTGCTATCATGTCACCCGCAAGGCGCCAGGCTATCATCGCACTATGCCAAGCCAACAATGTCTATATCATTGAGGATGACATTAACGGCTTGTTGCTCAACTCGCCCCCAGCACCACTCGTAAACTCGGCACCAGAAACCGTCATTTATATTGGCGCCTTTTCAAAATGCTTAGCACCTGGGTTACGTGTCGGCTATCTCAGTGCGCCAGAAAAATTGTACCCACAACTTGTTCTGTCTCTACAAAACCACAGCTGGATGATCAGCCCTTTGCTGATTGCACTCACCTGTGAAATGTTGCTATCTGGCGATGCAGAGCGCAATATCACCGCCATTCATAATGAAATGAGTCAGCGACTGGCCATCACCAAGCGCGTTCTCGGTGCTTTTAACATGCGCTACCAAAGCGGTGGTTTTCATGTGTGGTTAACCCTACCTGAGCAGTGGCGACTCAGTGAATTTGTTCAAAAATCGGCAGAGTTAGGTGTCATTGTTAAGTCTGGAGAGTTGTTTGCCCCTCCGGGCGGAACGGTCATTCCTGCGGTTCGGCTTTCATTAAGCTCCCCCCAAACGATCGAACAGCTAGAGAGCGGCGTAGAAAAGCTCAATACACTATTATTATCAAACCCAATCAGTGAATTCACATTATGAACACACCGACACTACAACCTTTTATCGCCGCCAAGGGACTCGGTAACCCGCATATTCAAACCTTGATACCTCGATTCATCCGTCGTCGTTCCTTGTTTGACCCCGTGTGGGAAACGCTTGAGACCCCCGATGATGACTTTGTTGAACTGGCATGGAGTGAAGATCCCCACAGTGATAAGGCAAAGCATAAGCCGGTCTTTGTCCTCTTTCATGGACTAGAAGGCTGCTTTAATAGCCCGTATGCCAATGGGTTGATGCACGCCTTCGCAAAACAAGGCTGGCTCGCGGTTATGATGCACTTTAGAGGATGTGGTCCCAATCTAAACCGTCTGGCTCGGGCCTATCATTCTGGTGAAATCGGGGATGCAAGACACTTCATTGAGCTTTTGGATCATCGCTACCCAAATGCCAAAAAGGTAGCCGTAGGCATATCCCTTGGGGGCAATATGTTGACTAACTATCTCGCCCATTATAAGACAGATACCAAGCTCGATAGTGCGACGATTGTTTCTGCCCCCTTAGACCTCGCAGCGTGCTCTAGCCGTATTGAACAAGGTTTTTCCAAACTATATCGACGCTACCTACTCTCTTCGATGAAGAAAAATGCATTATTAAAAACTCACCTACTCAGCGAGGCATTAGGGTTAACCGCCGCTCGAATAAAAGAAATGAAAAGGCTTTATGAATTTGATGATTTAATTACCGCGCCACTTCACGGCTTTAAGGACGCTGATGACTATTACCAACGATGTTCTGCACTACCACGCTTGAACGATATCGTCATCCCTACGCAGTTTATCCACGCTAAAGACGACCCATTTATGAATCATGAGGTGATTCCTGATTATGAGCTGACCCCTCATCTAAGCTATCGTTTACTCGAACAAGGTGGGCACGTCGGCTTTTTATCTGGAAGCTGGCGCAAACCCGTTTTCTGGCTTGAAGAAGTATTGCCAAGTTATTATCGACACCTTGCTGAATAACTCCTGTCGGGCTCATCTCTGATATACTCTCACCATCATAGAAGAGAGAGGTATTTATGATTATCCCATGGCAGCAGATCGCATCGGAAACACTCGATAATTTGATTCAAGAATTTGTATTGCGTGAAGGCACCGATTACGGTGAAAGCGAATACACTCTAGCCGATAAACTTGCACATGTACGAAGCCAACTAGAATCGGGAGAAGCCGTCATTGTCTTTTCTGAATTACACGAAACGGTCGACATCAAGATGCGTAACTCGTTGTAAATATCTCGCCTTTGGCTATGAGGTGCTATAGTAAGCCTCTGCTTATCAGTAAATAGTTGATGGTAGCTATACGTTTACCGTTAACTACATATTTACCGTTAACGATACGTTTGCCGTCAATTATAGATTGAATCGCTCATGATAAGCTCGTGCCCAGATTAAGATAAACCATACATAAACAACATTTCCCAGCTTATCGGGATATGAATACTAAAAATACACAGGAAGTGTTATGTCAGCGAAACACCCTATCATCGCGGTGACAGGCTCCTCAGGAGCTGGAACAACGACAACATCAGAAGCATTTCGCAAGATGTTCAACATGATGAACATCAGACCTGCGTTTATCGAAGGCGATAGCTTCCATCGCTTTACTCGCCCAGAGATGGATGTCGAGATCCGCAAAGCAAAAGAACAGGGTAAGCACATCAGTTACTTTGGCCCTCAAGCCAATGACTTTCCTGCACTTGAAACCTTTTTTAAAAACTACGGACAAAATGGCGTCGGCCAATTTCGTCGCTATCTACATACATTCGACGAAGCGGTCCCATACAATCAAATGCCGGGCACCTTCACGCCTTGGCAAGACTTACCCCAAAACTCTGACGTATTATTTTATGAAGGGTTACATGGTGGTGTTGTTGATGGTGCCATTAATGCCGCTCAGCACGTTGACCTCTTGATTGGCATGGTTCCAATCGTCAACCTGGAGTGGATCCAAAAATTTGTTCGCGATACACGTGACCGTGGACACTCTCGAGAAGCAGTGACCGATTCCATAGTACGGTCAATGGACGACTATCTCAGCTACATCACACCACAATTTTCGCGTACTCATATCAACTTCCAACGCGTCCCCACCGTTGATACGTCGAACCCACTTAATGCGAAGGGAATCCCAAGTCTCGATGAGAGTTTCGTCGTCATTCGCTTAAGGGGCATTAAGAATGTCGATTACCCATATCTACTCTCAATGATTGACGGTTCCTTTATGTCACGTCATAACACCATCGTCGTACCGGGCGGGAAAATGAGTTTTGCGATGGAATTAATTGTCCGTCCTATACTACAGCAGCTAATAGAAACAGGGAAAATAGGTTAGTTTTTTGCGCCTAAACTTAGATGATTTTTTATACCGTGATCATGTGCACAGTTTTGTATAGGAAAATGGTCTGATGACACGATTAAAATCAAGAAAGTCCGCGCAAAAAAGGATACTATTTCTTTGAAACAGAAGATCGCTTGCGCCATCTTCAAAGTGCTTTTATGCTAGTGAGTCTCAACACAATGGACTTGCTATAATATATGGAAAGCAGCAAGCATACCCTGCAGAGGAAGTAAGAAATATGGTTCTAGGTAAACCTCAAACCGACCCAACGCTAGAGTGGTTCCTTTCACATTGTCATATTCACAAGTACCCTTCAAAAAGCACGCTAATCCATGCGGGCGAGAAGGCTGAAACACTTTACTACATCGTAAAAGGTTCAGTAGCAGTACTTATCAAAGATGAAGAAGGCAAAGAGATGATCTTGTCTTACCTTAACCAAGGTGACTTCATCGGTGAACTAGGCCTATTTGAAGAAGACCAAGAACGTACAGCGTGGGTTCGAGCTAAATCACCTTGTGAAGTGGCTGAGATTTCTTTCAAGAAATTCCGTCAACTTATCCAAGTTAACCCAGATATTCTCATGCGCTTATCTTCTCAGATGGCAAGTCGCCTACAAGTGACAAGCCAGAAAGTTGGTGACCTTGCGTTCCTTGACGTAACTGGTCGTATTGCTCAGACGCTACTTAACCTAGCAAAACAACCTGACGCAATGACGCACCCTGACGGCATGCAAATCAAAATTACTCGTCAAGAAATCGGCCAGATCGTTGGTTGTTCTCGTGAAACAGTAGGACGTATTCTTAAAATGCTGGAAGAGCAGAACCTTATCTCTGCTCATGGTAAGACTATTGTGGTCTACGGCACGCGTTAATATCTAACGTTACTAATAATTAAAAAGCCACCGCAAGGTGGCTTTTTTTATGGCGAAAGGGTGAGTCTATTTATTGATGGGTACTCTCAAAAATTTTATCCGCAGACGCTGCCACAAACCCTTGATAGTAGCAGTTATTATTCATTTTATAGCGCTTAGCAAACTCATAAAAACCTCCAGGTACACGCTTCTCTTCGCCTAAAAACGACACCAATACTTTGTCAGCCATGGTCGATGATTGCTCCAGTAACACCTCAGGTGATCCCTTGACCTCACCACCTGATTCATTGATCTCAAAACCAGCCTGGCGCAAATAATGATTCACAGCCACGACGTCTTCAAATCGCTGCAACTGATTCACACTCACGGTAAAGTGATTTGCACCATAACCATGAGCGGCAAGCCAAGAGGCATACTCACTTTCTTGCGCCAGTGTTTGATAATCTTCGCAGCTCAACGTCCACAGACGCCCACCAAACAGAAAATCTGCCGACGATACGGCCTCACTATCAACTTGATCCACCAGCTTGGTCACAATGGCCTGTAGCTCGGGTGAGCACTGCTCCACACACAGTTCGCTAATAAAAACCTTAGGTAACGTGTTGTCTGCATGCTCTAAATGAATGGCTGACAGCTTTTTAGCTTTGAATTCATACTCGCCTCCTTGCTGGTAACCAAGCTCAAGAAAAGGCTTGGCCAATGTCTCAATACCAACAGGGTCAAGATTAAAGGTGCGCAAGGCAATGTGATCATTAATCAGTGCTTCTTGCTCCTTCAGCAACCCCTGAATTTTCGCGGCGGATGGACACAGGCGCGTCGTATAATCTTGCCACAGTTGCTCAAATAACCATTCAACTTTCATATGTTGCTCCTTAGAGATCGAGTCCTGGGCTTAACGTCGCTGGAAGAATCGTTTCGTCTCCCTCCATCGATGCCATCGGATAGGCACAATAGTCTGCGGCATAGAAAGCACTCGGCCTCAGGTTACCGGATGCACCAGGGCCACCAAATGGTGCATCACCGCTCGCGCCCGTCAACTGACGGTTACGATTCACAATACCAGCACGGATATGGTCAACAAAATACAACCACTCGTCGTCATTGGTTGAGATAAGTCCTGCGGATAAACCAAAACGGGTATCATTGGCAAGTTCAACCGCTTGATCTAGCGTTTCATAGCGTACAAGCTGCAACAACGGGCCAAAATATTCTTCATCAGGTAATACATCAATTGTGGTCGCATCAATCAACCCTGGCGTCACAAATGCCGCCTGTCGCTGCTGTGACTCAACCAAACTCTTGCCGCCTAAGGCTTGCAGTGCGGACTGAGCCTGTATGATGTGTTGTGCTGCCTGTATGGATATTTGTGGTCCCATGAAGGGTGCCGGATCGGCAAACGGCTCATCGATACGTATTTTTGCTATCGCGGCGACCAGGGCTTCAACAAGTTGGTCACCTTTATCGCCAAAGGGAACATACAATCGGCGGGCGCACGTACAACGTTGCCCTGCACTGATATAAGCAGACTGAATGATGGTGTAGATCGTTGCATCAAGATCGCCATACGCCTCACTGACAACTAATGGGTTGTTGCCCCCCATCTCTAGCGCCAGCATTTTATCAGGCTGACCGGCAAATTGACGATGTAGGACATGGCCAGTATTCGCACTGCCAGTAAACAACACGCCATCAATACCTTTGGCATCAGCTAAAGCAATGCCGGTTTCTTTACCGCCTTGCACTAGGTTAATAACCCCTTCTGGCAACCCTGCTTCCTGCCAAATCCGCATGGCAAGCTCACCCACTAGTGGCGTTTGTTCAGAAGGCTTAAAGACAACCGTGTTCCCTGCCAGCAACGCTGGAACAATATGGCCATTGGGCAGGTGCCCTGGGAAGTTATAAGGCCCAAATACTGCCATAACACCAAGAGGGCGATGACGAAGGACTATTTGGTTCCCCGCCGCTTCTCGCTGTGAGCGACCAGTACGCTCGTGATAGGCTCGAATGGAAATCGCAATCTTACCGGCCATCGCGCCCGCTTCCGTTCGAGTTTCCCACAACGGTTTCCCCGTTTCTTTAGCAATCGCTATAGCAATCTCTTCACTGCGCGCTTTTAGCTTTTCGGCAAAGGCTAATACAATGGCTTCACGCGCTTCAAACGAGGTTTTTTTCCAAGAGATAAACGCCTGTCTTGCGGCACTAACCGCGGACTCAACCTGCGCCGGTGTGGCTGATTGTCCCTGCCAAACCACCTCATTATTGTAAGGTGACAATGAATGAAATTGTTCACCAAGTCCTGCTACCCACTGTCCTGCGATCCATTGAGTCATCGAGAATTCCTTAACATATAAAAATGGTTGGAGCATTGTCTTCAACGCCACGAAAAATAACCAAACGTGGCGGGATAAACATCAAGAGCCTGTTACTGAGCGAGCATACGTACCATATCACCTTCAGAAAGGTTCAAGGCCTCGGCCACGCTTGGAGCTAACAAGACACGCTGGCTTTCTGCGTCATAAGCGGCTTTCGCGGCTGTTGCTCTAAAGTGTTCAAATGACGTATTTGCAATAAGATAATCTTGTGAACTGGCGTGCTCTGAGATCGATACCTTGGCTCGGAATGAATTCCTAATCGCTTGGATATTTTGTAGATCGCACTCCACGGTCGGGCCAGCATCAAAAATATCCACATAGTTTCGACAGGTGAAGCCTTCTCTCTCGAGCAACTTCAACGCGGGTTTGGTATTGTCATGCACCTGACCGATCACCGCTTGCGCTTCTTTACTCAACAAATTGACGTAAATCGGCAACTTAGGCATAAGATCGGCAATGAAACCCTTCTTACCAATGCCCGTCAGGTAATCTGCCATGGTGAATTCAATCGAGAAGAAATGCTCTTGTAACCACTTCCAAAATGGTGAATTACCTTCAGCATCTGATACGCCTCGCATCTCTGCAAAAATCGTTTTAGAGAAGCGCTGCGGGTGCTCTGCCAGCATCAGAAATCGTGACTTAGACATTAAGCGACCATTAAGGCCAACACGATAATCAGGCCTTAGGAACAAGGTGCAAATTTCACTGCATCCGGTGTAGTTATTGCCAAAGGTGAGCAGCTTAACGGTGTTGTTAACGCCCAGTTTGGGAGAGGAGTGAACCACAGTACTAATGTGGTAAGAGTAAAACGGCACATCCCAACCAATCGCACCTTCTATACCGGTGGTACCAGCAACCTCACCGGTTTCACTGTCGACACCAACCATCAGATAACCTTCATCGGTTGGCGAGGTAACATCGGTCTTACTGAAGCTGTATTCAGAGTGAGTAATTCGATTGGAAAGCAGCTCTTCATTTACTGGAAGAGACGTGAAGCCGTGACCAGATTCTACCGCGCACGTGTGCAAGGCGTCATAATCAGACATCGTAATAGGACGAACAACAAGCATCAATAATCCCTCCGACGCAAACTCTCCTGGTACATCCACAGCCAAGAGAGGGTTTCAAACGAGTAGCACACCAACGTACTTTTACATTAAAGTACTGATCGCTTTATCTAGTTTCGCTAGACCCGATTCCACTTCTTCTTTGGTAATCACAAGTGATGGCGTAAAACGAACCACGTTGACACCAGCAACCAAAACCATTAAGCCTTGAGCGCCAGCGGCGACAAGAACATCACGAGCGCGCCCTTGCCACTGTTCGTTAAGCGCAGCGCCAAGCAACAAGCCTTTGCCGCGAATCTCAGAAAAAATATCGTATTTATCATTGATAGCATTAAGCCCATCGCGGAACCAAGCCTCGCGCTCAGCAACGCCGGCAAGGACTTCCGGAGAAGAAACCACATCAACCACGGCTTCCGCGACGGCACAAGCCAATGGGTTACCCCCGTAGGTTGAACCATGCGTGCCCACTTTCATATGCGCCGCCAATTCCTTTGTGGTCAGCATGGCACCAATTGGGAAGCCACCGCCAAGAGATTTTGCCGTACTGAGGATATCTGGGGTTATACCCAAACCTTGATATGCATAGAACTGACCCGTACGGCCGTTTCCGGTTTGGACTTCATCAAAAATTAGTAGCGCGTTGTACTTGTCACAAAGCTCTCGAACCGCTTGTACAAACTCAGGCTCTGGCGAAATAATGCCACCTTCACCTTGCAAAGGCTCCATCATAATCGCACAAGTTTTATCCGACATCGCCGCTTCAAGTGCTGCTATGTCGTTATAAGGGATATGGCTAATGTCACCCGGCTTAGGACCAAACCCATCCGAATAAGCCGCTTGACCACCCACTGTCACCGTAAAGAAAGTACGGCCATGAAACCCTTGATTAAATGCAATGATTTCAGACTTTTCTGGCCCATGAACCTCGCTAGCCCAACGACGAGCAAGCTTGAGTGCGGCTTCATTAGCTTCAGCGCCAGAGTTCGCAAAAAAGACTCGTTCCGCAAAGCTGACTTCCGTCAGTTTTTTCGCCAAACGCAAAGCAGGCTCATTCGTCATCACATTACTGAGATGCCATATTTTGTTCGCCTGTTCTGTTATCGCATTCACCATGGCAGGATGACAATGCCCTAAACAGCTCACGGCGATACCACCAGCAAAATCAATATACTCATTACCTTGCTGATCCCAAACGCGTGCGCCCTCGCCCTTAACTGGGATCATTTCCATTGGGTTGTAACAAGGTACCATCACCTCATCAAACCATTTGCGGGATACTGTTTTTTCCATTGTCATAACACGTTCCTTTTAATTACTGCACACGAGGAAAGGGGGATATTCGCACAAAGATGACATCAAGCATCAGCATCGCACCGCGAGTGGTTGCCATACCGTTAGTGGTGCCTTATCGCTATACGCTTTAGATGAATTTACATTGCATAGAATGAATCTTCATAGACTTAAGATAAGCCTTTATAAGTTTAGGACGAACCTTCACACTTTCTACTGATGAAAAAATTTCTCACCATCCCTCATTGATGCAGCATTGTATTTACAATTATTTAACCATTACAATAGCAGAAAATGCTTTTCGATCATCAGTCTGCTCTGCACAGGTATAACACCTTGAGTATTTATGCATTAAATTTGAATTTAAATGAAGTGTTTTTTAACAAGTTCGGAAAGAAATGAACAACACGGGCTTTGTGGTGCTCGCTCATCAGTATTAACGAATAGTTTTGCATTTTCATAAGTAAAACTTATGAAGGATAAGAAAAGATGAAAGGGTGATCTCGATCAAGCACTAGCCTTGTAAGAAATTACTCAACAGCTCGTGACCTTGTTCGGTTTTGATGGATTCAGGATGAAATTGTACGGCATGAATGTTTAACGTGCGGTGTTGATAGCCCATAATTTCATCAAACTCACCGTTAGGACACTCCGTCCACGCGGTCACTTCAAAGCAATCGGGTAATGTCTCCCGCTTAACGATAAGCGAGTGGTAACGTGTAACAGTCAATGGGTTATTGAGCCCAGCAAAGACACTTTGACTGGTGTGCGTAATCGGCGATGTTTTACCGTGCATCACCTGCCGCGCTCGCACAACATCGCCGCCAAAAACCTGTGCGATGGCTTGATGCCCAAGACAAACCCCAAGCAGAGGCAATTTACCCGCAAAGTAACGGATAGCCTCAAGCGAAATACCCGCTTCATTTGGCGTGCATGGACCCGGTGAGATCACGAGGTGTGATGGGTTCATTGCCTCAATACCTGCAATATCAATCTCATCGTTACGAACCACATGCACTTCTACCCCGAGCTCAGCAAAATACTGATACAGGTTATAAGTAAAAGAGTCGTAGTTATCGATGATAAGTAACATGGCACTCGCTGCGGTCTGGTGTTTGTAAAAATAAGGCGGTATTTTGCAACAAGATGGCAGAAAGGCAAGAAAAAAAGCAGAAGAGGTTAGGCAGCAAAGCTAAGGTAAGCTTTGCTGCACGAGGGTTATCAGTGGCGTTGTTGTCTACGCCAACCAATGATAAGCATGGCCGCCAACCCTAAAGCACCGATAGAACCACCATTGATATTGAGATCAATCACCGCAGGATCATGATCAGACGAGCGGTAATGATCCAAATACTTAGGCAGGTCGCCCTTGTACTCGTCGTTGTAGTCAAACAACGTCGATTCACCAGCATTGATGTGCCATTCCGTTGCGTCGACCACTTTTCCAGATAAACTTGGGCTGATCAGGATATGATCCAACGCCCCAACCTCGTCGTTGTAAGAATAGCTCCAGCCTTGTGAATGCATCTCTCCTAATACATTAATGTACCCATAACTGTGAGTAATCACCGCCCCATCATCACCAAATTGTTGTTGATCTCCGATGAACGTATTACGAGCCGCCCGGATCACCTTGTCATAGTTGCTGGTACTGTAATCCGTCAGTATCAATAAAGGATCCTCTTTACCGTAAGCATTCAGATCGCCCAGTACCATTTTATGGCCATCAATCGCCTCAAGTGCGTCACCAAGTGCTACGGCAGCGGCAACCCGAAACTGCTCACACGAGCCCTGCTGATCCACATCTTGTCCACCTTGACCGCCAGCTGATTCAGGAGCCGCATCTTCCCAACATTTTGAGCCTTTCGACTTAAAGTGATTCACCGCAATCGTCAGTACCTCTTTGCCACCTTTGACTTTAAAGGTTGGAGCGAGGGTGTCTCTTTGATAGTTTTTACCATCTTCAATCACCTTACCCTTGTCATCTACCACTTCAGGCGCCACCTGTCTTGGCATTTCAAAGACGTTAACGTTTTTGAGTTTTACTGACTTAGGTCGATAAATTACACCGGTGGTAATCGCATCGGTCCCGACACTATCAAGCTTATCAATCACACCATCATCATTTGAATCGGTACTGACATACGCATATTGTTTCTTTTTCGAATCTAACCGTTCATTCAGCTCGCGCACCAGTTGTGCAATCGCGCCATCATCGCCAAATCCGTTATTTTCAATTTCCATCAAGCCAATAATATCAGCGTCCAAGCGCACCAAAGCTTGTAAGATTTTCTCTTGTTGTGCCGCAAACTCATCGGCCGTGTTCGCACCTCGGTTGCTGCCAAATCGATTCTCGTCACCACCAAATGGCGAGTTGAAGTAATTCAGAACATTAAATGTCGCCACTCGAAGATCGGCCTTATTCCACGGTTGGTCGATTAAATTAGGCTCGGCTGTGCGCGGGGTATGGCGAATAAAGTTGTTTGAAGTGATCGTATTGGTCGCGATAAGGCGATACTCACCATAGCTATAACCAATCACACCCTCGATACCAAACAAGCCATCGTTAATTCGAATGTAGTCCTCGGTACTGCCATCTTGGTCAATATCCGTTTTAGCAAAATCAGGGTAATAAGGGACGACACCATTAGGCGCTGGTTGATCAGATTCCACAAACAGACGCCTTAGCGTATTCTCTTCGCTTTGTGATATCGCCTCATCAGACCCAGCGGGGAAAGCTTGATTTGGATGTGGGTTTACCCGTTCATGTGATAGCACCATGTTGTTTCGGCGTGATGCGTAATCATAACCAAACGTCCTCGTCACCCGCATATCAAGGTTTTTGGGCAGTGCCACTAACATCCCTTCGTATCGCTCCAAGGTTTGCTCAAAGTTTTCATCAGACTCTATTGCGACAACAGGCACCGCCGACGGTGGTGTTTGCTCATCTTGTTTTAGCCAATCTTGTTGCGAAGGCTTAAGCTGTGTTTGTCCATAATATTCCTGAACCTGACCTTTCACACAAACCACATCGCCAGGTTTCAAGTTGTGGTTCGATTCGGTGTAAACAAACAACCCATTCGATGTCAGCTCGTTATGGTCATCCTGCAAGGCATTCAAATAAAAGCCTTTACTGATACTGGTTGTCACCGCAGACACTACCCCTTCAACAAAGAAGCTTTCTGTGGTGATGTACGGATAACCGCTAATAAACGGAGAGTGCCCACCTTCACCCTGTATGGTTTGAATAGCGGTAAAGAGCGGAGGGTTTCCCTCCTCTAAACACTGAAAAGCCACCGGAGGTGTTACGGCTTCCAGCTGACCTAAACCGGTAATGTCATTGCTACCTAAGACTGCCCACTGCTCTGGCTGATAGCTCGAAGAAGGTTGGAAGTGATTCGCGTAACGTACCAAGGTCTTATTCTCACCAAAGGCACTCCCCATTTCGCCAATCACATCGACAATTTTCCCATCTTTAAACAGGGCAATCGGGTCATCACCATTGAAATTGACGACTTGATTTGCCGTGGCCAATGTCGATTTTTCTAGAATTTCCGGGCTGGCTTTTTCATTCGCAAACACCAACACTGAATTAGCGGGTATGGTGTAGCTGGATAGATCTAATGTATTCCAAGTGCCATTACCATTGGGTGATTTTGCCAACTGATAATTGCTAAGTGAAACCGCTACGTCACTGGAATTCGCCACCTCGATGGCTTTATTAAAACTGGTTCCTTCTACATATTGTGAAAGAAATACCTCAGCACTTGCGCCACCCGCTAATGCTGACGATACGAAAAGTACTAACCACTGCTTTTTGTTTGTGCTTGTCATTATTCACCTCGAATTTGATGGCAATGTATCCTTTGCCTGAACGCACATCGTTGTATATAAGTTGCTATTTTCGAGACGAGTGTTGTCATTTATCTTGCAATTGATAAACGATCACATGAATAACTGAGGTGAAGATCTCATTCGAATTATGAAGTATTGAAACAAGACCCAACTATCAACAAAAAAAGTTAGTCACATAAACACAAAAATCAGGCATAAAAAAAGCCCCTTGGGTAAACCAAGGGGCTTCAATATAAACACGAGGTTAATCGCTATGGGCGGGTAACAAAACCCACCGCTTTATACGCTTTTGCTAGCGTTACGGCTGCGCGCTCAGAGGCCTTAGCAGCGCCTTGACGCATTACGTCATCCATATAAGCTCGGTCCGCACGAATACGCTTATATTCGCTTTGGATTGGCTCTAGCATCGCCACCAAGGCTTCACCGACATCTTTCTTGAACGGGCCATACATCTCAACACCCGCGTACTGTGCTTCGATTTCTGCAAACGATTGACCCGTTGCTGCCGAGTACAAGCCCATCAGATTAGAGATACCGGCCTTATTTTCCCAGTCATTGGCAATGCGTGGCGGCGTTTCTGCATCGGTTTGTGCCTTGTTAATTTTCTTCAAAATCGATTTAGGCTCTTCTAGTAAGGTGATGACGTTCCTACGGTTATCATCCGACTTCGACATTTTTTTCGTTGCGTCTTGTAGGCTCATCACGCGTGCATTCACCGTTGGGATGTACGGTTCTGGCACAGTAAACAGCGGCGCTTCTGGTGTATAGATGTTATTAAAACGAGTCGCGATATCACGAGCAAGTTCAAGGTGCTGCTTTTGGTCGCTACCTACCGGCACTTGGTGTGCGCCATATAGCAAAATATCCGCGGCCATCAATACCGGGTAATCATATAGGCCGACATTCACATCATTGGCATAACGCTGAGACTTGTCTTTAAACTGAGTCATACGATTCAGCTCACCCATCTGGGTATAACAGTTAAGAAGCCAACCAAGCTGAGCATGTTCCGGTACGTGTGACTGGACAAATAACGTGCTCTTCTTAGGGTCAACACCAACTGCGAGACAGATTGCCAGAGCGTCTAATGTGGCCTCATGCAGGGCTTTCGGATCTTGACGAACCGTAATCGCATGAAGGTCAACTACGCAGTACTGACAATCGTAATCGTCTTGCATCTGTTGCCATTGACGTAGAGCACCCAAGTAGTTACCGATACTTAGTTCACCTGATGGTTGAACACCACTCAATACGATGGGCTTGCTCATAACTATGATTCCTTCGACTTCTTAACGAGATAATTAGGATAATGAAAAACCGCGTAATTTCTTACGCGGTTTTAGCAGTGTACTCATTGCAAAGTATTTTGCCATAGCCATGAAGACTTTTTTATCGCTATGCCCCGTATATTCATACCTTGTGGCATTTCAGCGCTAGTTTGTCGTGATTAATGCACCCTTTTCGACGGCATTCAGTACTTCAGCAACATCATCAGCGACAAAGTCGGGGTTTGCATTCGCGATTGGCTCACCATGGTTATAACCGTAGGTTAACCCAAATGCTAGGCAGCCGGCATTGCGGGCGGCAAGGATATCATTTTGAGAATCCCCAACCATCAAGACTTCATGTGGCAAGACACGCTCTTGTTCCATTAACCAATTGAGTGCAACGGGATCCGGTTTTTTATTGGGAAACGCGTCGCCACCTAGCACATGAGTGAAATACTTATCGAGTTGGTGTTGCTCAAGCAACTCAGGCACAAACTTAGATGGCTTATTGGTAAGCAGCGCAACGGTATAACCTTTTGCTACTAACGTATCTAACGTGCTGTGAACGTTCGCATAGAGGTGACTAAGTTTGTGACCACTAGCCGCATAAAAGTCATCAAACAGCACGCGGGCTTTATCACACAACTCAGGTGAGAGCTCAGGGTTCACCGTCACACTCTGACTCAATGAACGAGCAATAAGCACATCAGCACCATTGCCAACATAATCACGGACCTGTTCTTCAGTCACGCTTGGGTAACCCAGCGCTTGCACAGCTTGATCAGCAGCAAGGGCAAGATCGGGAACACTGTCAAGGAGCGTACCGTCGAGGTCGAAAACGACAAGTTTAATAGATGGCATTCATTAATTCTCTTGATTACTTCTGTACTTTCGCCAGCTCAGCACGCATTTCGTCGATCACTTCTTTGTAATCAGGACGATTGAAAATAGCAGAGCCTGCGACAAACATATCGGCGCCCGCTTCCGCGATTTCACGAATATTATCCACCTTAACACCACCATCGATTTCAAGACGAATATCACGGCCAGAGGCATCAATAAGGCGACGAACTTCACGCAGTTTATCAAGCGCAGAAGGGATGAAAGATTGACCACCGAAGCCTGGGTTAACTGACATCAGCAAGATCATGTCAACTTTATCAAGGATGTAATCAAGGCAAGTTAATGGTGTAGCTGGGTTAAGTACCACCCCAGCTTTACAACCATTTTCTTTGATCAGTTGTAGGGTGCGATCCACGTGGTCAGTTGCTTCAATGTGGAAGGTAATCATAGAAGCGCCCGCTTTCGCAAAGTCAGGAACCAGGCTATCTACAGGCTTTACCATCAAATGTACGTCAATTGGAGCCGTAATACCGTAATCACGAAGCGCTTTACAGATTGGCGCGCCAAAGCTCAGGTTAGGTACAAAATGGTTATCCATGACATCGAAATGGATAACATCAGCGCCAGCAGCTAGCACTTTTTCAACGTCTTCGCCAAGACGTGCAAAATCAGCGGATAAAATGGATGGCGCAATTAGAAAATCTGTCATACCTGACCTCAATAGAATGGATTAGCGAGCAACAATTGCGCGCAATTCTACCGAAGGCGGTCAAGAAAGCCTAGCGCTTATCCAGATCCGATATCACTTTTGCTTCAGGCTTGGCTTTAGCTTCAAATAACGCAAGTAACTCATCCACCTTATTACGCCCAGAGCCATTGCGACTAATGGTACGTTTCACCTTCACCACATTGAGCTGAGCGCCGTGATACAGGCGTCGTGTCAAGGTGGTATCGTGATTGGAAATCAGCACTGGAATCTGGCGGTCGAAGGCCGTATGTTCCGCGATATCCGCCAATGCGGCTTGGTCATCTAACGAGAAACCGTTGCCCGCGTATGAGGTAAAGTTTGCCGTATTCGAAAGCGGTGCATAAGGCGGATCGCAATACACAACGCACCCCTTGCGAGCGCGACTGAAGGTTTCTGGGTAACCCTCACAGACAAACGTTGCTTTTTTGGCTTTTTCTGCGAAAAAAATCAGCTCTTTTTCTGGAAAATAAGGCTTTTTATAAGAACCAAAAGGTACGTTAAAGCCGCCTTTTTTGTTGTAACGGCACAAGCCATTAAAACCGAATCGATTCATATATAGAAAGGCAACAGAACGAAACAACACATCATCGCTCTGATTAAAATCAGCACGCACCCCAAGGTACACCTCTTTGCGATTATGCTCAGGGGTAAAGAAGCGCTTGGCTTCTTCAATGTACCTATCTGGATCGTTTTTTAGCAGATTGTAGAGATTAATTAAATCCGGGTTTATATCGGCGAGTAAATACTGGTCATAATCGGTATTCAAAAAGACAGAACCAGCACCAACAAAGGGCTCCACCAATTTCCTAGCGTCTGGTAAATGCTTTTGAATATCTTCGACTAAGCCATACTTTCCACCAGCCCACTTTAGAAAGGCGCGTTGCTTTTTCATTGCTTGCTCTATTTACTGCCACCCAAAATTTAAGGGAGGGGAATATATCATAATTCAATCTGTTATGTTGACCTTTCTCGCATCAACACAGCCTTGAACTTACTGCGAAGACGACGCTTGCCCACGATCAATTTCCCGATGAACTTGACTCAATGATTTTGCCCAAGCCCCAAGCGAACGCAGCGCCTCAGGTAACGCCTCAGCCGCATCACGTGCTGCCTGAATACTCGAATACTGATCGTAAGTCACGATGTACCACTTCTCGTCATTACGAATAGTTGGGTATACGCGCACTGGCTTGTCAAACGTGTGTTCATTCAAAAAACGCTGCACGTCATCCATGCTCGTCATCGCTGACATTTGCAAGGTGTACGTGTTGGCTGCCATCGCTTTTAGCTCATCACGGGCAAAAGAGAAGGTAATCGGTGTTTGCAGCACCTCATCGCTCTCTACATCCACAACCGTGTTTTCCGGTAGCACTACCGCTTGGATCTCAGCGGCCTTCGCCACCGCAATCGCTGTATTATCTTCTAATAAGGCATCAACGACATCAGAGGTAATCACCACTCGCTCACCACTTTCTGATTCCCCCACGCTAGCGGTCTCAGAGGTCACCTGAGGAGGCAACGCCATAGAATCATCAATGGTAGATTCCACTGCCGGCATTTCTTGATTAGCATTGCTAATTTGCTCTGCAGAGGACGCATCAATATCAGAATCCGGTGTGGTGATCACGACGTCGTCACCACTATCGATAACCTCAACTTGGTCATTTGACGGTTGCAGTAATGAGCGGTAGCCTAAAAAAATAAGAATGATCAACACAATAACCAATGCAGCAATCTTAGCTGGCGAGCCAACCAGTGAACGAATAATCACTTTCTTTTCCATTGTTTGCTCTCCTAGTACCAAGATATCCCCAGGGATGGGTCTCGCCTTAGTAAACGCAGTTTTGATTCTTTTTTCAACACTTTCATCAGCGTAGCGTAACACTAATGTCTCAAAAAGCCGTTTGGCTTCCGATTTAGACAGCTCATCGACTTCCAACTCTATCGGTTTAATCTCTAAACCATGGCTAAGCCGAGCAACACGACCGTATGTGTGATTGCTGGCACTGAACAGCACCACACTCACCGTTTGGTGACCGACATTATGCGTAGCAAGAACAAGTAACCAAAGCTCAGCCAAGAGCGCTTGAGATAGGTGCTGGGCGTCATCAACAACGACCACCACATCGCAAGCCTCTCCTTCCAGAATTCGCTCAACGCTGTCGTGTAAGGTATCGGTCTCACTATACAAAGCCAATGGAAACAGCTGACGTAATATATTGCCACGAATTACCTGGTCATCTTGATTGGGAAAACTGGTGACCAACGACTGATTTTTGCCATGTGCCCATGATTCCAAGTAACGATGCGACAGCCATGTTTTTCCCATCCCAGCCTCTCCTTTCACCGCAACAAAGTTCGATGAAAACTGAGTCAGTAACTGCAGTCGTTCTAGAAGATGGGTCTGCGAGTCCAATTCCATCACTCGCATTTCATAAGACAAACTCATTGGCTCGTTACTCTTCGTGTCAAAATTCTTCGTGTCAAAAACCCCCCTCACACTTAAGGCTTAAGTTCAAAGGTGAGGTGTTTCAATTTAACGGCGAAACGCTAATGTTAAAAGGAAAAACGCTAAGATTAAGATGCGGAATGCTAATATTAGGAGGAGAAACACTAATATTAAGACACGAAACGCTCAAAACCACACGCAATTCGGGCCAGCAAAGAACCCTGAGATCTAAAAAAGGCCCCTATTAGGAGCCTTTTGTCGATGAATCAAATACCTACTAACTTATTGTTCAGCAGTTAGATACGGCACTTATCAATCGCTTTCTCAATCAACTCATTGGGTACATCAGAGACAACTTGAGCATCACCGATCGTCGTTGGCAATACCAAACGAAGCTGACCAGACAACACTTTTTTATCTCGCATCATATGACTCATGAAATCATCAAATGTCATTGATTCTGGTGTGTGAACAGGCAGTTTTGCGCGCGTTAAAATCGTGATAATTCGTTCAACTTGCGCTGCTGAAATATCACCAAGCAACTGCGCTGTATGCGCTGCCATCACCGTACCAGACGATACCGCTTCTCCATGTAGCCATTTACCATACCCTAGTTCAGTTTCAATGGCATGACCAAATGTATGACCTAGGTTCAATAATGCTCGAATACCGGATTCTTTCTCATCCAACGCCACCACTTCAGCCTTGATGGCACAACAACGCGCAATGGCGTAAGTCAATGCTACTTGATCCCGTTGATAAAGCTTATCAAGATTACTCTCCAGCCAATCAAAGAATTCCGCATCGTAGATGATCCCATACTTAATCACTTCGGCCATACCCGCAGCAAATTCTCGCTCCGGCAATGTGTTCAAGCAATTAATGTCGATAATCACCGATTGAGGTTGATAAAATGCACCAATCATATTTTTACCTAGACTATGATTAACTGCGGTTTTACCCCCTACCGAAGAGTCGACTTGGGAAAGTAGAGTTGTAGGGATTTGGATAAAATCAACACCGCGCTGAAAACACGCTGCCGAAAACCCAACAAGATCACCAATAACCCCCCCACCTAATGCCACCACTACAACATCACGGCCATAATTACCGGATAATAGGTGCGTCATAATTGTGTTGAAGGTCTCAAGTGTTTTGTATTGCTCACCATCAGGCAATTCTAGCAACGAGGTTTGACAACCTTTGCTATCCAATTGATTGAGGATGGCTTGAGAATAAAGAGGGGAAACCGTGGTATTGGTAATCAGTACCACCGATTTTCCATCTGGAATTTGAGAAAATTGCGCCGAGTCATTAAATAACCCGGCACCAATTGAAATAGGGTAGCTACGCTCACCAAGATTAACCGTAATCCGTTCCATGGTTTGCTCTCCGTTCAAGAAGGTTGTAATTAACCTTCTTCTAGCATTTTTACGATTTGGTTGGCTACCACTTTTGCACTTTGATCATCAGTACGCACAGTGTAGTCCGCCACATCTTTGTACAAGTTGTTGCGTTCATCCGCGAGCGATTCCAATACTTCACGCGGATCATCCGTTTGCAGTAATGGGCGCTTTTTGTCGCGGTTGGTGCGAGCAAGCTGCTTTTCAATTGTGGTTTCTAAATATACAACGATTCCGCGTGCAGATAGTCGATTACGGTTTTCTTTACTCTTAACCGAACCACCACCAGTCGCAAGGACAATGCCTTGCTCCTCAGTCAGATCATTAATCACCGACTCTTCACGAATGCGGAAGCCTTCTTCGCCCTCGACGTCAAACACCCAAGAGATGTCTGCACCAGTGCGTTCTTCAATAACGGTATCAGAATCAACAAACTCCATATGAAGTTGTTGAGCTAGGTGTCTACCGATAGTGCTTTTGCCGGCGCCCATAGGGCCAACAAGAAAAATATTACGTTTTTCAGCCATGTTTAGCAGTAATTTACAACGTTAATTCAATGACATCGCCACAAGAAAATACCGAAAAAAAGCATCGGAAAAAGGGCTTGTGACACCGATTCCTCACAGACAAGACGTGATAAGACCCGAAATTATCAAGGTAAGGTGACCGTAATGCAACTTTATTTTTCACTATTTTCAATAAAGTGAGCATTTACAATTAGTTACTGTACAATTATTTCTGGCGTTACAAAGATCAATAATTCGCTTTTCCCCACTTTTTCGTAAGTTCGCCTAAATAACGCCCCTAAACCAGGAATATCCCCTAACAATGGGACTTTATCGACGCTATTGGTAATACTGTGTTGAAAAATGCCGCCCAACACGACCGTCTCACCATTGTTGACGAGCACTTGTGTCCCGATCCGTTGCGTATCAATGGCAACAGCCTCCCCTTCCCCTGTTTTCACGACTTGGCTGGGTCTATCTTGAGTGACGTTGAGGTCTAAAATAAGTCGATTATCCGGCGTAATTTGCGGCGTAACCGTCAACGATAATACCGCTTTTTTAAATTCTACCGCTGTCGCGCCACTAGAAGCAGCTTTTAGATAAGGTATCTCCGTTCCTTGTTCAATATACGCGGACTTCTTATTGGTAGTAATCAACCTAGGACTCGATATAATTTCGGCTTTTGATTCTTGTTGAAGGGCAGACAATTCTAAATCCAGCAAGACATTAGACCCTAAACTGGCGACCTGGAACGCCAGTCTTGCCGCGCTATCTGATGTGGCTCCAAGATTGACATTCAAAAAATCATCCACAAAGTCATCGCCCGAATCATAGAGCCCAATGGTCGCTAAATTATTTTCAATTGAGCCCCCTATTGTGGTATCACCATTCACCTTAGTGACGCCCCAGCGAATACCCAGTTCATCCATATTGCCCTCATTAATCGTGACAATACGCGCCTCAATCTGGACCTGCTTTACCGGTATATCCAATGAGGCAATAATCTCTCGAATCACGGTAATGTTACTTGGCAACTCTCGAATTAACAGCGAGTTTGTGCGCTCATCAATGGCAATGGAGCCGCGCTCAGACAACATACTCACTTCACCTTCTCCCCCTATCATCACTGCGATCTCAGAGGCTTTGGCATAATTAATCTTAATAATCTCAGAGTTAAGCGTACCGATTTCCTCTTCGAGACGACCTTTCTCCAGCGCCAATTTTTCTTGCAAATCTAACTCTGCCTTCGGTGCAACCAAAACCACATTGCCATTCACCCGTTTATCAAGCCCCTTCACTCGCAGAATAATGTCTAGCACCTCAGTCCACGGCACGCCATCCAGCCTCAACGTTAGATTCCCTTGTACGGTGTCAGACACAACCAGATTAAAATCGTTATAATCCGCCAATAGCTGCAATACGCTTCTCACTGGGATATCCTGAAAATTAATCGATGTCAGTTTGCCTTTATTGGCGAGCAGAAATTGCTGTTCATCGGTTCTGGCTTTCGTCATAGGAACGATGGTCACTCGGAGTTGATTTTTTTGTATTTCATAGACGTAATCTACGTTAGTCTTGGTTTCAACCAATAAACGAACATCAGGAGCGTCATCAAAAAGTTCGAGCTGATTTACTGGGGTGGCAAAGTCTTTAACATCCAAAATCGACAGTTGCTCTGGCCGTATCTTGGTCTGCTTCAAGACCACACTGAGACCATTATTCATGCCTTCTACATCCACAACACTGCCGTGATTCAACAGATCGACAACGATAACACCCTGCTTTTTCGCATTGAGTTCAAACGACACATTTTTCAATGCATTGCTTGGGATGTTTGCCATACTGCACATTGACGTCAATAGGCATACAAGGCTTATAACACCACTGAGCAACTTTCTATTTATCCCTAGCACGACGACTTCTCCATCAATTCAACGTGAGCTTAACTTGCCTTTTAAACCAACAACCTAGACCATCCGATAAGGTTTCGTTGACAACCAAACCCTCCGCTGTCACCTGTTTAATTTGTCCGCTATTTTCTCCAACATACTGCCCCTTCCGGACCTTAACCAACTGACGATTTGGCAACAGCAACAACCCCGTAAGCGCTTCTCCTTTACTCATTATTCCCTTTAGATGTAGCTCATTAAGTCGGTATTGCTCTAACCGCCCCTTAACCCTAATCTTAGGTTGCCAACACACTTCGCTAAAAGCGGGTGTCTGTGCCTGCGCTAATTGAGGTAGCTCAAAGGGTGACCCTTCAGGATGAGATAAAAATGGCATGACATGAAAAGACTGAGTTGGCTTGAGCTTATCGACCTCAACCTCCAAATTAGCCTCGGTTTTCGCAACAAAATCTTCAAGCGAGTTATCGTTGGCCTGGCACCCAAAAAGCATGACAACAAATAGTATCCAACCTTTATTGCTCACGATTCCCTCGCTGGGTTTGAGGTATGTTTATCTGTGATTTCTCTCGAAACTGGTAGGTATAGGCCCTCACACGAAAGTGCAACGTACTGCTTTCTTGGCTAACTCGTTGCCATTCTGCATTTTCAAGTAAAACGATACGCGGCAACTGCGCGATTGCGTGGGCATACTCACCAATACTGTTGTAATGCCCGGTGAGCTCAATATCGAGTGGCAACTTTAGTAAAAAGTCTTGAGGAACCCGCTTACCCCAATCAATACGCGTAAAAGTCAGCCCGTTATTTAGCCCCTCCTCATTCACGGCGGCCAATAAGCTCGCCAGTTCTTTTTGCTCCGGCAGCTGCTCCAATAAAAAATCATAGTGTGTATTCAGCTCATCAAGCTGGGCTTGCATCAACGGTAGGAGAGCCGCTTTTTTCGCCATACGAGTGAGCTCTAATTTAAGTGTTAGTTCTTGGTGTTTGTGTGCACTCAACTCATCTAAATCGGGTTTAACTATAAAATAACCACCAGCGCACAGCAGTAATAGCGACAGTAAGATCGCGACAAAACATTGCGCCGCAAAAGGCCAATCTGCCATTTCGTCTAACTCGAGGGCCGGTATATTCATCTTAACGCGCTCCGACCACATGCGATGGTGATGGGACCCACTCACTTAAGCGCGCTGAGTTAAACTGAAAAGAAATATTGAACGACTGATAGCTCTGACCAAAACGCTGATTACCATGCACAATCGAGTGCATGTCGACATTGATTAACAACGTTGAGCGCTCAAAAAGATCCAACATCTGGGCCAAATTAGCGGTTCGACTACTAATACCACTCAATTTAAAACGCGTCCCTTCCATAACAATCTTATCGACATAGACACCTTTCGGTATGAGATCTGGGAGAGCGTTCATAACGGCAGTGGTTTTATTGCGCTGTCTTTGCAGGGTTTCGACATAATGCAAACGCTGCTCTAGTGTGTCATGCAATTTTACGATATCAGATAACAAGGCAATGTCTTTTTGATACGCGTCGATTTTCTTTTGAAGGTATTGTTGCCGCGCCTGTTGCACGTCAATCTGAGAAGACACATACCAGGCTGCTATTTGCACACCGATGATTGCGACTAACACCGATAGCATGACGGCGACCACAAAACGCTGACGATGATGATTACGTTTTCTTTCTCGCCAAGGCAGCAGGTTAACCATCTCCATTTAATGCGCCTCCATCCATTGGATTGCGTTGTAGGCAACCCCTAATGCCGTCGCAAAAGAACCATTCAATCGAGCACCGCCTTCACTCGCTACATCCACACAGGCATGTAAGTCTATTGTCTTTATCGGCATACCGGTGAGCCTTTCAATCAAACCGGCAATATTCGAGTCGTTAGCATGCCCGCCACATAACACTATGCCTTGTAACCCCTGTTCCCCTTGTATAGACCGATAAAGTTTCAGTTGCGCTAATATCTTACTGGCCAAATGTTCAATCATGACCTCGGCTGGCGACTTTGGCGCAATACTATTGAGTGAGTCACCTGCGCACTCATGATTTTCATAAGACCATTGCTTAGCCATATCTTGTGATAACGGTTGAGGCGGGCACAGGGCAACATGGTGATGCCCTAAGTCCAGAACTCCCCAGTTTTGTAGCCATGGTTGCTGTTGAACGAGCAACACCTGCAGTCCACGAAGTGCGTTAATATTCGTGTCCATATATTCTGGCCGGTAGCCAATTTTCTTTATGGGCTGGGTCCAGTTATCGACGATAGCGTGCTTAACAACATGAACACGATATGCCTCGGTATTGGCGCCCGACATTGAGGGTTCTTTGTAAAAATCTAAGGCCAGTTCTTCTAGTGGGTATGGCGTCTGATGAGCCATCGCCTGAAATACGGCAAAGACTTGCTCCTGACCATCAAGTCCATGCTCTAAGGTGATGACCTTATTAATTGACACACTATCCGGTAATGCAATGGCCGCCTTTTTTCTAAAAAAAGGGGCGGTTTTTCGTATTTTTTTGAGATTCTTTACAGTTTCTTGATGCTTTAACGTATGAGGATCGGAGAAAATAGAATCAGAACCCTTCAGTTCTAGATGGTTTACTATCGTAATATGAGCGCAATCAACCTTTACAACCACGGCTTTGACGCTGTAGCGCCCGATATCAATACCCGTAATCCATTTCTTAGTCATAAGAAATAACCTCAACAAATACAATAACCAAGTGAAAAGGTTGAGATTGACGCCCAAATAAGCGTTAATTAACCCTATAGGTAATTTTTGGTCTAGAGTACAAGTAATTACCTACCCATAACCTTAATCAATCAGGGAATCTCCGGTGAAGTTCATAAAGAGACTGTTGGTATTTGCATTTATTTGCATACTCTTTGGAGTGAGTACTATTATTGGGTTTTACTACTACGTAAAACCAGAACTGCCTGACGTTGCAACGCTTAAAGACGTCCAGCTCCAAACCCCTATGCAGGTGCTTAGCCAAGACGGGAAGCTGATCGCACAATTTGGCGAGAAACGACGCATCCCCCTTACTTATGATGAGATTCCCCAGGATTTGATTCATGCACTCATTGCCACAGAAGATAGTCGTTATTACGACCACTATGGCTTTGACCCAATAGGAATCACTCGTGCTGCTGTTGCCGTTATTGCATCAGGCAGTGCGTCTCAAGGTGCCAGTACTATCACTCAGCAGCTTGCTCGTAACTTTTTCTTATCCAATGAGAAAAAAGTCATGCGTAAGATAAAAGAGATCTTTATCGCCGTGCACATTGAGCAGCTGCTAAGCAAGCAAGAAATCATGGAGCTGTACGTCAATAAGATATTCCTTGGTTATCGCTCCTACGGTTTTGGTGCAGCAGCGCAAGCGTACTTTGGTCGAGATCTTAACCAGCTCACGCTGAGTGAGATAGCCGTTCTTGCTGGATTGCCAAAAGCACCTTCTACAATGAACCCAATTTACTCCATTGATCGTGCCACCCATCGCCGCAATGTCGTCTTGGCACGCATGCTCAGTGAAAAATACATCACTCAAGCCCAGTTCGATGAAGCGCGTTCAGAGCCGATCATTTCTCAATACCATGGGGCAGAAATCGAACTCCGAGCGCCTTATGTCGCTGAAATTGCACGCGCTTGGATGGTTAAACGCTACGGTGATGACGCTTACGAATCCGGCATGCGCGTGACCATGACTGTCGATTCTAAGTTGCAAAAAGCGGCGCATACCGCTGCGATCAATAACCTTTTGGCCTATGATGAGCGCCACGGTTACCGAGGTGCAGAGAAAGTCGTCTGGAAGGCAGATCAACCAGCCATGTCTACTGAAGACATGACTAAGTACCTACGCAAACAGCCGACTTATGGCGAACTACGCCCTGCACTGGTCACTAAAGTAAATGCGAAATCCATCACGGTTTGGGTTAAGGGTTATCAAGAACAGACCATTGAGTGGGACAACATGAAATGGGCTCGCAAATTTAGAACCGATGAGCGCCAAGGTGCGGCACCAAAGTCAGCAGGTGACGTGACGGCCGTTGGTGAACAAATCTGGGTACGAGCAAGTCAGATTGAAGCACTTGATGATACAAAAGAAACCGCTACCGCCACTGAAGACGAAGCGGAGATGCCAGCGAAAGTCATCACATGGCGATTGAGCCAAGTGCCTAATGCCAATACTGCTTTTGTTGCTATCGATCCTCAGAACGGCGCTGTACTGTCGCTTGTGGGTGGTTTTAACTTCGTGCACAGCAAGTTTAACCGAGCCACTCAATCGGTACGTCAGGTTGGTTCAAGCATCAAGCCATTTATCTACGCAGCCGCGCTCGATAAAGGCATGACACTAGCAAGCCTAGTCAATGACGCGCCTATCAATAAATGGGACAAGAGTGCGGGCACAGCATGGCGTCCTAAGAACTCACCACCGACCTATACCGGCCCGACTCGTCTTCGTATCGGCCTAGCGCAGTCTAAAAACGTCATGGCTGTACGCGTATTGCGAGAAGTGGGGTTAGACGATACTCGCGACTATTTAACCCGCTTTGGTTTTGATAAATCCAAGTTACCACGCTCTGAAACCATCGCTTTGGGGGCTGGCAGCCTAACACCAATCCAGATGGCACAAGGGTTCTCTGTCTTTGCTAACGGCGGCTATTACGTTGAGCCTTATTACATCAGTCGTGTCGAAGACCCATTTGGAAAAGTCGAGTTTGAAGCAAATCCTAAAGTGATTTGTCACACCGATTGTCCAAAGATGCCAACACCAGAAATGTTAGCCTCAAACAATAGCGACGATGCGCCAAGCATCGAAGAGGCGACCAATGCAAGTGCTCTTGAACCTGTTGAACTCACTGACTTTAATGAGGAAGACATGGATTCCAATGAGCCCAATTATGCACCACATGTGTTATCAGAACAGACCGCATTTCTGACTCGTGAGATGATGTATAGCAATATTTGGGGTGGAGGTAATTGGCGTGATGGAACGGGCTGGAATGGTACTGGCTGGCGTGCTCAAAAACTGGAACGCCGCGATATTGGCGGAAAAACAGGGACGACAAATGACTCAAAAGATGCGTGGTATAACGGTTATGGTCCTGGCATTGTCGCCACAGCTTGGGTCGGATTTGATGACCACCAAAGAAAGCTAGGTCGCACAACGACCAACAGTAATCTTGGTAAAGATCAAATCTCAGGCGCTGAAGCTGGTGCAAAAACAGCGCAACCTGCATGGGTTGATTTCATGCGTGTTGTGTTAGAAGACGAGCCACAAACCGCCAAAGCAATCCCAAATGGTATTACACGCGTTCGTATTGATCGTGAATCAGGACTGCTATCAAACAAAACAGATTCATCGTCTATGTTTGAGTACTTTGAGATTGGCACTGAACCGAAAGAATACGTTCAAGAAAGCTTTACTGACACTCTGTATTCCAGTGATGCCTCAGAAAGTGAAAGCTTGTTTTAGCCAGTTATTGGCGAGTAATATCAAACCAAACTTTTGATAGGTAAACAGAAAGCCCTCTAAGTAATTAGAGGGCTTTTTTATGCGTGTTTGTTTCATGCTAAATGTTTCAACATATTGGCATTAGAAGCCGCTCTAGTATTAACATAAAGATCAATACTAATACTAATACTAAAAGGTTGAATTAACTTAAGGCGTCAACGAGGCAAACAACCTGTGATCGCCTCGGCTATTTTCTCGAAACGCGCTCGCAGTGGTGAACCGGGACGATACGCTAACACTAAGCTTCTTGACGGCGTAGGATTGACGGCATTCACATAACACACCCCATCCTTTTGCTTTTCTTTCGGCAATGACAGCTCTGGCAACAAGGTGATCCCAGCGCCTGCTGCTACCATGTTGCGCAGCGTTTCTAAGCTTGTCGCTTTAAAACGTTCATCATCCTTCGCGCCTGCCGCAAAGCAGAAACCTAAGGCTTGATCTCGCAGACAATGGCCGTCCCCTAGCGCCAGTACTGTACGACCATTGAGTTCCAACATATCCAGCTCAGCTTTGCCTGCCCACTCATGATCACATGGCACAGCGATGCTTAGCGGCTCATTATAGACCTCGATCTCTTTGAATGGTGCCGTTTCTGCAACGGAGGCCAGCACAAGGCAATCCAATTTGCCTTCTTCTAACTGTCTAACTAGTTGATGAGTCTGTGCCTCATGAAGATACAATTCGAGTTCAGGAAACATCTCTTTGAGTTGGGGAACAATTTTCGGCAATAGGTATGGGCCTACCGTAGGGATAAAGCCAATGTGCATCGGCCCAGTCATCTCCCCGCTCTGCCCTGTCGCCATTTCCCGAAAGGTTTTGACTTCATTGAGTACGCGTCTCGCCTGTTCAACCAGCAATAAACCCGGCTCGGTAAACAGCACTCGTCGGCTGCTGCGCTCCAATAATGACGTACCAATCTCATCTTCGAGTTTACGAATCTGTCCGCTTAACGTTGGCTGACTAACAAAACACGCCTCCGCGGCCTTGCGAAAATGCTTGTGCTCAGCAAGCGCCACTAAGTATTCAAAGTCTCGAATATTCATTGCAACCTCAGATAGAAAATAACTATCAATACCATAACAATAAACGATTGGAACTATCAACGCGTTTTTTTGATAATGATCCCAACGAAACAGAGCAGCAACCGCTAAGCTCAATGTGAAAAATTCACGAATTCAAATTATTGTATTTAAAAGGACATCATATGTTTACATCAAAAGAAGGCCAGTCTGTTCCACAAGTCACCTTTCCTACTCGCCAAGGCGACGCTTGGGTTAACGTTACAACAGATGAGCTATTCAAAGATAAAACGGTCATCGTATTCAGCCTACCTGGTGCCTTCACTCCAACGTGTTCATCAAGCCACCTACCTCGCTACAACGAGCTATTCTCTGTCTTTAAAGACCACGGTGTTGATGAAGTTGTCTGTGTTTCAGTGAACGACACGTTTGTTATGAATGCATGGAAAGCGGATCAAGAAGCAGAAAACATTACATTCATCCCTGATGGCAATGGCGACTTTACCGACGGTATGGGCATGTTGGTAGACAAAAATGACATCGGCTTTGGCAAACGCTCATGGCGCTACAGCATGCTAGTGAAAAATGGCGTCGTAGAAAAAATGTTCATTGAACCAAATGAACCAGGCGACCCGTTCAAAGTTTCTGATGCTGATACCATGCTCAAGCATGTTGCACCAGACTACAAGACACAAAAGTCCATTACCGTTTTCACTAAGCCGAGCTGTCCTTTCTGTGCCAAAGCGAAACAAAACCTGATTGATCACGGTCTTCAGTATGAGGAAGTCGTATTAGGAAAAGACGCGACAACGGTCAGCCTACGCGCTATCAGCGGTCGCACAACGGTGCCACAAGTCTTCATCGGTGGTAAGCACATTGGCGGTAGCGAAGAGTTAGAAGCATACCTGGGCTAACCACTTCGTGACCTTCTCGTCCAAGTCACCTTGTACTTGGGCGAGAAACACGAGCGCACATTTCCTCTTCTTCTTTCCAATCCCTCAATTTCGCTTAAAGAGATACCGCTATGAAACAATTGAATGTAAATGTCGCCATTATTGGTGGTGGCACCGCCGGTCTGGGTGCCTATCGCGCCGCCAAAGCTCATACCGATAATGTGGTTATGGTAGAGGGTGGTCCTTACGGAACCACATGTGCTCGTGTGGGATGCATGCCTTCAAAGTTGCTCATAGCGGCAGCAGAAAGCGTACACCAAATTGAAAAAGCGCCAGGTTTTGGGATTTACCCGCAGGGTGAAACCATCATCAATGGTAAGGAAGTCATGGCTCGCATCAAAAGCGAACGCGATCGCTTTGTGGGTTTTGTTCTAGAAGGTGTCGAAGAGATCCCCGCAGAGGATAAGATCTCTGGCTATGCAACATTCCTTGATAACAATACGCTGCTGGTTGATGGACACACCACGATCACCGCAGAACGTATCGTTATCGCCACTGGATCACGTCCAGCCTACCCTGGCGTATGGAACGAGCTTGGTGACCGATTGATCGTCAACGACAACGTCTTTGATTGGGATGACTTGCCTGAATCCATCGCCGTCTTTGGCCCTGGCGTAATCGGTCTTGAATTAGGACAGGCCTTGCACCGTCTTGGGGTTAAAACCAAGGTCTTTGGACTGGGTGGGCAAGTAGGACCATTAACTGACCCTGACGTCATGAATTACGCCAACAATACCTTCCAAGAAGAGTTCTACCTTGACGCCGATGTCAAAGTAGAGAGCATGAAGCGTATCGAAGGCGATAAAGTCGAGATTCAATTCATCAACCTTGAGGGGAAACCTGAAACGTTTATTGTGGACTATGTGTTAGCGGCAACGGGACGTCGACCAAACGTTGACAAACTATCGCTTGAAAACACCACGGTTGAGCTTGATGAGCGTGGTGTCCCTACCGCCGATCACTACACGTTACAAACGTCGGCCAATAATATATTTATTGCCGGTGATGCCAGCAATCAACTTCCATTATTGCATGAAGCCGCCGATCAAGGCCGTATCGCAGGCGATAATGCTGGGCGATTTCCTGATATCCGAGCGGGTCTGCGAAGAAGTACCATTTCCGCAGTATTCTCCGATCCACAGATCGCTATGGTTGGTGAGTCGTTCAAGCAACTTGAGCAACGCCTTGGGGGTTGTGGTTGTTTTGCCACGGGCGAGGTGTCATTTGAAGGCCAAGGGCGATCTAGAGTCATGCTGCGCAATAAAGGTATTCTGCACGTCTATGGCGAACAAGGTACTGGTCGATTCTTGGGTGCAGAGATGATAGGTCCAAATGCGGAGCACTTAGCGCACCTACTCGCATGGGCACACCAGAATCAAATGACCATATCGAATATGCTCGACATGCCCTTTTATCACCCAGTGATCGAAGAGGGAGTTCGAACCGCGCTTCGAGACCTGAATGCCAAGCTTCATCTTGGTCCAGAAACCATCAAGCACTGCTTGGATTGTGGCCCTGGTTGTTAAAAAGTCGCGATCGATACTTCGTCTTTAGCATAGAGACCAGTCATCTAGAAGCAAGTCATACGCAGACAAGCCAATAAACGCTAAACCATAATAGGTTTGGCGTTTTTTTGTCGCTACGCTAAATCTTTTGTCTTTGGGCAAACAAATGTAGGTCAGGAAAGTAGAGCGAGAAGAGATAAAAGGCAGCGCATACGAAGAGGAATGGGTATACATGACAATGAGGTTACTTACCGCTAAAAAGAAAAAAGCCCCAGTGTCAAATCTGACCTGGGGCCTTCTTAGATTCTTCTAAGAAAAAGCAGTGGTACTTTAATAGACCGGGCTTTTTCTCATTGGTTCCCAAAAAAATGATCTTTTCTTGAATTATTTTCGATCATCAAATTATAACAATAAAATTCAATAGGTTAGGCAACATTCATTTTGGCAATAATTTGCTCTACAAGGTTAACTTCTAGTGCCACCTCATCACAAGCATGCTGTCTTGGGCACTGATCACAGTCTTTCAGTACTTTTTCTGGTAGCAAGGTCTTCGACGTTGGAATGAAGTCATGTCTCATAAAGAACTCAGGAGTACGAGTGAGCACAAAGACTTTCTTAATCGCCATTTTACGAGCCTTTTCGACCAAGTGCTGCACAATTGCCGTGCCTTGACCTTGTCCTTGCCAACCAGCTTCTACCCCAAGAGAACGAATCTCAGCAAGCCCCGAATCATAAACATACAACGATGCACATCCCGTCACCTCGCCGTGATGTTCCGCGACGGCAAAGGAGCCAATGTCTCGAACTAATTCGTTGCGATTTCTAGGTAAGTTCTCACCTTGGTTCGCCCAGTACGCAACCATACTTTCTAGTGCATCAATATCGGTTAGTCTTGCAGAACGCACCTTCACAGCGGAATTATCGCGAGAGCTCAAACGCTTCTCTGCTTGGTCAACCGCATAAGCGACTTGCTGTGGAGACACGCCACCCAATGCACTACGTTTTTCTAAACAACTGTCGATAGTAAGAATATCGTAGACATCGTTTTCAATGCTATCCGAGAATACTTTTAGTTCGGCAAGTGACAATTCTTCCAATGCACAGCCTTTATCAATCGCGCCAACCACGGCAACGCCAACAATATGGTGCGCCTCACGGAATGGAATGCCTTTCGCGACCAAATAATCCGCCAGCTCAGTTGCATTGGCATAGCCTTGTTTCGCGGCTTCTAGGGTACGCTCACCGTTAACCTTGATACCATCAAAGCACAATGCCGCCATTTCCATGCAGTCGTTCCAAGTATCAAGAGCGTCGAACAAGCCTTCTTTATCTTCTTGCATATCTTTGTTGTAAGCCAGCGGCAAGGCTTTAACTGTCATCATCATGCCAGCTAACGACCCATACACACGGCCGGTTTTACCACGGATCAGCTCAAGCGCATCCGGATTTTTTTTCTGTGGCATCAATGATGAGCCAGACGTAACGGTATCCGCTAACTCGATGAAATTGGATTCACCTGAGTTATAAAAAATCATATCTTCAGCAAGGCGAGAAAGGTGCAGCATTGAGATAGAAGCAATCGACATCAGCTCCATCACATGATCACGGTCAGAAACAGAATCCAAACTGTTACGGGTTGCACGACGAAATCCAAGGTTATGAGCCAGCTCTTCACGATCCATCGGGTAAGCGGTGCCCGCTAAAGCGCCTGAGCCTAATGGACAGGTATCAAGACGCTTTATCGCATCCTCAATCCGTGAATAGTCACGCTCAAACATTTCAACATACGCCATACACCAATGCGCAAACGTAACAGGTTGCGCACGCTGAAGGTGAGTATAACCTGGTAATACCGTTGCCTGATGCACTCTCGCCACACTGACCATTTGAGCTTGCAGTCTATCGAGCCCAATAAGCAGTTGTTGGCCCTGTTGACGGCACCAGAGTTTTAAATCCGTGGCGACTTGGTCGTTACGAGAACGCCCCGTGTGCAGCTTTTTGCCTAAATCCCCGACTTTGCCAATCAACTGCTGTTCAACCCAACTATGAATATCTTCAGCATCTGAACGTAGAATTTGCTCAGGATCTTCCATCACCTCAAGCTTCAGCTCGTTTAACGCCAGCTCCAGCTTTTGCTGCTCTTCTATCGTTAACACATCGACTGAAACCAGTGCCTTAGACCAAGCAATAGAACCAACAATGTCTTGCTCAGCCAATCGGTAATCAAAGCGTAATGAGTCATTAAAATCTTTGAATCTCGTGTCTGCTGCTTGGGTAAATCTTCCGCCCCATAATGCCATTGTTACTCTCCTAACTGCTCGGTATTCATTGCTTGCCCAACGATGGAATTTAATCAAAGTCAGTTTGTTTTTTTGATAGGTTAAACTTACGGCAAATCAAAAAGAAAATAAAGTAAAAATTCACTTATTTCACATAATTATTCATAAATATCTACCGTGTTATTTTTTAGTCTCTCTAAAACAAGAAACCCACTTGCACAGCAAGTGGGTTAACCTTAATTCAAATAGCAACCAATGGCATTATTTGTTTTTCTTCGCCTCGTTCAACGCTCTGATACGACTTGAAAGTGAATACAAACGGATGAAGCCTTCCGCATGGCTTTGGTCGTAGACCTCATCTTCACCAAAGGTAGCGAACTCTTCTGAGTACAAGCTATTGTCAGAACGCTTTTGCGTCACGGTAGCTTGGCCTTTGTAAAGCTTAATCACAACCTCACCATTGACGTCTTGCGCCAACTCTTCGCTTGCTGCAAGGATAGATTTGCACAGCGGGGTAAACCAACGACCGTCATAAACCAGGTGAGAAGCTTTCACGCCAAGCTCTTCACGGAACTCAAATGCCGTTTTATCCAACACCAATTGCTCAACTGCACGCAGCGCTTCCATCATGATGGTGCCACCTGGAGTTTCATAACAACCACGAGACTTCATGCCCACTAAACGGTTCTCAACGATGTCGATACGACCCACACCATGTTTAGCGCCCTTTTCATTCAGGTAAACCAGTGCGTTATACGGGGTCATCGTCTCGCCATCAACCGCAACCACTTCACCTTTCACCACTTGTACTGTCACAGATTCAGATTCATTAGGTGCTTGCTCTGGATCCACAGTCCAATCCCAGCAATCATCGTTAGGCGCATTCCATGTATCTTCTAACACGCCACCTTCTGTTGAGATGTGCCATGCATTTGCATCACGTGAGTAGATTTTCGTTAGCGATGCCGTACAAGGAATATTACGTTCCGCGAGGTAATCGAGACATTCTTCACGGCTCACTAAGTCCCATTCGCGCCAAGGGGCAATAACGTGTAAATCGGGTGCTAGCGCGGCAAATGCCCCTTCAAAACGTACTTGGTCGTTCCCCTTACCGGTACAACCGTGGCACAAAGCATCTGCCCCTACTTTACGTGCGACTTCAACCTGTGCTTTAGCAATGATTGGACGAGCCATTGACGTACCAAGTAGGTATTTACCCTCATAGTATGCACCCGTTTTAAGGGTTGGATAAATGTACTCTGACACCATTTCTTCTTTTAGGTCAGCGATGTAACACTCCGACGCGCCCGATGCTTTTGCTTTTTCTTCAATGCCAATGAGCTCTTGCTCACCTTGACCGACATCAGCCACAAATGCGACAACCTCACAATCGTAGTTTTCTTTTAGCCACGGAATGATAACGGAAGTATCAAGACCGCCAGAATAGGCTACAACAACTTTCTTTACTGCTTTCTTGCTCATGGTTTCTCTCCTAATGTCCGAGCCTGAATTGGCGGTCAGCGTCTCGGGTTTTAAATTTGGTTTTGTCTATTCATTTCACTGTGCCGCCTATCGCCACACAGTCTAGATTTGGTTATCGTCGGCTTAGTTTGGTACAAACTGAGTCCCGATGCTTTTGCCAGCAAACAGGTCAATTAATTTTTCAGGATAACGCCACGTTGCCACTTCAATCGGGCGGCCTAGCTCACTGGCAGCCTGCAGCGCAGCTTGAACCTTAACAATCATGCCATCGGTAATCACATGCCCCTTGATTAATGCATCCGCTTGCTCTTGAGTCAGCGTCGGTAGCAAGTGACCCTTGCCGTCCAGTACACCACTCACATCCGACAGCAGAACTAATTCAGCGTCCAAAGCACCAGCAACGGCAACCGCGGCTTGATCGGCATTAACATTCATCAGTTGGCCATTATTATCAAGACCGATTGAACTAATGATTGGCAGCGCGCCTGTTTTTAAAATGGCTTGTAACACGGCTGGATTTCCAGGTTGTGCATTACCAACAGCGCCAAGTTCAGGGTTCAACTCCGTCACCTCACACAATCCGCCGTCAGCAAGGCTCAAGCCCACAGCGTTCAACCCCGCTTTGATCGCATCACCTTGCAGGAGTTTATTCGCCGTGCCAGCTAAGGCACCGGCAATCAGTGGAATCTGATCATAAGGCGTGACACGTAAACCCTGCTTCTTTTCTGTTGGAAGGTTCAGCTTCTGCATCAGGTCATCCACAAGATAACCGCCACCGTGCACAATAACGATCTCACGCTCGGCTTGTTTCTGATAATTCGAAATCGCAACAAATAGTTGATTCAATGTCTGTGTGCACGATAACGCTGCGCCACCCAGCTTGATGACTAAAGGCATAGAAGATAACGATGTCGATTCTTGTTGTGTCAAACTCATAGTGCTCTCCTGCCCTATACCAGCGAAGTCAGCTGGGGAAATTGATTCTTAATATTCAAGCACTGCATCGCTTGGCTTGATGCGCCTTTCAATAAATTATCTATCGCGGAGACGACAATAATATGTTGCCCTTGTACCTTCCAACCGATATCACAAAACGGGGTGTACTCTACGTCTTGAATTCTTGGAATACTGTCCGCTTTGATGCGTACGCAAGGCTGGTCAGAATACGCGCCTTCAAAGGCCTGCTGTACCTGTTCAACACTCACTCCATCTGCCAGCTTCATGGTAATCGTGGCAAGAATACCGCGTTTGAAATTGCCAAGATGCGGATTAAAAATCACTTCACAACCTAGATGCGTGGTCATTTCTGGCTGATGCCTGTGAGTAAACAACCCATAAGGCTGCAAGCTCACCTCACAAAAGCTATTGCTTGTCGTTGCTTTACGACCCGCGCCCGTCACACCACTTGTTGCATTGATCACCGGCCAAACTTGCGTATCAATTAGGTTTGCTTCAACAAGCGGCTTAATGGCCAACTGTGAGGCTGTTGGATAACAACCCGCAACCGCAACGAGCTGCGCGGCTTGGATGTCGGCAGCGTTCCATTCCGCCAACCCATAAGCGGCTTTATCTAGCCATTGGGCGTGCTGATGTTCGAAGCCATAAAATGTTGTATAAAAATCATCGCCTTTTACCCGATACGCTCCAGATAAATCAAAGACCTGGCAGCCTTGATCTAAAAATACAGGGGCTAAATCATGGCTCACTTCATGGGCCGTCGCGAGAAAAACCACATCGCTCTCACTGGCCACTTTTTCAACATCAATCAAGGGTTGAACGCTGTCATCAACAATACCAGCCAGCTTACCGTGCAGTTGTGAAATCGGTTTACCCGCATCCACACTATTGGCGGACACGTATAAACCTGATAGCGTAAGCTCCGGGTGTTTGGTGACCATCAGAGCAAGTTCAGCTCCTGTATAACCGGTCGCGCCAATAATGGTGGTTTTCAACATCTATCTACATCCATTTTCGTCAGACTTAAACATATCAACTAATGACTATAAATCTAAAAAAATACGCATTAACTGATTTTTTATTCATTAATTATGATTTAATATGTGTTTTACCGTCTTAGAGTTAATCTGTCAACAGTAGAAGTGAAGATAATATGCAATTGCCAACATTCTTAGAGGTCTACAAAGGCCTAATCAGTACCCCTTCTATCAGTTCTACCGACCCAAGCTGGGACCATGGCAACGAAAAAGTCATCGAAAAACTGGCAACCTGGATGAAAGACCTTGGCTTTAGTGTCGAGGTCGAGGAAGTGGAGCCCAATAAATTCAACATGATTGCTAAGAAAGGCCAAGGCGAAGGTGGGCTTCTTCTTGCAGGTCACAGTGATACCGTTCCTTTTGATGAGGGACGCTGGAGTTTCAATCCTCACGATCTCACGGAAAAAGACAATCGCTTTTATGGGTTAGGCACGGCTGATATGAAAGGGTTCTTTGCCTTCATTTATGAAGCCGTCAAGAAAATAGACTGGAGTAAGCAAACCAAGCCCCTCTACGTCCTCGCAACCTGTGACGAAGAAACGACGATGCTCGGGGCAAGACACTTCACGGAAACCGCCCCCTTTAAGCCAGATTACTGCATCATCGGCGAACCGACTAACCTCGTGCCGATTCGCGGCCACAAAGGACACGTAGCAAACGCTATTCGCGTGACAGGGAAGTCCGGTCACTCGTCCGATCCAGCGCTTGGCGTCAATGCTATCGAGATCATGCATGAGGTCATGTTCGCGATGATGAAACTGCGTGACAAGCTCGTCAAAGAATACCACCACCCTGGTTTTGCTATCCCTAGCCCGACGTTAAACTTGGGCCACATTCACGGTGGTGACAGTGCCAACCGAATCTGTGGGTGCTGCGAGCTGCACTACGATGTTCGCCCACTGCCGGGAATCAGCCTTGATGGCTTGGATAATATGCTTAGAAATGCGTTGAAAGAAGTGGAAGAAAAATGGCCAGGACGCTTAACCATCACAGCATTGCATGAGCCAATTCCTGGTTATGAGTGCGATCACCAGCACCCATTTGTGGCTGGAATGGAAAGCCTGTGTGAGACCCCATCGGATACGGTAAATTACTGTACTGAAGCACCGTTCTTACAAGAGTTATGCCCCACATTGGTGCTAGGTCCGGGCTCAATCGACCAGGCCCATCAGCCGGATGAGTTTCTCAGCTTAGACTTTGTTGATCCCACCATTAACGTGCTGGCTAAGGCGATCAATCAGTATTGCTTTGATTAATCAGCAATATGTAATAAATTTTCAATATTATTGATTAAAAACGTGTTGCTGTACAATTATTCAGCAACATGTCTAAAGAATGAAACATCATTGAAATCAACAAAAATACACCCCTTATCGATATGAGCATTGTCAGTAAAAAAACACGGTGCGTTAGTAAGTTAACGACCAGTGTGCGTTTTTTATTCCAATACGATTATTGCAAACATGGATTACTTTATTTGACTACGACTAGCATTTTTCGCTAGATTGTTAACCTGAAACGGAATAATGGATGTAGTTAAATTACAAGGCAGGATGACTATGAACGAAAAATACGCCCCACTAAAAAGCAATGTTAGGATGCTTGGGCACTTGTTGGGAAACACCATCAAGGAAGCACACGGGGAAGCGATTTTAGAAAAAGTGGAGAAAATTCGCCAGCTTTCTAAATCCGTTGTACGTGCAGGCAATGAAGCCGATCGTGATATTCTAATCGAAGAGATTACCAGCCTGCCTAACGAGCAGCTCACCCCAGTCGCTCGTGCATTTAACCAATTCCTAAACCTCACCAATATCGCTGACCAATATCACACCATTTCAAGAGGTTGTGAAGCAGATGTCTGTGAACCAGACCCAATTGATTCACTCTTCTCTAAGCTTAGCCACGAGAACATCAGCAAGCTGGATACGGCGCAAGCGGTGCGCGATCTCAATATTGAACTTGTCCTCACTGCGCACCCAACGGAAATCACTCGTCGTACGATGATCAACAAGCTCGTGAAGATAAACGAATGTCTTTCCAAGCTTGAATTAAGCGAGTTGTCTGAAAAAGAACGGAAGAAAACAGAACGACGTTTAGAGCAATTGATCGCTCAAAGCTGGCATTCTGACGTTATTCGTCAGCAACGTCCGACCCCATTAGATGAAGCTAAGTGGGGATTTGCCGTTGTTGAAAACTCGTTGTGGGAAGCCATTCCAGAGTTCCTACGTGAAATGGATGACCGCCTGAAAAACTACCTAGGCGAAGGGCTCCCTATCGATGCTCGTCCGGTTCATATCTCTTCATGGATGGGCGGCGACCGAGACGGCAACCCGTTTGTCACGCACAAGATTACACGTGAGGTCATGCTACTTTCTCGCTGGAAAGCGGCTGAGCTTTACCTGCAAGACTTCCAAGAGCTCATCACTGAACTTTCAATGGTGAAATGTAACGACCATGTCAGAGAGTTGGCTGGCGAGCAGCATGAACCGTACCGTGCGATTTTGAAACCGGTACGCAAACTATTGGTGAATACGCTTGAGGTATTGGAAGCGCAAATCAACCACCACGATGTGCCAAACAAGCCGATTCTAGAAGACAGCGCTCAGTTATGGGAGCCGCTATTGGCGTGTTACCAGTCACTACGCGAAAGCGGCATGGCCATCATCGCTGACGGTTCACTGCTGGATACCATTCGCCGCGTGAAAGCCTTCGGTGTGCACCTTGTCCGCCTAGATATTCGTCAAGAAAGTACTCGCCATTCTGATGTAATTTCAGAACTGACGCGTCACTTAGGTCTGGGTGACTACGATCAATGGAGCGAGCAAGACAAGGTTTCTTTCCTTATCAATGAGCTGAGCTCTAAGCGCCCGTTGCTTCCTCGTGACTGGGAGCCTTCAGAGCCCGTCCAAGAAGTGTTAGACACATGCCGAATCATCGCTTCTCAATCTCGTGATGCGTTTGGTGCCTATGTCATTTCAATGGCACGTACTGCCTCTGACGTCCTAGCCGTTCACCTCATTTTGCAAGAGTGTGGCTGTAAGTTCCGCATGGACGTTTGTCCACTGTTCGAAACATTGGAAGATTTAAACAACTCTGAAGCCGTTATGAAGCAGTTGTTTGAGATCGACTGGTACCGTGGCTATATTCAAAATCATCAAATGGTCATGATTGGCTACTCTGATTCAGCGAAAGATGCCGGTGTCATGGCCGCAGGCTGGGCACAATACAGTGCTATGGAATCCTTGGTTGAAGTCAGTGAGAATGCTGGCATCGAGATTACCCTATTCCATGGTCGTGGCGGTTCTATTGGTCGTGGTGGTGCGCCTGCACACGCTGCGCTTCTATCACAGCCACCAAAAAGCTTAAAACGTGGTCTTCGTGTTACCGAGCAAGGCGAGATGATTCGTTTTAAACTCGGCTTACCTGAGATTGCAATCAACAGCTTCAATCTATACGCCAGTGCCATCCTTGAAGCCAACTTGTTGCCGCCACCGAAGCCAAAACAAGATTGGCGTGACCTTATGGAAGTGCTGTCACAAGTCTCTTGCGACGCTTACCGTCGTGTCGTGCGTGATGAGCCTGACTTTGTTCCTTATTTCCGCCAAGCCACACCGGAACTCGAACTCGGCAAATTGCCGCTCGGCTCTCGCCCGGCAAAACGTAACCCAAATGGCGGCGTAGAAAGCCTGCGAGCGATTCCATGGATTTTCTCTTGGAGTCAGAACCGTCTTGTGTTGCCAGCTTGGTTAGGCGCTGGTGAAGCCATTCAGTATTCGATTGATAAAGGCCATCAAGCCCTACTGGAAGAAATGTGTCGTGAATGGCCATTTTTCTCAACACGCCTTGGCATGCTTGAGATGGTTTACACCAAGTGTAATATCGAGATTTCTCGCTACTACGACCAACGCCTAGCGGATCCGACACTATTACCACTGGGTGATAAGCTGCGCGATCAATTGCAACAAGACATCAAAGCCGTCTTGAACGTAGAAAACAATGATCACCTGATGCAAAGTGACCCGTGGGGACAAGAGTCCATCCGTCTTCGTAACACCTATGTTGAGCCACTCAATATGTTACAAGCTGAGCTTTTGTATCGCACTCGTCAGAGTGAAGAGACGGAAAGTGAGCTAGAAGAAGCGCTTATGGTAACGATTGCTGGCATCGCAGCTGGCATGCGAAACACTGGATAAGCAGAATATAATTCTAAAACAAAGACAAAAGGTCGCACTTTGCGGCCTTTTATTTTACTTCAGATCCTTACTGAGTGTTTTGTTAGTCCTTTTCAACTGATATCACTCTCTATTCCACTTCATGCTTATACAATTAGATATAATCATTTCTCGTTGATCGATAAAAATAATAAACCAATATCGGCAACGACAGGTTGTGTGTTCATACAACCCTCTAGGTGACAAAGGCTTATATAAGGTTACTGCGTAAACCACGCAGGCCATGCTTCTTACACAAGACCCATTCTTTTGCTCTCAAAAGAGCGCTAGACGCGGCTATGTCACATCTTCGATGACAGTACTAAGCACCATAATTATTATTAAGTTATTGATTTGGATTTTTATCATGTCACTACCACACGTTATCCTTACTGTTTTAAGCACTCGCGATGCGACTGGCTACGATATCACTAAGGAATTTTCCGCAAGCATCGGATATTTTTGGAAAGCGAGCCACCAACAGGTTTATCGCGAATTAAATAAAATGGCAGACAAGGACCTTGTCACCTGTAAATTAGAGCCTCAAGACGGTAAGCCTGACCGCAAGGTTTACTCAATCACTGAATCAGGCCGCAGCACTTTGGCTGACTGGTTTGAGCAACCTACCGTTCACCCTACTGTGCGCGATGAGTTCTCAGCAAAGCTTGCCGCATGTGCGGTTCAACCATCAGCGGCATTCCGTATTCAACTTGAAGAGCTGATTGAAGATTCGAAAAAATTGGTCGCACATTATCGTGAGATTGAAGCGGCGTATTACGCGACACCAAGCACTCTAGACACGCCCGCTCGCTTAGAACGCCTAACATTGCGTCGCAACCTGCTTTCTCGCCAAGCTTGGCTTGACTGGGCAGAAGAGACCCTTGCCGAGCTTGAAGCGATCGCATAATCATTCATTAAGCGATAACAGCAACCTAACGATTCACGACACATCGATAGCGTTGACGATTTATCGCTACATGGCACCAATTAAAAAAGCGCTGAAGTATCACTTCAGCGCTTTTTTTATATCTGGAGAAGGCTTTCTAGGTTCACTAGTGGCCTATCACTTATGTGTGTTAATGGGTTAACCTAAATCCACAATATCTAAGTAAGGTCTAAGGTCTTACACCCAACGTATGACACAATGCATAGGTCATTTCTGAGCGGTTCAATGTGTAGAAGTGGAAATCTTTCACGCCTTCACGGCTCAAGGTTCGGACCATATCAATGGCCTGGCTCGCCCCAACAAGCTGGCGAGTGGTAGGGTCATCATCTAGACCTTCAAACTGCTTTTGCATCCAGCCTGGTACCTTCACCTTATTCATTCCAGCAAAACGAGAAGCTTGCTTGAAGTTAGACACTGGCAAGATGCCCGGTACGATTTCAGCATCGATACCCGCCGCCACACAACGGTCACGAAAACGCAGGTAGCTTTCTACATCAAAAAAGAATTGCGTAATCGCACGGTTAGCACCGGCATCAATCTTGCGCTTGAGGTTTATCAAATCAGACTGCGCGCTTTTTGCTTCCGGGTGTACCTCAGGAAAAGCCGCCACTGAGATATCAAAGTCATGGCGTGATTTAAGCAACTCAACCAAGTCAGACGCATACATATCGGGTTGACCACCACCTTCAGGGATATCACCACGTAGGGCCACAATGCTTTGGATACCGTTTGACCAGTAATCTTCAGCAATATCAATCAACTCATTACGAGATGCATCGATACACGTTAGGTGTGGCGCCGCAACTAAACCCGTCTCATTTTTAATGTCTTTAATAATAGAGTGGGTACGGTCACGCTCGCCTGAGTTAGCACCATAGGTCACTGATACAAATTTAGGCTTAAGCGTTTTTAAACGATGTACTGACTTCCAAAGTGTCTCTTCCATCGTTGGGGTGCTTGGCGGAAAGAATTCAAAAGAAACATTAATATTGTCCGAAAGTTCAGCAATATTTTGGTTTAAGGCATCGATATGCCCTGCATGCGTGTATCCCATAACTCTCTCCCTAAATGCCAAAGTTGGTTATCCCAGCCAACCTTAGACGAAAACCTGTCTGTCATTAAAAACAATGAAATGAATAAAAATTCTTTTTTTGACGTTTAGACGTCTATATGTCCATAGAATGAAATGAATAGCATTTAAAGTCAATAGCACAATAATGAATTTTTCTCATGATCAGAATTAATGAAATTGAAGAAGAAAAATAACGGGAGTAAGACGACGAATGAAGTGACGCTCAATGGCCTGAATTCGCAGCGACACACGCTGTGAGTGCATGGCGCTAAACTCACCCAGCATAGCTTAGGGAGACAGTATTCTGTTGAGACATTCAGATTATATTAATGAGCTCTAGGCCCAGAATAAGTAGATAAATAATAAACGGGTAACGGGTAACGGGTAAAACAATGATGACCTGTGAATGAATACACAGGTCATCATGTTGCTTAGAAGAAGCTTGATATCAGATTCAGATCCGACTGGATAGCACCTGCAGTCACCTCACGTCCAGCTCCTGGGCCTCGAATAACCAACGGATTATCTTTGTACCATTTACTTTCTATCGCAAAGATATTGTCGCATGGCAGTAAGTTCGCTAGCGCATGCTCTTTAGACAGCGCCTCTATACCCACACGCGCCTTACCAAAGCGATCAAGGCGAGCGACATAGCGCAATACCTTTTCTTCGCGCTGTGCCTTGTCAAGGCGCTCCTGAAGCAACTCACTCAACAACCCTGACTGCTCAAAAAAGCCATCCAATGTGAGGGCTTTAAGCTCTTCCGGTACCAACGATTCAACGACAACACTATCGGGTTCAATCTCAAGACCAGACTCACGCGCCAAGATAACCAGTTTGCGCATCACATCTGAGCCATCAAGATCAGAGCGAGGATCAGGTTCCGTTAGCCCCTGCTGCCATGCAAGGTCAACAAGCTCAGCAAACGGCACACTGCCATCAAACTGTTGAAATAGCCACGACAGCGTACCAGAGAAAATACCCGATAGCGCCATGATGTCATCGCCGCTTTCACGCAAATCTCGAACGGTATGGTTTATCGGTAACCCTGCGCCAACCGTCGCATTATAAAGCCAGTGACGGCTCGTTTTTGCAAAGGCTTCTTGTACGCGATGATAATCGGCGCTAGGGGCAGAACCGGCGACTTTATTTGCGGATATTAAGTGCACACCATGCTCAGCAATAGCGACATATTTCTGCGCTAACTCAGCGCTTGCCGTCACATCCAACACAACCGCTTCATCAAAGCCGTGCAACGCCGCAATTTGTTTTAGCCAGCGGTCACCTTCATGAGGTACCGCCTCGTCTTTATAAGATTCTAGGACCGTTTTTTCGTCGAGTCCGTTTTCGTCAAACCAATAATCTTGGCTGCCGATCACCGCGACCAAATCAAAACTCATGCCTCTGCGTTTTTCAAGCTCGCTTTTCTGTTGCTTAAACAGTTCAAGCCAACTCGAACCAATATTGCCTTTGCCACATAGTGCAACCGCCACGCGTTTTTGCGCCTGAAAAAGCTGAGTATGTACAGACTTAACAAGCGGCATGACATCCGATTTACGCAAGACCGCCGCTAGGCTCAAGCCAGAATCGGCTTCACAGAAAAATTCAACCGGTGCGTGTTTTAACTGCTGATAGAAACCAAAGCAATGATTCGCATTTTTCGTGACACCAGCGCCAACCGCGGCCAACATGGAGAAGCCTTCTTTTAGCTTAATCTCCGCCTCTATCGCAAGGTCTTGCAATTCATTGAGGGTGCCAGCGGCGATCTCAGGGGTATACGCCAAGCGTAATCGAGATTGGTCGGCTTGCGCTTCATAGGCCAGTGGCTCTAACTGCGCACGCTGTAAGCTATGAAGCACCTCTGCTTTTGCTCGCTCAAAATCATGCCCATTGCCAAAAGACAGCTCAATCAATAGTACCTCTTCTAGCGAGGTAATGATCTTTGCCCCGCGTCCAGAGGCTAATACGCGTTCAATACGCGTTGAGCCTGATTCTGGAGAGTAACTGCAGCGTAAATTTAACTCCATGGTACTCTGTGCAACAGGCTGTAACGTGCGGCTATGTAACACGGGCGCTGCGAGGCGAGCCAGTTCGCTGGCTTCATCCAAACGTAAAAGGGGCAATAAGCACGCATCAGAAACCACACGAGGATCCGCGCTGTAAACGCCTGCCACATCACTCCAGATGGTGACGTTTGCCACCTCAGCTAATGCACCGATGACGGTCGCTGAGTAATCCGAACCATTGCGACCAAGCAACACGGTATCACCGGTACTGTTCTGCGCCATGAAACCCGTAATCACCACACGGTGGTGCGCATGTTGCGCCAAGGCACTTTTAATCAAGGCGTAAGACTGGGCACGCTCAACCTCGGGTTGAGCACCAAACTCAGCACGCAAAAAGGCTCTTGCATCTTGGGCAACCGCAGGCAACTCACTTTGTCTTAGTAATGCTGCCAACAAGCGAGATGACCAAACCTCACCATGTCCCAAGATTGCGGCTTTCTGCGCCTCAGAAAGGGGCGCTATTTGCTCACCAAGCGTACTAAATTCGTCGCTCAACTGTGAACGAAGGGCTTCCGCTTCTTCGCCATCGAGCAATTCATCAATCAACTCAAATTGAAACTGTCGTAACGCTTGCAGGTGCTCATGAGCAACACGGCCATCCTTGTTTAACGCATCCAGAAACGCAATCAGTCGGTTGGTTGTCTTGCCTGCCGCTGATACCACAATCAGGTCTTCTGCGTGAGAGTAGTCTTTTAGAATCGATACCACACGACGGTAGCACCCAGGGTCAGCCAGGCTACTGCCACCAAATTTATGCAATTGCTTCGTCACTGGTACGTTAGTATTACTCATTGCCGTGCTTACCCTTCAAACGTTCGTGCTTTATCAAAAGCTTGTTGTAGATCTTCAATTAGGTCTTCTGCGTCTTCTAAGCCTACCGATAAGCGCAATAGCTGTTGAGAGACGCCCGCTTCAGCCAGCGCAGCCTCGCCCATCGCGCGGTGAGTCATCGATGCTGGGTGGCAGATCAAGCTCTCTACCCCACCTAAGGACTCTGCCAACGAGAAGAGATTCAGTTTGCCAACAAAATATTTCAACTGTTCAAAGCTACCAGCGAACTCAAAGCTCAGCATAGACCCAAAGCCCGACTGTTGCTTTTTGGCAATCTCATGACCTGGATGCTCAGGTAGACTCGGATGATAGATGACCTTAACCAATGATTCGCCCTTCAAATAATTGAGAATAATTTGTGAGCTTTCTTCATGGACACGCATACGCGCACTGAGTGTACGGATACCACGCAACGTCATGTAGCTATCAAACGGTGTGCCTGTTGCGCCAATACAGTTACCCCACCACGCCAGCTCTTCTGCATGCGCTTCTGTTTTGGTTATCACCACGCCACCAATAACGTCCGAGTGGCCGTTGATGTACTTCGTCGTGGAGTGAATAACAAAGTCCGCACCGAGGTCTAAAGGCTTTTGGTACACCGGTGTCAAAAAGGTATTATCGACCGCCACCAGCGCGCCAACCTGCTTTGCTTTTTCGCAGACATTCGCAATGTCCACAACGCGTACCAACGGGTTAGACGGGGTTTCTAACAAAATCAACTTTGGTTTTTTTGCGATGGCAGCACTTAACGCCGCGTCATCACTTTGGTCAACAAACTGAACCTTAAAATCACCTTTTTGTGCGCGAGTATTAAATAAGCGATAAGAGCCACCGTAGCAATCGTGTGGCGCGATGATCAAATCATCAGGGCCTAAAAAAGCCGATGCCCAAAGGTTCAATGCAGAGGTTCCACAGTTGGTCACCACAGCACCTTTACCGGACTCCAATTCAAATAAGGCCTGTTCAAGTAATCCACGATTGGGGTTACCAGAACGGGTATAATCATATTTTGGCACGTCGCCGAAAGCGGGAAAGCCATAATTGGTAGAAAGGTAAATAGGTGGTACGACAGCGTGGTGCTGAGTATCTGATTCGATACCCATACGAACCGCGATTGTCGCCGGCTTCCGATTGCTCATAGAAACATCCTTTATTAACACGCGCAAGGTGAAGGCTAACCACAACCTCTCGAGAAGGTTGGGTGATAAATAGTGTGATTAATCATGCTTGAACGGACAAGTAAAAGCACCCATCTTTGGAAAAATTAACCGTCCGCTCAACGAAACCCCACTTTACTGTCCATTTTGTGAGACGTCAACACTTCTAGACGTCTATATGTCTTTGCTTATGGCAGTAAATGCCGCTAAAATTGCGGCTTTCCTATAAAACAAATTTACGATCAATAGACGAAGGTGTGCAATGGCAGATTGGAATGGCGAATACATTAGCCCTTACGCGGAGCACGGCAAAAAAAGTGAGCAGGTTAAAAAGATCACGGTATCCATTCCGTTAAAAGTGCTAAAGGTATTGACCGACGAGAGAACTCGTCGCCAAATCAATAACCTACGCCATGCAACTAACAGCGAATTGTTGTGTGAAGCATTTCTGCACGCCTATACTGGTCAGCCGCTCCCGACCGATGAAGACTTAAGAAAAGACCGCCCAGATGATATCCCAACCGAAGTGAAAGCCATGATGACGGCGATGGGTATTGAGTTTGAAGCGTTCGATGAAGAATAAAAAGTAGGATTTAGAGGCTGGGTCCTGGGTCCTGGGTCCTGGGTCCTGGGTCCTGGGTCCTGGGTCCTGGGTCAAACAATAAAAAAACGCTGACCATCAAGGCCAGCGTTTTTTCAAAGCAAATTCAAGGCACCAGGCACGTTTTATCCCTAAAGCCCCAAATTTCTATTCAATCATGACTTTCTAAGCCATGTAGTTCTCAGGCATTTCAATTCGTGCGACGCCCGATTCGACTGCTGCTACTGCAACCGCTTTTGCAACGCGTGGTAGCAAGCGTGGGTCCATCGGTTTAGGAATAATGTAATCCTTACTAAATGACAACGCCTTAACACCCGCCGCATCAAGCACCTCTTGAGGTACGGGTTCTTTAGCAATTTGACGTATTGCCTCAACCGCCGCAAGCTTCATTTCATCGTTAATCTCACTGGCACGTACGTCCAATGCACCGCGGAAGATGAACGGGAAACACAGTACGTTATTTACCTGATTCGGATAATCTGAGCGACCGGTCCCCATGATCAAATCATCACGAACCTGATGCGCCAATTCTGGCTTAATCTCTGGATCAGGATTTGAACACGCAAACACGACTGGTTTCTCTGCCATGAGCTTCAACGCTTCAGCAGGAAGTAAATCTGGACCAGACACCCCTAAGAATAAATCCGCGCCTTCGATGACATCTTCAAGGGTACGTTTATCGGTATTGTTGGCAAACATCTGCTTGTATTCATTCAAGCCTTCACGACGCGTATGAATGACGCCTTTGCGATCCAACATGTAGATTTTTTCACGCATCGCACCACATTTAATCAACAGCTCCATACAGGCCGTCGCCGCAGCGCCCGCACCCAAACAAACAATGGTCGCTTCACTTAATTCTTTGCCTTGCAGCTCAATCGCATTCAACATACCCGCCGCCGTGACAATTGCCGTACCATGTTGGTCATCATGGAATACCGGAACATCACAACGCTCAATCAAGCGACGCTCAATCTCAAAACAATCCGGAGCCTTGATGTCTTCTAGGTTGATACCACCAAACGTGTCAGAAATATTCGCAACCGTATCAACAAACTCGTCAATCGTGCGGTGTTTGACTTCGATATCAATGGAGTCCAAACCAGCAAACCGCTTAAAGAGTAGCGCCTTACCTTCCATAACGGGTTTGGATGCCAGTGGGCCAAGATTACCAAGTCCTAGGATTGCTGTACCATTTGAGATGACCGCAACCATATTGCCTTTCGCTGTATATTTATAAACATTATCAGCATTTTGCGCGATCTCTCGAACAGGCTCGGCTACGCCAGGGCTGTAAGCGAGTGCAAGATCTTTGGCTGAATCAGCGGGTTTGGTTAACGCGATTTCAATTTTGCCTGGGGTTGGGTGGGCATGGTAATCGAGGGCCTGTTGGCGGAATTCGTCGATTTGATGATCATCGGACATGGTATGCGATCCTGCTTATTCGAGTATGAAAGACTGAGTGATTATTGTTATTTTTAGTATAACCCGCTTCGGAATGGTTTGATTTCCTCCATAAGGGGTACACAAAGTGCGCATACGCTATTGTCGTACGTCGCAACTTTAGGCGAATATACTACGCTAGTTAATCAAGATTTTGAATGGATGGTGTCACGATTCGAATGAGCTTAAGCCTTTATAGGTAAGCCAAGAGTTTAGGAAAAGGTAAGTCGAGTGTTTATAAAAATAGCCACCGAGAAGAATATAACGATCCAAAAACCGTCACAATACACACACCACCGACCGTGTGGCGTTGGAATCAACCATACTCCACACTGATGGTATGGGTTAGTTGGTACTGCTCAACACAATTCAAGCTCGGGACTCATTTTAGCCGCTGGTTGAATAAAATATAAAACGCCAGAAACAAAAAAGGACGCCGAGGCGTCCTTTTTACATCTAAGGAAGTAAAATAATTACTTGCTAGATAGAGCGCCGAAACGCTTGTTGAAGCGATCAACACGACCACCAGTATCAACGATACGTTGCTTACCAGTGTAGAATGGGTGACATTTGTCACATACGTCTAGGTGAATTGAATCTTTCGCTAGAGTAGAGTTGAACTCAAATGTATTGCCGCAAGAACAAGTTGCTGTTACAGCTTTGTATTCTGGGTGGATGCCAGCTTTCATGGGAAACCTCAAATTTAGGCCGTGTCGCCATCCGAGTCTATGCCGGACACCACACGTAGTTAATAAAATACCTGTGTTACCGCTTCCAAAATTCAACATCATTGAAGTGACGGCGATGTGATAAGCAAACGCTATCAACCACACGATTTCTTCAAATATGACGAATAGAAGCCATACCATCAAGGCGCAGTATAGTAATGAATAGTCGAGATAGAATCAAATAAAATTGCCACTTTTTTCACCACCTTTAGGTGGGTTGATTCACTTTCTCTAATTAACTGTTTATCGAACACAACATAGCTAGGTAGAATAGGCGTCTATTTTATCAATATCGACCTTACTATGCGCCCAAACGTTGCTCGTGTTGCACTGCCAGTGCCACTAGATAAACAGTTCGACTACATCGTACCTGCCCACTTGTTTCCCGTAGTTGGCGGTCGAGTCTCTGTGCCGTTTGGACGCCAAACCTTAGTCGGTATTGTGACTCAGTTTAGTCACCAATCAGATTTTCCCATTGACCAGCTGAAGCCGATTAAAGCCGCGCTCGATACTCGCCCGATCTGGTCCCCAGCGCTGTACGACTTAATCGTCTGGTGTAGCCAGTACTATCAACACCCACTGGGCGATACGCTGCACAATGCTTTGCCTGCCGCGTTACGAAAAGGCAAGCCTGCTGAGTTCGCCACCACGGTCGAATGGCAGCTCACCGAGTCGGGAAAGAACCAGTTAGTGCAAGGATTTGGTCGCGCGGTGAAACAAGCAAAGGCCATGCATTATTTAGAAAATGGCCCTTGTTCACACCAAGAACTGCTCGACAACGACATCAGCGGAACCCTTCTCAAAGCCCTCGATGAAAAAGGCTGGGTATCCTCTTATGAAAAGCAGGCCCCAAACATGCAGTGGCCAGCGGACTTCACCAATACCCCAAAAGATCTCAGACTCAACGAGGAGCAAGCCATCGCGATTGCTTCGGTCAACAGCCAGACTGAATTTGCTTGCTACCTATTAGAAGGGGTCACTGGCTCAGGGAAAACTGAGGTGTACCTCAACATGATCAAGCCTGTACTGGAGCAAGGGCGACAAGCTCTGGTATTAGTGCCTGAGATTGGACTGACGCCGCAAACCATCAACCGATTCCGTAAGCGTTTCAACGTACCAGTTGAGGTCATCCACTCAGGGCTTAATGATACCGAGCGATTAAATGCCTGGCTAAGTGCTAGAGACAAGGTGGCGGGTATTGTAATAGGCACGCGATCAGCGTTACTGACCCCCTTTGCTGATCTCGGCATTATTATTGTTGATGAGGAACACGACACCTCTTATAAACAACAAGATAGCCTGCGCTACCACGCTCGCGACGTCGCCGTCATGCGAGCAAACAAAGAAAAAATCCCGATTATTTTAGGGTCGGCCACTCCGGCCTTAGAGACGTTACAAAACGCATTAAGTGGTAAGTATCATCACCTTGTTCTGAGCCAGAGAGCGGGCCTTGCCGTCCCAACGACCAATAAGGTCATCGACGTTAAGGGCCAGTATCTAGACAGCGGCTTATCCGCGCCGCTCATCGCAGAACTGCGCCGACACCTCGACGCGGGCAATCAGGTGATGTTGTTTCTTAACCGTCGTGGGTTCAGCCCTGCTCTGATGTGTCACGAATGTGGCTGGATCGCTGAGTGCAAGCGCTGCGACGCTTACTACACCTATCATCAGGCGAGCAATGAGATCCGTTGCCATCACTGTGGCTCGCAACACCCTATCATCCATCAGTGCCAAGGCTGTGGTTCGCACCAACTGGTGACCGTCGGTGTCGGTACTGAGCAGTTAGAATCTCAGCTTGGTCAGTTGTTTCCCGAATACAAAACCATCCGAATCGATAGAGACAGCACACGTCGAAAGGGCAGCCTTGAAGCCGCTTTAGATTCGATCAAGAAAAACGAATACCAAATCCTCATTGGCACGCAAATGCTGGCCAAGGGTCATCACTTCCCCAACGTAACGCTAGTGGCGTTACTGGACGTTGATGGTTCGTTGTACAGCAGCGATTTCCGCGCTTCTGAGCGCCTGGCACAGTTGTTTATCCAAGTGGCAGGGCGAGCAGGACGAGCGAGCAAGCCTGGCGAGGTATTACTGCAGACACATCATCCGGATCATCCATTACTGCAATCATTGCTTAATAAAGACTATCGACACTTTGCCGACACCGTCTTGCAAGAGAGAAAACAAGCACAGCTGCCGCCGTTTAGCTTCCTTACCTTGATTCGAAGTGAAGCAAATAACCCCGCCGATGTTGAAACCTTCTTACGTCAGGTTCGCTACTCTATTGAGGCGCACCCGTTGTTTGATAACAGCTGCCTTATCCTAGGCCCAACCCCTGCACCAATTGCGAAGCGTGCCGGTAAAGCGCGTTGGCAGCTTATTTTGCAAGTGCCGTCACGCAGTGTGATGCAAAGAATCATTTCGAGTGCCAAACCTGTCATTGCGCAGCTGCCGCTGGCGAAAAAAGTTCGTTGGTCAATGGACATCGAGCCACAAGACCTAAGTTAACCATAAGCGCTTAATTAGCTGGTAATTGATGTTGGATTAGAGCATTTAACCCAATCTGATTACGTTCTTCGTCAGATCCCAATTGGGTCATCGCAAACGATTACTTTTAGAATTATAACAAGTTTTAGTTGTGATACACTTCACATATGCGATGTAATTTCTGTTAATTAGACCGTAACTTTTTGTTTAGAAATGAATAAAATCTATTAATGCGTCATGATTATCAAGACCCATTCATTCGCTTTTCTTATCCCAGCCATTTGCACTGTAGTGATTAAACAGTCAGTAAGAATGCATAACAAAAAACATAAAACGGATACAAACTGAAGTGAACACACGGAACGACTCCACGTGTCGCTTTTATAAAGCAGAATAGGTATTTCATTGAATAGGAAAAAAGAAGAGGACACTATTGTATGGCGACAATGAAGGATGTTGCCCAGCTTGCAGGGGTTTCTACCGCTACAGTTTCACGCGCACTGATGAACCCAGAAAAGGTTTCATCAAGCACTAGAAAACGAGTAGAAGACGCGGTATTAGAAGCTGGATATTCACCGAACTCCCTAGCTCGAAACCTGCGTCGTAACGAATCAAAAACCATTGTCACTATCGTGCCTGATATCTGTGACCCGTACTTTTCCGAGATCATCCGAGGAATTGAAGACGCGGCGATGGAGCATGGGTACTTGGTTCTACTGGGTGACAGTGGGCAATCTAAAAAACGCGAACATTCTTTCGTCAACTTAGTATTTACTAAGCAAGCGGATGGAATGCTGCTATTGGGAACGGATCTACCGTTTGATATCAGCAAGCCTGAGCAAAAGAACCTCCCGCCAATTGTCATGGCCTGTGAGTTTGCTCCCGAGCTTGAACTGCCTACCGTTCACATTGATAACCTCACCTCTGCGTTTGAAGCGGTGAATTACCTCTCTCAGCTCGGTCATAAACGTATTGCTCAGATTGCGGGCCCAGATACGGCTTTCTTATGTCGTTTTCGGCACCAAGGTTATCAGCAAGCACTGCGTCGTGCTGGCGTCGCAATGAACCCGGCTTACACCGTCAAAGGCGACTTTACCTTTGAGGCAGGCGCAAAATCTGTGCGCACTCTGCTGTCACTGGCAGAGCCACCGACCGCTATTTTCTGTCATAACGACATTATGGCGATTGGTGCAATGCAAGAAGCGAAAAAGCTGGGGCTGCGTGTTCCACAAGATCTTTCATTTGTTGGTTTTGATGATATTCAATTCGCCCAATATTGCGATCCCCCGCTGACCACCATTTCACAACCCCGTTATGAAATTGGCCGCCAAGCGATGTACACCATGTTGGAGGTACTGCAAGGTGTTGATGTTCGAGCCGGTTCCCGCTTATTGGATACCGAACTTGTGATACGCGACAGTGCGGCGCCTCCAAGAATCATCTAGTCAACCGTTTGCTGACTTGCAAGTTGACCTTGTGGTATTTACCATGAGGTCAGTTATTTACTTCAACATTAGAAGTGTCATCAGTGGCAAACCGAGATTATGTGAAACGAGGCAGAGGCGCGAGCACTGCCCGTCGTCCAACCAAAAAGAAACCTTCGGGTAAAAAACCATGGCGTAGCGGTCTGCTTGCCATTATTTTGCTGTGTGCATTTGGTTATGGCTTGTATTCGTTAAGCCAAGACCCAGAGCCCGCGAAGCCAACCCCACCCGCCAAAGCGGTCAGTAAGCCGAAACCTAAGGCGACGAAAGCGATTCCTCCTCCTCCAGAGGAAAAGTGGGACTACGTTGAAAGCCTGCCAAAACGAGAGGTAGAAGTGAAGGCGAAGGAACAAGTCGTCTCCGCCATTCCTTACGTGATGCAGTGTGGCGCCTACAAAAATATGGCACAAGCCGAAGCTCGGAAGCTGGATATCGCCTTCCAAGGCCTATCAAGCACCGTTAGGAAAACAGAAAACAGCAGCTGGTATCGCGTGGTTTTAGGGCCATACAAGCTGAAGCGAGAAGCGGAGCGTGATAAGCATAAACTGCAACGCGCCAAGATCGAGCCTTGTGCGATTTGGAAAGATACGCAATAACGTGATGTGTTGACGTGTTGGTATATTGAAGTCAGCCCTTTGGTGAAAACCAAAGGGCTGTTTTTTATTGAGGCGCACGCGACATAGAAACGCATGCTCACCTAGACTGGAATAACAACATGCTGGATTGAACGGTGCAAAAAAGCACAACTTTTATAGTGATTTACTCCGCTCACCCACTCTATCCCTTGAAATCCTTTTCTTTCGTCCGCATATCCATTTCATAGTCGAAATGAAATCAGCATTTCAAATAGATATCCAATTCCAATAAAACTTATGAGGCATACGCCGTGACTACTATTGTATCTGTACGTCGAAATAACAAAGTCGTGATTGCCGGAGATGGACAAGTATCCCTTGGCAACACTGTAATGAAAGGCAATGCTCGTAAAGTTCGCCGTCTCTACAACGACAAGGTCATTGCTGGTTTTGCTGGCAGCACCGCCGACGCTTTCACGCTGTTCGAGCGTTTTGAAAGCAAATTGCAAATGCACCAGGGGCATCTTACTAAGGCAGCGGTTGAGCTTGCTAAAGACTGGCGTAGCGACCGTGCACTGCGTAAATTAGAAGCCCTACTTGCCGTTGCTGATGAAACGGCGTCTCTAATCATTACCGGTAACGGTGACGTGGTTCAGCCAGAACATGACCTTATTGCGATTGGTTCAGGCGGTAACTTCGCGCAAGCATCCGCGATGGCGCTGCTTGAAAACACCGATCTTGATGCTCGTGAGATTGCAGAGAAATCGCTAAAAATCGCTGGCGACATCTGTGTATTTACCAACCACCACCACACTATTGAAGAACTAGAAAGCGACGAAAAATAATCGTCATAAAAACAAAAATAGTGCCCAAAATTTGTAAGGATTAATTATGTCTGAAATGACCCCTCGTGAAATAGTTCATGAACTGAACCGCCATATCATTGGCCAAGATAATGCTAAACGCTCTGTCGCAATTGCGCTGCGTAACCGCTGGCGTCGTATGCAGCTTGAAGAAAGCCTGCGCGCAGAAGTCTCCCCGAAAAATATTCTGATGATTGGCCCAACGGGTGTCGGTAAAACTGAAATTGCCCGCCGCTTAGCCAAGCTTGCAAACGCACCTTTCATTAAGGTAGAAGCCACCAAATTCACCGAAGTGGGTTACGTAGGCAAAGAAGTCGAGACCATCATCCGCGATCTCACCGATGTCGCGATTAAGATGACGCATCAGCAAGCGATGGAGAAAGTCACCTTCCGCGCTGAAGAACAAGCCGAAGAACGTATTCTAGATGCCTTATTACCACCAGCGCGCGACGCTTGGGGGCAAAACGAGCAAAAAGATGACACCTCATCAAATACTCGCCAAACCTTCCGTAAAAAGCTGCGTGAAGGCAAGCTCGATGATAAAGAGATTGAGATCGATGTTGCTGCTTCACAAATGGGCGTTGAGATCATGGCGCCTCCTGGTATGGAAGAAATGACCAACCAGTTACAAGGCATGTTCCAAAACCTAGGCGGTGATACCACTAAAAAACGCAAACTAAAGATCAAAGATGCCTTTAAAACACTGACGGAAGAAGAAGCCGCGAAACTCGTCAACCAAGAAGAGCTTAAAGAGCAGTCTATCTATAACGTTGAAAACAACGGTATTGTGTTCATTGATGAGATCGACAAAATCTGTAAGCGTGGCGAAGCCTCTGGCCCTGACGTTTCAAGAGAAGGCGTTCAGCGTGATCTGTTGCCGTTGATTGAGGGCAGCACGGTGTCAACTAAACACGGCATGGTAAAAACCGACCACATCCTGTTTATCACCTCTGGTGCATTCCAGGTTGCTAAGCCATCGGATCTCATTCCAGAACTGCAAGGCCGCCTACCAATCCGAGTCGAACTCGAAGCATTGAGTAGCCACGACTTCAAACGCATCCTAACCGAGCCTAAGGCCTCACTCACCGAGCAATACATCGCACTCATGAAAACCGAAAACGTGGATATTTCATTCACTGAAGACGGCATTCAACAGATTGCTGATGCCGCTTGGAAAGTGAATGAGAGCACCGAAAACATCGGCGCTCGCCGTCTGCACACCGTGATGGAGCGCCTGATGGACGAGATTTCGTTCGACGCCACAGAAAAAGCAGGCTCGAACCTAGTGATTGATTCTGGGTACGTGAACTCTAAACTCGGTGAGTTTATTGACGACGAAGACCTAAGTCGCTTTATTCTTTAGTTAGCGGATACCCAGTAAAAGAAAAACGGCCCTAATAAGGGCCGTTTTTTTATGGCAATGATTGCGATACCGTAGATTTGCCACCACCTCCTCTTTCTGTCATTTCCCATCCACCGTCATCTCCTTGAAAAAGGAGATCTTCCACCGCGAGTAACTCACCTGCCGTGAACACCACACTCATCGCACGTTTTCATGCGCGTTTATAATGGCGACCAATTAAGCGAGTCATTTGTGGAAGAAGATCTTCACTTTCGTGAAGATGACGGTGGGAAGGAGGGGATATTCTGCCGCGAGCAACTCCTCTACAGTGAACTCTGCACTCATCGCACGTTTTCATACGCGTTTATAATTGCGACCAATTGAGCGAGTCACTTGTGGAAGAAGATCTTCACTTTCGTGAAGATGGCGGTGGGTGGCGATCTTCTGTCGCGAGTAACTCCCCTACAGTGAACTCTGCACTCATCGCATTTTTTAATGCGCGTTTATAATGGCGATCAATTGAGCGAGTTACTTGTGGAAGAAGATCTTCACTTTCGTGAAGATGACGGTGGGAGGAAGCGATATACCCTTATACCCCGCCGCCATCTCCCATCCACCGTCATCTCCTTGAAAAAGGAGATCTTCCACCGCGAATAACTCCCCTACAGTGAACTCTGCACTCATCGCATTTTTTAATGCGCGTTTATAATGGCGATCAATTGAGCGAGTCACTTGTGGAAGAAGATCTTCACTTTCGTGAAGATGACGGAGGAAGGAGGCGATATACCCCTATACCCCGCCGCCATCTCCCATCCACCGTCATCTCCTTGAAAAAGGAGATGACGGTGGATGGGAGATGTAACCATGGACTATGAACTATGAACTATGAACTATGAACTATGAACTATGAACTATGAACTATGATATGTGAGACTGCTTAAGCCTCACAACACCATCACTCCAAGTTCTGACTCAAATCCCTCCAATCAGGGTTATTGCTGGTTACGAGTTGGTTCTTCCAGGCTCTCTCCCAGTTTTTTAGCTGTTTTTCTCTAGAAATCGCCTCTTCCATATTCTCAAAGAGCTCATAATGGACCAACAGATTCACGTTGTATTTTTTAACAAAACCGCCGGTGATTCCCTGTTTGTGCTTCCAGATTCGTTGTGGCAAATTGGATGTGACACCAATATAAATTACGCTGTGTGCTTTTGACGTTGTAATGTACACGCATGGTTTTATAGTCATTTTTATTCTCTTATTTCACTGACATCGTTGACTCAACACCATGCTAACCACATTCAAATCGCAAAATCTCGGGGCACTTCACGTCACTGTTAAAACCATACTATTTTCATACTTATAACCTTAGCTTTTATGCGTATTTAGGTGCGAGGGTTTTTCCCCTATACTAAGTCAAACTGTTAATCTATAAGTCGCTCATGAATCATTCCATCCGCATCTGGCTTGATGCCGCCAGACCGAAAACCTTGCCGCTGGCACTTGTCTCTATTGTCACAGGGAGTGCGCTCGCCTTTTCAAAAGGGGCGATGTCATGGAGTGTCGCGTTGCTCGCGCTCATCACGGCTACGTTGCTGCAAATCTTATCAAACTTAGCGAACGACTATGGTGATGCGATAAAAGGCACAGACAATGACAACCGCCTAGGTCCAATGCGCGCGATTCAGTCAGGTGAGGTGTCGCAAGCTGAAATGAAAAAAGCGATCGGTTTTAATATTATCCTGACGGTACTGGCAGGGTTAGGATTGATCTTCCACGCGTTAGACTCACTACAGAACATCCTTGCCTTTATTGGGCTTGGCGTGCTCGCCATCGTTGCTGCGATTGCCTACACCGTCGGTAAAAAACCTTATGGCTATGTCGGCCTAGGGGACATCTCTGTGTTCATCTTTTTTGGCTTATTAGGTGTTTCAGGTACCTACTTTCTGCATACTGGGCACATCGACTCACTGTTAGCATTACCAGCAATAGGATGTGGCTTACTAGCCGTGGCCGTACTCAACGTCAACAACATGCGAGACATTGATAACGACAGTGCCTGCGGTAAACGCACGGTCGTCGTTCGGTTGGGAGCACAGCGAGCCAAAACCTATCACACCCTGCTACTGGTTACCGCCGTAGCTTGTTTTGCCATTTACCTCGCCGCTCAGTCCGCCCCACTTTGGCTGAGCTTGCCATTTGTTTTAAGCTTGATCGTAATATGGCGTCACGCCTCTGCCGTATGGCATACCACCGCAGCGGCACAAATTGCACCAATGATGCCGATAGTCGTGAAGTGCTCACTCGTTACTAATATCTTGTTTTCTGGGGTGGTTATAGCTCAAACTCTGATGACTTAATTGAGCCTTGTCATTGCATTGACTTAGTCAACCGATATACTCGAAACATACCTTTGCTAACTGAACAGAAGAATCGCCATGGAATACAGTACTTCAGCACTATGTGATATCTACCTAGACCAAGTCGACGTGGTCGAGCCGATGTTCAGCAACTTTGGCGGGCGCGCCTCCTTTGCTGGCCAAGTAACCTCAGTGAAATGTTTTGAGGACAATGGCGTCATTAGAGACATTCTCGAGCAAGATGGCATGGGTCGAATTCTACTCATCGATGGTGGTGGTTCGCTGCGTAAAGCACTCATTGATGCAGAAATTGCGGCGCTGGCTGAAGATAATGAATGGGAAGGCATCATCGTGTACGGCTGCGTACGTGAGGTGGATGAACTAGAAGAAATGAATATTGGCATCCAAGCCTTGGCTTCTATACCTGTCGGAGCAGCACAGAGCGAAATTGGCGAAGTGGATGTGCCGGTCAACTTTGGCGGGGTCACCTTCCTACCCGAAGATTATGTGTATGCCGATAACACGGGTATTATCCTGTCTCAAGAACCGCTTGATGTGAATTTAGAGATAGACGAAAAAGACGTGGAAGAGTAAACCACTAACTGACAGCGCTAATTATTACGAACAAATTTATCGCTCTCCTCTTCCGGTTGTAACGGCTTTGATTCGTTGCTTGCTTTGAGTTGCCACTAGCTTTAATTCGTCATTCCTGCGCAGGGATGACGAACAACGCAATAATACGGATAGCGGATATAAACTAGCGTAAAATTGATATCAAAAAAAACGAGAGCATATTGCTCTCGTTTTTTATATCAGCCGACACTGAGACGGCTAATCGTTACCGAATAAGTCACGCGTGTAAACTTTCTCAGCAACATCTTCAAGCTCAGGAAGCATACGGTTTGAGATAATCACATCCGCTTCCTGTTTAAAGGCATCTACATCGCGAATCACACGTGAGTGGAAGAAATGCTCTTCTTCTAGCACAGGCTCATAAACAATCACTTCAATGCCTTTCGCTTTTAGGCGCTTCATGATGCCTTGAATACTGGACGCTCGGAAGTTATCAGAGCCTGACTTCATAATTAAGCGGTAGACACCAACGACTTTCGGGTTGCGTTTCATGATCGATTCAGCGACAAAATCCTTACGAGTACGGTTAGCGTCTACGATGGCACCAATAATATTGTTTGGCACTTCTTGGTAGTTTGCCAACAATTGCTTAGTGTCTTTTGGAAGACAATAACCACCATAACCAAACGATGGGTTGCAATAGTGACCACCAATACGAGGGTCTAACGCAACACCTTCGATAATTTGACGCGTATCCAAGCCCGCCGCTTCAGCGTAAGAATCCAGCTCGTTAAAGTACGCCACACGCATCGCAAGGTAAGTATTTGAAAACAGCTTCACCGCTTCGGCTTCGGTTGAATCGGTAAACAATACATCGATATTTTCTTTTTGTGCGCCTTCAACAAGCAAGTCTGCAAACACCTTTGCTCGCTCACTGCGTTCGCCAATAATGATACGAGAAGGGTTTAGGTTATCAAACAGCGCGCTGCCTTCACGCAAAAACTCTGGTGAGAAAAAAATGTTTTCAGAGCCCAACTCTTCACGCACGCGAACGGTATAGCCAACCGGCACCGTTGATTTAATCACAATGACGGCACTTGAATTAACAGCAAGCACATCTTTAATGACGGCTTCCACAGAGTTAGTGTTGAAGTAGTTGGTTTGCGGATCGTAATCGGTGGGTGTCGCGACAATGACATAATCCGCGTTGGTATACGCTAGTTGCTTATCCAATGTGGCGGTAAAATCCAGATCATCTCGCTTAAGAAACGCTTCAATTTCTGTGTCTACAATAGGCGATTGCCCGTCACAAAGCATGGCCACTTTTTCTTCATTGATGTCGACCGCAACTACCTCATGGTTTTGAGACAGAAGCATCGCATTTGATAGGCCGACATAACCCGTTCCTGCTACCGCAATTTTCATTTGAATTCTCTAATTTTAGTCCGATTTCGAAATTCTATAGATTGCGACTCATCCTCGCAACCAAACAAGCTTTAATCAATATCAATTCATGTGTAATATGTACGCAGTTTGATTTATTTAGAAGAACAAGATGCTGATTGACTTACTCTACGTTAGCTTTGTATCGCTAACTGCCTTATTTGTCCTCCGAAAGTGGGCACGAAAAGTCGGTCTCGTCGACATCAGCACCGCGCGAAAACAGCACTCAGGAAAAATCCCTCTTGTCGGTGGTATAGCAATATACTTTGCAGTATCGCAATATTTATATTTTAAACCAGACCTCATACCTAACGGATATTTATTGCTAATACTGCTTGGCGCTCTTGTAGTTCTTGGGGCCTTCGATGATAAATATGACGTTAGTTTCAAACTACGCCTACTGATACAAGCTAGCTTAGCGCTTTGTATGATTTATTTCTCAGATCTTCAACTTAGAACATTAGGTGACTTACTTTCATTTGGGGATGTAGATCTTGGCTCTTTTCTAGGGGTAACTGTCACTGTTTTTGCCGTAATCGGTGCTATCAATGCATTTAATATGGTCGATGGTATTGATGGACTTCTTGGTGGATTATCCATTGTTACTTTCTCGGGTTTGGCTATTTTAATGTATGCGGATGGACAAAACGGGTTTGCAGATCTGTCTCTTGTATTCATTGCAGCATTAATCCCTTATGTGGCGCTCAATTTAGGTGTTTTTGAAAGAAAGCGGAAAATCTTTATGGGTGATGCTGGAAGCATGATGATAGGGTTTTCGGTTGTTTGGTTGCTGCTCGCGGCAAGTCAAAGCGAGCCAAACACATTCATGCAACCCGTGACTGCATTGTGGCTTATCGCCATCCCATTAATGGACATGACAACGGTAATGATTAGGCGAACAAAAAGGGGAAACTCACCTTTCAAGCCTGACCGTGAACACTTGCATCATATATTTCAACGACATGGATATTCGTCAACTCAGACATTAATGTATATATGCCTTTGTGCCAGCATTTTTGCCAGTATAGGCATTGCTGGTGAGTGGCTAAGAGTTCCTGAGTTTGTTATGTTTGTATTGTTCATCGCTTGCTTTGTCCTGTACTTTGTCGCTTTAAATAAGTTAGACAAACAAAGCACCAGCACCAGCACCAGCACCAAAGATTAACGCTGCTGATGCTCCTAGTTGTAAGAGTATGATAAAATCATGAGCACACCTCAATGAGGGTGGAACCTCGTCGCGCAACGTTTTGGTTCTTTCGGGCTTATGTAATAACCCTGCTTTGTCACAACAACCGACTCTTGAAGAATTGAAGCCAAGTTCCCCAAAGATTTTAACTCAGAGCATCCATGCCAAATATCACCTAAAACTGTAAATCGTAATTTATCGAAGCCACACAGAGTCGTTGAATTATCCATCTATTGTTGCTCAAGATAATATGTCTGCCGATGGTGTATCGAATTAAATTTCATTTTCTTCACCAACTAGTATCGAAGTACACAACGTATGCCTTAACCTAGTTACTCTTGAGTCTAATTTACATTTTAAGCAATAGTTCACACCAGAAGCAGCTCATAAATCGAAAGCTAATGAGCATAAACATTACAAATAAATATCAGTAGAATTAAGCATTATTACTAATAAATACATCTCTTTTCTTCTTAAGCAAAAAGAACATTGTATAAGACATATTCGTCTTAAGAAATGGGATTCTGTATAAGTATTTACCTATAAAAGGAATCTTTAACAATTGATTAAAAACAGGAGTACCTTCGGTAGGCAAATAATCTACCACTTCAAAACCGCATGATGCAACAAGTGTCGTAAAGTGCCCCATATCCCACATGTTAATATGATCGTGTGCTTTATCATAATGAGCTAACATTTTTTGGGAATGTTTAATTAGTCGGGACTTAGTCATAAACACCTGGTTTAGAAAAATATTAACATTACAACCATTAGGCAGACCAATCAAAAGATAGCTATCATCCTTTAACATATTAGATATATTATTCAAATAATTACCAGGATTGTGTACATGTTCAATAACTTGAGAACTAAATATTAAATCATATTTCTTAATAGGAAAGTCAAAGTTTTCTAAATGAATGAAATTAATATTATCTGAATGAAATATGTTCTTGGCTAACTCTAAATCTTCTTTACTAATATCTACCGCATCAACGTTCGCATTGTACTTCTTTACAAACAAATCACTAATACCACCCCACCCGCAACCATAATCCAATATATTGCCTTTATCAGCGAGAGTATCAGGAAAAAGCTTTTGCATCTGGTTGTGACGATCAGAGCCGTTACTAAAAACCTTTTTGTAATATTCTAAAACTTCACGTTCATTCATTAAGTACAATCTCAAAAAAATAACACACATAGTATTTACTACATGTATTATTGTCAATTACAAGATAGCAACCCTTTATCAACGCTTGGATAGGAAGCGCAAAATAGCAGCTGGAATTTACTAAGGGCACTCACAACAACTCACTTTTATATAACTCAGAAACAATACGCACTCGATTATTTATGTCGAAGTTCCTTTGTACTTTCTCTCTAGCAAGACGCCCCATACGTTCTATCAAGCTTTTATCATCTAACAGTTGGTTAAGTTTGCCAGCCAGATCAACAGGGTCTTGCTTCGAAAACAACAATCCATCCACGCCATCAGTCACCAAATGTCGATTTCCGGGAATATCACTAACAACACAAGGTAGTTGACTTGACTGAGCCTCTAGAATCGCTAGAGGCATCCCTTCCCATAAGGATGGAAGTACAAATACATCAAATACATTAAGGACTTCATTGACGTTTGTTTTCCAGCCAAGTAGTTTTATTTGGTCCTCTGCGCCGTAATGGGCTATCAATTCACGAATAGGTTTTTCGAGCTCTCCTCCACCAACTAGGTGAAACTCAACGTCACTACGTGATTCCAAAATAATCAACGCCGCCTTAACGAAAGTCACAGGATCTTTTTGGGACCAGAGACGGCCAACCATACCGACTACCATCTTTTGTCTCGAAATGTTCAGCGATACGCTTGGACAAAAGTGTTTCATATCAACACCATTAGGAATAACTTTAAGCTTAGTCGACGGCACACCAAGCTTTACTGATGCAATATTCTTATCATCTTCATGCAAACATATAATTACATCGGAACAATATCCGCCAACAACTTCCATGGCGTAATAAATCATTTTTGATATTGGACCTTTCGCAACAGGAAATGAAAAACCATGTACCGTGTGAATAATAAGAGGGACACCTGCCAATTTTGCAGCCACACGTCCCAAAATACCTGTTTTAGAAGAGTGAGTATGGACAATATCGAACTTATGCTTACGGAATAGCTTAAAAAGCTCGAAAAAAGCTTTTACATCCTTAAGTGGATTAATTTCTCTTACCAAACTAGGAACATATAAACTATTCACACCTAGTTTTTTTGCCTCCTCAGTCAAGGCACCAGCCTCTTTACAGATAATGTAGGATTCAAACTCAGCAGTAGGAAGTCGCTTAACCTCTTCTAAAGTAACTCGCTGTACACCAGTTAGCAGTGGTAATAGTTGAATGTGAGCTATTTTCATTAAATTTTAATTCCGGCGTCTGTAAGGTTAAATTATATGATAATACTGATTCACTCGACTTAATCAGATAGAAAATGACTTCTAAGGTTTTTAAATACCACTCTCCATGAGAGGACATTAAAAACGATAGTTCGATACTTATCGTCAATATGATCGAAGTCTAAGTTATCATACCAACGTATAACATCACAAAAATCAACATTACTGTCATCGTGACCAGCGTAGTAAATGTATTCGTTGATAGAATTTAAAGATGTATCCGGGCATGATCTAATCATAGGCATACAGTTAAGCACATAATCTCGAGATTTCAGTGTCGATGAGTTTGAAAATCCAATACGATGTAAGCCAAGACTATCGATTGCTGCCGAAGCTTGTGAAATTATATTTTCCATTTCACTTCTGGAAATACGACCATGATAATTTATTCTAATATAAGGGTTATCAATACTCTGGATAAGCTTGGTGTACGAATCAGCTTGGCCGATAACATCAAGAACAATGTGACGAGTTCCCGAATAGGCTTTTAATGATGTTAATAATCGGTCAAGCGCATGCCAATCTGCATAGATACCAGCAACGACAACAAGCTTAAATTCCGAGTTTTTCAAATTATTCAATAAAGGAGAAAATCGGTTGTGGTTAACTCCATTTGGCAATAAATGCTCCGAAACAGTCTTAGGATAATGTCGTTGCCGTTGATAGCTCAATATATCGTCAGTAACACCGACTATGCCGAGAACATAATCCGAAGTTTTCTTAAGAAACCAATATTCGTTGAAAATTTGCCCGTATTTAAATAAAAATGGAAGATTACGATTTCTTAACTCTTCTGTTTCCTTAGTATGATGCTCTAATACTATTTTTTGAGGATAAGTCTCGACAAGCTTAAGAAGAGAGGAGTCAGACCCAACATATCTCAAAACCACAAGAGGGTATTTTAAAAAGTCAACCTCCTTTAAGATACATGAATATTTAAACACTTTACTCATAATGTTAGATGACTTTATCAATCTATACTTAATATTTCCACAATCTGTTTCTTTATTAAAATTAAATATATAAAAATCACAATCATTGACACTTGAAGCCATATCATGAATCTTTTCAATAACTCCAGTCATATTGTCAAAGTTAAAAACAATACTAACATGCGCAATTCTAACCATTGATTACATCCATAATTATAACGAGACCCATTTATATACTATTCATTTCATTGATAAGAGGAAGAATAAGTTGTTCCATTGACCATTTGTGTCTAGATTTCAATAATGAGCTATTGATTTCATTTAATTGGTCTTGATCATTAAGCCACATATCCATTTTCTTTGACAAATCTCTGTTGGCATTCGGTAATGCAGCATAACCAAAGTTGTTGTCATTAATAATATCTCGAGCTTCTCCTTTTGGTAAAAAACCAATTATTGGCATCGCCATATTTATATATTCGTACACTTTTGATGGTACACATGCACCAAAATAATCGTAAGCTAAAGATACTACTCCACAATCATATTGACCTACTGTTTTTTTCAAAAACTGTTCTCGAGGCATAGATTCATAGACGTGTACACTTTTGCTATTTGACAGATTAGAACCAGAATGCCCGTAAACGTCTAAAGACGCACCTTCATAACCATTAAAAAACCCCTCAACCATACGCGCTCCTTGATATTTCCCTAAAACACCACCGTAGAATGTTTGAAATATCTTAGTTGGCTTCCTATTAGAGAAGTCACATGTACTTTCACTGGGTAGTATGTAACCAAAATGACTATTTATGACCCTAATTTTCAGCTTGGATTCTAAATACGACTTATAACTATTACAGCTTGTGACAATAAGATCTGCATTAGAAATCACCTTATTGAAAATACGTTCTCGGCTGATATGAGTATATTTATCCAACCTGTTATTATGGTAATAAGTATATGAGACTGGATCATGGAAATTCGCCACGAACTTTGCTTGACATTGGATTTTAAGTGCATGACCAACCATAAGTGAAGCAAGATCGCCTCCGGTTGCACAAAAAATAATATCCTTTTCGGTTACTTTTTTTGAAAGAAATGAAACTACGTTTTCTGACCAAGATTGAAGGTAGTCATCAATAACCCCAATTCTTTGCTTTATAAGCCTTAATTTTTGTAACTGTCCATTGTGGGATAGTGCTACAAAGTTAGGCTGAAATACTTCTTCCTGTTTAGAACGCGCTACAGTCACGACGACTACATCTAAACCACTTCTTTTAAGAAGTTCAACGGAAGCTTCTCTTATGATGGCGCCACCTGAAAAAGTACTGTCTGTGTATGTTCTTGTCACGTAATATAAAGTTCTCATTTTCTCATCCAAACTTGAAAATTCGATTTAGCTTACAATAGACTCTCTATTCTCCAGTAATTAGAAATCCATCGTATACTTATTTCAGCCAAAAGCAGTTACAGCACAACAACGTGCGGTGTATTGGTAACTTCATAAAGTCTACTTCATGGCCCTCTAAAAACTATAAATATAGAGTCAATTTTCAACATTTCCTTCTTAGTCGGCAGAAGTAATCATTAACCTTACATCGAAACTGTTCGTTAGATTTTAAACACAATATCATTATTAACATAAGAATAAACAAGATCAACTTCAATACAAAAACAATAATTCCAACGTCGTAGTTATAATTTAACCAAACTCCTAATAAAGAGAATAATATTAGGAGACAAAATATCTTAGAAAGCTCACCATAATTCACTTCTATATAATCAATTTTCTGTGAGAAATAGAAAATAAATAATGTATAAAAAATAAGACTAGTTACTGAACTAACCGCCGCACCATACATTCCAAAGATAGGGATAAACAAAAAATTCAGTATAATGTTGACTATCGCTTGAACAAAAGCAGCAGCACTAATGACCCAAGTAGCATTATGATAAGAGATAACAATAGAAAAAACCCGATAAAAACCACTAAAAAGATATACTAAAGATATTATAGGGATAATGAATAATGCACCATGAAATCCAGGGTCAGTAAAGAAGTGCAAAAGCTCTTTACTGAAAGATATCAAGAAAAAATATGCTAATGACATTAATGAAAAATACGCCAGAATAAACTGAGCTATTTTCCTCTTTGCACGTTCATGGTCTGTTGTTAACCCAGACATTGCGACAGAGCCTTGTATTTTAGTCATAGCATCATTTATGATATACATTAATGTAGCAATCTGAGCAGCAATTGAGTACAGTCCGACTTCTTCTATTCTATCAAAATGAGCCAGAATAATTCTATCCGAAAACATTGTTATCCAGCCGGCGGCTATATTGGGTATTAAAGGGACTGAAAAACGTAAGCTTCTTTTTAAGACAACATAATCGAACTCTAACTTCAACCAAGAATTTCGACAGGCAATGTAAATAAGGAAAACAACTTGAATTAGAGCCACAATGCCAAGAGAATAAATCCTAGATTCCCAACCATCACCCTCAACGACAAGAAAATATACTGTTAGCAACAATGCTAAAAATGACATGGTCATTTGTAAGACTGCTAGTTTTTTAGCTAATAAGTTAGCAGTCCATATCATAGTAACCATAATTGCCAACTGATTTAGAAGCTGGGTAAAAACAAGGACAATGATTGGTAATATCGAAACACTTATTATATCAGATATTAAAAATGGTGACATGACAATAGATATAATACAAATACCTACGCCCCAAGGAAGTAAAAACCAAAAGTGAGTACTAAATAGTGTTGTAACCTTCTTCTCTGATAATTCTCTTTCTTGGTAATAGTAACGACTAAAAGCAGCATCTAGATATAATGACAAAAATATTGGTATAACTCTTCCGAATGACTCTAACGTCGATAGAGTTCCATACTCTTCTGCTGAAAGGTAATGAGTAAAGAGAGGCAAAAGGAAAAAGCCCATTCCTTTAGTCATCAAACTACTTAATAAATACCACGGGGTGTTTGTTAAGTATTTATTTAAATGCCCACCTTTGTGAATTGGCTTATCTGATGTCATTTATAACTTCTTCTGAGGCGTTTACTTTAGATAATTCATCTAGGCTATAGCCTTTTTTGGTGTAATATTTTTCTTGCTGTTTAAGCCTGATTTTTGCAAAAGACTCTAGCTGTGATTGATTCCACTCAGTCCTTCTTTTATATTCAGGTAATAGTTTCGGGAATAGTTGTTGAATCTTAGGGTAGATATGCCATTTAATTTTCAGAGCACAAATACTTGCCATGAATGAAACTTTATTTCTAGATATTTTAACTTTGGTTTTTGGCATTTTAATTTGCTTCAAAATTGCATTTGCAATACGAACATGATTAAAACCATCCTGCCAACCGATAATTTCATCTATTAGCTTATTTCTTGTATTTTCAAACTTGTCAAATAATACCAATTCCCCTGATTCACTCAAACCTTTTATGGCCTCACATAGTAAGCTAGATGTTGGAAAGTTTGGTTGTCCAAGGTGAAAGCCTTCTCTCATAACAAAGTCAACACCTGATGGATTTATTAAAGCTGTCGGTTTTTTACATAGCCAGGCTTCTAATGCTGTTGTCGATTCGTAAGAGAGCACCAAATCAGATTGTGCAATCAACTCAGATATACCAACTTCGTTTTGTATTATTTTAACATTGGGATAGTGCTGGCATCCTTCAATGCCGGAATAATACAATCCGCCTTGACACCCTGGATGCATTTTAAGTACAAATTCAATATTGGGTAAATTGATTATCGTTTCTTTTAGAACTGAATTGAACTTTATCAAATCTGCTTTAAAAAAACTGACATTTTCACTTGTAAGATCCTTGCCATTAAACTTTTCAAATGCAGGAGATGATGGATTTAAGAAGTCAAAATTCCAACAGCTAAGCAAAACTTGCAAACATTTACTTTGCTTTAAGGGTGTTGTCTCTTCTAACTTATATCTATCAAAACCAATTCCACCACAAATTGAGACGCGACCTTTCAATTGAGGAAAAGCAGCTAAGCTATAATCCAATGCATTTTTGTTCCACAAGAAAGTTAAATCCTCGTAAAGAACCTGCTCCGTATTATGACCCCATAAGAACTGATTAATAGACTCCTCTTTAAAATTCCCTTCAGAAGATGCCGTTATGCAATGAATCCTCTTAGATTTAGCATATCTAACAATATCTCGATTAATGGTTGCGCCTATAGAGTTAGTAATAAATACTAAGTCTGGTTTTAAAGTATCTATTAAGTGGAACCCATTAAATATGGCACCTTCGTGAACACTCAGTCCTTTAAGCCTTAAAAAATTACAAACTAATGTCGCCGATTCTCTGTCTCTTGAAGGAGCCGAACTCCACTCTAAGTTTAAAACATCAATTTTCATATCTGAACCCCCTTCCCAAATATTATGTGTTGCTCCTTGGGTTCATAAGCATCAAGTAACATACTCGTTATGGCTTTAGGTAAGTTTATCTTCATATGCTCTGTTTGGCTGTCTGCAATCAAATGCTCTAAACCTTTCAGCTTGTGCATTTTAAACCATTCATAACCAGAGTTTGAAACCCCCAGCCATTTAAAGAAAGGTTTAATATTTACAGGTCTATCAGAATAAGCTTGATTAATTAGCATACCTTCTTGATCGTTGAGTCTACCATGTCTAATCTCACGGGCCACATGATCACAGATCTTTCGGTAACCAACCCTTTTATACTTTAAAACATCATGCAAACCATAATAAACAGAGCTTCCTGAACGTTCATAGATATCAAATGATGAACTATTTATCTCTGGGTGAAACCCAAAGTCAACAGAGCTTTTATTTTGTGATAAGGGATCCCATCGCATATAGTTACTAAGATACAGTCCACGAACGCCTCGGCGAGAAAGAGCACTTGTTTTAGGGTATCGGTAGTAGTTTAAGCTGCGCTCATCAACTTGCGCGCCATTACCAATCAAACATTTAGCTTCTACGTCAAACAGGTCATGCTCTCTACGGCTCCAACGACTCATTTCTGCAGCATCATGATGTGAGAACTTACCTACTTGCTCCACCGCTTGATTTTGGCCCCAAATGATTAAAGGGATTTTCCTTTCATAGGCTACGTGGATAGGAAATGATGTGTGAAGCTGCAAAAATGGCAGCATCATGTGATCAAACTTTCGCAGTGACGTTCTTACTAAATCTTTATACACCCTCATATCAGGGTTAAACACAAATGAATCAACATCAAAATGGGTAATTAGGTTGTGCAGGTTATACCAACCAATATCGTTTTTAAAATAGTCATTTACGCATATGACAAGCGGAGAAAGCCCAGCTTCAAGAACTTTGCTAAGCGTAAAGTAATCTTCAGCGTCACCTACTACAGGAACAATGCAATCGTATTTATTGTGCTGCTTTTTATATCCACGTAAGGTTTCTTCAAGCTCCTCGGCTTTCAAACTCCAATCGATTTGATTTTTTTCTTTGTGCGTTAAACAACCTGAGCATTCGTGCTCAGTGATAACCAAACCAAATGGATGATTAGCAGGGTAATGGCATTTAGGACAGTTTGATAGCATGTTTATAGCTCGTAATTGAATATTCTTTATGTAAGACTTTATTCTCAATCAGTACAGAGGCTAGGCCTTGCTCTCCAGCAATTCTCACCGACTCACGTCCAATTCCACCGCTCACTATCAACTTATGATTGCTAATTGGTATCTGATTCAACAACTCAAAATTAAATTTATCTACATGACCTTCATTAGTCACGTCCAATACAATAACTTCGTTGGCATACGCTTTAATAAAGTCGAAGTCGATATCTTCCTGAGAAACAAATATTGCTCTTTCTGAGCAATACACTTGTATGGCTTCTTGTTGCTGCCGCACAGGCAATAGACACTGAATTGCTTGATGACCAAAGAGGTCCTTGGCGGTCTCGAGTAGCTTGCTATTCTTCGATAAAAACGCTGAAGAAAACACTAGGCGTTCAATAGGTAAATCACTCAGAAGTGCTAAATGTTCAACCGTACGAATACCACCACCAAAGCTAATGGGAGTCATGGTTTTTAAACAATGTAAAACTTTGATGTCTTCTTCAAATTTCATCCATGTATCATGGTCTCTCACTGGACGAATGATAGCCACTTCATCGCACTGATACTCTTCTAAAGAATCCAGTACACCTTGCAACCCACCAAGCGGGCGCAAGGTATTCCAATCATAGGACTGCACACATTGCTGGTTGTGCAGTAACACGGTAGAACCGACTCGCATCTTTTCTCCCTAGAGAATCATATTGATTAAATCTGTACCTGAGACCTGACTTTTTTCAGGATGGAACTGAATACCGATGATGTTATCTTTTACTAATAACCCACTGTATTTTTTAAACGTTTCACTAGCTGGAATAACAAACGCTTTATCGCTCTCATTCACAACACCATATTCGTGATTGTAAAAAACACGTCCATTGAAAATACGTTTTTGAGTCAGTTGATGATGACAGCCAAATGATTGACCGTTCATTTCATTGCGATGAAAGGAAAGAGGCTCCCAGTCGTTATGTGAAATAGAGCCTGGTAAACGTTCTACGTATCCTTTGAGTAACCCAAGTCCTTCAACATGATCATCCTCTTCGGAATACTCCATCATGAGCTGAAAACCAAGGCAAATTCCCACCAAGCGCTTTCCCTGTTCAACATGATTTTTAACAGCTTTATCAAAATGCCCCGATTTCATGCGTTGCATATATGACCCGGCAGAGCCAACACCCGGAAGGATGAGCATTTCAGATTGAATATCTTCTGGCCGAGTCACGATACGAGTAGAAACGTGAGACTTCTCAATCCAGTTTTTAACTGAACGAATATTACCACTTCCTATATCTAGAATATCAACCTTCATAGTCCATCCCCACAGTGAATTTTCTTACTGGGCGCAGGCCTGGTCGAACCCTGAATATTGTTGGATTTATCCAATTATTCGCAATATTCCAAAATTCATCAATAGTAATTCCAACGTAGTCTGAGTAACTTTGAATAATGCGATCCGAACACAGACCATCGTATTTTTCTGCTATTTCGATACCTTGATCACGAGTTAACTTCCCGGAGCGAATTTTCTCGTTGACTGCGTCTGTCGCTCGACCAAAACCAAATTTGTAATACTTCAGCATCATGTTGATGTTCGTAAATTCTTCATCCAACATCGATGCGTTTGAAAGGTCACCCGTTTCAAGCTCCTCGCCCGGGCGTAGTGTCAACCCCTGCAACGAGGCGTAGACAGAATTGTCATCATTACTCCAATCATCCCAAGCAGGACCAAGATAAAAAATATTAATTTTCTTACGTTCAAATTCAATTTCATCTGGATACAGGTAATGTTTCGCCAAGTATGGGTTAGGAACGGATTCTTTCAACCACTCGGTTCCTCCCGCAGTTAAGGTATTCAATCGACGAAGGTTATTTCCATCAAACTCATCAAAACCTTCCACCGCAGCGTCACCGACTTGCAGAGCAGGGTTCTCTCCCCAAAAAATGGTGTTGACACCAAGTTCTATCGCCAAACGAGGTACCGTAGAAAATAATGACATTTCAGTCGATTTGCAGACGTTACCAAACTGCTTAAACGACTCTAAAGCCAATTGAGAGGCAGTTTGTGGTGCAGGTGTTGCAACAATGACATCAAAACCCATTTCAATCAGGTTAGTCAGATTTTGAGCCCCTATTTCTGACATCTGCTTTGGTGGGTAAGCACAACAAACCAGTAGTGGTCGTAGCCCTAATCGATCACGAACCCAGTGAGCTTGACGTGTACTGTCTTTACCGCCACTCACGCCTACAATACAATCGTAAGCACCTTTATTGCGCTGTTTTTGACGGCTATTTTTAATTTTTTCTTGTAGAAGCTTTAGCTTCAAGTCAACATTATCATCATGCTCTAAAGCTGAGTATCGGCAGGCAATGCAAACGCATTCAATCAGTGAGGAATTAGGACGTAGATCAGTCGTTAAACACGTTTTACAGTATTTCATTACTAACTCATCTCTATTACATCAAAAGAGAGTGCTGTCCCACGAGAAATATTCTGCTTTGCTTTTTTACCTAGTACTGCTGCATAATGTTTCGGTGCCAAACCAAATCCAGGGCGAATGCTACGTACGCAGTCAGGCGTCAGCTCTTCTCCCGCTTTCACGTCTTTGACAACATATAAAGAGCGACGAAATTTAACATTACCTTTTTCAGCTTCTGTTCTTTCATAGTTAACATTACCCAAAGCTTGCCAAGCTGTCTTAGTATCTTGACATAGTGCTTTTAGTTCTTGTGGTTCAAGAGAAAAACTGTCATCAGGCCCCCCACCATTCCGATCAAGCGTCACATGCTTTTCAATTAAACAAGCACCCAAGGCAATAGAGGTTACAGCAGTAGCATTATCTATTGTGTGGTCTGACAAACCAGTCAATACTCCAAATCGAGTATTCATATCTCTGATTGTTTGTAAGTTGTATTGATCCGCGGGCGCTGGGTAACCACTCACACAATGTAAGACAATAAGTTCTTTGCATCCGCTAGCGTGAGCAACATCTATCGCTTCACGAATTTCGTCTTCATTAGCCATCCCTGTTGACATTATCATTGGTTTACCTGTTTTAGCCACTCTTGCAATAAGGGCATGATCAACCAGCTCAAAAGAAGCAATCTTATATGCAGGGGCTCCTAACTCTTCAAGTAACTCTACCGCTGTAAAATCAAAAGGTGAGCTAAATATGGTGATTCCGATCTCTCGTGCTTTTTCAAATAACGCCTGATGCCACTCCCATGGAGTATGCGCCCACTCGTAAAGTTCATAAAGACTGTTACCATCCCAAAGACCACCATGTATTTGAAAGTCATCTTCATCACAGTCAATTGTTATAGTGTCAGCACGATAAGTCTGCAATTTTATTGCATCAGCTCCAGCTTTTTTTGCCTCTTCTATAATTCTAAAGGCATTATTAATGTCCCCATTATGGTTTGCAGAAAGCTCTGCAATAATATAAGGCTTAAAGTCTGGGCCAATTTTTCTTCCATCTATCTCAACAAAATCATTAATCATCCAACTTCTCCAACACTAGTTTATATTTTTGCCCATGAACAGTAATAAAAGCAGGGTATCTATCGGGGTCACTTACTCTCAACATATTAAATTGAGATTGAATACTGCTATTAATATCTAATTGACTATCCGCCGGAGTGCGTTTTCTATAGTAGCTCCCTCTAACTTCTGACTGTTTTTTCGATGTGGCATTAAAAATATTCTCACAAGCCCAGTCCAAAAGTTCAAGCTCAGCCTCAAAAAGCTTATGATTTATTTCATCAAAAAGCTCCAACCCATTTAGTGGAATTGTTTTCTTTTGCCAAATATCACCCGTATCAACTTCATCCTCAGCATTAAGCAAAGATAGTGTTAGCTCCGACTTACCACCTAGCACCTCCCAAATATGGGGACTCCACCCACGTCCATTGGGCAAGTCACTTGCATGCAGCACTAGAGTATAATTGAATTTCTCTCTAATTTTTTTATTTATAATTTCTGAACAAGAAACTAGGAATAATATATCCCCACCACTGTCAATTTCATTAGTAGATTTTAATAAATCTATTTGATACTTTTCCTTATTATATCCTTCCCAATCAAGAAGGTATTTATAAACAGGATGATTCTGGTCACTACATAAGATTGTTACTTTCATTTTCCAACTCTATAATTTTTTCTACAACTCGATTCACTCCAAGCCCATCACAAATAGCAAGATTAGCTTGTTTGAATGTCATCCATCGCTCAAGTACATCACGGTAAGCATCAATGAGCTTCCAGGAAATATCCTTGATTTCAACAGAAATAGAGGCATCGTACCTAACAAGTTGTTCACAAATCAGCCTCTGATTATCAGCTAAAGGAATTACGATATTCGGTAATCCGAGACAAGCTCTTTCCCAACTTGTTGTACCTGGAGCCCCGATCGCAATGTCGTGCTCTAACATCAAACCCGCCATATCTGAGACAAAATCCAAATGCACTACGTTGGATTGAATTGCGCACCACTGAGTAACCTCTTTATAATGAGGGGCACGTGAAGAAAGCAATACAGTAAATTGAGCATCAACCTTTTGGGATAAAGACTCCAATACCTTTAAAGTAGCATTTGGGGCATCAACTCCTCCCATAGAAACGAGTACTTGAGGTATCGTACCTGCACACTTTCGTGATAGCGCTAACGTTCGTTTGCGCGAAAAAGCGGGTTGAAGCATTGCATACTCACAGCCCAATAGCACGTTAGTACAGCTCCCTTCATAATCCGATTCAGAGCGACCAAGAGTTTGGTCAAGGATGATATCTGCATCATGAATACGAGCTAAGTCATCAATAGCAAACAATCGACAGTCTAAAGATTTCCTAATTTGGCGTTGCCACTGCTCACCTATTGCGTAGTGATCTGTAATGACAAGATCTGAACAAGTGACCGTTTCAATAAAGTCCTCAGCATCTTGGTCTACGCTTTTTTGCAACCAAGCACCATAATCGGCATCATATTTAGGAGTAATTATTTTCTGAGGCATTGGAAGCGTAGCCACATCAAACCCACGTTCTTGAATAAATGGCCGCATATCCCCTTCTAGTGGAGAGCAAGCAAAAAGAACTTCATGCCCCTTTAGCTTGAGCTGATCAGCAAGGACCAAGCATCGCATTACATGACCACTTCCAATCAGTAGGGAGGCATCTACTCGAAAAACAACTTTCATGACGACCTTAACTTTATTTATCTGCGAGTTTCAGCGCTGAATAGAGCGCCTCTGCTAACTCCCAATCTTCCCGTGTATCAATGTCCTGAACACGGCTTCGAGGCAATAGTACCGCTTTAGAGTGGGGAGAGAAAATGGACAGTTTGTTTGAGAAAGCATTGGTTTGTCCCCAATAGAACTGACCAGCATCGTGATAAGCTTCTTCAAGGTCTTGAGATCTTACCTGCTCATTCTCGGGCGCAAACATGGAAACAGAGCCTTGCTCATCTAACTTAATTGCACGTTGAATCGGGAATGGAAAAGAAGTGGCGCTAAAAGTGAACTGAACACCGGTACCTTGCAATAATTGGTATCCACATTTAAGGTCTTCTGGCAAAACAAATGGGGCTGTTGCGTACAAGCAACATGCCGCCTTAACGTCCCAGCCTTCATTTTTACACCAACCAATAGCATGCTCCATAACATCCATCGTCGTAGCATAGTCATCAGAGATATCAGCGGGGCGTAAAAAAGGCACTTCTGCGCCATATTGCTCAGCGACCTCAGCGATCTCTACATCATCAGTAGAGACAATGACCTTATCAAAGCAACCTGAAGCAACGGCAGCTTCTATGGAATATGCAATCATAGGCTTGCCATGAAAAGGCTTGATGTTTTTGCGAGGAATACGTTTACTGCCACCACGCGCAGGGATAACCGCAATTTTCATTATTTCCCCTTCAAAACTTCAGTAACTACACGAACAACCGTATCTTGTTGTTCTTCAGTCATACTGTGGAACATTGGAAGCGAGATGGCTTCGTGATAGTAGCGCTCCGACTCAGGAAAATCACCATCAGAGAACCCCATAGCTTGGTAATATGGCTGAGTATGAACAGGGATATAATGCAAGTTAACGCCGATACCATTTTCACGTAATGCATCAAAGACCTGTTTATGCGTTAAAGATATGTCATCCAACTTCAAGCGTATTACGAACAAATGCAGACCTGAATATGTATTTTCCAACTGATACGGAAGTACTAACGGCAGATCTGACAATAGTTGGTTGTAACGTTTAGACAATTCATGTCGTGCTGCAACAAACTCATCAAGCCGTTGCATCTGAGTCACACCCAACGCGGCTTGAAGTTCTGTCATTCGGTAGTTAAAGCCTAAATCGACTTGCTGATAATACCAACCACCATGAGAACCACCATCCATCAGTTCAGGATCACGAGTGATTCCATGGCTACGCAATAGAGCCATTTTGTCAGCCAGTTTTTTCTGATTGGTTAACGCCGCGCCACCTTCCGCTGTTGTTACAATCTTCACAGGATGAAAACTGAAAACAGTAATGTCGGAATATTCGCAGTTACCAATTGGTCGCTCATGATATTGACCACCGATAGCGTGAGATGCGTCTTCAATCACTTTGAAACCGTATTCTTTAGCTAATTTAGCAATAGATACCATATCACAAGACTGACCACACAAATGAACAGGAACAACCACTTTTGGCAGTGTTCCATTTACTTTGGCCGCGATTAACTTCTGTTCTAATTTGTCAGGGCACATATTATAAGTCGCCGAATCAATATCAACGAAATCAACTTTGGCACCACAGTAAAGACCACAATTTGCCGATGCGACAAATGTAACGGGTGTCGTCCACAAAAAGTCACCTTCACCCAAGCCTAAAGCGAGACAAGCAATATGCAGAGCAGATGTAGCGCTATTTACTGCTAACGCATATTGGGCGCCAGTATGTTCGGTTAGCGCTTTTTCAAACGCAGGTACTTTCGGCCCTTGCGTTAAAAAATCAGACTTAAGGACAGCAACTACGCTGTCAATATCTTGTTGAGTGATATCTTGCTTGCCGTATGGAATCACTTCATTACTCACACTGTAAATTTAGGATCAACGTGCTCTACAATGAGCTCGCGTAAGCTTTCAACGGTCTCCCAATCTGTATTCGTTCCAGAATTGTATTTGAAGCCAAACGGGACTTTTTCAGCTTTATGGTGCTCTAAGTATTCCTTTTCCGTATAGGTAAAAGAAACCGATGGAAGAATCGCGTAATAATGACCTAAATCAATCGTGTTAAGCGAGTCAGTATCGGTGATCATCTCTTCATGCAGCTTTTCACCAGGTCGGATACCAACCACTTTTGTACTGCATTCAGGTGCAATTGCTTCAGCGATATCCATAATCTTATAAGATGGAATTTTAGGGATAAATATCTCACCACCAAGATGATGATCTAATGCATACATCACCATATTCACGCCATCTTGTAGAGAAATATTAAATCGAGTCATTTCTTCATGGGTAATAGGTAATAGGCCTTCTTCTTTCTTTTTCATAAAGAATGGAATAACCGAACCTCGCGAACCCATTACGTTGCCATAACGCACAACACTAAAACGAATATCCTTAGAACCTTTAATATTATTAGCTGCCGCAAACAATTTATCTGATGCTAATTTTGTCGCACCATATAGGTTTATGGGAGCACATGCTTTATCCGTTGATAACGCAACTACATCTCTAACTCCGCATTGAAGAGCAGCTTGAATGACATTTTCTGCTCCATCGATATTTGTGCGAATACACTCTGTAGGGTTATATTCTGCAGTATCGACCTGTTTAATCGCAGCCGCATGGATGATCACATCAACGCCTTCACATGCTTGAATCATGCGATTACGATCGCGAACATCACCAATAAAAAACCTTAATTGAGGATAGTCTCTTTCTGGATACAGCTGCTTAAGATCAAATTGCTTAAGTTCATCCCTAGAGAAAATTATAATTTTAGTCACATCTTGATATCGTTCTAATATCGTTTTAATAAACTGCTTACCGAATGAACCCGTTCCACCAGTGATCAATACTGTTTTATTATTCAACATAATTACTTCCAAATTCCTTTAGTATCAACAGAGCGTATTTTTGTCTCGTTACCATGCTTAAATTCTTTATGGTCAACCAACATAACTTGAACGTCTACTGTTTCATCAATTTTATCGAACTCAACTAACTGGGCCTTTCTAAAGACAGAAGGCAATAACTTAATGTTAGGTTCTATTAACAAAATTTTTCCAGCATGCATATCTTCAATCTGTAATGCAATATTCATTGCCGGGCTTTCTCTTAAGTCATCAATATCTGGCTTGAAAGCTAACCCGTAGCACGCAATGGTCACGTCTTTAGCTCTTTTCTCAGGGTTAGCCTGAAGGAAATCAGCAACAGCTAGCATAACTTTCTCGATAACCCATTGAGGTTTGGCATCATTCACTTTGCGAGCAGTGTGAATCAACTGTGCCTCCTCCGGTGTTTTTGAGACAATAAACCAAGGGTCAACGGCAATACAGTGCCCACCTACGCCTGGACCAGGCTGTAAAATGTTAATACGAGGATGTCTATTGGCTAAAGAAATCAACTCCCAAACATTGATATCTAATTTGTCGCAAATTAAGGATAACTCATTGGCAAACGCAATTTGAACGTCTCGACAGGAGTTTTCTGTTAACTTTGCCATTTCCGCAGTGCGTGCATTAGTAACAACACACTCACCTTTCACAAACGTTTTGTACAGTTCAATACTGCGCAACGAGCACTTATTCGTTATACCACCAATCACTCGGTCATTATCAACAAGTTCACGAACCACATGCCCAGGTAGAACCCTTTCAGGGCAATGCGCTATATTAATGTCTGCATGCTCTCCTGATTGTTGAGGAAAGCTAAGATCAGGTCGCGCTTCTGCCAACCACTCTGCTAGTTTTTCCGTTGTACCCACTGGTGACGTTGATTCTAATATAACTAAATCCCCTTTTTTTAAAACAGGGGCGATTGCCATAGTCGCGGCTTCTATATATTTGAGATCGGGTTGAGGAACATCTGAATCTAAGTAATCATGAAAAGGTGTTGGCACTGCGATCAAAAATGCATCTGCAGGTTCGGGCGTCTTTACTGCTTTGAGGTAACCTTCGCTTACCGCGGCGTGGACAATCATATCGAGATCTGGCTCAACAATATGAATTTCACCTCGATTAATTGTATCAACCGTGGCTGGATTAACATCAACACCAATCACTTTTTTCTTCCGTGATGCGAACATTGCTGCTGTAGGTAAACCAATATACCCTAAGCCTATGACTGAAATTGTTTCAAATGACATTGTGTAATTCCCAGTTCTAATTCGCCAATTCGTTTAATATTCTTAGGCATGCCTGCCCATCACCATAAGGGTTGTGAGCGAAACTCATTGCTTTGTACGAATTGTCATCGGTAAGCAAAAGATCTAAGTTTGCCACGATTGTTCCCGTATCAGTCCCAACTAGTTTTACTGTTCCGGCTTCTACCGCTTCTGGACGTTCAGTAGTGTCACGCATGACTAATACCGGTTTTCCTAAAGACGGCGCTTCTTCTTGAATGCCACCAGAGTCAGTAAGAATGATATTGGCCCTACTCATAAGGTAAACAAAAGGCAAATACTGTTGCGGTTCAATCAAATGAATATTATCAATATTTGATAATATTCGATTTACAGGTTCTCTAACGTTAGGGTTTAAATGCATCGGGTACAATATTTGGACGTTAGTGTATTTCTTTGCCACCGTAGCCAACGCTTGGCATATAGATTCAAAGCCATCGCCAAAGCTTTCTCTTCGGTGACCAGTGACTAAAATTAGTTTTTTTGTTTTGTCCAAAAACGGAAACTTGGATGCGAGGCTTGTGCCCAACTCTTTATCTTGAACAATTTTACTTTGAATCATCAAGAGCGCATCTATTACGGTATTACCAGTAACAGTGATATTGCTTGATGTAATATTTTCACTTAATAAATTATCTCGTGAAGTCAGTGTTGGAGCAAAGTGGTATTTAGCTAATGCCCCAGTAAGGCGACGGTTACCTTCTTCGGGCCAAGGCGAGTAGAGGTTTCCTGTCCGTAAACCCGCTTCAACGTGACCAACAGGGATTTGTTCATAGTAAGCCGCTAAGCTTGCCGCAAAAGTAGTCGCGGTATCACCATGAACCAGTACAACATCAGGTTTAAAACTCTGCAACACTGGTTTAATCTCGAGTAATATACGGGCAGTCACCTCATTTAGATTTTGACCTTGCTTCATCAAGTCAAGATCAAAATCTGGTACTATTTCGAACAGTTCAAGAACCTGATCAAGCATTTCACGATGTTGAGCCGTGACACAGCATTTAGCCTCGAATCGTTCATCTGCATTTAAAGCATGAATAACAGGAGCCATTTTTATTGCTTCTGGGCGCGTACCAAACACTGTGAGGATTTTCTTCTTTTTCATGAGTTAATATTCAACCTTCAGCCCATCAGGGTTACTTGATCATTGACAATAATGCCGTTGTTTCTTGTCTTAACGAAAGTAAATATAAGCGAGAAATCACCTAGCTGTGTATACCCTTTGCACACAATAGATATGCTTATAAAATGTATGTCACTTTACGATCTGTCTTGCTTCAAAAACTAGCGAGGCAATGGAACATTTCCTTTAAGACAAGTACGCTACCGCCCTTGAGTCACGCCCCCAAAAGCAACCACTTAAAATTTATTCGTGCTCCTCAAAATCAACACTAGTGTTCCTTCTCCGTCACTAGAATTGACGTGACATTTGAGGTTAACGCGTCAAATTGTACCTGAGTTCACGAGTGAGTGCGACAGCTTATCATGACGCTAGATGGGCAAATAATTCAGTCTCTAACCTCTGATTTTAGTTGATGTTAAAAGATCAGTCACTTTCTCAATCAAGGCGTATTTACTACGACTTTCACCATGAATCAAATGCAATTGCTTTAGCCCCATATCCGAACCTTTGACAAAGTTAACCAAATCACTCTGACCAGCGTGCGCAGAGTAGCCCGACATCGTATGGATACTCGCATTAACCGTTATTTCACTTCCATCAATTAAGACGGTTGAAGCGCTTTGTTGTAATGCACTTCCCAGCGTTCCCTTCGCCTGATAACCGGTAAATATGACGTCCGTTCTCACGTCTGGTAACAGCGCTTGCAAGTAGTTCATCACTCGTCCGCCTTGGCACATACCCGATGCGGCAATGATAATGGCTGGCTCCCCGGTTGAGGCCAGTCGATTAACCAGTTTTAGGTGTGCTCGATGGTCATCAATAACCACGTGTTGTTTAAAATTAAGAGGGTGACGTCCCTGCGCATGCTTTCGTTTGGCTTCTTTGCTCCACAGTTTCCGATACTTTTTGTACGCATTAGTGACTTTGGCGGCCATAGGAGAATCGATAATAATAGGCAGCTGTGCATTCAAGTTGTGAGAATGCAGCAAAGATTCAATATCAAACAGCAATTCTTGCGTACGACCGACACTAAAAGCAGGAATAATAATCGCACCGCCGTTCTGCAAGCTTTTGTTAATCAAAGTAAGTAATTGCTCACTTCGAGTGGCAATACTTTCATGGTCTTTGTCACCATAAGTACTTTCCAAAAACAGATAGTCGGCTCGCTTGGGCGGCACTGGATCCGGTAACAACGGCGTATTGCTGGGTCCCAAATCACCTGAAAATACCGCAACCTCGTGGTTTGGGAGTTTAACCTCTACGTACGCACTCCCAAGAATATGGCCTGCCGGGTTAAAACGAAGATAAGTGAAATAGGCATTATTTGGGTCTTTAACTGGTATCCACGTCCCGTAAGTCACAGGGCATAAGTGCTTACTAACAAGATCGAGAGTGCGTGTTCTTTGATAGCGGTTTAGCCCTAATTGAAGTTTTAGGCCATCCTCTAGCATCAGAGGCACTAAGTGAGCTGTTGCTTGAGTGCAATAGATAGGACCACGAAACCCAGTGGCCAATAACCAAGGCAGCCGCCCGATATGATCAATGTGGGCGTGAGTAAGCACTAACGCTCTCACCTTTTTTATGCTGAACTCAATGTCTAGGCATTTGCCACCAGCGTCTTCACCTTGAAATAAACCACAATCAATCAGTATTGAATCTTGCCCTATCATCAGCTCATGACAAGAGCCCGTCACGGTGTTTTTTCCGCCATGGTGAACCACGTAAACATCGGGAGTTAACTGGATAGGCGTGTCTGTTTTTTGCATCGGTGTCCTTTTCATCGGCTTAACATTAGTCGGTACTTTCTCGCATATTCAAATGAACTCAATCCAATGAATAACGCTATACGTACTCGGTCGCAGTTCCTCATACTAAAATTCAACTTTCCCACGCAATGACCAAAGCTTTAACGGCGCTCCACAACCTCGTCATTCCTGCACAGGGATAACAATAGAAAGATAGGTGAGCGTTGATATAGAAATGAACCTTGATATAAAAATGAGCATTGAGCTAGAAGTGGCCGTTGATATGCAAGCAACCACCTTTAGATAGGTCACGGTCAGTACATAGATAACAAAATGACAAGCGATAAGTAAGAGCACAAACAAACAAGAGTGAGTGAGACGACGAAACTAATATGCAAAACCACTATGGCTAGACAACACGTAACAAACACGATAAGTTAACAAAACCGCAACATCACATTACAACTACAATATTGCACTGATGGCTTGCTTGTCACAGATGCTTTTAAGTTACTGCTATCAAGGAAGATTTATGGACTGCAGCTCTCTGACACTTTGGCTAGAATTGCCTGATACTCGCTTTGCCCTCGCTTGGGGACCAATACAAACGTTGGCCGCTTCAAAAAATCAATGGCAACACACCACAGCTGCAAAAGCTCAAGGGCAATATTCACTAGAGTTAAAAACCAAAAATAAAGTCATCAATAAACCTGTCGACGATTCAGAAGTCATGCAAATTTTAGCAAGCTGGCAGACGATACCTGAACACGAACAAAGTACATTAATCGGTCAGGACCTCGACTTGCATTGGTAACAAGCAACCAATAACTCACATAGAAATGGGGCACTTATCCGCCCTTTTCTGTAATGACCACATAAAGTCAGGCTTCACTTTAGCGTTCATCCGATGAAGCACGTTACATTCCGCGTAACTGATGTGCTTGCCTTCTTTTCATATATCCCAAACTTATTAATAAGTTTTATTATGCGCACTCACACTTATTGATAGCCTTGTAAATTAGAGCTTCATTCCACTTTTAAAATCCGCGTTTAATAAAATTATACTCCCTGCCGTATCCTTATAATGTTCATTATGAATAACCAAGTAACTTGATAAAAGATTTAAATAGACAGACCTCAAGGATAAGCGGTCGTCATCAATATTGGGAATGTAACTATTATGGGATTGTCACTCACACTTCGCTACGCTTCATTTCGCCATAAAAACAAAGGTGCTGGCCGCTTTGTTGAATTTATCGTCATAGCCTTGGCCCTCGCTGCCATTGCCATGCTATTGGTCACGGAAAATATCCAAATTATCCTAGCTTCGCTTTGCACACTTTTCTTTTGCTTAGGATCATTTTGGTTTTTTAAGAATGCAGACCAAATGCGACGAGCGATGCCAGACTAACGGTGCCTTTCAAGGTAGCCAAAACCACTTAAAAAACCAGACATTAACCCATCGGTGAACAATGCCTGGTTAGGGTTAAATGACTATGACTAGGACGCGAATAAGGTCCTAGTCAGCCATCAAGTCGTTGGCTTTTATCACCCCTGACTCGACCGGTTTTTATCGCCTCAAACATCGTCTGAATAATTGGGCTGATATTGCCTTTCTTATCGGTTAAAAAGTAGCTATGCCCAGCAGGGTAATCAAAGCGATTATTAAAGCCATCGCAGTCAAACTCGTACACCTTTTTCGGCAATAGCGATAAATTTTCTGGCCCTGTCATACCCAAACGGCGGGATGCAGTAATGTTTTTCAGGTTCGCGACTTTCGATGCCGACATCGCTAAATCATCACTGGCATAAAATACGAGTACATTTTTGCTAGCATCGACAATGTGTCGACCGGGTTCCTCTTCTTGCAAGCAGTGGTTTTCCACATCCGCTGCGACCATAAACACGTTTCTAAACAGTTGTGGCATCCCTCCTAATCGCTCATCCTCTACCCAAGATTTCATGGCGTTTTTTAATACGCGATTGCCCATGGAGTGCGCCAACACATTCATGCGCTTCAAACAGGGAAACTGTTGCTGCACACTGCTGCGGCGCCACACATCAAATTTATAAAATAAACGCGCAAAAGCAATACCAGAATGATCAGCCGCCTTTTGGTCATCCCAATAATCATCCACTAAGGCAGCACCATGATCATCGTCACACGGCCAAATAATCGGCACGACCAAAACTAAACCTTTTTGCTGCTGATCTAGCACCGTTTGCAGTTCGTTGGTGCGCTCAAAGACGTCCGGCTCCATATTGTTATTAAATCCGTGCAGGTAAAATAAAATCTGAGTCTCATTGGGTAGTGCCTTGAGCTTGGCAAACAAGGTTTCTGATAATACTTCCACATAGTCCCCGCTGGCGCGACGCTCACAAAAGTAAAGCCATTTAGAGATATCGGTATTTTGATAATTAAAAGAAATGGCACGGTTCTTTTTAGAACGCGCTGATTGGTTGGGAATTCGGTTGGTAATGAAAAGCATAGGGTTCCTCTCACAATGGTATTCATCAAAGGTTAGTTAGGAAAACCGCTTTAACATGAGAGAACTCGCTAGCTGCGAGTGAAGAAGCATTTTGCTGTTACCACCGCATTCAAAGTTGCAGGGTTCTGCCTTATCGCCCCGCCGCCCCATCACAAAGTTGTACTTAAACAAGTACGTAATATATTGAAGTGTGTTTTAGCAAAAGAGAAGACCAGTATGATGTGTAATGAATTACTCAGAGGTACGCTCAAACCTTAAGAATGTTTGCGATTAAGTCATTAATGACTGCGATACCAACTGTACTAGAAAATCTATCTGAAAGTAGAAGTTAATTACGTGGGTGGGTCAGTTTTACTTCGGCGATAACGTCGATAAGTGGGTCAATTTTAAACTGGCGTTGACACTGGATTTAAATCGACATATGTCATACAGCTAAGCAAGGCTTGAGACTTAAAGCACCCTTCCCAGAACCGGCCTTTACAGCCCTCTTCTTTATTGGCCTCACGTGCGACATACTCATTAAGATTACGCATAAACCAAGAGATATTGCTCAATCGGTCACGCCACTCATCTATGAGTTCGAGCGTTTTGCGCGTTTCAGCTTTGGACTTTAACTCGCCTTTGAGCCAGCGAGTAACTAGCATGGGTGCTTTGTATAACGTAGTCCAACGCTGAGCCACCTCTTCATCACTCCAAGACTTTGCGGTAGCGGTATCGACATGCAGTACTAAATGGTAGCGTCAATTATATGGGTGTCCAATTTATTCTCGTTTATTCTGCTCTTCTAATAAGGCTTAATAATGGTAACGACAGGAAATTATTGTTACTGCGTTATCATCAATTGCGTACACAAGCCGATTAGTGTCATCAATACGGCGAGACCAAAAACCAGATAAGTTCTCTTTTAACGGCTCTGGTTTACCAATACCCTCAAATGGAGAGCGCTTAACATCATTGATGAGTTTATTGATGCGCTTAAGCGTTTTCTTTTCTTGCGTTTGCCAATACAGGTAATCATCCCAAGCGTCGTCAGTCCACGACCGTATACGCTGACTACTACTCATCAATTAACTCTCGTGCTGTTGTTCTACCTGCACGGTACTGTTCTATCGAGCGGTTTAGATGCTCAGCGTTTTTAGGAAAGCGTAGTAAGTGCACTGTCTCCATAAGGCTATTGTAGTAGTCTAAAGACATCACCACTGCATCTTCAGAGTCACGACGTGTAATAACTGTTGTATCAGCATCGTTAACTACACCGTCTAAAACGGCTTTGAGACCATTTCTAGCTTCAGTAAAAGATACGATTCTCATAAGAATCTCCACATGTACATTTAATGGAACAAGTGTAGTCTTTATCACTCTACTTGTACAGTGAGTTGAACATACGATTTTTTTGGAAAATTGGGAAATCTATGGCTGTCCTGTATTTTTTCTCTCAATCAACTTTGAAAAACAGAATGTCGCTTAACCGAGTGTCCAGTGTTGCTGGGGCAGATCAAACATGACTAAATATGGATGGAAGGATAGCAAGTTTGGTGATGGAAGCTAAAGTAAAAGCCACAAACAAAAAAGGCAACCTGATGAGAGGCTGCCTTTGGGTTTTATGATGCTTTCGCTAGTTTTATAACGCTATGTTTATAACACTAGGCTTTTTGCACCATCACGCTTTCATCAAAGTCGATCACATTATCTTGTCGCTCGACTTGCCTCGATACCCAAACCTTATCGCTAATGCCATCTGACGGGGCAAAACCCGTGGGTGCATCTAACAATAATTGGCGAATTAGCTCGTGGTTCATATCATGGCAAGCGTTGTCTAGGCGCTCTAACAGGCAATCATACTCAGCAAGCGGTAAGCGCACCTCTTTTGCGGTCATAATCCGCGTGTGCGCGGTTTGGCTAACGTTGTCGCCAATCAGCAACTCTTCATACAGTTTTTCACCGGGTCTTAAGCCCGTGTACTGAATTTCTATGTCGCCGTTTGGGTTAGCTTCATCTTTCACTTCCATCCCCGACAGGCTAATTAGGTTTTTCGCTAAATCGGTGATTTTGACTGACTCGCCCATATCAAGCACAAACACGTCGCCACCTTTCCCCATGGCACCGGCTTGTATCACTAACTGCGCCGCTTCAGGAATGGTCATAAAGAAGCGAGTAATATCCGCGTGGGTCACCGTGAGCGGGCCACCGTTGGCGATCTGCTTTTTAAACAAAGGAATCACTGAGCCAGATGAACCCAGCACATTACCAAAGCGCACCATACAAAAACGCGTACCGTTTTCTTTTTTCGCTTCTTCTTCCGCCAAGGCTTGCAGGCCAAGTTCCGCCATGCGTTTCGTTGTACCCATCACATTGGTTGGGCGCACGGCTTTGTCGGTTGAAATGAGCACGAACGATTTCACATTGGCGGCAATCGCTGCTTTTGCGGTGTTGTACGTACCGTAGATGTTATTACGCACACCTTCTATCACATTGTATTCGACCAAAGGCACATGCTTGTACGCTGCGGCATGATAAACCGTGTCGACTTTAAAGGCTTCTAGTGAGGTTTGCAGGCGATGAAAACGCTGAACCGAGCCCAATAATGGAATAATCGCCACGCCGAGATCTTCACTGTCATTAATTTGCGTGAGCTCACGATCGATTTGATACAAGCCAAATTCAGACAGCTCAAACAAAATTAACGACTTCGGCTTTTGCAATAAAATCTGTCGGCAAAGCTCAGACCCAATCGACCCCCCAGCGCCTGTGACCATCACCACCTGATCACGAATGTTTTGCTCCATTAACACCGACTGAGGCGCCACGGCATCTCGCCCTAGCAAGTCTTCAATCGGTACGTCTTTTAGTTCATCAATGGTCGCTTTACCCGACACGATGTCTAACATGTCTGGCACGGTTAAGACTTCTGCGGGTAACGGGGCTAGCTTTTCAATAATCACCTTACGACGCGCGCGAGATGCACTGGGTACCGCCAGCAAAATCTGTTGCACTTCGTATTTTAAGATTAAGCTGTGCGCGTCATCCATAGGGATAACAGGCAAGCCTAGTATGACGGTATTGGTGAGGGTTCTGTCGTCATCAATAAAAGCGCGCACTCGGTATTGCTCGGAGCTTCTTAGTGCCAGCGCTAACTGCCTGCCGCCAGAGCCTGCGCCATAAATCACTACTTCTTTGCTGCTGCGGGTGTTTCTGGTGGCGAACAATGAGCGCACCATTAACCTTGGCGCGCCGCAGAAGAGCGCTAAGAATGCGCCGTAGATGATAGGGACGGTTCTTGGGACTTGTTCTTGGAAGTAGAACGCCAGCACCGCCAGCACTATCGCAGACAAGGTTGCGCCTAATGTCACGACAAAGAGGGCATGAAAGGTGAGATAACGCAGCAACGCTCGGTATAAACCCAGCTTAGTGAAAATAATGATCGTCGATACAATAACCAGAACCGATATTATGTCATAGTCGGTATTATTGAGGTAACTAAATTCGCCTAATCGTGTCCACATTGCTAGGTGCAGCGATATAAAAATTAATACTGCATCAATGAAAACACTGATCAGTCGTTTTTGCCCGCGCGATAGTTGCCATATAAAATGGATATGCTGCATAAGTTTTCTCTTCGCCAACGAATGTTTATTTTAGAATAATGAGCATCGTCAGCCGCGATTGGTTAACGATGGAATTATAGAATAGAAAGTACAAAGAAGGAACGGCAACTCTGATGTTAAGCCGACATCAGAGTCGATATGAAAATTGCTCACACTATTATTAACGCTGTGCTTGTTGTAAGACGCTCTTAATGGCGTAGCACATTTTTTCTACTTCTTGCGACGTTAACGTAGGGTGAACTAAAAACATTAGACTGGTTTCTCCTAGCGCCACGGCATTAACTAAACGCTGCTTTGGTCGCCACGGCGTGCCATCAAAGGCTTTTTCTAAATACACTTCTGAGCAGCTACCTTGAAAAGCAGGTACGCCTAGTTCCACAATAGCGTCCACAATTTTGTCTCGTGTCCAGCCTTCTGCGAGCTGTTGCGGTTCAACGAACAAGTAATGCTTATATTCCGCATGTTCACTATATTCCGGCACCTGAACGCGACGTACCACTAGCAAATCTGCCACCGCATCATCAATTGCTTTGCCATTCGCTTGGCGCGTTGCTGTCCAGTCTGCCATACTAGTAAGCTGTATGCGACCAATCACGGCTTGCATTTCTGTCATGCGCCAGTTGGTGCCAAAGCTTTCATGTAGCCAACGAAAACCCGGTTCGTGCTCGCGATTATAAATCGCGTCATAGCATTTTCCATGATCTTTGTAAGACCACATAAACGACCATAACGCTTTGTCGTTAGTGGTAACCATGCCACCTTCACCACCTGTGGTCATGATCTTATCTTGGCAGAAAGACCACGCACCAATATGACCGATAGACCCGACACTGCGGCCTTTGTACTTTGCACCGTGTGCCTGGGCACAATCTTCAATCACCTTGAAGCCGTGCTTTTGAGACAGCGCCATAATGGCATCCATCTCTGCTGGCATTCCTGCAAGGTGAACCACGATTACCGCTTTGGTTTTTGACGTTAGCACCGCTTCGATGGTTTCTGCGGTAATGGCCTGGCTATTTAAATCCACATCCGCAAACACAGGGCTTGCACCCGAGGTGACAATGGACGAAGCAGACGCTAGGAAAGTACGCGATGTAGTGATCACTTCATCACCCGCACCAACATTTAATGCCTTAAGCGCGACATCTAACGCAAGGGTGCCATTACCCAATGCAATGGCGTACTCGCAGCCTGCCCAAGCTGCGAATTCTTTTTCAAACTCACGACCTTCTTGACCAGTCCAATAATTCACCTTGTTTGAAAGTACAACCTTACTTACAGCATCCGCTTCTTCTTTAGTGAAGCTAGGCCATGGAGAAAATGGTGTGTTAAGCATCTTAAAATACCCGTCAATCCCGTGAAAACGGGAATCTATTTTTTGATAAGCGCATGAGCTGGAGTGCCCACTACGGTTTGAAAACTTGGAACATTATTGATAACGGTTGAACCAGAACCGACGATGACTTCGCGGCCAATGACGACAAGCTGATTAACTTGGCTTCCTATCCCGATCCAAGAGCTTTCCCCAACTTCAACACCACCGGCTAAGTTTGCGCCAGGGCTAATGTGGACGCCTTCAGCGAGCTTGCAATCATGATCGACAGTAGAGCCTGTGTTAATAATACAGCTCGCACCAATGCAACTAAAAGGGTTAACAACCGCATTCGCCATCACGACCGACCCGGCACCAATAGTGGCATGTTCACTTAATGTTGCTCTAGGGTGAGCAATCACATCAAAGACTGCACCCGCTTGGCTTAACTCTCTTTGTTTGGCGCAACGGGTCGTATTATGACCAATGGCGACAATAGTAATGTCATACTCTTTCACGTTAGCGAGAAGCGTGTTTGTATCACCAGACACCGCCCAATGTTCGACAGAGGTCAGGTTTGGCCAACGATCATCAAAGAAGGAAATGTTTCGATAGCCATTTAACTCTGCTATCTCTGCCACAACCTTGCCATGTCCACTGGCACCTAGAATGGCGCAGCTTTTCATGATTGGCCTTTACCTTGATTCTGAGAACCAGTAAAAGGCTCTATGGTGACGTGGCCATCTGCGGATATCCCTTCTTTTACGAAGACCTTTTTTACCGTTAGGAACAAAATTTTAATGTCTAGCCAAAGGGTCCGGTTATCTACATACCAAACGTCTAACTTGAACTTATCTTCCCAACTTATCGCATTTCGTCCATTAACTTGCGCCCAACCTGTTATACCCGGATGAACATCATGACGACGAGCTTGTTCTTTATTATAAAGAGGTAAATATTGAACAAGTAATGGACGCGGCCCAACCAAGCTCATATCACCTTTAAGTACGTTCCATAAGCCAGGTAACTCATCAAGACTAGAGTCTCTGAGCTTTTGTCCGAAAGGTGTCATTCTTTCTGAGTCAGGTAAAGGGTTACCTTCTTTGTCGGTAGCATCTTTCATAGAACGAAACTTAGTCATTTCAAAAACAGTTCCATTCAAACCAGGCCTTTTTTGTTTGAAAAGAACAGGAGAGCCAAGGTTCTTGCGAATCTTCCACGCAACTAAAGCAATGACAGGAAATAGCAAGATAAGCGCGATAAGAGAAGCAAAAAAATCAAACAGTCTTTTCATCGTCCACTCCTGAAGAAGCCACCTCTGTTGCATTAACACCCGTCACCCAATTAACCCATTTATCCGCTAATAGAGCGCGGTCAAACTGGTTTTCAGCGAGTTGACGTGCATTCGCCCCCATTTGAGTCAGGATTTCTCTTTGATCTGCCGCTTTCTCTAACGCGTCAGCAAATGCTTTGGGGTCTTCAGGCTGAACAGAAAACCCACATTGCGTTTGATCAATCATTCCCGCTAACCAACCTGGGTAATTATTGATAACAGGCAATCCTGCCGATATGTAGTCGAAAAACTTGTTGGGAGATGTACCGTAATAAAAGGCTGGAATATTCGCTAATAACTGCATACCTACATCTGCACTTGCCATTAAACCAGACAGTTTTTCTTTATTTACCGGCGGATGAAATACTACATTATCTAATGTTAACTCTGCCGCTCGTTTCTCAAGTTCAGGCTTTAATTTACCTTGTCCAACTAAAACCAGTTTAATGTCCTCTCGGCCGCGTTGACTGAGCTCAACGGCAGTATCTAAAACAGCGTTGAGACCATTTGCCATGCCATGAGTGCCTGTAAAAATCGCCATCAGGTCGTTATCTTTAACTCCCTCAGGACGCCAAAGTTCGCTTGGTTGGCTAAAGATAGATAAATCACAACCATTAGGCACCATCGTTATTTTGCTTTCATCAACGCCGCGCTTTTTAATCCCCTCAACAATACCTGGAGATAAACCAATACAACGATGCGCGCTACGGTAAGATGCCCACTCTAAGAAGGACATCAGCGCCAGAATGACAGGATTTTTGATTACCCCCATCTCTTTGGGTAATTCTGGCCATAGATCTCGCACTTCAAAAACAAATGGCTTGCCACGTAACCAGCGAGCAAATATACCCGGAATTCCAGCGGTAAGAGGCGTTGTGGTAGCAAAAAGTACATCGTATTTTTCAGTAAAGGCAAGGCCAATACTTTTCAAGGCAAACTTAACAAACGTCATGCTGCGTTTTAAAAAGCCATCTGAGTTTGAATAAGCCAAATCAAATTCTATGATGCGAATACCATCAACAATACCTTCGCGTCTACCCGCGGTAAACACAGAATCGAGGCCGGTTTCGCCGCCACCGTAAGTACCACAAACCATAGTGACATTATGCCCATGATGAATCAGGCGCTTAGCCATTTCATAGGAGCGTATACCAGTCGAACCTTTTGGTGTTGAGAAATGTTGATGAAAATAAAGAATATTCATGAGTGAAATTGGTACTCTGTTGTAATGTTGCCATCTGACGAAATCTCTACCTCAAGAACGGAGATAGAAGTTTCTTGGTAGTAATAGCGGGACTCTCTGCCTTCTACGATTTCTAAACGTTCAATCTTTACGTCGCTATCGATTTTGATCTCGTGGTTGCCATTCGTCACCTTGTGACCTTGCACCACCCAATTATCAGGACTTAGTCGCCATCGAAGGATTGCTTTACTTTTAATGCCTTGCACTTGGTCTTTTACAGTAAGAGAGGTTTCCGTAAGAGAGATATGTCGCTGATGCTCGCACCCCAAATAGTCTCGATAACCTGCTTGCCCAGTTAACTTATGCTCATCAAAGCTAACATCCTTTGCTTTCAACCAAGCCCCTAACAGGAAACGACTAAGCCTTGGCATTTGCTCATTACCATCAAATTGAATCGTGTTGTGACTTTGTGTCCCGCCATAGTAATCAATGTAGTCTTGCCCCGCGTTGTAGCTGAACGTGCCACCGTCGCGTAGTAGATTGATACCATCTAACCAAAGGTCAACGTGAAGCGCATCGTTTTGTGCAGGCCTAAATCGAAACTTAGGGTAGTTGAATAAGGCAAATGCACCAACTTGATTTCTCAACCCAATATAGCCGCCGTGTTGAAAATGAAATGATGTAGGTTTAGATAGGACTTTCTCTGGCTTTTTAATCTGCAATAAAGAAAGCGCCTCATCATACTCACCTTTCTTTTGCCAAGCAGTCGCTTGAAGGAAGATAACAGAAGCTAACTGAACAGATGGTCGGAAGTCTCGATAATCGCTGCACGAGAGCGGTAATAAGCGAGCGCCATCGTTGTGGCCAAGGTTGGGGGCATCGCCAGTTGATGGTTCAATTAACTGGTAAAGCCATTGAGTCGCAAAGCCTATTTTTTCGGTCAATTCGCGAGTAAATGGATCGAGTTCTAGTTCTCGACGCCAAAGCTCTGCCATTGAATAGGTATCTAACATAACTCTGTGGTAGTTCACGGAGTATTGACTGAACGTCCCATCTTTAGCGACAAGATGTTTCGCCCTGTTCTCTAGCCACTTACGCCCCTGTTTTTGCAAACAGGCGCCACTTTTATCCCCATTAATAACCAACCAGCTTCCACCAATAAACAAGGCCGCGGCCTCTGATGTACCATGATTATTGTCTTGCGCTACGGCATAAGAGATCGTTGGCGCGATTCGTTGTAGGTGTGCTTTTATCAATGCCAAAAGTGCTGGCTCAGGGTTATGAACTTGGTTAAGCAGTTTAGCGGTAAATGCCAAGTGCATCACCCGTATTGAAGCTTCTTGCCCACATTTCCAGTTTGGCCCCAAATAAGGCGCGTTCTGGTCCATCCAACTTCTGGCGGTAGCGTTAAGTTCTTCTAAAGCAGCACCCCTACCTGCAAGGTAGTCTCTCGCTAAACCCAGAGCCCAATCAAACCTTGATGCTTCCCAAATGCCTTTGATATCACCAACATTTGAATCAAAGTCAGCCAAGCTAAACCAAGGCTTATTCATCTCCGAGAAGCGATGCTCAGTTAATACACTTTGATCCCACCTCAGTTCACTCGTAGACAATTTTGGCAACCAACCAAATGGTGACAGTTTGTATTGCTCTGCACATTCACTTTGGCTTAAGGACACCATTGGGCGGAACAAAATCCCCGATACAAGGGCTTGAGAAAGACGCTTAACAGGGTTCAATCCACTTCGGACACCGATTTGATAGATAGCAACTCGAGCTAAATTGAAAACTCCCAGATCTTTTGCTGTTTGCGCTTTTAGTTTAAGGCTCATCGTTGATTTCGTAACTGCTCAGCAATTTCAATGGTCACTTTGGCCACTTCAAACAGTTCACGCGCTGTAATCGGCGCTTCAGTGCCCTTCTCAATCGATTCAAGGAAAGCCGCAGAACACGGTGTTTGACCTTTATCTTGCTTCCAAAGATTCATTTTTTTGAATCCAGGCCAGCCAAAACCTTTGAGTTTACGGAAATTATCTAGCTGTAAGACACGACCAGCGGAAAAAACTTCAACCCGTTCTTTCGGGAAACTAGCCGCACCATTTGCTAAATACTGAATAGTGCCGAAAGAACCATCAGCAAAACCAAGAATAATAGCGGCCTTATCTTCCGTGATATCAACGCTATCAACATCACCCATTCGGCGACATTGTACTGACGTAATTTCTGAGCCAGCAAGGAAGCGCATTAAGTCAATGAAATGACAAGCTTCACCAATAATACGACCACCACCGACTTCATTATCTTGTGTCCAGTGCTCTGCTGGAATCGCTCCTGCATTCATGGTCATCATAAAGCTCTTTGGTTCTTTAACTGATGACAGCAGTTCTTTCATTTTTTGAACTTGAGGAGAGAAACGACGGTTAAAACCCACCATCAACTTTGGTGCTGCTGTTTGGTTTGCAACAGAATAATACGTTGCCTCTACCTGTGCCAGCTCTTCAATAGTGATAGCTAATGGCTTTTCAACAAAAACGTTCTTACCCGCATTTAATGCATCACATACAAACTTAGCATGACTATTATGACGGGTAACAATGGCAATGGTATTGATTTCAGAATCATTAATCATCGCAGCTGTGTCAGTAGTGGTTTTAGCAAAACCCGTTTTTTCACCATGCGTTACGCCGTTAATACCGCCTGATGTCGCAATGGTATGTAACTGTGCTCCACCTTCTTTAAAGGCAGGGATAAGCATGCGAGATGCATAGTTACCAGCGCCAACAAACCCGACAATGGGCTTATTCGCTTCAAATGTCGCTGTTACATCAAGCTCAACCGTCGACTGATGCCTTGTGTTAATTTCACTTTGGTATTGCAGTAAAATACCTAATGCTGATTTATCAGAGGTTAGTAAATCATAAGCTTTAGGTGCATCTTCAAACTTGAATCGATGTGTAATAAGCGGTTTTACATTAACCTGGCCAGATGACATCATATCCAAAATAGCTTCAAAGTTACGTTGCTCAGTCCAGCGAACAAAAGCCAGTGGGTAATCATTGCCATTGTCTTCATAATCTGGGTCATAACGACCAGGACCATATGAACAAGAAACCTGGAAGTTAAGCTCTTTTTCGTAAAAGTCAGCACGGTTTAATTCAAGTCCAGTTACACCCACTAATATGATGCGCCCACGTTTACGTGACATACGTGCGGCTTGTGTAACCGGATCATTAGATTTTGTTGATGCTGTTATGATGACACCGTCTACACCATTACCACGGCTAAACGCCATACCAGCAGCAACTGGGTCTTCACCTTTGCCAGGGTTACAAACTTCAGCGCCAAACTGCTTCGCAAGCTCAAGCTTTGCATCATCAAAGTCGATCGCCAGAACACGGCAGCCTTGTGCACGTAGAAGTTGCACGGTTAACAGACCAATGAGACCAACGCCAGTAACAACAAAAGCTTCGCCTAACGTTGGTTCAGCTAGTCTGATACCCTGAAGGCCAATACTAGCAACAACAGTAAAAGACGCTTCTTCATCTGAAACGTTATCTGGAACAAGTGCGCACAAGTTTTTAGGTACACGAACCACATCAGCATGAGGCCCATTAGAGACAACACGATCGCCTTCTTTAAAGCCCGCAACACCAGCACCTACTTGATTTACGACACCAACATTACAATAACCAAGCGGTAATGGTTGGGCCAACTTAGACTGTACAGCTTCAACTGTTGTTATAAGCCCATCTGTTTGTACTTTTTCAAGTACCATTTTAACTTTATCCGGTTGCTTACGTGCTTTGTCTAATAGGTTAGCTTTACCAAAATCTACCAACATTCGCTCTGTGCCTGCTGAAATAAGTGAAACCATTGTGTCAATCAAGACATTTCCCTTAGTTACACTCGGTGATGGGGATTCGACCAAATTTGATCCCCCCTTTGCCATATCTTGCAATACTTGTAACATCTACTCACCTAAATTTTATACGCCTTTACCGATATATCAGCCAATTCACACCATGAGTGATTGGTCCTAACATAATCCGACGATGCTTTACCAAATAATTCTAACGCCCTTGGGTCTTCTAGCATTTTAACAATCGCCTCGGCCAAAGCGATTGGTCTCTGCTGCACTTCAATCAAAGCTCCAAAGTCACGGGCTTCTTGCATGTAACAACCCGGAGTAACTATACAAGGGATAGAATAACTCATTGCCTCCAAAACAGACATAGCCATCCCCTCAGAATAAGAAGCATGGATAAAAACATCCGATGCACTGAAAAGAGCAGGTTTAAATTCGTCACTTACAAAACCATACCAGATCACATTGTCGGAGATGTTATTGGAAATAATTATTCTTTTTAATTCATTAGTGTAATATTCATCCTGGTTAGGATCTCCAGCAATTATAAGAATAACGTTAGAGTTGCTAGTCAAAGCAATTTTTAATGCATCAACAATATAAGTTATCCCTTTCTTCCTAACTATACGACCAACAAACAATAAAACCTTTGAATCATAACTAATAGAAAGCTCTTGCTTAAGCTTCAATCCGGCTTTCTTATCATCTGGATTGTAATACTTTGGAAATCCTATTCCGTTTGGAAGAACTAGAACATTTTCATTCAACCCAAAATAACGCAACTGTTTTTTTTCATCATGCGTTAATGCAAAGACACATGATGAATTTCTTAATAAGTACGACTCAAAAAATTTTATATATACGCGTTTTTTAAGATGCTGAAATTTAAGCCCTGAGAAAAGTTTAACATCTAGAGCCCCATGCGTATGACATGCTAGCTTAACATTATTATTAACCGAAAAATAAGCAACCTGAAAGTTAATAGGGTGAAAGGTGCTATGGCAATGAATAATATCAATATCTTTTTTAATCAACATCAAACTATTTATTAATTCAAATGACAATTTAACACCAAAAACTGTATATGAATCAAAATATTTAATTTTCAATCCTTTATAATCTATATCTGGACAGTTCTTGTTTTCTTTTAGCGCCCAAATTTCAACATTAGCACCATTTTTATACTGAGCCAAAGCCAAATCAACGACAACCTTTTGCACACCACCACGAAAAACGCCTGGAACACAATCGTAAACAACATGTATAATCAAAGATAACCTCAAAATTAACGAAACTTAGACCTAGAAACACAATATGCGACAATTATTGGCAAATTGTAAAAAATGCCAAACATGACAAATGAGACCAGTCCATCTCTAAAAACCTGTATCCAAGTTGTCATAAAAACAATATAAACAAATAACTCTGCATTATTCTTAGTATAAAATTCAATAGAATTATACCATCGAGAAATTAACCAACCTAAAAAAGCAGGGATTAATATCACACCTAGATAACTAAAGTTAGCGTAAGCCTCACCTATATAAGTTATAACTCGCCCTTCCAAATCGTATGGTCTTTGAGGAGTCGAAACTTCAATAATGTGGTCACCTAATCCTGGTTTGCTTGGGTATATAAATCTTGGTATTGGCAAGGAAATTATTGACAAGTATGTTTTACCAAAATATAAACCATCAGACCTATCATAAAGTGTTAGGGCTCCTGAATATTGATCCAAAAGGTAACTTTCCCTATTTCTATAATCTTCCTCTAAACCAACAGCAATATAAAAAGAATGCTTTACTTTTTCCATGTCCCCTTCTTGATAAGCCTTACCTACATCTTTCAAAAAAGGAAAAACCATTATAAAAACTAAAGATAGGATTAGGTGATGAAACTTAGGAAATAAAATTTTGTGATAATTACAATAGAATAAATAACATAAAAACAAAGGAATAATTAATTGTATTCGATGATACCCCTGAACTGCAACAATTGTTACATATATAAACAGAGGTACGTAAAAATACCATCTAATCCCTTTAAAATAAACCAGCATTAGTAAGATTGATGGAATCCAAAGCGATGGTATACTAATAAATCCACTATTAAAATTTAAATTTGTGGTCTTAGTCATTACAAATGACAAAATTCCAACAGGAAGAAAAAAGATGCAAACTAGAAGGATAGAACCATTTGAAAATCTAAAGTTAGGGCGTTTGATCGGTTTTAAAGATATAGTTCGTTCAAAATACTTAACCTTATTACAAGCTAGAAAGAAAGAAATAGAGAATACTAGTAAAGAAATATCAGCGAGTATGACACCTCGCAATATTTCATTATCAGTTATAGATTCAAAATAACCTCTGGTTTCATACATTTTTGGCGAACCAAATAAAACAGACCAACCGCGAATAGAAAATGCATAAACATGGAAAAATAAGTATATAAATATCGGATTGAAAACATTTGATTTTTTTACAAAATAAAAAAACACAACAGTTACGAGCAATGCATCGAATAATAAAGCAAAGGCTAACAAAAACTACCCCTTTGAATTGATTTTGTGTTGAAAAATCACATCTAAAAAGCTTATTGCAGAGTTTTCTATGCTATACAACTTTGATAGTCGATTACATTCTTGATGACTTTTCAAAGTATCTAACTCTCCTAGCATCTCGATGTGTTTTTTTATTTTTTCGGGTTCACTCACAGAATAAATGAAGCCATTAATTCCATGATTAACTAATGTCGAAGCTGAGCCACAATCATCAGAAACAATAACTGGAGTTCCAAAGGCTATAGCCTCGTTAACGACCAACCCCCATGGTTCATCTCGTGACGGTAATATCAACGCATCGGAAGCACAGTATAAATCCTCTAACTCTTTCGTCTGTAAATGTCCCAAGAAAAACACATTCTTAGATGCTATAGAGCGTAATTTCTGTCTCATCTCTCCTTCACCAGCAATAAATAAATAGTAATTTTTGGGTAAATCATCAATTACTGATATTAACAGTTCAACATTCTTCCTCTCTATTAACCTCCCAGAATAAACTAGGATAATCGAGTCCTCTTTAAGCAATTTATTACACAGAAAATCTGCACGAGCACGGTTTCTTCTACCTAGAGAAATTTCAACAAAAGATCTAGTCGACAGATATTGGTTTATAATCTTTCCATCCAAATCCTTATTAATACTTTCTATATACTCTCTAGAAACCAATCCATTAGCTAAAATTTTATATGCATTAGTAAATATAAGTAACTTTAAAAATCGAGTGATTACATTCCCTCCACCTTTAACTCTAGATGGGGAGATACCATCAAAAAAAATAGAATACTTCTTATTGAAGATGATACATAAAAAAATCAAAATGAGACAAGTAAAATCCTTGTATCCACCAATAATAAAAGAATCATGCCTTCTAAAAATATCAATTATCCCCTTATTTAAAACGCTTCCTTTAAAAGAAAATCGTTCTCTCAACTCTACATAACTGAAGTCACCTTTAACCGTCCAATCACGATCATCGGTCATCCCCTGAGTATAATAAACCGTTAATTCATCATATTGTTTTGATATTTTAGAAAATAACAATTCACGATATGGCGTGCAGATGTTAGTAATAATTGCTACACTTCTCACAAGTTCAATACTCCCTTCAATTTATTGGTAACTTTCTCTAACGAATAATCTTCTACTCGCTCTATGGCGTTGTAAGAAAGGTCTTGTAAAGTAGCAGAAGAATCCCGAAACTTTAAAAGAGCTTCAACAATTGCATCCTCATTCCTACTTTGAATTTGATAACCATTGGTACCATTTTGAACAACCTCCCCACAGCACTTTGTTGCAATAACAGGCAAGCCTTTGCTCATAGCTTCTAATTGAACCATTCCAAATCCTTCTGAGAGGGTTGGGAATACTAGCACATCACACCGCTCATATAGTTTGTTTAGTTCCTCATGACTCAAATGCCCTAATAAATTTACGTTCCAGTTTTGCTTCTTATAAAAATCAATATTTATATCCAAGCTGCCTGCCGCATAAAATTCGAAAGCAGAGCAATCTAACATTTTTGAAGCTTCACCAAAGTAATAAAAACCTTTTGCAAAACTAATGTTACCCACAAACAACGCTTTAATAACCTTAGATTTACTTAGGGTCTTTGGGATGCTTGTCGAAGAGCCAGAAAAAGTTAGAGGTACAATATTAATTTTTTTATCATTAACCCCATGTTTTATAAGCGACTCTTTACTATATAATGAGTTTACTATTATTTTATCAGCAAGAGTCCACTCTTCTCGAATCCGTTCAATAAAAGAATCATTAGGAACTAAATGCTTATGATCTTTTAACGCACCTCTAACTTCGAGTTCACTGTGAAGAACGTCATACCACTCTAATCCAGGATCTACTTGTCCCAATACAGAGTATGCGCCAACTTCTTTGTTAAACTTCATTAACTCTAGGCTTTCGCAGGTGTAACCGAAAGTAGCTGACTTATCATTAACGTTGTGCTGTAGATTGGACACTGACCATGAAGAAAAATCACGCCCTTCCGAAATCCAACGATCAAACCTATTTTTTCCCTGGTGTTTAACTATGTACTTCATAATAATCGAATTACAATTCCTAGATAGCACATTAACGTCAGACAATTCTTCTCTGTAATATTTTGAAAATTTTGGTATATTTTTAATGCTTCGTTCAATAAGTGTAGAATCACTAAACCAAAGATTAGTAGATAATGAACTTAATATAGACAATTGGTTCATCATAGTTGGAATTGAGTAATTTTCACGCCTATCTTTTTGACACACATGCCAAGTATCATACACTTTCATATTATTAAAACCTAAGGATCTTGAAAATTTCAAATTTATGAACAAACTTTCCAATGAATATACATGACATAATTACAAAAAAAACATATGGCACAAACATAATCAAACTGAAATCATATTTATCGGTAAAAACGAAAAATAATAATGGCATAACTAAAGGAGCATGCCAAATATATATTGAAGAAGAAAACTTACCAACATATGGTAATGCTGGGATACAAAACCCTAACGAATTAATAATTTTTATCATCAAATACAAAAGTAACAATAAAATTATTGACGTTGCATAGTAATATCCAGATAAGATAATTAAAGTTAATAACAACAAAAAAAATATAAAATCGTAATTTCGTTTTTCAGCCTCAATACGCTTAATGAGCGCTCCTATTGAGTATATAAATGAGTATAGATAAATAAGATTGAAATTTCGACCATAAGGAACTGATTCATAACCAGCATTAACAAATAAACACAGTGAAAAAAAACAAAATAGGTATAACGAATATTTCCCAAGAAAAACATCAAAAATGCAGTATGAAACACTGATACCAAACAAAAAAACAAGAAAGTATAACTGAGGTGCTACAGGGTATATATAGTACGTCCAAAAATCTACACTGCCTAATTTCCCTAAAACAAAAAAAGACACGCCATAAAATGTGCAGAATATCAAATAGGGTATAAGTAAACTAAAAAATTTTTTCTTAGAAAAGTCAATTAGGAATTCTATGCTCTTATTTTTATTCGAGTATAAGTAACCAGAACAGAAAAAAAAGGATAAAACAGACCAATAAAAAGCGTACTTAATATCTTCTATCATTGCAGCTGTTACATCGCCTAGCGAATGATTAAATGAAAAATGAAGAATGACGACGCCTATTATTGACAAGCCCTTTAAAGAATCTATGTTACGTTCCCTCAAAATAATTACCCCCACGTTTTCTATTTAGAATCGCCCTAACTCTAGAAGTATTCCTCTCGAAGCAAAACCAAAAACAAAAACAAAAACAAAAACAAAGTGTAATCATTACCGTAATTAAGAACAAACAAAAACTAAATATATTTAGATCCAACCTTTCATCAATCTTAAAAAATGATATAAGCAATAGCAATACAGGTAAATGTATAGCATACATAGAAAAGGATACAGCTGATAATCTATGTGCCATTACTCTTACTTTTGGACTCCTACAGGCATACTCATCATTATGAAATAGAATAAACAACCCAAATGATATCGCTATAAAAAAATCTTCAACATTATTTTCTAAAATATCTAAAGTACTAAAACCTACCGATGAAATAAAAAGAAAAAACATAATTAATGACAAGTTTTTTATTTTTACATATCTATTTGAGAAATTTACGCTGATAAAACCAACCACAGCGCCAATCATCCAAATAGAAAAATAATAATTACCTTTCTCTCCAAGGATATACATTATAGAAAAAATAAAAAAAATGCATAGAGTTTTATAAACTAATAAATTAGATTTAATTGTTATTAAGATCAATGGAAATAATATATAACTCCAAAACTCGTAAGATATACTCCATAAAGAACCATTACTTCCTGCAACAGGGATTATATTAGTAGGAATGAAAAATAAATTAGAAATAACATTTACAAAATTTATACTATCCAAGACAACATATGTAATAACACTACTTCCAATTTCCCCTAAGTATACTTTACTTTCAGGGAAAAGATAAATTCCGATAATATCAAAAGCAACCCCTAAAAATACCGCAGGGACAATAACCACCAAAAGTCTAGTTAATCTGTCTTTTAGGTATATACTCCAGTACCAACCATCATCATTCATCTTATAAATAACACTGCGACTTATTAAAAAACCACTTAAAACAAAAAAAACCAAGACCCCTTGGTGGCCCAAGCTTGTTATCGAGTAAAACAATAAGGGAAAGACTGAAAGGCTCCCATCCCAATTAATAAAAAGTAAACTCCGAAGGTGCCCTATTAAAACAAGTAGTGCAGCTATGCCTCGAACTAAATCTAAGGCAATATATTCTTTTTTTTTCATAAATATAATTATTCACCTTATTGTTCTAAGCTAAAAAAACTCAAGTTTTCATGAGATACATATAATTCACTAGAGCAAGAATAATGATAAACGGTGATTCTGTTATTTTTCGACAATAACTTTAATATTAGAATCTCAGATATCACATCATTATACATCATGTACTTTAACATGGAGTTACTTAAATTAAAAATTTGAGGGTGGGGCTTAAATATATAATTAGAAAAGTCACTACCATTTTTTATTTTAAGAAAATCCTTAGCAAAATCATAATTCAAATCATTTGAGGTTAAAAATAAGCATACATCGGTATTTATCGGAAATTTTTCATTTTCCAAATCAAATATCCTATCAATTACACTCTCATTATAAAAATAACACTCTGTAAAACTCATTGGGAATGGGATAATATTAGCTTTAGAATTTCTATTTATAGTAAGATATCGTTCTTTATTATGTAAAAAAATTCCATCGGTTTTTTTTCCCTCTCCCATAACCATATTAAACACACCTAACAATCCTAAAATATTATATATTTTGTACCATTTGGTTGCTTTAGTAACTTTTATCACGCCTGAATACGTGCCAATTCCCTCTTCGTATACAAACAATCTATTTCCGCGCTGGTTTTTCTTTATAAAGTCACAGGAAGTGTAAAGATCACTATCTACATAAATATCAAAATCAGAGTCTAAACCTATATGATTCCATATTTCATCTCGATTTTTTACTTTATGTATAAGATGCCAAGAATCGTCATACTTACAAACTCGATCAATAAAATCATCTCCCCCTCTAAAATTAGGCACGAAGACAAGTACGTTTTTCTTATCGTTCTTGTGTTTAATAATATTCAGACAGTTTAGATATTGCAGAGGCTTTGTACATATAAACACATTCATTTATCGTTCTTCCAATTTCATAAGAGATATTCTACTCACAATGAAAACCAGTATGAAAAAAAATAACATCCCAAAGCCAAATAAATATATTGCGATGTCTGAATGAATATCATTCAACCGAATAAACAACAATAGTAAAACACCAAATATAGCTGAAGACATCTGTATTTTTAGTATCATTTTATTCAATGACATACTCCGAAGAAGAGTAAAAAAAACAGCTCGATATGTTATTAAAAAACTAAAAAGTAATGCACACGGCACGTATTCAACAGATTTAGAGTAATGAACACCAAAAACAACAGGTATTACATAAGGTGATGTGATGTAAATCACAAAGCCAACAGAAATAATTGATAGAACACAAATTATATTTACTTTATAAAAATAATTCAATTTAATTTCAGCCTGTTTCATTATTGAGATCGACATGGTAGATAATGACTGCTGGATAATAGTTAGAGGTGTTAAAACAATAGTGAGTGCAATTGTGTAATAAGCCATTATGTCTGAAGTATAGAATGTGGATATTAATATTTTATCAAACTGTTGATTTATTGCAGTTACTAATACAGAGCTTGATACAACGAAGATTAATCTCCATCTAATATTACTATTGGATGATTTTATATTTTCAATTCTTAGCATTATCAAAAGCAATACAGAGTTTGAGAAAATGAGAGAAATTAAAACGTTGTTAACACTTAATGACGTGATAGACATAATTATGCCAAGCACCATTAAATGAGTAAAAGGGACAATGACCTTGTAGATTGATACTTTAGAAAAACTCCCTAATATAGTAGCTCTAGATATTAATACAGTTGAAATGATACTTATAGGAAATAGTAATAAAAAATACCAATAAAAATCGAAATATAGGTTAATAATGAAAGAAGATACGACAAATACTAATAAGGAAAAAGCAAAAATCTCTGCTAAGCTCACATAGGATGATTTGGATCTACTTTCCTCTGAAAATATTAACTCCTTTATAGTACCACTTCCTATAGAGGTAAATAAAGATACCCAAAGTACGATTTCAGCCAAATAGCCTCTTGAAGATACATCCATATTTCTCGCAATTATCACACCTGTGAACAGGCCTATAATAGCTATAGCTGAGTTAGAAAAAAGTAGCTTTACAATTCCTCTGCTATTAATGATTGATGTAAGCTTACTTGGTAAAACACTCATACATCATTACTCAGTTTTTTGGGTCATGGCGAGCTCTACTGCCATAACATCATCTGCTATATCAACGGCTAATGAGCCAGCTTCAACCTCAACCATATCCACCACGTAATCCGATTCTAAAAAGCGTAAAATTTCAATGTCTTCAACTTGCTCATGGCGCGTTTTCACTTTGTTGCTATAGAAAAATGCTAATTGTTCTTTTGAGAAGGCGTAAATACACACCTGCTTGTAACCAAACTGATATTCACCCGTTTTAGTCTGAGGAATGCCAGCTCTACTCATGTACAGTAGCTTACCTGATTGGCTGAATGTAACCTTAGGTACGGTAAAAGAGCGGAACTCTTGCTCTGAACTGATAGCGCACATGGCGTTAGTCACATTACCGCTTTTTAAAAAAGCCTTAATCACTGTATTGATGTCATCTGGATTGATAAGTGGCTCGTCTCCTTGAACATTCACGATGAAATCACAGTTAAGCTTTAAGTTGGCTTCTGCCAGTCTATCGGTGCCCGTTAAGCATTCCGAGCTTGTCATCACGACTTGACCACCAAATGCTTCAACGGCACTTTGGATACGAATGTCATCGGTTGCCACGTATACTTTTTCTTGACCCGCAGCTAAGCAGCAACGCTCCCAGACGTGCTGTATCATTGGCTTACCACAGATATCAACTAATGGCTTTCCCGGAAACCGACTTGATTCGTAACGTGCTGGAATGACGACAGCAAAGGTTTTTTCATTACTCATGATTAAAATCTCACAGTTGAAAAATCATCGATAATCAAGTGTTGATGCAAGTGGCATTGCTCAATCATCTTCTCTTTTACATTGGAATAAGGCGCGTAAAACACAAAGTCGATTTGGTTCTGTTGAGCTGACAACATATCGGATTCAGCATCACCAAACATGACTGCATTTGTGTTGTTTTCTTGCTCAAGAATATTGCGGATAAGCTCGGTTTTTTGTGTTGGTGAGCCAAATACACCATCAAAGCGAGCATCGAGATCTCTCTGGACAAAAACATCTCTTAACTCACTTTGTTCAGAGCCACTCGCGACATATCGTTTGCCCTTGCACTGCTCAAGAAACGACATAAAACCGGGCGTCAGCTGAGCAGTTAAGTATAAGGTACGGCACTGTTTGGAGAAGTCCGTCAAAATCAGCTGCTCAAGTTCACTTCTTTTTTCTCCTTCAATAGTGAGGATGTTATCCAGAAAGTGAGCAACATGATGAAAGCGAGACTTACCAAAGTTATGGCGGAAATAGTCGACACACTCCACGATGAGGTCTCGAGCCGAAAAATGCGCCTCCAGCGCATTTCTCATAGCTTCTATTTTCAATTGGTTGGAGTCTAAAATGACTCCATCACAATCAAAAATGTATAACTCGTATTCACTTAACTGGGGCATAAACAGAGCCTTTAGCTATCGGGTAGCTAGTTGGAGTCAAAGAGGTGATTTCTAAGCTCCTCTCGTGAGCATGGTAAAGGTTCAATATGTCTACCATCTCTTGTTGACGAACGTCATCTTGAGCATAACCATCAAAACCAACCACTGAAATCGTATTCACGTTTGATTCCAATAAAGCACCAAGAACGTAGGCCGTTGTGATGTCGTATGGTGTTGTCGTGTAAGTGCCTTGAGTTGCAAACGTCTCTTTTACAACTTCGAGTCCATAATCAATTAAATTTACATCTTCAAGCTCTGACAACTCAGAAGTCGTAAAGCGACATTTTGGAAGGATGATTGGTTTATCTAACCCTTTGTAAAGCTTTGACTCTGACAAGAATTTTGAGTTGTGAGAAATCGCGTAGTAATCCACTAACTCAGGTGCAATATGCGCTGTTGTATTGATTGAGATAACAACAGGCTGAGTATTTTTTATGTACATCTCAATCGCTGATGCGTATTTCTCTGTATTTGAAGCGTTAGCAATGATGAGGACATTTTTGCCATTAAAGAGCCCTTGTGTATCTTGGCTTCCGGTCACCTCAACCTTGCTGTCGGAAAAGCTCAGTGCTGTATCAAGTACCACACCGTTGTATGATGTGGTGCCCTCTAGCTTACTAAGGTAGTCAATTGCGCCAATGATTTCGTCAGTTCCGTAGTGCGTACTAGATAACAGATTCTGAATATAAGTTGGATGTACATCATTTTGAGCGCCTAAAAAATACAGCAAGTTGCTGCCCCAACCATATTCTCTTTGCATTGCTTCAAAGTGGCGGATAACCAATTCATAGATTGGCTTTGGTTGGTATTTTGAATCACCTTTATCGAGATAAGCAAGAAGGCTTTCAGTTTGAGTGTTGCCTGCGCCGCGACCCATACCTGTCACTGTCGTATCTAGCCAAGAAACACCGGCTTCCATTGCTGAAAGTGTATTATCTAAGCCTTTTCCCATATTGTTGTGAGTGTGGATACCCATAGGGCCTGTCCAATGAGTACGAAGCGCTGTTACGATACGCTGCACTTCTTGGCTATCCATATTGCCCAATGAATCAGCAAAGTAAAGGACATCTAAGCCTTCCCAGTTGACTGCCTGACATGCTTTATCAGCAATCACGTCGTTGGGCTTACCGCCAGCTTGCATGAGATTGAAGCCTACGAGATAACCTAGTTTTTTTAGGTGAGCAACGATAGGTGCTGAAAATTCTACTTCATTGAAATGTGCGGCAACACGGACTAAGTCAACTTTACTGTCAGCCGCTGGCACGAATAGCGCATCAATTGTTTCTTCGATTGGCATACCTGACTCAAGGATAGTTTTGGCATCAACCATCACACCGTATGTTGGACCATTAGGTAGAGTTAAAGTATTGATGAAATCTTCAGTCGTGTAAGCGAATGCGCCTAGAAAACCAGCTTTAGGAAAGTTACGTAAGCCTAACTCAACGTAATCGATATTTGCACTTGCTACGCTGCTAAGATATTGTTCGATGACTTCTGGGGCAAAATCCCAATTGTTGTAGTAGCCACCGTCACGCAATGTACAATCTAATATATACATATAAATATCACTTATTTAGAATTTAGAATTTAGAATTTAGAATTTAGAATTTAGAATTTTTGACATCCCAAATCCCTTTAGTGTCTATAATAAAATTTGATGGCCTAAGAGAATACTTAAACTCTTTATGATCAACTAATAACACATGTATTTGAGCTTCTTTCAATGCATAATCCATACAAGTAAGCTCAACATTGTTAATACTACCAGTTATCTGAGATATATTAGGCTCAACGGCAATAACACGACCAACATGTTCTTGTACTATATTTTTTGTAATTGCCATTGCAGGGCTTTCACGCAAGTCATCAATATCAGGTTTGAAAGCTAAGCCATAACAAGCAACAGTCACTTCACGGGCTTTTTTGTCTGGGTTAGCTAGCAGAAATTCTGCAATAGCCAATTTCACTTTATTAATAACCCACTCTGGTTTTGCATCATTCACTTTACGTGCAGTATGGATTAGTTGTGCTTCTTCTGGTGTTTTCGACACAATAAACCAAGGATCAACCGCAATACAGTGCCCACCTACACCTGGACCAGGCTGTAAGATATTAATACGAGGGTGACGATTAGCTAAAGAAATGAGCTCCCAAACATTAATGTCCAGTTTGTCACAAATAACTGAAAGCTCATTTGCAAATGCTATTTGAACATCACGACATGAGTTTTCTGTTAACTTTGCCATTTCAGCGGTGCGAGCATTGGTGATTACACAATCACCTAAAACAAAGGTTTTGTACAATTCTACAGAACGCTCTGAACAGCGAGTTGACATACCACCAATAACACGATCATTCTCTACCAATTCACGTACAACATGGCCCGGTAAAACTCGCTCTGGGCAGTGTGCAATATTGACATCTGCATTTTCACCTGCCACTTGAGGGAAAGTTAAATCACTTCTTGCTTCAGCTAGCCACTCAGCCATTTTTTCAGTTGCACCGACAGGAGAGGTTGATTCTAAGATCACTAAATCCCCTTTCTTTAAAACGGGGGCAATAGCTTTACTCGCAGTTTCAATAAACCTTAAATCTGGTTCTGGAATTTCACCTTCCGCGCATTCTTTAAAAGGCGTAGGTACTGCAATCAAAAATGCATCTGCAGGCTCCGGAGTAGTCACGGCTTTTAAATAACCTTCCGTGACTGCTGCATGCACAATCATATCCAGATCTGGTTCGACAATATGAATCTCACCACGGTTAATGGTATCTACTGCATTTTGGTTAACATCGACACCAATTACTTTTTTCTTACGTGATGCAAACATCGCTGCTGTCGGTAGCCCGATGTAACCTAAGCCGACAACTGAAATGGTTTCAAAAGACATTATCATTCCCTAAAGTTTTATTTTGCTAATTCGTTCAAGATTCTTTGACAAGCTTTACCGTCACCGTATGGGTTGTGTGCAAAGCTCATCGCTTGATAAGCGCTTTCATCCGTTAGTAGCTGATTTAAATTCTCAACAATCATCTCGACATCAGTGCCGACTAACTTTACCGTGCCTGCTTCAACCGCTTCTGGTCGCTCGGTCGTATCACGCATTACCAATACAGGTTTACCTAAAGAAGGTGCTTCTTCTTGAATACCGCCCGAGTCGGTCAAAATGATGTGTGCGCGGCTCATTAAATAGATAAAAGGGAGATACTGTTGTGGTTCGATAAGATGAATGTTATTAATGTCAGCAAGAATACGATTCACAGGTTCACGAACGTTTGGATTAAGATGCATCGGATACAGAATTTGCGTATCTGGATATGCTTTAGCTGTGATAGCAAGTGACTCACAAATACGCTCAAAACCACCACCAAAACTTTCACGACGATGACCCGTCACAAGAATCAGCTTTTTGCTTTCATCCAAAATTGGGAACTGAGCAGAAAGCGTAGCGTTCAAATCTTTATCAGAATCAATCTTGTCTTTGACCATCAACAAGGCATCAATCACCGTGTTACCCGTTACTGAAATATCTTCTGGATTAAAGTTCTCTTTGAGCAGGTTTTCTTGTGATGTTGGCGTTGGTGCAAAGTGGTACTTTGTTAATGCGCCAGTTAGACGACGATTCCCTTCTTCTGGCCAAGGCGAGTAAATATAACCTGTGCGAAGACCAGCTTCCACGTGACCAACTGCAATTTGTTCGTAATAAGCGGCTAAGCTTGCAGCAAAGGTTGTTGCCGTATCGCCATGCACTAAAACCACATCAGGTTTGAATTCTTCTAGTACTGGTTTAAGCTCTAACAAAATACGCGCCGTCACTTCATTGAGTGTTTGACCGGCTTTCATTAAGTTCAAATCGTAGTCTGGCGTGATTTCAAACAGTTCTAATACTTGGTCAAGCATTTCACGGTGCTGAGCTGTAACGCAACACTTTGCTTCAAAGCGCTCATCGGCTGCTAGAGCATGAACAAGAGGTGCCATTTTGATGGCTTCTGGACGTGTGCCAAAAACCGTAAGAATTTTTTTCTTAGTCATTTTATGAAATTTCCAACCGACAGGTGAAATGAAAAGAGGCAATTTTCATAGCTTTTAGTCTCAGCATTACAATTACACTGAGACACTTTTTATTCATTTTGAGACAGTCTATTGCGGACAATCTCTTATAAAACCTAGATTTTGCTTACTTTCTTAAAACCGCCCCCAATAGACCCTACTTTTTATCACTCGTATACGCATAGTTATAATACCCATACCCGTAACCACTAGACGCCTTCTTCTCAATCGCGTTAAAAATCACGCCTTTTACTTCAATACCGGATTGCTCAAAACGCCCTTGTGCAACTTCAATTTCTTTAAGGGTATTTTGTCCAAAACGGGCAACCATTAACGTCGTACCTGCTAACGCTCCCACAATACTTGGGTCAGTCACAGCAAGGACTGGCGGAGTATCAATAATCACCAAATCGTAATTTTCTGAACTCCACTCGATAAAGTCTTTGAAGCGAGGATGCATAAGCAGTTCTGAAGGGTTTGGTGGAACTTGGCCACGTGAAATAATATCGAGATTATCAATGCCTGTTTTCTTGATTACTTGCTCAATGGATAGCTTACCGCTTAATAGCTCAGATAACCCATCATCCCATTTCAGGTTAAATGGTTTTTGAAGGTAGCCTTTACGCATATCAGCATCAACCAGTAATACTTTCTGCCCTGTTTTAGCGGCAACAGCAGCGAAATTAGTCGAAACAAAGGACTTACCAATACCAGGCGCAGGCCCAGAAATCATCAAGATATTGTTTTTTGCTTCCATCATCGCGAAATGTAAGCTGGTTCGAAGGCCGCGTAGAGCTTCAATGGATAAGTCTGCAGGGTTGCTTTCCGCCAGCAGTGCGCTCTTAGCATTTTTTCGTTTTAATAGTTGATTCAATTGAAGTTGCATATCGGATTTAGGCACGCTGGCATAAACAGGCAAGCCGATGGCTTCAATCTCATCTGGTGATTCTACGCCTCTATGGAAGGCTGCACGCACTAGCACCAGTGCTACACTCAGCATGCCACCTAGCAATGTCGCTAATACGACAATCAGCGGTTTTTTCGGTTTCACGGCATGGGTTTGCGATTGTGCGGAATCGATAATACGCACATTACCCACCGTACCGGCTTTCATGATACTTAGCTCTTGTACCTTGTTTAACAGCTGCACATAGATTTGCTGGTTCACTTCTACATCACGTGTCATGCGCAGTACTTCACGCTGTGTTTTAGGCAGCTTTTGAATTTGTTTGTTTAGACGTTTTCTCTCACCCAATAACGTTTCACGCTTTTCAAGCAAAGATCGGTAAGCAGGGTGGTCTTTTGTGAAACGTTGGCTTACTTCACTTTCTTTAAAGGTTAGTTCATTGAGTTGCGCTTCAAGCTCTACCATTACTGTTAGTGTCGACTGAGCTTCCAAGCCCAAATCGATAGAGTCATTGTCTTGACGATATTGGTTTAGCGTATCTTCTGCCGCCGTTAAGCTAGTTTTAATATCCGGTAAGTGACCCTGCAAAAACTCTAAGCTTTTCTCTGCTTCTGCTGATTGGCGTTCTACATTTTGTAAAAAGTAATTTTGGCTAATGTCGTTAACAATACGCTCGATTAAAGGTTTATATTCCCCTTCCATCGAAAGCTGTAAGATACCTGTTTGTTTACCACGCTCAGAAACAGAAAGCGTAGCCTGCAAGCCACCAATCGCATCAATTCTGGCTTTTTTGCCTAACACATACTCTTGGCCTTGTTCACCCTTTAGAAAGGTGACAAACAATCGATAACCATTACCTTCCGCTAACGTCCCTGCCTTTCCGCTCAGTAGCGTTTCACCTTGCGCATCTAATAAATCAAACCCTTTATTCTTTTCATCCGTTTGCACAAGTATTAATGTTTTGTCGTCAAGGTAATGCCAACGCTCAGCCACGTCTAAACGACCCACATCGATTAGTGCTTGTCCGCCAGTTATTCTAGCCAGTCCCTTACCAATCACTGGCAGGTACTTAGGTACAGCAACCGTGGTCAGATTCAATTTGTCTACGGTTTGACCCAGCACCATACGAGATTTGATTAATTCAATCTCAGTCGTTGCGGAAGACTCTTGCGCAAACATATTCTCTAGGCCTTCACCTAAAAGCGAAGACACACCACCACTCTTTTGCTCAACTTGAATTAAAGCATCGGCTTTGTAGATCGGTGTGGCGAGCAGTGCGTAAGCAATACCGAAACAGGCGAAAACGAAGGTTGTTACGATGATTAGCCATTTGGCGTCGAGTAGGATGCCGAATAGTTTGCCGAGATCGATTTCGTCGGAGAAGGAAGAAGGCATTTGCGGTGTTTTTTGGTTTTGCATTGGGGGATAAGTTCCGAGTTAAAGCAGTTAAAGGGTAAATGGTCCTGTGGTCCTGTGGTCCTGTGGTCCTGTGGTCCTGTGGTCCTGTGGTCCATTTTTTCGTGCTTGACGTCAAATACAAGCCTAAATGACACTCATTTTACGATACCCTTTCTGAGTTTGATGAGCTTGGCTAACATCACTGAGATATGCTTCGCCTCGTTTATAAATGTGAGCCCTTGCTCTTTACTGAAATACCCAAGTTCAATTCCTATATACACTTGAGTAATGAGCTCTCCACACGAACCTTTTGCATAATACAAAAATCTTGCAGATTCAGCTGGTGTTTCTCGCTCTTCACCTTCAGATATATTCGAAGGAATAGAAAGTGCACTACGAGAAAGTTGGTCTTTAAAACCGTAGTTTTTACAATGTTCAAGTTGCCGTACGATATCAACCGTCAGTCGAGAACTTTTCTTCCATACTTCTAACCGCTCAAACCCTAGTAGTCTCATCGCATTCTCTGCTCAAAGCCCAACCAAAGTAAAACAGGGCAAGTATTTGTTCACATCCCAAAGGTCCATAGGTCCGCTCTTCTCCGCTCCTACAGCTTTTTTACCCATTCCTTCGCACTTTGCTCAATCAACTCATACGCATGATCGAACGCTTCGCGGCTTTGGCGGTAGGGATCGGGGATATCTTTTTGTCCTATCCATTGGCCGAAGAGCATAGTTTTGCCGCGTGCTTCTGGGGCGATGCTGGTTAGGGCTTCTAGGTGACCTTTTTCCATGACTAGGATTAGGTCGTAATCTTTGCACAATTCACTCGTGAGCTGTTGTGATGCGTGGTTTTCTACATCTACGCCGTGCTCGGCGGCTACTTGGATGGCGGTTTTGTCGGCGGGTTTGCCGATTAGGCCGCTTTTCGCGGAGGCGATGCCTGCTGACGCGACGGTTTTGTTGGGTAGTAGTTGCGCTAGCATGCGCTCACCGATAGGGGAGCGGCAGATGTTGCCTACACAGACGACTAAGATTTTGTTGAACATGGTTAAAAGCGGTCCTGGTTAAAAACGGTTCTGTGGTTCTGTGGTTCTGTGGTTCTGTGGTTCTGTGGTTCTGTGGTTCTGTGGTTCTGTGGTTCTAGCAAAAAACTAAAACAAGGTATGTCAAGTGCTTACATCTCTCGACATACCAACACCATAGGGCCATAGCACCATAGGTCCGCTATTACTTCCCCTAATTCCCCCACGCGCGGTAGGAGTTACCCGTATCAGCAATATTCTTCATGCCTGTTAGCGTTGGGAGCAATTGGGTCATTAAACGGTTCCAGCGTGCCAGTGGTGTCGCGGTGACGTAAACTACGTCGTATGGCTGGAGTTCAAATTCAGTACCTAGGAACAATGCTGTAGCATCTTGCATGTTGAGTTGGTAGATGTTGGCTATTTTTTCTTGCTCATCAGCGCGAGTGGGGCGAATAACAAAAATTCCTGTTGCTTCTGCTGCGACTTCATTTATGCCACCAACACTACTTAATGCTTCTGTTAGACTCATGCCGTTACGTTCCATCTTAAGTGTTTGTGGTTCGCCGACTTCACCCATCACGAATATTTTCTGTGCATCGTTGCGGGGCACGTGGATGATATCACCAGGTTGCATTAAACGATTTTGGGTTAAATCACCTTTTTGCATCAATGCGTATAAGGAAACACGCTCTTCTACACCATTTCTAGTCAGGCTAACATTACGCCAATCAGCATCAGTCTCCAGACCACCCGCTAAGTTAATAGCATCAAGGAGGGTCATGGGAATATTAGTCACAGGTTTCTGTCCTGGGCTATCAACCTCGCCCGTTACGTATACTTTTTTAGAGCGAAATGCCGCTACGTTCACATCAACTTGTGGGCTTTCAATATATTGAACTAGTCGAGCTGTTATGTCTTTTCGTATTTCACGGACTGTTTTTCCGGCTACGTCAACAAAACCAATGTAAGGGTAGAAAATAGTGCCGTCTGCGCTTACCCAGTTACCGGCTTCGGCAGAGCTACGATAGGAACCGGCAGGGATCGTTAATTCTGGGTGGTCCCAAATGGTGATATTCAGTATATCACCAGGCCCAACACGGTATTGATACTTTGCCACTTCAAGATCTAAGGCTGGGTTTGGTGTTGAGACAGGCTCAGGAATTTTAAAAGAAGCCACTCGTTCCGGCGTTAACGGATACACGTTAACACGCTCAGATAAGTCGGTGGTTTCACCTTCCGCTTGAATGACGTTTTTACCACTGGTCGAGATGTGTCCACCAGGTAAGGTACAACCGGCAAGTAATAGTGGGAATAGTGCCGTAATGGTGAATTTTTTAACGTTATTCATGAGGTGTATTAAGTTCCTGGGATTGGGTTCCTAGTTCCTGGAATAGAGGAAAAGCTCCGTATTCCTGGAAATATTGTCCTTTGGGGTCTATTGTTCTGGGGATGGCTTTTATTATCAAGGGTTACGTGATATTTGCTTACGAATTTGAGCAGCAGATCGTCATGCGTTGAAAGACGCTACCGCCCGAAGGTGTTAAGCATATAACCCTATTATGCATCCGTTCTCATTGTTCACTTCCTCCAAGGAAGTGCGTGCCCTACTAGCGTAATGAACCAGTATGACGATGTTGTGTCATGTGTTTCGACATCTAAGGCCTGAAATCGGCACTACACGAAAAGTCATGCGATCTAGGTTCAATTTCTTGAGCTGTATTATCCACACTCAACTATCTATTACAATGAATAAGTTACTGGTTGCTTATCTTATTTTGTTATGAATCTGGGTCCTGCAAGATTTTGTTTTTGGGGTTATTAGTTGTCAACCAAAAACAGGCAACTTATTTATATTGTCGATAAGCTTTTTCTAGGAACCAGGAACCGCTTTTCTCTAGTCCCTTCTTTAAAAACGCTACCGCCCTGCGGTGTTTTGCACATAACCGCATGGTGCTTTTTTAGGGGATTGTATGTGAACACGTAGAAACATCCAGTTACATGCTATGCATAAAACGGATAGTTGAACTTTTTACTGACATAGGGAGGTAGTGTTAAGGCAATATTTTTATTTATTTTAAGCCATGTTGCTCATTAACACTTACTATCTAATATGAACGTCACTGTTCTACATCGATGCTTTTGCATTCTTATGTGTTGTCTATCCTTACCGCTTCTATTATTTATAAATCGCTCCAAAATAGAAGCGGTATTTTGACATAAAACAGAACTAAGATCACACTGATATTTAGGTTTTTGTGGCCTGTGGTTCTGTGGTTCTGTGGTTCTGTGGTTCTGTGGTTCTGTGGTTCTGTGGTTCTGTGGTTCTGTGGTTCTGTGGTTCTGTGGTTCTGTGGTTCTGTGGTTCTGTGGTTCTGTGGTTCTTCAAGATTTTCAAAAAGCCATGCCCCCTGTCAACAACAGCTCACACATAACTGACAATTTCCAAATCAATCAAAACAACCACACCCTAGGGCCCAGGACCACTCTTACCCAACACCCTATCCCAACAAAATCATCACTACACCACAAACACATACTGCTTATTTCCCACAGAAATCAAAGTACCCTCCCCAGGACCTAGGACCGCTCTTCCCCCCAGGACCGCTTTCCCCCCTCTACTCAACCTCACTCGGCCTCTGCAACCAAGGCGATCTCGCATCCGTCAAATCAAATAACTGATACTTCCGACTTAACATCTGCCCGCCATCACGCGTAATCGGCTGCCATGAAATATTGGCGCGATTGCTGCTCGGCTTCACCGTCATGATGTCGAACGGAATGGAAACGTAGAAGCCCTTGGTAAAGCTGCCTTCGCCGAAGTCTTCTGTGCTCATGTTGGTGAAACTCGCATAAGCACCCGCGATCACGCCGCTGTCAAATTGCTTGGAGAAATCGACTCGTGTACCTAGGTCTCCTGCTAAGAATTTACCGACGCCCACCTTAAGTAGCGTGTTATCAATAAATGACCATTGCGGCATGTAATAGCCCGTAAGGAAACCCGTGGTGCCTTGGGTTAATACCTTATAATAACGGCCATCTTTTTCACTGTATTGCTGCTCTTCGGTAAAGACACCAAACCAGCTATCCGGATCACGCTGAGATACTAGGTTGACGTCGGCGCCTATGGCCCAGTTTTGGTTAAGCGGTCGGTATAACACCTCACCACCCGCACCGGCAAACATGCTCTCTAGGTAGCCGCCGTAGGCTTGGCTATAGAAGCCATTGCCAATTTCGTCCAACCACGTTAATTGTAGGTTATTCATACGGACAGGGTTATCGGTTACGTACGAGCGAAATAGCGTTCTTACCCTTGGTACGTCAGTGCCATCAGGTGGTACTTCGTAGTTAAAGCTGTCGTAGTTATCCACCACATTAATATGCACACCACCAGAGAAGTTGACGTTTCGGGTCAGCCAGTATTCTGCACCAACGTTAATGCCGATTTCGTACAAGTAGAAGTTTTCTGCTGAACCAAAGGATTGCGCTAGCGTGGGTGACACATAATAGTCAAAGGACTTAAAGCCATCGTAAACCGTGTTCACTTGTTTACTGTCACTTAGATTGACCTCTTCACGGCCTGTTGTGGCTTCATTGAAGGATTTATCAATGCTTTGCGTCAGGGCAATCTCTTGATAAATCGGGGCATCAATGCGTGTGGCTGTCGTTGGCACATTTTCTGATGTTTCTACAATCTCATAGGTCTTGATATTACTTGGCAGATTATTAGACAAAATCGCAGCCGCACGTTCTTGGGCTTCTGCTCTGTCTCGGTACTTGGTTTGGCGGGCGGTAATAATGGCTTTATCGCCATCGACGGTGATTGTCGGCTCTTTATACCCAGCATTACTTTCTAACTGATTGGCTAACTGCTGCCAATCGACATCTTCTAAGCGTTGCGATACGTCGCTGGGTCTTGGCTGAACTTCTGGCTCATCCAGCCACACGGCTTTCATATCATTGAAGTTAGTACGTAGCGTTACCCCAAGCGCGAGAGTATTGCCTCGCTCATAGCTGACACGCGCATCCCCCCAATCTCCTATTCGATACAATGCCCCCACGTTCCAAGGCGTTGCCGGTGTCATATCAGAGTGGCCTCGAACATGAGGCGCATCTTGTGAGTAATCGTTACTGTCGTACTCTAATTTAAAACGTAATGGCTGCCATGGGGTTTGATACTCGACACCACCGAACAAGGCTGCTGGCCCTCGGAACCAGCGATCGTAACTAGCCATTCCACCATTACCTTTTGTATCGCTTGCTCTTGTACAAAAACCATCACTCACCTGACAAAATGGATTGGGTACATTGTCTCTTGTGCCTAGATAACCCCATCCCATTCCGAGCGTAAAATCGAAATTTTCATATCGTTTCGTCGCAGCAACAAACTCGCCGTCAAACAACCCCGTGCCACCAAAGTCACGAAAACCGACCGATGTTTCAGGTAAATAGTCCGTTTCTTGCCAAAGTCGAACCTTGAAGTCGATACCTTTATCAGCCCAATCGGTGTCCCCGCTAAAGCTTGGATCATTACTGTACGGGATCCCTTGAACGATGGTGTAACGAATGGTGGTTTCAAGCCAAGGCATTAGCTGCAAGCTCACATTATATTTATGATAATCGTTGTTCCAATTACCATTAATACTGAATTCGCCTTCGCGTGCCATTCGCCCAGTTGGCATTTGCATCAAACCCACGCCACCAAAGTCAGACTGAGAAGGTGTAAGTGTGGCGGGTTCAAACGGGTCTGCCGATACTGAGCTGCTTAATACCGCACTGATTGATAACGAAAGAACTGCGAGTGCCGGTAAGGAAGCCGTGATCTTATTCATTGTTGTGGGTTACCTTATGGCGGTATAGCTGAGTGAGGTCGTCATTGAGCGTAGACAATTCAGATGGTACTGAATCAAAAGGAATAAAGACTAATGCGCCAGGCGCAAGAAAATGAGGTGTGAAATTCCAATGCCCGTAGGCTGCAATTTGTACTTCACCATCAGGCTGAATCACTATGGCTTCACTATCACTGGCTGAATTAAGACGAACATCCCCTAGCACTCGGAAGTAGTCGGCAAGAAACCATTGCGCTCGATGAGGACGAGATGCCACATGCTTGATTGCCCCAACAAAATTCACGTTGTCGTTTCTTACCCCAATATTCAATTGATATTGCCCATTGAGTAACGGGTTTTGTTTCAGCTGCGACTGCACAACATCGTAATCTAGCGAGGTAAATTCACGGTAGTGAAACTCAACAGCGTTAATTTGCGCAGCAACGAGATTCGCTCGTTGTTCTGGGTCTTCGTTTTGAAATATCGCGAGCTGCGACAATACATTTTGCTTGAGTGCCTCTACCTTGGCTTGCTTTTCAAGATCAAACAATTGCGCTTGTAAGGGCTCAAAATTTACGCCCTGGTTTGCTGCTTGTAATTGAACATCTTTCAGCACGGTTTCTAGACGCGCTGGTTGGTCGTAATCCAAACGAATGCCTTGTTCGGGAAGCAATACTGACAGCTCTGACTGTGTTGAAGAGTCAGACGCGATGGCAGAGTAAGCAAACAGGGATAGTGTGATTGCTATAAGTTGTTTTTTACATCCTTGGAGCATGGGGCTTCCTTGGTGGTTGTTTTTGGGTCCTGGGTCCTGGGTCCTGGGTCCTGGGTCCTGGGTCCTGGGTCCTGGGTCCTGGGTCCTGGGTCCTGGGTCCTGGGTACTGGG
>NZ_JBHFOL010000012.1:0-151946 GCF_053544015.1 Vibrio sp. E150_011
AATCGAGCCACTCACTGGCGCATCGTTTACCGCCAGCACGTCAACATTGATGGTTGCTTCAACTTGAGCACCGTCCTCATCTTCGATGACGATATCCAACGTAACGAGGCCATTAAAATCATCGTTGGGTGCGAAGCTGCATGTCCCATTATCGTTGACGGTAAAGATGCCGTCGGGGCCGGAATAGCTTACGCCCACGAGACTGACATCGCCTTCTACATCGGTGGCATTGGCCAGAAATTGACTTTCGTTAAAAATCAGAACATTGTCTTCGTCCACGCTGTACGTGGTGCTGCCTAATACCGGCAAATCATTAACGGCTTCAACCTCAATATTGAGAGCAGCATTCGTGACCTCGGTACCGTCAGATACTCCAAAGCTAAGTGGCACATCACCATTAAAGTTTTCATTCGGTGCAAAGGTGTAGTTGCCATCACCATGATCCGTGAAGACACCTTCACTGCCTTCATAAGTCACATGGGCGATGGACAAGTCATCTCCATCAATATCTGATGCGTTAGTTAATAGTTGAGCATCAGTAAAGGTGATTGAACCGTCTTCTTGGATGACGTAATTGACATCTTCGACAACAGCAGCATCGTTAACATTATCTACTTGTACTTCAAAGACTGACTCTGTCGTTCTAGAATCAAAATTATCATCTTGTTGAGATTGTGCGAACGCCTGTTGATCAACGACGTTGACTTCAAACGCTTCACTTGATGTTTGGGTGCTAGGTTGTGAATCTGCTGAGAATGATGAAGGTGACGAGTCGACATTGGAGGGTTCGGTAGATGGATTCTGAGCGGATGCACTACGGCCACCAGCCGATCCCGCGCTTTGTGATTGATCACCACCGACGGATTGTGCACCTGCACCTGAAGGCGTGGTATTGCTACCACCGTCTGAATCCCGACCTTCATTTACGTCTTCGTTTTCGATTACATTTGATTGGGCGGCTTGTTCTTGGTCAGCATTTCTATCCTCTTCATCCACAGCTCGAGGGGCAGGATCGGTCTCTCTTTCACGTTCAACACCAGCCCCACTAGGCCCATCTTCCATTGCTTGATTGATCTCATCAGTAGAATCAGCTTGGTCGGCACCTGTTGCGATCGTGGTCGCAATGGTACTTTGTTGGTTTTGCTGGCTTTGTTGCTGACCGACATTTTCATCAGGATTATCGATCTGTTCAACTGCATCATTAAGTGGACTATTTGAGTTATTCCCTGCCATCTTTGCCTCCAAGCAAAACCTTTAAATATCAACTATGTCTACTAGGTTAGTAAAAATAACCACAAATAGTAGATTAGTTTATTTTCATTTAGTGATGTGTTTTGTCCTCGTACACACGCCGTCATTCACAGACCACACAAATTCGAAATTTATCTTTGAAAATTACGCAGTTATGTCCTTAGCTAGTATTACGAATTTAATTAGCACAAATTTTTGTTACATAGGATGTAACTCTTTAGTTTAGCGCTGAAGCAAGGTGGGACTCGTGAGTCGGAATAGCATCGAAAAACATATCCGTAATGCGTTGATTCAAAACGCATCGGTATCAGATGACCAGTATGTTGACGAAATTAAAATCAAAAGTGCAATGACGTCTGTACATAAGACGTTATTGCTAACCTTCATTGTGGCTATTGTCCTACTAGTTATCGCATCACAGGCTAAGATTGATATTGTTGTCTCTTCTCGTGGCGAGTTGCTTCTTGATTCTGACATAGAGCGCGTGCAGCATCTGGAGGGTGGCATCCTAGAAGAGCTGTTAGTAAAGCCTGGAGATGTCGTTTATGAAGGACAGCCGATCGCCAAATTAAAATCACTAGATAGGAATTCACTACTCTCTACGACCGATTCTGAAATAACACAATTGGAGATGGATCGCCTTCGCTATCAAGGGCTGATGACAAGTACTGAGCCTGACTTCTCCAATTACACTAACTTTCCTCAGCTCGCTTCCCTTAATAAACAGAGTTGGATCCAAGAACACAACAAAAATTTATCGAGTGAAACGCTCATCAAGCATGACATTGAGCACAAACAAAATTTAGTTAAATCAATGAAGCGTCGTAAGCAGAGTTCTTATAACCAACTGAAACTTATTCGTAAACAACTTGGGATTAAGCAAACACTCTACAAAGAAGAAATGGGATCATATGTCGATGTACTTAACATGCAAGTGCAGGAATCGAATATGATCCGAGAGATCGAAAATCTTGACGAGTCAATCATGAATGAGGACTTTCAACTTACTCGATTAGATAAACAATTGAACGATCTTATTGTTAATCGAAACGCAGAATATCAAGCTCAAATCATACAAGCAGGCAAAGAACTGAGCATTAAACAGATCCAACGACCACAGCTATCAGACAAAGTGGATCGGCTTATTGTTTACGCCCCCGTTGACGGTGTCGTTGACAAAATTCACTTTAATTTCCGCTCTGCTGTTATTCCTCCTGGTGAAAGTATTGCTGACATCTCTCCTTTGAATAACCAATTACACGGAGAAGCAAAAATTCCGCGAAAAGAGATGGGGTTTGTTGAGGTTGGTCAGGAAGTTAAGCTTAAATTTGATACCTACAACTTTTCAAAATATGGCTTTATGTCAGGAAAAATTGCATCAATCAGTCGCTCGTCTTATGAAGAAGAAGACGCCGAATACTACCTCGCAACAATCATTATCGACGATGACTTTTTAGAACGCTCAGGAACAAAATACAGCCTATCCCCTTACATGGAATTTACCGCTGATATCAAAACTGGCGATCGTCGAGTAATAGAATACGCAGCGAAACCTGTCATGTCCGCCATAGATGATGCGTTTGATGAGAGATAATACATATGAGAAATGAAGCATGAAGCCGAAACACCAAATATATACATTTCCTGTGATTAAATTGGGCATCAGTGCATTGATGGTATTAACCATCATTGGCGTTTGGCTTGGCGTACGTTTTTATTTGGCGACGCCTAATCAACAAGACTTCGACACGCCTCTTATTCGACAGAGTCAGGTATTAACACAACAGTTGGAATCAACGATTGTTTCTTTAGATGTTTGCATTGAAGGCTCACCTTGCGATGATGCACACGTTGGGTTAGCAGGACTAATGAGTGCGTTAAATGAGTTCAAAGCATTGGCATCGTCGGATAAATCACAAGTTAGCTTAGTGGGAGCGATTGAATACAGTCACTTAGAGTTGGCTATTGTGCGATTCTTAGCCATTAACCAGCGAACCATGAGCGACTATCAACAGCTAAGAGAAGCATTAAGCCGTGACTACGTTGAAATTCGTAATCGATTTGACGACCTCTTCTATGTTGAACATCAAAGAGTGATTACTGAACTAAGATCCAGCATTGATAAAATGTTCCTCTTGTTCCCACTCATGGCATTAATCGCTATTTTTGTTGTGCTCGGTGGTTGGTATCGCTTGAAAAAAACCGCTCGAAGCAGACACGCGATCAACAACAGCTTTCGATCGCTATCCACCCGTCTAGATACATTAGACTCTAGCCAAATTGATAGCCTTTTGAATAATGCGCATCTTGACCCAGTTGAACGCAATATTTACTCAAAGTTAAAAACCGTCTTTGAAAAAGTGGATAGACAACAACAAGATGCCGATTTGAACCAACAGCTCTATGGGTTAATCGGTTATGAAATTCGTGGGATCACCAGCACAATCAAAGGTGGAATCCAGTACCTTGTTCAAGACTCAGAAGATAGCCGCGCTGTCCTTGCTCAAGACATCACATCGGCGGCCAATACCCTGTCTGAATTAGCTGAGAACTACAACAGGCTATTATCTCAAGGCCGAGACAAAAGTAGCAGTAACTTTTCTTTTCTGGAGGTGTTGTCAGAATTAACCGTGCATTTAAAGAGTAAACTTCATCGCGAGAACCGATTGATTGAATGTGACTTCAATGCCAATCTACCGAATAGTGTTGTCGGGCACCAGACCAGCTTGTTTTGGATTTTATTTTTAAAGCTATCCAGCGCAATTCAAATACAACACGACAAACATGTCTTATTTCAAGTCTCGACGCAAAGTTCGAGTGACGTTGATAAAACAAGAGTATTACTTTCTATTACGTTCTTAACGCACTTGAATGTCGACCGCTCAAAAATTGATTCTTTGCACTGGTCTGAACGAAATGAAACCACTACCGCTAATGATGAGTGGACCCTTTCGATTTTAAGCAATACTAGCTACTTTGACTCTCATTGGTATGAATCTGGCCAGCAGCGCCGCTATGTATTAGAGCTCGATGTCGAAGCGCAAAATTTTTATACCTTCAATTCGCAACAACTTAAAGACCGTCATATTGTCATTTGTAGCCAAGGCAAGTTGGCATTAGACCTGCTGAGTAAACAACTGACTTCACATGGCGGTTCGGTTACGTTGTGTAACGACCCCAATGAGTTATTCCGCATGGCAGGTAGCCAAACAAACATCGATGCCATCATCATCTCAGATTTAATTGAAGGCATTCAAATCGATTCCTTTAGCAAAACGCTTAGCTCACGTATGAAAACAAGCCACACCAAGCTCTTTTTATTAGCGAGCCATGCCGAGGATGTACATAGTGCCTTTGAGTACGTGGACAAAGTGTTTTTCACACCAGCCTTGCCTTATGAGTTTATTCCTAATTTAACAGATGCTTTAAACGCCGAATCCGTAGAAGAAACGCTCGAAAAAAGTTCATTCCTGATTGTGGAAGATGACAAGGTACAGCAGTTCCTGCTCAAACGTATTCTGATGAAACAAGAATATAAAGCCGATACGGTTGGAGACGGCTCAGAGGCCATCGATTGGGTTAAAGCCCAACGAGCCGACATCATATTTATGGATTGCATCATGCCCGGAATGGGAGGCATTGAAGCCACTAAACTTATCCGTAAACACGAAATGGACAGCGGTCATCGTTCCCCTGCAACGATCATCGGCGCAACCGCGCTAACGAGTGTCGCGGAACATAAGGCCTGTATTGAAGCAGGTATGGACTACGTTATTAGCAAGCCCTACAAAAGCGATGAAATTATCAAGGTGATTAAGAAGTATGTTGCATTTCAAAAGCTTAATTAGCGTATCGTGCGGCTTATTATTTTCGGCCCCTGTACTGCCTTCCACAGTCTTGGAGGCTGTACAAGTCGGCTTGAATAATAATGTCTCACTCATTGCCAGTCGTAAGGGCGTCGAAGAAAGTGCTTATGATATTGATGTGAGTCGTTCTAGCTTTCTACCGACTATTTCAGCCGATGTGCAAACAACATGGAACACCTCGACTACTCGTCTAGGCGGTATTAGCGATAGTGAAAATTCATACAACGATCATGGCTATGGTGTCTCGTTGAGCCAAAGTTTGTTCAATCTATCTGATATTTACGAATACGGCACCAGTAAGCTCGATTTCACGATCGAAGAAATTAAAAATGAAGCCAAGACTCAAGAGGTAATTGAGCAGATCACGGCTCAGTATTTTGAATATCTAAAAAACGGGGCGAAGACCAGAGCAACAAAGGCAGAGCTTGAGTCCTCTATGAGTCGACTAAAGCAAATGAATCGGAATGTATCACTCGGCAATGTGGCGGCGAGTGAGCTCTACGAGGTCATTGCACAAAAAGAAGGGATAGCTAACCGCTTAAGAAGCTTACATAAAGACAAAGAAGTCATATTAAATCGTTTAGCACTGTTGACGCAGTACCCAGTCATTCCGACTCAAGACCTACAAACAGAATTGCTTTTAGCGGAGATACCACTCGACAAGCAAACCGACTTGCTTGGACAAGCGATGAAGTTCAATAACGACATTATTTTGTCGCAAAAGACATTAGAGCGTAGCTTTCGCACCTTGAAAGAAACGGGTTCTAATTTTGCGCCTAACTTGTCGGCCAATGCCAGTTATCGGCACGAAGATACCAACAACTATGATCTTTCCTCAAATCCAAATGCGACAGGGATTAGCGATGACCGTTCACTTGGTCTTGTCTTATCTGTTCCGATCACCACGGGCGGTTCAGATTACTACGCCTATCAGAAAAACAAAAAGACCATTGAACGGAATGACCTACTGCTGACGGATAGCCAAAATACGGTCAAGAATGATGTCGAGACTTCGATTCTTAATATCAACGACTTTTCACAATCAGTGTTTACCTACGAAACGATTATCAAAGCCAATTACTCATCTTACAAAGGTATCAAACGCGCACACAGCTTAGGTACCCGTACTATCACTGACCTACTCTCTGCCGAAAGCAAACTGTTTAGCAGTATTAGAGATTACGAAAGTGCTAAGTATGACTATGTCATTGAGTCTATAAAACTGGATAGATTAGTCGGTAACTTATCACCACTCAGCATCGAGAAGATCATGTTATTGATGGCCAACGAGTCAACAATTAGGCATCAGGACATTATTCCTGAACATCTAAAAAACTAGCACTCATCTGATGATAATTGACGGCCGTTGAACGAATGGGAAATAAGAATGAAAACTGAATATTTTTCACAAAAAATCACTTGGATAGACAAGCTGTATCTGGTTTTTTCTACCATTATGTCGACGTTATTTGCCCTTGTCTTGCCATTCTCGATTCTCATTATATTTGACAGAGTGCTTCCTAACCAAGCTACCGACACATTGTTTGTGTTGTTCGTTATTATTCTTGTTGCTATCTACCTTGACTACCTACTAAAAATGCAAGAAGAAGTCATTACTACATCATTGATGAAAAACTTTGAGAATCGCCTGACAAACAAAGTTTTTCGAGCCATCTGCCTTGCACAAATCCCACAATTTAATCAACTTGAATCTGGTCAATATCTAGAAAGAATCGCCACGATACCTGAGCTTAAAAGTTTTTTTGGAGGCGAAGTTGTACGTGCATCTATCAACGTGATGGTCAGTATCATTACTATCGTTATTATTACCCTAATCAACACCTGGGCCGGCGTTACTCTCGTGGTTGCATCATTGATATTACTCGCCGCGGCAGTCGCGATATCTTCGAAGAAGGTCGTTGCTTTGAAGGAAAAGTCTGAGATAGAAGGACTCACCAATTCAAAAATTATCGAAATAGTATCAAGCCCATTAGACAACAAAAGTCGCACAATGGAATACCGCTTAGAAAGCTTAATGACAGAGATGGTGAAAACTCGTGAGAAGAAAAGCATTGCCTACGAGAATCTAGAGTCGCAAATGAATTTGTCGCTGACGCTCATACAACAGCTCTCTATCGCCGTTGTCGTCGTCTTATTGGCCATTTCAGTAATAAACTTGGATGCGAGTCAAGGGGTGATGGCTGCAATCATCATGCTGACCAATCGTTACTTTGCCCCCTACCAACAGATAATGCGTACGATTGGCCGATGGAAAGTAAACAAAATGCAGATTTCAGATATTGCTGAGTTACTTTCACTCGAACATAGTCAACAGCAGGTCCAAGGTAAGCATAACCAACAAGAACTGGAGCAAAAATCAGCGCTTGGCAATCATGCTAAAACCCAGAGAATTGAGGGCACCGTTGAGACCCGTTCAACCTCACTCATGCCATGGGCACCAAACCCTACCCCCACAGGGCTTGACCCACTCACTATCCCCGATTTGACAAAAATAGAAGTAAAACTGGATACCAATCAACGAGTGGTTTTCCAAAAAGGTACGCCCATTATATTAAAAGGCCGTTCTGGTAGTGGTAAGAGCCATCTAACCCGCTGCTTAACGCGCGACACACAATGTGAGCGCACCTCTATTTTAATCGATGATATTGAACTCAACCAATTGCATTACCACTGTTGGCGGGATCGAGTTCATCGAATAGACAAAAATAGTAGCTTTGTGGAAGGGTCTATTATCGACAATCTCACGTGTTTTCGTCCTATGTTGAATGGTGCCGCGTTTACTTTGTGTAAAGGGTTATTGGTTAAAAGCGAAATCGATGCGCTAGAAGCGGGATTTTATACTCAAATAAAGGGCCACAATACATTGCCGTTATCTCGACAGGTTCAATACGCATTATTCATCATACGTGCCATGCTCAGCCAAAAGAAAATGTTGATTCTCGATGACATAGATAGTGTGTACGACCAAGAATTTGCCCATCGAGTTGTATCAATGTTGGTGCCCAAAGCGACCGCGCAATTCTTGATCATTGTTAGCAACAAAATAAACAGTGATGCCCATGGTGTAAAATCGATCAAATTGTCGAAGGAGTTTTTACGCTGATGACTATTCTCGTAGATTTTAATAATGTCTCTCAACGGCTAAAGGACTTTGAATCAGAAGGATTCGAACATCGCTACCGGCATTCGCCACTACTTCGTGGTTTAGCTTACACATTGATTTCTCTCGAGTGGGAAGGCACCCCCGAGATTTTATCTGATGCCTTTACACCTGGAGAGATGGATCAAAACGGTTTTGAACTTACGCTGTCACGTTTAGGTTATCAATGCAGGACAACTCAGTATTCAAACTCGAAAGCTGCAGAAATCGATGATATCCACCTCCCTTGTTTTATTGAGCTAGATAAGCTTTCAGGTATCTTGATGTCAGCTAAGAACGGTGAAGGTATATTATTTGATTACCGTAACAACAACATCATTACGATCCCTCTCGTGGGCGCCACATTTGCACTGACGGTAGTCTCTGAATACTCAAAGTTATTTAGAGAGCCACCACCTGAATCACAAGATAGAAGCAACTGGGTAAAATACGCGTTTTATCGTTACAACAACGAATTCAAAAGCCTTATATTTTTATCGTTGATGATTAACATTCTCGGTGCTCTGCAACCCTTCTTTATTATGGGCGTTTACAACTTCGCGCTCTCATCAAGCTCACTGCCTACATTATATTGGTTGACGTCTTTTGCGATTTTCCTTGCTTTCGCTGAGTACCTTTTTCGACGTGTTAGGATGAAAGTCCTCTCAACATCCGGGCAAGATCTTGCTGTACACATTTCACGTAACGTTATTGCGAAGCTGCTGTGGCTTCCCTATTCAATGACCTCCTCTGCTGGCGTGTCATCTCAACTAGCCCGCCTTAAAGACATTGACCAATTTCGTAAACTGGTGACGGCTGAGTCAACATTGAGCTATTTTGATTTGCCGTTTATTGTGCTATTTATCCTCGCCATTACGATACTATCGGGTTACGCCGCATTAACGGTGTTAGCGGGGATTTTACTGATGATCGTGTTCTGTTTATATTCGCGTTATATCTACACCCAAGCAACATCAAAGAGCTCTCGAGCCAATGCTATGGTGTCATATCAATGGAATGAGCTACTGAGAGGCATCTCCACCCTACAAGGGTTACCTTTACTCAGGATTATCCAATCTCGCTTCAAGGCCGCACATGAACAAAGTTCGGCTGATGCGGCCTTTGTTTCTACAACAAACAGTAAGATTCAAGCCATAGGTGGTGGTTTGATTCAAGCGGTAGGTACTGCAGCGATCGTCACCGCCGTTTTGAGCGTAATGGAAGGCGATGCAAGTGCGGGGGCTATGTTAGCAACCGTTATCTTAGTCTGGAAAGCGCTTGGCCCGATCATGGGCATCTATAACTCTCTTGCCAAAATTAAGACTATCCAATCTTCTACCGCCCAGATTAATGCCCTCATGTCACTTGATGACGACAAATCTTCAATCGAAAAAAGCCCACCAATTAGACAGTTTAACGGTGAGATAGTCGCTAGTGGTCTTGTTCATCGCTATCAAGGTGCATCAACGGGTCTTACTAATTTAGGTTTTAGTATCCAGCCAGGGAATAAGGTCGCCATTTCTGGACCTGCGGGCAGCGGTAAAACCACATTGTTAATGTTAATCGCAGGGTTGGAGCCCAGATATCAAGGGGCTCTGTATTTCGACGGGCACAATATTAAACAGTTCAATAATTTTCGGTATCGGAAAGGAATTAACTACATCCCATTTGATCTTCACCTTTATGAAGGTTCGATTGAATCCAACTATATTCTACATAACGGCGTTGTTTCACAGGAACAAATGTTACAGTCATTTTCTTTCTTAGGATTAGACCAGGTATTCGAGAACGGGTTAGAAACCATGATCAACGCCGACTTTCTTGCCAATCTTCCTTCTGGATTATTGCAAAGGCTACGACTGGCAATAGGGTTGGCGGATATAAGCCAGAATGTCATTATTATCGACGAGCCGTTAGTCGGTGTTGAGCGCGAACTTGCGACCTATATCAACCAGCTTTTTGCAGGTGTGCTTCGGCACAAAACGGTCATCTTCACCACCGTAGATCCTGCGTTAATATCGAGCTCAACGCACTGCTTGTTATTAGAAAAGGATGGTTCACAAAAATATTTTGGTACACCCGACAAGGTAATGAATGCAATGGGGAGTTAATCGATAGACATGACACGGTAATCAATTGTTTAAACCGAGCGTCAAACAGTTGTCGTCGCTATATCATCTATAGCCATGGATTTTTTGGCCACTATTTAATTCGAACATTTACGGAATGTGAATTGTTATCACTAATAACAATATCTATTGGTAGTGAGCTTCGATTTACCTGGGTTTTATTTGCAAGGACGACCTTGCTTCCATCGTTAATTGTGGCGTGAACGGTAAATTCTTCAGGATTTGTGAGCGTTAGCGTATTTGTTGAATCTTGATACATAATACCAATAGATTTTTCTTGTAATTTCACTTCACAAGGGATGTTAATTTTACAAACCACTTCGCTCAAGCCAACGTGAGTGACGGTTCTGTACGTAAAAGCGGCAATTAACACCATCATCATGATGATAATTTGACCAAGCCTACCTTTTGTTAATTTCTGTGCTGCCATTATTGGGTGTTCTCCGTGTAACAAACTTCAAAGTTTTGAAATAAATGGACATAAACCCAACCAACAGTAAGGTTACTACCCTGTTCTTGAATTGTTAATTGAAGTATTATTGTCGCTTGAAAATGCTACTTTTTGTTAAAACTTACAAGAGAAGTAACGTTTTGAAAAAGCGTTAATTCTCTTGGGCGTTTGGGTAGCATTACGACATGAGTCGTGTTGGAAGTAAAGTATAGTTAATTATAAATTGGAAGCATGTTAATGAGCCAGGAAAAGCAGCTTGAACAAGTTTACAACTATACCGTAGTACGCCAGTTCACTTTAGTGACCATTCTCTGGGGTATTGTTGGTATGGCGGTAGGCGTTTTAATTGCCGCTCAATTAGTTTGGCCACAGCTCAACTTTGATACGCCGTGGTTGACGTATAGCCGTTTACGTCCGTTACATACTAATGCGGTAATTTTTGCATTTGGTACCAGTGCTCTGTTTGCAACGTCTTACTACGTTGTACAGCGTACCTGTCAGACGAGATTATTTGGAGGACCTCTTGTTCCATTCACCTTTTGGGGATGGCAAGCCATTATTTTAGCTGCGGCTATTACTCTACCTTTGGGTTACACCTCGGGTAAAGAATACGCAGAGCTAGAATGGCCAATCGATATTGCAATTGCAATCGTCTGGGTGTCTTACGCGATCGTCTTCTTTGGAACACTGATTAAGCGTAAAACCTCACATATTTATGTGGCCAACTGGTTTTTCGGTGCGTTTATTATCACCGTAGCCGTGTTGCACATTGTGAACAGCTTAGCCGTACCCGTCTCACTAGGTAAGTCGTATTCGGCCTACTCTGGTGCCATCGATGCGATGGTTCAGTGGTGGTATGGACATAACGCTGTAGGTTTTCTGCTAACAGCAGGTTTCTTAGGGATGATGTATTACTTCGTACCTAAGCAAGCCGAGCGTCCGGTTTACTCTTACCGTTTATCGATTGTCCACTTTTGGGCGCTAGTTTCTTTGTATATTTGGGCCGGCCCTCACCACCTCCATTATACGGCTCTGCCTGACTGGACTCAGTCACTAGGCATGGTAATGTCATTGGTTTTATTCGCTCCTTCTTGGGGGGGCATGATCAACGGTATTATGACGCTATCTGGTGCATGGCATAAGCTTCGCTATGACCCGATTCTACGTTTCTTGGTGGTTTCATTGTCTTTCTACGGTATGTCTACCTTCGAAGGTCCAATGATGGCAATCAAAACCGTTAATGCCCTATCTCACTATACCGATTGGACAATTGGTCACGTGCATTCTGGTGCACTTGGTTGGGTTGCAATGGTTTCTATTGGCTCTGTTTACCACTTAGTCCCTAAGCTATTTGGTCAAGAACGTATGTACTCTGTTGGATTAATCAATACACACTTTTGGTTAGCAACAATTGGTACGGTTCTTTACATCGTCGCTATGTGGATTTCAGGTGTGATGCAAGGTCTAATGTGGCGTGCAGTAAACTCAGACGGCACGTTGACTTATAGCTTTGTTGAGTCAGTTCAAGCCTCTTACCCGTTCTATACGGTACGATTTATTGGCGGTCTGATTTTCCTTTCAGGTATGTTCTTGTTGGCTTACAACACATACAAAACGGTTACTGCAGAGAAAGGTAGCCTTAAAGCTATCCCTCAGCCGGCATAAGGAGATTAGAGAATGAGCTCAAATTCTAACAATCGCCATGAAATCGTTGAACGCAACGTAGGCTTATTGGCAATTTTAATTGTTTTCGCCATCAGTTTGGGTGCTCTTGTAGAGATTGTCCCTCTGATGTTTCAAAAACAAACAACAGAGCCAGTAAAAAATCTTCGTGCCTACACTGCACTCGAGATGGAAGGACGTGACATCTATATCCGCGAAGGATGTAATGTTTGTCACAGTCAAATGATTCGTCCTTTCCGTTCAGAGACAGAGCGTTACGGTCACTATTCTGTTGCTGGCGAAAGTGTATGGGAACACCCTTTCCTTTGGGGTTCAAAGCGTACTGGACCTGATCTTGCTCGTGTTGGTGGTCGTTATTCCGATGAATGGCACCGTGTTCACTTGTTAGATCCTCGTGAATTAGTTCCGGAGTCAAACATGCCAGGCTTCCCTTGGTTGGCAGAAAACGAATTGGACGGCAAATTAACGCAGAAGAAATTGAATATCTTCCGCAATCAATTTGGTGTTCCATACACGGATGAGCAGATCGCTAACGCCGAGAGTGACGTAAAGGGTAAGACAGAGATGGATGCCATCATTGCTTACCTGCAGTCTCTTGGCCATGCGATGAAATAAGGAGAGTATTATGGATATAGGTACTATTCACAGTATTTGGACCGTAGTTTTATTTAGCTGCTTCATCGGTATCGTTTGGTGGGCTTACGGTAAAAAACGTAAAGACCGCTTTGATGAGGATGCCAATTTAGTGTTTGCTGATGAGCAACCCTCTACCTCCGAAGAAGAAGGAGTGACTAAATAATGACTACATTTTGGAGTCTGTTCATTATTGTCATCACTGTCGGTACGTTACTTGGCTGTGCTGCCATTTTGATATGGTGCCTGCGTGACAATATGGGCGTCGAAGAAGGCGAAGATATGGGGCACGAATACGATGGTATTCGTGAACTGAACAACCCGCTGCCAAAATGGTGGACGTATTTGTTTTTTAGTACGTTCCTATTTGCTGCGGTATATCTTGCACTCTACCCTGGCCTGGGTAACTTTCAAGGGCTTTTGGGCTGGACAAGTTCGGATCAATCCGTGCAAACTCTTGAAGAATCAAAAGCTTCATTAGCGGCATCTGCAAAAAACAAGCAGTTAGACCAATATGCGAAAGAGCTAGACAGTGCAGAAACCTATTTTGGTGAAGCATTCAATCGCTTAGCGAAAACCTCAGATGGCGGCTTACGCCCTATTCCTGAGATTGCAGCTGATAGCGAAGCAATCAAGGTTGGACAACGACTCTTTTTGCAAAACTGTTCTCAATGTCATGGTTCGTCAGCTCGTGGCCAGAAAGGCTTCCCTAACCTAACCGACAATGCATGGCTATATGGCGGTGAGCCTCAAGCAATCGTTACGACGATTATGCATGGTCGTATTGGTCAAATGCCAGGTTGGAAAGATGCATTAGGCGAAGATGGTGTTCGTGAAGTCGTCAGTTACACATTGAGCTTATCTGGGCGTAAAGTAAATGCTCGTGAAGCCGAAGCGGGTAAATCTCGTTTCGTTGTATGCGCAGCATGTCATGGCACGGATGGTAAGGGTAACCCTGCTGTTGGCGCACCTGACTTGACAGATCATGACTGGTTATTTGGTGATTCACGTGCCGATGTAACAGAAACAGTGATGAACGGTCGTTCTGGTGTGATGCCTGCATGGAAAGACATTTTGGGTGAAGAAAAAATCCAGTTGGTGTCGGCCTATGTCTGGAGCCTAAGCAATTCGGACAAATAAGTAACATTTCAATAACAGCCCCTTGTAAGGGGCTGTCTTTTCTAGATAATTTATAACTTCCTTCTTAGTTAGCTGTTGAGAATTTTTTTATGGTAAAGCCTTGGTATAAACAATTCTGGCCGTGGTTCCTGATCGCGCTGCCACTTTCGGTTGTTGTCGGTACATTGTATGTAGTACTGATATTTTCCCAGAACTCTGTGGATCTAGTTGCCGAGGATTACTACAAAAAAGGAAAAGGAATAAATGTCGACATCACCAAAGTGAATGTCGCTAGGGAATTAAAGTTAAATGCTGAAGTATCATCAATCGACAACGTCGTTATCATCACTTTTGATAAAGGTGATCTAACCAACTACCCGGCTCTTACCACAACGTTTACCCACCGCACACTGCCAGATCAAGATTTTGAAAAGTTATTAACGGCGGATGCTAAAGGGACCTATCGTTTAACACTCGATCATAAAATGCAGGGGCCGTGGTTCGTAGAACTGCAACCACACGATAAAGCATGGATGATTCAAGGCAGAGTCACCTTCCCTTCTTCTGACCCTGTGTTGATAGATTAATTATGTGTAAATCGTGTTATCACTGCGGTGAAGAAGTACCAGTCGACACGAACTACTGCGTACATATACTCGATGAAGATCGAGATATGTGCTGTCCAGGCTGTGAAAGCGTCGCTCAGACAATCGTCGATAGTGGCTTAGTGTCTTATTATCAGTATCGGACGGCGCCAGCTGAGAAAGCGGACTTAGTGCCTGAGCAGCTCAAAGCACTCATTCATTACGACAACGAAGATATCCAAAGTGAGTTCGTACGCAGCCATGAAGACGAGAAAGAAGTCACGCTTTCGATTGAAGGGGTTTCTTGTGCAGCCTGTGCTTGGTTAATCGAAAAAAGAATGTCAAATGAGCCTGGCATTATTGCTATTCGCGTCAATACGACAACTAATCGCGCTTTACTAAGATGGGACAGCAGCCAAACCAAGCTCAGTCAACTTTTGTCTGCTATCCATGAACTAGGTTATAAGGCTGCACCATTTGAAGCCGATAAACAAGAAGCCGACTACCACAACACAATGAAGCAATACTTGTATCGTTTGGGTATCGCTGGTTTAGCGACGATGCAAGTGATGATGCTGGCCGTCGCTTTGTATCTAGAGGTATTTGGAAGTTTAGAAACTGAGTTCAAGAACTATTTCCGTTGGGTAAGCTTAATTTTTGCTACGCCGGTTCTAATGTATTCTGCCCTACCTTTTTATCTAAATGCTTGGCGAAGCCTAAAAGGCCGTACGCTTGGAATGGATGTTCCCGTATCTATCGCATTGATTTTCGCTTATGTGGCAAGCTTAGTCGCTACCGTAACGGAACAAGGCGAAGTGTTTTTTGAATCTATTTCCATGTTTACGTTCTTCTTGTTGGTCGGGCGTTATCTAGAAATGCGAGCAAGACGTAAAGCCGCAGCAGCGAGTGGTAATCTCTTAAAGCTCATTCCAGCGATAGCAAACCGCCTTGATGGAGAACAAATACCGGTTAAGTCTCTGCAAGTTGGCGATCAAGTACGAGTGCTGCCCGGAGAACATATTCCTGCTGACGGCATCGTAATGAATGGACGTATTCATGTTGATGAATCCATGCTGACAGGAGAGTCGCTACCTGTCGTCAAACATCAGCAAGATACGGTTTACGCCGGCACGCTGAATGGCGATGAGGCTTTTGACCTCGAAGTACGAAGTACTAAAGCAGATTCAATGATTTCCAGTATTGTGCGCTTGCAAGATGAAGCTCAATTGAGTAAACCCAAGATTGCTGAAATAGCCGACATCGTAGCTCGCTACTTTGTTGCCATCATTTTAGTGATCGCTGCGTTGACGTGGTTTTATTGGCACCAAAGTAAACCTGAAGACGCTTTTTGGATTATGTTGTCGGTCCTTGTTGCCACCTGCCCGTGCGCACTGTCTCTCGCGACACCCACCGCTATTACTTGTTCAAGCTCACGAATGGGTTCATTAGGCATACTGTCTCGTAGAGGACATGTATTTGAAACGTTATGCAAAGTGAATCATTTGATTGTCGACAAAACTGGAACGTTGACACATGGCGACATAGAGATTTCGAAAACCAAACCCTACGCCGAATATTCGGAGCAAACCGTGCTCGCTATTGCCGCATCGCTTGAGAGTCATGCTAACCACCCAATAGCACGAGCCTTTAAGCCATATTTGGACTCTGATATCCAAGTCTCCAACGTGGAGAACATCATTGGCTCAGGCTTAACGGGTACTTGGAAACAATCACAGATAAAAATTGGTAACGCGCTTTTTGTTTTAGGAGCCGCGACGCAAGAAAAAAACACTGTTTATCTCTCTCTAAATGACGCACATATCGCCAGCTTTACCTACCATGACCCGATCAGGAAGGAATCTAAAGAGTTCATTGAAAAAATGCACTTAGCCGGTATTAAAACTACATTGTTAACAGGCGATACGCTCACCAACGCTGAACCTGTTGCCCAAGAGATTGGCATCCAGTCTATTGTCGCAAGCGCATCGCCAAGTGATAAGCTGGCCTATTTAAAAGGGCTTGATGACAGTGATATAACCTTAATGATTGGCGATGGTATCAACGATGCCCCAACCCTCGCTGGCGCGCACCTTTCGGTCGCAATGGGCGGCGGTACTGATGTTGCAAAAGCCTCTGCTGATCTGGTGTTATTAAGTGACCGCCTAGATCGTTTATTGACCGCGCGTAAATTGGCGATTCAAACCCGAAAAATTATTCGAGAGAATCTCGCATGGTCATTGGGGTATAATCTTCTCATATTGCCACTCGCAGTCGCTGGTTTAGTCGCGCCCTACATTGCCGTTGTTGGAATGTCGGCCAGCTCCATTATTGTCGTTTCCAATTCACTGCGCTTACTAAAAGAAGATAAATAGCATGGAAAGTCTTTATATACTCATCCCCATCGCCATCGTTTTGGTTTGTGTCGCCGTTGGTATTTTTCTGTGGGCGGTGAAAAGCGAGCAGTTCGAAGATTTAGAACGCCAGGGTCACAACATTCTCTTTGACGAAGACGTCACTGCAGATAATACCGCCGACTCAAAGCCAAACAAGAAAGAAGATCATAGTGACGCTTGATTTAGTGGGTGCATTTACCATCGGTTTGTTAGGTGCAGGTCATTGCATGGGAATGTGCGGTGGTATTGCTTCGTTACTGTCCCTTGGGCAACCTCATAAAACCCCTACTTTACTCATCGTAAATTACAACCTAGGGCGCCTGCTTAGCTACACTCTCATAGGCAGTGTCATTGGTGGAACAGTTGCAGGGATTGCAACGTTGTCGCAGTTCAATCATGCGTTAGCCGCTCTGAGAATCCTCGCAGCTGTATTTATGATTTTGTTAGCACTGTATGTGGGTCGATGGTGGAATGGTTTACTCAAAGTTGAGAAGCTAGGGCAAGTGCTATGGAAGCGCATCTCGCCATTAGCCAATCATCTTCTTCCTCTCAAACATTCTAGCTATGCAATTCCGTTTGGTTTTCTCTGGGGTTGGCTTCCTTGTGGTCTCGTTTATTCCACTCTGACGTGGGCTGCCGTATCTGGAAGCGCAGTTAACGGTGCAGCAACAATGTTGGCATTTGGTCTAGGGACTTTACCCGCTATGTTACTTGTTGGCACTAGTGCTAAAAAATTACAATCCCTGCAGAATTCAACGAGATTTCGCCATATCGCCGCATTTTCAATACTGATTTACGGCCTTTATACAGGTTACGATGCGGTGATTATTTTTAATGCAAACTAATAGATGATTGTTTTATCATTGATTTTTTAGCTACCCTTTAGAGGTAAGGAGTGTTAAAATATTGATGTACATCAAATAGTGATAGGTTGTTATGATTTCTGAAAAACCTGCAGCAAAACGAATTCAGTCAGGTGGCTGTGCCATCCATTGCCAAGATTGTAGTATTAGCCAACTGTGTATCCCATTCACATTGAATGAAGCAGAGTTAGATCAACTAGACCAAATTATTGAGCGTAAAAAGCCCATTCAAAAGGGTCAAGAGTTGTTTAAAGCTGGCGATGAATTGAAATCTCTTTACGCAATTCGCTCTGGAACAATTAAAAGCTATACCATCACAGAACAAGGTGATGAACAGATCACAGCTTTTCATTTAGCGGGTGATTTGGTTGGTTTTGATGCCATCACCGACGATGAACACCCAAGTTTCGCTCAAGCATTAGAGACCTCGATGGTATGTGAAATACCCTACGAAATATTAGATGACCTCTCCGGAAAAATGCCGAAACTGCGTCAACAGATTATGCGTTTAATGTCGAATGAGATTAAAGGCGATCAAGAGATGATTCTCTTGTTATCGAAGAAAAATGCCGAAGAGCGATTAGCCGCATTTTTGTATAATCTCTCGACTCGATTCTCTCAACGTGGCTTTAGCCCTAGAGAGTTCCGCCTTACTATGACCCGAGGCGACATTGGCAATTACTTGGGCTTGACCGTCGAAACTATTAGCCGACTTCTTGGTCGATTCCAAAAATCGGAAGTACTGAGTGTTAAAGGTAAGTACATCACCATCATCGATCATGATGCCTTAATGGAAATGGCTGGCGTGTCAAAAGAGTAGTCTTATACGTACATCCCCCTTCTTATAAGTGGCTCTTTAATGAGCCACTTCAAATTTCTCTCTCTAACCCCTTACTTTCTCTAAAAAGATTCTCCGAAGTGCGCTAAAGTTAAGTGAACAAGATTACCATTTTGGTAAGGAGACTCTATGAGCATCTACAACAATATTCTCGTCGTTGCTAATTTAAATAGCGAAGAACAACCTGCCCTTGTTCGTGCCGTACAGCTTGCAAAGAAAAGCCGTTCAAGAAGCCGGATTTCATTTTTCCTCTCTATCTATGATTTTTCTTATGACATGACATCAATGCTATCTCACGACGAAAGAGATGCAATGCGACGTGGCGTTATCCAACAACGTGAAGAATGGATGAGAACGATCGCCGAGCCGTTTGCTGATGACAGCTTTGATCTAGACGTTAAGGTGGTTTGGCATAATCGCCCTTACGTAGCTATTATTGAGAAAGTGTTTGAAGACAGCCATAACATCGTCATTAAAGCGACTCGAAAACATGATATTTTAGAGTCCGTTATTTTCACGCCTACAGACTGGCATTTAATAAGAAAATGCCCTGCTCCAGTGTTGCTTGTGAAAAATTCAGATTGGCCAGATAACGCCACGATCGTAGCATCGGTTCATGTTGGTTCAGAAAACCCAACTCATATCGCGCTTAATGATAGCATGATCCAACAGCTCGATAGCCTGACTGAAAGATTAGGGGCTACCGGCTATCTAGTGAACTCTTATCCTGTTACCCCAGCTAATATCACCATCGAGCTTCCTGAATTTGATCCTGCAACCTATACAGATGCGGTCAGAGGCCACCATTTAACCGCGATGAAAGCCTTAAGGCAGAAGCATGGCTATGCTGAGGAACAAACGATCATAGAACAAGGACTACCTGAAGACATTATTCCTGAAGTAGCAAAACGCTTAGATGCTGCCATGGTGATATTGGGTACCACTGGACGAACTGGTCTTTCAGCCGTCTTTATCGGTAATACGGCCGAGCATGTGATCGACAAAATTAACAGTGATGTTCTTGCCCTAAAACCTGACGGTTACATTAGCCCGTTAGACCCTAACCAAGAATAAACATTTGTGCCGTTCCATACAAAAAAAGCCCCAATAATTGGGGCTTTTTCGGTTAAGCAGTTAGATACCGTTAGTTTTGCGTACACGTAACGCAAATTTACATGCACCTTATAACGAGTATGGCTTAAATATTCGCTACGTTAATAAACATGGATTCATCGATGTTTGAAGAGGAAATCTCCGCTTCGTTAAACCCATACTCTGCTCGCTCACCTTCTCTATCAAGTGGCAAGTTTTCAAAATCAAATAGATTCTTGTCGGCTAACTGACTAGGGCTCACGTTTTGAATCGATTTAAAGATCTTTTCTACACGACCTGGGGTCTTTTTATCCCAGTCAATCAGCATGGCTTTAATGCTCTGACGTTGCAGGTTTTCTTGTGAACCACATAGGTTACAAGGAATAATTGGAAACGCCTTATGTTCCGCGTATGCGATCAAATCAGTTTCGCGGCAATAGGTTAACGGGCGTATGACCACGTTACGACCATCATCAGAGCGCAGCTTTGGCGGCATCGCTTTTAAGCGTGCACCGTGAAACATATTCAAAAACATTGTTTCTACAATGTCATCAAGGTGGTGACCAAGAGCAATCTTCGTAGCACCAATCTTTTCAGCAAATGAATATAATGTGCCACGACGTAGTCGAGAGCAAAGACCACAGGTGGTTTTACCTTCTGGGATCTTTTCTTTTACTACCGAGTAGGTATCTTTATCGACGATGTAATACGGAATGTTAAGTGTTTCAAAATAGTCGGGTAAAATATGCTCTGGAAAGCCAGGCTGCTTTTGGTCTAAGTTTACGGCGACAACATCAAAGCGGATCGGCGCGGCTTCCTTGAGTTTCAACAGGATATCTAACATCGCAAACGAGTCTTTTCCACCACTGATACACGCCATCACTACATCATTTTCTTCGATCATGTTGTAGTCGACAATTGCGTTACCAACATTTCTCCTCAGGCGTTTCTGGAGTTTGTTGAATTCAAGCGTGTCTTTTCTGGTATCTTTTTGATTCATTACGAGTTCTCATACTACCGATTGGTTTGACGGATTGTACCGACAGATGCGTTATAGGGCGCGGATTATACTTTGTTTTATGGGAAGAGAAAACTAGCAAAGCTAGGATAAACGTGAGAGTTTGTTTTATTACGTGTACAAATTGAATCGATATACTCAGTTTCGCGTACGACGAAAATAGCGACACTTGTCATGTCACCATTTTCTTTGGTTATTGCTCACTAATAACTATCAATTAATAGTGAGCAATAAGCGACTATTACTTACTAACTACTAACCATCGAGCAATGACTGGATTTATTTGCTTGTTGGCAAATACGGCAACACTCGACTCGTTTTTCCGGGTAAGCGCATAAAGCCATTAGTGCCTATCTGTTCAAGTGAGATTTGAGCTTTGCCGTCGACGACCGGCACAGAATGACCATCAGATAACTCTATCCTCCCGTCAGACACATCGGAAAACTCCAATGTTAAGCCAATGACGTCGGCTGTAAACCATCCGGAGAACATGCCGCCTAAATCTTCTAACATTGTTTGCATTTGTGGTAGTAAGCGCTCAACTTCTTGATACGATACTTCCCCAGAAAATGGCTGTTTGGTCATAACGACCATTGAGAAGTCGCATTGCTGAGTTTGTGGTGTTTGTACATACACAAGTGGATTTGCTGCTTTCAAATTATCGTCTAGTGGAACTAACAGTTCGTTAAATTCACTCGACTTTAACTCTTCATATTTTTTTTCTTTTTCCATCCATGCTTTGTCTATTTTACAAAGCTGTTGTGTTTGCGCATCGACAAAGAAAAAACCAACTTTGACATCTTCATGTCCTTCTTTAGCGTTGTTTTTCATTTGGGAATAAAGCTTAGAATAGGTAAATCGATATTCTTGCGCGGTTGCGGGTAACGATACGGCCGCTACCAGGAGGCTGACTAAGGCAAAACTGACTGCTTTCTTCATAGTTTTTATTTTGATATCCAGAATTCTTCATTATGGCGAATCATCGCTTGTAAGTCTTTGACGTATGCCTCACCGCGCTCCGAGTAGCGCAACAATCCGTTGGTGAGTTTCAATGCCGACGCTTCCGTAAGTGGTGATTGCCCTTCGTCTCTAATTTGACTACGAATAGTCCGTAGTTCAGCGTAAGCATTGTTGCGATTTACGTTCATGAAATATCCATAAATGGATTCTTGTGGCGATGAAAATTTAGCCACCTCATGAGATTTTCCGGCCCCTCTTTGTAAAGGGACGACGCCACAGCCTTCGCTGTAACACCACTGACCAAAATAGTTATTGGCTTCTTTAGCAAAGCGGGATGTGCCCCACGCTGATTCATTTGCCGCTTGAGTTAGAACCAGTGCTTCAGGTAGTACGTCTACCCTATGTAGAAGTTGCTCAATCCACTGATAGGTCACCTCTGTTGGTTCTAGGTTGTATAAACGACCTAACCGTTTGGCTGTTTCAATTTGCTCTTGAGTTAAAGATTGCTCGTCTAACGCATTCTTGAATCGCAAAATACGCTGGCGCTCTTTCTCTATTCGAGCGTTTTCAATCTCGATACCGGGTCTAAGATAATCAAAGAACGTCTGTTTTTTCGTTTTTGTGTCAGTGATTGTGGCGATATCAGGGGGTGAATCAGATATCGGTACCAACGCTGGCTCCGAGACGTCGCCATCTTCAGAACGTTCGCGGTCGTGACCGAGATACAAAAAAGTACTACCCGATAACAACACGGCTGCCGCCATTAGTTTATGAGACTTACGCATCGAAGACCTCTGGATTTTTATTTGTTCTATCATTTTCACCGTTTGGCGGATTCCCTTGATGGTCATCAAAATCATTATCTTGAGACGCAGTCACTTGCAATTTAACCCCAAACATTTCACGGTAAATAATACCTTTGACGTGGAAGAAGAATGGTAAAACAAAGATCAAACCCAACCCATAAAACATAGCCCCGACAACAAACATCAACATCATTAACGTGTAAATACCGGCGAGCACGAAGATTTTTTTATTGACGGCTCTTAGTGACAACAACAATGATTGCATCGGTGGTATGCGTTTTTCACAAATGAGTAGAATAGACTGGCTAAACGCGAGTGATAGATACATCGAAATAAAAGGCAACAACATCCCTATCACACCTTGCAATACCAGACTGGCAAGGGTCGCAATAATAATGGGTACCGTAAACTGTAATCCTTTCGCTATATGACGAGGTTTTGTCGATAGACCGCATGCATGGCTCATCGCCATCAATGAAACACTGGCATAAAAAGGCGCACTAACAACTTCATAACTGAAGTTCGCGACAAAAATAGCCTGAAATATGCGCTCATCTAGTAATGACGGATCTTGAAATGCTTGTAAAATTACACCGGGGTCACCGAGTTGAAGTTTTAGTGCAACATAAAAAATCCCGAGCTGAACAAAGATGAGTGCGATAATGGCGGGTGAAAACGACATAAAGTGTTTCATGGTTTGTTTCCAAGCTTCTTGGAAAATCGCGCCAGCTTTCAGTTCATACTGACCTGAGACTGCACGTTCAATACTCCCACCCAGATTAAAGTCTCTTTCAAAATCATTTTTCATAGTTTTTCCATGTCACACTCGCGAATGTGAACGTCTATTTTTTCGTTAAAAAGGCTGCGCCATTATAGCGACATCAAGCGATCATTATCACTCTTATAAGCTTGCTTTATTATCTTTTTGGATAATAATTAACCACTTGATAAGTTAAAATTTTCATCTTGGTGCTGTGTAATACAAGTATGGTAAATAATGTTTAGTTTTACCTGCAATTTTTTTCTGTATCAAGATGAAAAAATGCTTTGATTTCACTCAATTGGTGATTATGATGCGCGCCTCAATCATGTATAGCAACCGGCCTATAAACAAAAAATGGCCAAGGTGGAGATAAACAGACATTGAAAGCTCAACAATCAGTAGGAACACCAGTCGTACAGCTCTCTGGTGTCAGTAAAAGTTTCGATGGTAAGGAAATCATCGCAAATCTAGACTTGAACGTTAATCATGGTGAATTCCTCACTATTTTAGGCCCTTCTGGCTGCGGTAAGACAACCGTACTTAGAATGATTGCAGGTTTTGAAACCGTTGATGGCGGTACAATAAGGCTTGCAGACCATGACGTCACCGAAGTTCCTGCTGAACAAAGGCATGTCAACACCGTATTCCAAAGCTATGCCCTATTCCCCCACATGACTGTTTTTGAAAATGTGGCGTTCGGATTGCGCATGCAAAAAGTGCCAAGTGCTGACATTGAACCAAGAGTATTAGAAGCACTCAAAATGGTTCGATTGGAGAAAATGGCGCAACGTAAGCCTCATCAATTATCAGGTGGTCAACAACAACGTATCGCTATTGCACGTGCGGTCGTCAATAAGCCTAAAGTGTTGCTTCTTGATGAATCACTATCTGCGCTCGACTACAAGTTACGTAAACAGATGCAGATCGAATTGAAGCAATTACAAAGACAGCTTGGTATTACCTTCATTTTTGTTACGCATGACCAAGAAGAAGCCTTATCCATGTCGGACCGCATCATCGTTATGCGCGATGGTGTGATTGAGCAAGATGGTTCGCCTCGAGAAATATACGAAGAACCAAAGAACTTGTTTGTTGCTCGCTTCATTGGTGAAATCAATGTGTTTAATGCAACGGTTAATCATCGTATTGATGAAAAGCGTATCCACGCGACCATTGAAGATCATGAATGTATTGTTTATCACGATAGCCCGTGTTTAGAAGGTGACCAGTTGCAAGTTCTACTCCGCCCAGAAGACTTGCGTATTGAAGAAATCAAAGAATCTGAGACTAAAGGCATTGTTGGTCATGTGGCTGAACGTACCTATAAAGGAATGACACTGGATTCTGTGGTTGAACTCGAATCAGGGATGCGAGTAATGGTCAGCGAGTTTTTCAACGAAGACGATCCCGATGTGGATCACTCTCTGGGACAAAAAGTTGCCGTCACTTGGGTTGAAAGCTGGGAAGTGGTATTAAAAGATGAGCAAGAAATTTAATTTACAAAATGCCATCATCACCTTAATTGTGAGCTGGTTAGTACTCTTTGTACTGATTCCCAATGTGATGATCATCGGCACCAGTTTTTTAACGCGAGATGAAGCCAATCTTATTGAGTTGACCTTTACGTTAGATAACTACGCTCGATTATTGGATCCTTTGTACGCCAAGGTTGTATTTCACTCGTTCTATATGGCGATTATTGCAACATTAATCTGCCTTGTCGTCGGCTATCCATTTGCTTACATCGTCGCAAAAATGCCGGAAAAATGGCGACCGTTCATGCTTTTTTTGGTCATTGTGCCATTTTGGACGAATTCTCTAATCAGAACCTATGGGCTAAAGATTGTCCTTGGTACTCAAGGGATTTTAAATAAAGGGTTAATCGCACTTGATATCATCGATAAGCCGCTGAGGATTATGTATACAGAAACAGCAGTCATGATTGGCTTAGTCTATATTCTGCTTCCTTTTATGATTCTACCCTTGTATTCAGCATTGGAGAAACTCGACAATACTTATATTGAAGCAGCAAAAGATCTAGGCGCAAATAAATGGCAAACCATTACTAAAGTCATCTTGCCACTAACAATGCCAGGAATCATTGGTGGCTGTTTATTAGTGCTATTGCCAGCACTTGGTATGTTCTATATCGCTGATTTATTAGGCGGCGCTAAAAATCTATTGATCGGTAACGTCATTAAAAGTCAGATATTAAACGCAAGAGATTGGCCATTTGGTGCTGCCACCAGTATCGCCCTAACAGCCGCGATGGCGGTCATGTTATACGCCTATTATCGAGCGGGTAAATTATTAAATCGTAAAGTGGAGCTCGAATAATGGGTCGCACTGCTAAATTTGGTTTCATGACGCTTGTCTATGCGTTTTTGTATTTGCCGATTATTGTACTCATTGCTAACTCATTCAATGCTAATAAGTTTGGTATGAAATGGGGTGGATTGACCACAAAGTGGTACCACGCGTTGTTTAACAATGACAGCTTAATGCAAGCCGCCTGGCATTCTATTAATGTCGCTGTGTTTTCAGCAACCGCCGCCACATTAGTTGGCAGTCTAACGGCCGTGGCCCTATTTCGATATCAGTTTAAGGGCAAAAAAGCGGTAAGCGGGTTGTTGTTTATCGTGATGATGTCCCCTGATATTGTGATGGCCATTTCGTTACTCGCAATTTTCTTAGTCATGGGCGTACAACTCGGTTTCCTAACGTTATTGGTAGCGCATATTACTTTCTGCTTACCTTTCGTTGTTGTAACGGTCTATAGCCGTTTGAAAGGTTTCGACGTTAAAATGTTGGAAGCGGCAAAAGATTTAGGAGCCAGCGAATGGACGATACTCAAACAGATTATCTTCCCTCTTGCTAAGCCCGCTATCGCTGGAGGGTGGCTATTAAGTTTCACCTTATCACTCGATGATGTCATTGTAAGTTCGTTTGTTACTGGACCAACTTACGAGATACTGCCACTTAAGATTTATTCAATGGTCAAAGTTGGTATCTCACCTGAAGTCAATGCGCTGGCAACAATTATGCTCATTGTTTCTCTAGCGTTAGTCATGACATCGCAGTTTCTTGCTCGAGAGAAAATTAAATAATCACACAACTTTAAGTGAGAGCAGAATGGCTCTGCCACTCTGCTCTTTTTTTATCTATGCCTTTAAGGCAGCGTTTGTTTGGAGCTTACGTCAATGAAAAAATGGGCTACTTTATTAGCTGGTAGTGCATGTGCACTTTCTCTTGCATCTGGCATGGTGAGTGCAAAAGAACAACAATTGGTTTTCATGAACTGGGGACCATATATCAATAGCAATATCCTTCAGCAATTTACCAAAGAAACAGGCATCAAGGTTATCTATTCAACCTATGAATCGAACGAAACCTTATACGCTAAATTGAAAACGCATAATAAAGGGTATGACTTGGTTGTTCCTTCCACCTATTTCGTGGCTAAAATGCGTGATGAAGGCATGTTGCAAAAAATTGATAAATCCAAATTAAACAATTTCCATAATTTGGATCCAAATTATCTAAATAAACCGTATGACCCTAACAACGATTATTCGATACCTCACGTCGTCGCCATCACTGGGCTTGCGGTTAATACCGATATGTATGACCCAGAAGACTTTACCAGCTGGGCAGACTTATGGAATCCGGAGCTCGAAGGTCAGCTGATGATGATGGATGATACTCGTGAGGTCTTTCACATCGCTCTTCGTAAGCTCGGATATTCAGGAAATACCACGGATCAAAAAGAAATCGATGAGGCCTACGCGGAGCTTAAAAAACTCATGCCGAATGTTTTAGTCTTTAACTCTGATAATCCCGGTTCGCCTTATATGTCAGGTGAAGTCGGGCTAGGTATGCTGTGGAATGGCTCCGCCGCCGCCGCACAGAAAGAAGGTGTACCTCTTGAGCTAGTCTTTCCAAAAGAAGGCGGTATTGGTTGGGTCGATAACTTTGCAATTAGCTCAGGTGCTGAAAACGTAGAAGCCGCTCACAAGATGATTGATTTTTTGTTACGTCCCGAGATTGCTGAACAAATCTCGACCGACACTGGCTACTTAACTGGCGTCAAAGCATCCAACGACAAGTTTAAGCATGAACCCGCCCTATTTCCTTCCCAAGAAGATTTAGACCGGGTTGAATGGCAAGACTCTGTAGGCGAAAAGACCGTGGTTTACGAAGATTATTTCATGAAACTAAAAGCAGGCCAGTAATTAAAAGTGGGGGTTACAAAATAGGTGGCATTAGCCACCTGTTTTTATATTTACAGCACGATAAGTACCTAAACGTTTATTTTTTGTAAACAGCCACATAGAGATATGCTCTAATTACTGGTATAATCTTGTGACTCACGTCATATTCTTTATGATGATCAAAGTAATAAATTGTTGGCATCAAGGCCAACAATCTATTTTCATGCCTGCTATGGCTCTTTGTTTATAACAATACAAACGGAAAAGTAATGAAAAGCAAACTGTATGCTAGCGCACTTTGTGCGGCGACTCTCTTCACTACACCGGCGTTTGCTGCCAACGAAGAACTCTATTTTTATAACTGGTCTGAATACATCCCGAATGAAGTCTTAGAAGACTTTACGAAGGAGACAGGCATTAAAGTCTTCTACTCAACCTACGAATCTAACGAAAGCATGTATGCCAAGTTAAAAACTCAAGGCTCAGGTTATGATTTAGTGGTTCCTTCTACGTATTTTGTTTCAAAAATGCGTAAAGAAGGCATGCTCCAAGAAATTGATAAAGAAAAACTATCACATTTCAAAGATTTGGATAGTAACTACCTTGATAAACCTTTTGACCCCGACAACAACTTTTCTATTCCTTATATTTGGGGCGCAACGGGCATCGGCGTAAACACAGATATGCTCGATAAGTCTACCGTTACCAGCTGGGATGACCTTTGGGATCAGCAGTGGGAAGGCCAATTAATGATGATGGATGACTCTCGTGAAGTATTCCACATCGCGCTAACTAAGTTAGGCTACTCTCCTAATACGACTAACCCGGACGAAATTAAAGCCGCTTACGAAGAACTCAGAAAACTGGTTCCAAACGTGCTGGTTTTCAACTCTGATTTTCCTGCAAACCCGTATTTAGCAGGAGAAGTGTCGTTAGGTATGTTATGGAATGGTTCAGCGTATATGGCTCGCCAAGAAGGTGCCTCTATTGAGATTGTTTGGCCCGATAAAGGCACAATTTTCTGGATGGATAGCTTAGCGATTCCTTCAGGGGCTAAAAATGTTGACGCTGCGCATAAGATGATTGATTTTCTTCTTCGTCCTGAAAATGCAGCAAAAATCGCGCTTGAAATTGGCTATCCTACACCAGTCAAAACCGCTTACCCGTTACTTCCTAAAGAGTTCGCGGAAGATCCAAATGTATTTCCGCCACAAGAAGTTATGGACTCGGGTACATGGCAGGATGAAGTAGGCGAAGCTGGCACGTTATACGAAGAGTATTTCCAAAGACTCAAGGTTGATAACTAAGCGACCTTGATAACGAATCTACTTCGATAATTAAGCGACCTAAAGTTTTGGCTATTTACAAAAAAGCCAAGTGTCATTGACTTAAAAGCCCTCATACGAGGGCTTTTTCTTATCTTGGTCTTGCTGCTTTAATTCGACTCAGCAGGAAGTGGCGTTATTATGTGTTTGGATTGAAAGGACTTCTTTTACAAGTTTAGGGACTTCAATGCTTGCTTTACCATAGCGCTTTTCTTCAAATTCACTCTCAACTGCACTCGGCTCTAAATTTATCTCAATCGTATGGGCGCCATGCATTTTAGCGTCATGCACAAATCCTGCTGCCGGATACACCACGCCAGACGTCCCAATAGAAATGAACAAATCTGCAGTCTCTAATGCGGAGTAGATATCCCCCATTCTTAAGGGCATCTCACCAAACCAAACAATGTGTGGGCGAACTTGACTTGGAAGTTGACAACAATGACATAAGTCTCCAGTGACAATGTCACCTTTCATCTCCGTGACCTGCCCTGACTCTGAACAACGAGCTTTTAGTAGTTCACCATGCATGTGAATCACATTGTCACTGCCACCACGTTCATGAAGGTTATCGATGTTTTGGGTAATTATCGTCACAGTACCCTCTAAATCACGTTCTAACTGACCAAGTGCCAAGTGTGCCGCATTCGGTAGAATACTCGTTTGCTGAAGCTTATGGCGCCTTTGATTGTAGAACGACTGAACTAAATCTGGGTCTCGTGCAAAACCCTCTGGGGTCGCCACATCCTCAATTCGATGGTTTTCCCACAAACCATCTTGTGCTCGGAAGGTTTGGATTCCTGACTCAGCCGAGATACCAGCACCCGTTAATACTACGATATTCTTGTAGGGGAACTTCATTAACATTCCTTGTTCTGACGTAGAGTGATACCACAAGATTAACATGGAATTAGACACCTGCCCTATATTTACGCCTTAGACCATAGTCTAATGTGCGACATTTCAATAAGTTAATGGCTTTTAAATCACGTTGTTCTTGTAAAAATCATAATCCGAGACAAAAAAATAAGCATCTTAAGATGCTTATTTTTTCAAGTAGAACTCAATTCGCTTGTGAACTAATGTAGTAGGCTTACATTCAATTAGTCTTCACTTGTTGATGATATTTTATGAATCGCTAAATCTGCACCATTAAATTCATCTTCTTCAGACAGTCTAAGGCCTGTTAATTTGTCCAAAATACCATAAACCATAAATGCACCAACCAAAGCAACGGCAATACCAGCAAGCGTTCCAACTAGTTGAGCCGCTAAACTCACCCCACCTAGGCCTCCTAAGGCACTTTGACCAAATATACCTGCCGCGATACCACCCCATGCTCCACATAAACCGTGCAGTGGCCATACACCTAACACATCATCAATTTTCGTTTTGTTTTGAATATAGGTAAATACCCACACAAACATCGCGCCGGCAATTGATCCGGTAATAAGAGCGCCGATTGGGTGCATTAAGTCCGAACCAGCACAGATTGCCACTAAACCTGCTAACGGTCCATTGTGAATAAAGCCTGGGTCATTTTTGCCGACAATGAGTGCTGCTAAAATGCCACCTACCATTGCCATCAGTGAATTCATCGCCACTAAGCCACTAATACCTTCTAGCGCTTGCGCTGACATAACGTTAAAACCAAACCAACCCACACTTAGAATCCAAGCACCTAAAGCAAGAAAGGGAATGTTTGACGGTGCAAAGTTGGTATGTTTACCAGCACGTACGCGGCCCCTTCGCATCCCCAAAAATAGGACGGCAACCAATGCTATCCAACCACCAACACCATGAACAACAACGGAGCCAGCAAAATCATGAAAGCCTGCTCCAAACGTTGTTTCGAGCCAGCCTTGAAAACCAAAGTTTCCGTTCCAAATCATCCCTTCAAAGAACGGGTAAACCAGTCCTACGGTAAAGAACGTTGCCAATAATATTGGATAAAACCTCGCGCGCTCTGCAATACCCCCAGAAACAATCGCGGGAATTGCCGCTGCAAACGTCAATAAGAAAAAGAATTTAACCAGTTCATAACCATTACCTTGCGACAGTGTTTCCGCATCTGCGAAGAAGGTTCCACCGTATGCGACCCAATAACCTATAAAGAAATAAGCGATGGCAGACACGCCAAAGTCCGCAAGGATTTTGACTAAAGCATTTACCTGGTTTTTGTGTCTTACGGTTCCAACCTCAAGAAATGCAAATCCTGCGTGCATCAGAAATACCATGATGGCACCAAGTAACAGGAACAATGTATCTGAACTTTGCGTGAGGGTTTGTACGGCGCCATGTACCTGTTCTACCGAAGGGGTCATGTATCAATTACTCCTTTAAACGAAAAATATCCTGATAAGCACTAATATTGTGCTCTATCTTATTGTGACCACACCATAATGGTGACCACAACCAGCATTCGTTTAGTAGAGCAAAATCCATTCCAAAAAGTACACGCTGACAAAATTAACATAATGCACTGTTATTAAAGAATTTATTATTTAATAACAGACTCGCGAGAGTGACACCAACTCATCCGGTTGCACCTCGATGGTGAAAAGCACCAATATAGGGCGCACCGATTTGTTGCAACTTTGTTTTATATGTTGCTAATTAAAACGTATTAGTACTGCATCGACGGCCGTTACTATGCACCACCTCAAATGCCATCATATTAAATGTTACTAATAACACCACGCTCCAACTTAGCGTTACATACTTTTAGAAAAGAAAAAGGCTCCATTTAAATGGAGCCTTCGTAATGGCAAATCTTATCCAATCACATTTATTGTGTTGTATCGATAAGTTGCGGTCCTTTGTCAAACGTCAAAGGAATATTTTGCTTTAGCATACTCATGCCTTTGAACATTCTGATAATCCAAACAACAATAGCAACCGCCGCAAACAACATCCCGACATACGGGATGACGTGTGCTAACTGATCTATCCAGGTCGCTTGGTACCAATAATGCGTAACACCTTTTAGCAATCCGTTAGAGGTTGCCACTGTCACAATAAGAACGACAAAGAATGTTAGATTAAGAAAAAACGTGCGTATCAAACCATAATAATGAGAATTGACCACCTCACCATCTTCTCCTTTGTCCAACCGATATCCAGCATAAATAATCGCAATGACACCCGAAAGAAGCAGTGTAAATGGCGTGAACAGGCTCAAGATATACGCATACCAAATACCTTTATGATGTTGGTCCATAATAACAGACACTCCTTTACGTCAGTTTCTCATCAGGTTTCGTTGCCGAGGTTGCTCGTGAATCACCCATGGCCTCAGTTTCTTGGCCTTGCTTGTCTTTCACTTCCTCATACCACAAATCATGATGTTCTTTTGCCCATGTTTCATCGACATCACCCGTGACCATTCCTTCGAGGGCCCCTTCCATACCGAATAAACCAATGTAAATATGAAATACGAATCCACAGATCAGAATTAGCGCAGAGAACATGTGAACCAAGTTCGACAATTCCATATCACGGCGAGTTTGGCCAAATATTGGGAAATCCATAATGAGTCCACTCACTGCGGCAACGGCACCAAAACAAATCAACAACCAATAGATTGCTTTTTCGCCACCATTAGAAAATCCAGCCGATGGGTGCTTTCCTTTATGCTTACCAACCATGCCCCCGAGTTTCATAAACCACTGCATGTCTGTCTTATTAAAAATGGACTTCCTCCACCATTTAAACAGCACAGCAAACAATAAAATGAAGAACAATGGACCCACGTAGTTATGGTATTGCTTAGCGATGTAAATCGTCCAACCCCATAACTCTGTCGGAACATAAGGCTTCATAAAATGCTTACCGTAAACAAGCATCAAGCCACTAAAAGCCAAGGTTAAGAACGTAAACGCCATGCTCCAGTGAAGTGCACGGTCCATCCGAGACCATCGCCTTATTTTTTTACCTGTCCTCGCCGCACTAAGTTTAAGCGGACCAACAATAAAGTACATCAGCACTACCATTGCGATACTGCCAAAAATGGCGACAGCTGCTGCAGGCGACATCCATTTCTCTTTTAAAATGAACCAGGTTTCACCCGGAGTACTAATGAGTACTCCATGTTCTGGTGACGCAGAGGTTGTTGTACCTTTTACCCCTTCCTTAACTGCACGCCAATAATCAGCGCCAGCTAACTGGATCATCTCACTTTGGACCACCTTGTCATTTTTGCTCTCTTCTGCTTTGACTGCAAACGACAACATCAGCATCAATGCTGCCAATAATGGCAGCATTGCAAGAGCTTGGTTTCTAAGCGTACTTAGCATACATGCTCTCCATTAGCTCTTTGTTGCGTCATAAGAAAGATCGTTGCCATCGGTCCAACCCGCATTTTTTGCGCCACGCTCAACAACACGTTGGCGGAAAATGTCAGACACGGTTTCTGCATCACCTGCAAGCAACGCTTTAGTCGAACAAAGTGATGCACACATTGGTAACTTGCCTTCCGCTATACGGTTTGCACCGTACTTAGCGCGCTCTTCTTCTGAGTTATCTTCAGTTTCAGGGCCGCCAGCACAGAAAGTACACTTATCCATTTTCCCACGCTCGCCAAATGACGCTTGCTTAGGAAATTGAGGGGCACCAAACGGACACGCAAATAAACAGTAGCCACAGCCAATACACAAGTCTTTGTTATGCAGCACGATGCCATCTTCGGTATGCTCAAAACAATCAGCAGGACAAACGGCCATACAAGGCGCATCCGTACAGTGCATACATGCCACCGAGATAGAGTTCTCACCAGGTTCGCCATCGTTTAACGTAACAACTCGGCGGCGTTGTATACCCCACTCAAGTGCATCATCGTTTTCGTTTTTACATGCTGTGACACAGCCGTTACAGTCAATACAACGTTTGGTGTCACAAAGGAATTTCATTCTAGCCATGTTATGACTCCTTACGCTTTCTTGATGTTACAAAGGGTGACTTTAGTTTCTTGCATCTGCGTTACCGGATCATAACCATAGGTTGTGGCGGTGTTTGCAGCTTCACCAAGAATATAAGGATCACTACCCTCTGGATATTTGGAACGAAGGTCTTCACCTTGGAATTTGCCGCCAAAGTGGAATGGAACGAAAGCTAAACCGGGCTTCACGCGACGTGTAACCAGTGCTTTAACTTTAATTCGTCCTTTTTCTGCACCTTCGACCCAAACCATATCGCCATCTTTAAAGCCGATATCATTCGCATCTTTCGGGTTGACTTCGACGAACATTTCACGTTGCAGTTCTGCAAGCCAAGGGTTGGAACGCGTTTCTTCTCCGCCCCCCTCATATTCAACCAATCGACCAGACGTCAGAACAATCGGATACTCCTTCGACTTATCTTGATCTTGAATCGATTTGTAAAGTGTCGGTAGTCGGTAGATAGACTCACTATCATCCCAAGTAGGATAGTCAACGACCAAATCACGGCGTGGGGTATACAATGGCTCTCTGTGTAGCGGCACTCGATCAGGGAACGTCCAAACAATCGCACGCGCTTTGGCATTACCAAAAGGCATACAGCCATGTTTAATCGCGACTCGTTGTATGCCACCAGATAAGTCAGTCTTCCAGTTTTTACCTTCTGCTGCGGTTTGTTCGTCTGGTGTTAGATCACCCCACCAACCCAACTGTTTAATCAGCTTATCGGTGAATTCTGGGTAACCATCTTCAATTTCACACCCTAACGAATAACTGTCTTCAGCCAGTAAACTTTCGCCTTCGAATTCCACGCCAAATCGAGCACGGAAGTTACCACCGCCCTCTGCGACAGGCTTCGACGTATCGTAAAGAATATGGGTACCTGGGTGTTTCATTTCTGCAGTACCCCAACATGGCCAAGGTAAACCATAGGTTTCTCCGTTTGCCACACCACCCTCTGCAACGAGATTGTTTTTATTGAAAATATGCCAGTTTTGTTGGTGTGCCTTTAAGCGTTCCGGGCTTTGTCCGGTATAGCCTATAGTCCACATACCCTTGTTAAATTCTCGAGTAATATCTTCTATTAACGGCTGATTATTCTCGACTTTAATGTTCTTGAACAATTGGTCAGCAAAACCAAGTTTTTGCGTTAACAGGTACATGATTTCATGATCGGGCTTGGAGTCGAATAGTGGCTCAATGACCTTATCACGCCACTGTAGCGAGCGATTCGATGCAGTGACTGAACCATAGGTTTCAAACTGCGTGGTTGCGGGCAATAGATAAACACCGTCGGTTCTATCGTTCATGACTGCCGCGTGCGTTGGATACGGATCCACAATCACCATCATGTCGAGTTTAGACATGGCCGATTTCATTTCGACACCACGAGTTTGTGAGTTGACCGCGTGACCCCAATAGAACATTGCCCTAATGTTATCATTTTGCTCGATGTTGTCTTTGTTTTCCAAAACGCCATCGATCCAACGAGATACGGGAATACCCATATTATTCATTGGTTTCTTACCACGGTATTCATTCTGGTCAAAACGTCCTTTGACCCATTCGTAATCCACGTCCCACACTTTAGCCCAATGCTTCCAAGAACCATCCGCTAGGCCATAGTAGCCAGGTAACGTATGTGAAAGCACCCCTAAATCGGTTGCGCCTTGAACGTTATCGTGACCACGGAAGATATTGGCACCGCCGCCAGATTTACCCAAGTTACCAAGCGCCAGTTCTAACACACAGTAAGCACGAGTATTATTGTTTCCTGTCGTGTGCTGAGTACCACCCATACACCAAATGATACTGCCCGGGCGGTTGTCAGAAAGCAGTTTAGCCGCTTTATAGACGTCAGCTTCGCTGACACCCGTAACACGCTCTACTTCTTCTGGGCCCCAATTCGCGACTTCTTTACGAATCTCGTCCATACCAAACACACGTTGGCGAATAAACTCCTGGTCTTCCCATTTATTCGCAAAAATATGCCATAGTAGTCCCCAAATAAAGGCGACGTCTGTACCTGGTCTTAATGCACAGAAATGGTCTGATTTTGCGGCGGTTCTCGTTCGACGAGGGTCGGCAACAACAATTTTACAACCATTCTTTTCTTTGGCGATCAAGATATGCTGCATAGCGACAGGATGCGCTTCTGCAGGGTTGGAGCCAATAAATAGCATAGATTTACAATTATGCATGTCATTGAACGAGTTCGTCATCGCCCCGTAACCCCAGGTATTTGCAACCCCAGATACGGTTGTAGAGTGACAAATACGAGCTTGGTGATCGACGTTATTTGTGCCCCACAGTGATGCCATTTTTCTAAACATGTAGGCTTGTTCGTTGTTATGTTTCGCACTTCCAAGCCAGTACACAGAATCCGGTCCTGATTCTTCCCTTATCTCAAGTACCTTGCTACCAATTTCCTCAATGGCTTCATCCCAGGTGAGTTTTTTCCATTTTCCGCCTTCTAGCTTCATTGGGTACTTAAGTCGGCGCTCACCGTGACCATGCTCGCGCAGTGCTGCACCTTTTGCGCAATGTCCACCGGCATTGAATGGATGATCAAACGCAGGCTCTTGCCCTGTCCAAACACCATTTTGTACTTCTGCATAGACACCACAGCCCACAGAACAGTGAGAACATATCGTGCGCTTAATTTCCGTTTTTGCGTCGGCATCTACAGACTTTGCTTCTGCTTTTTTTATCATGCCTGGTGCAAACATATAGGCACCCGCAGCAGCACTACCGGCAGCAATCGTTGAACTGCGCATGAAAGTACGACGGCTGATACCTAATTTGTTTTCTTGTGTGCTCACAGTATTGGAGCGTTTAGTCAGTTTCATCGGTTCGCTCCTAAAGTGTGTCGTAGTAGTCTTTGATGTGTTGAGTTTCACGATAACCTGTTTTCTTTTTCTCATCTAACGGTGCTTCTACAGCATCATTAGTGGCAGCGTGCGCGGTTCCAGTTATCACTGCACCGGCAACTGCGGCTGTCGCAAATCCTTTAAGTAGATTACGACGACTCTCGTTACATAGAGCCTGTTCATCTTGTTTCTTTTGCTTGCTCATATATTGCTCCCTTAGTGGATACTTTTACTCTTTGAGTATGTGTATCTCTAGTAAGCTGAATTACTTAGTCCAGTATGTTTACGTTATTCAATTATTTGGTAGTGATGTTCTTTACGTCGATTTTCATTTTTGTCTTAGTCGAGGTAGGGCTCACGGCATACGCGACCTGCTCCACATTAAGAAATGCATTCATCAAAACAGCGACAGCTTGGTAAAATTGAGCGCTTGGGGCTGATTCCATTTGGCGACAAAGTGCGTCGTACCACGTCGCAATGTGTTGATTAAAAAATATTTTTGCTTCGGTGTTGTCATCTTGATCAATCAATACCGCCATCACCTCAAATAACGCTGCGATATGGTCCTCTGGCTCTTTTACTGTGTCTTCGCGTTCAAGCCCCAAGTCCGCTAAAGATTGACGAACTAATGCGAGTGGCTTTTCCATTAACGAACCGGTTAAATGCCAAGAAGCGAATGGTACAATTTCACCTTTACCAATACCCACAAACATGTCTTGATATTCATCTTCAACACTACTGACTTCCGCATTTTTGGCAGCCTGAGATAACGCTAGCCAAGCAGTGGTCATTTCGTTGATGCCAGTCTCTACTTCAAGACTGGCTAAAAATTCCAATAGATCTCGATCTGGAGCCTGACGACATAACGTCGAAAGCAGAAGATAGATATCGCTGCGTATTTCGTGATGTTGCTCTTCCATCATCTCGACTCCTAGATTTTCAATTGTTGTTCTGGATTTTCGGCCATCGCTTCAAATACATCCACGACTCTACAGTCTTCGCACATCGCGATACGGCGTAATGACATCTCGTCAGAAAAATGTGAGTGACCGCGTAACTTCTCTTGAAGCATGGTAATCATAGACTGTGGTGCAAAAGCTTTCCCACAACGCAAGCACTCCGCTGCTTTTTCTTCGTGAAGAGCGACAACCGATTGGCGTTGTTCCATGTCCCAATTAAGTTGCTGTGTTAATGACAGTGCAGACTCCGGACACGCTTTTTCACACATGCCACATTGCACACAATCTTGTTCAATAAAATCGAGCGCAGGTCTATCACCGGTATTGTGTAATGCCTTAGTAGGACAAACCGCAACACAACCCATGCATAGGGTGCATTTGCTGGTCTCACAGATAACAGAACCAAATGGCGCAGTAGAAGGAAGGGGTTGTATTGTTTCGACAGGAGCATGTTGCGCTGATAACGCGTCTAACGAAAAGTACAGCCTTTCGCGTTTATCACCTTTGATGTCGCCCAACATTAAATTCAGCGGTTGAGTGACTAACGTAGGTAGGCCTTCTCGGAGTGACTCTAGATATAAAACATCGATTGTTTCTCTCGCAAGCCCTAAGTTTTCTAGCAACAACTGCGCCATACCCACTTCGCGGTTTAATACCGTTTGAATCGTCTCTGGCATATGGCGACTGGCGGCGAACATGACTTGTGTAGCCCCGTTGACCAAGGCAGCAAACCAAGTATCCATTCCTACCGATGGCAGCTCCTCAACGACAATGGGGATCACGTTATCTGGTAAGACTTTCAATGCCATTACATTGTAGGTTTCATGGCGGGAGCTGCAGATAAGAATGATGGCATCCTTACCACCTTTTTTATGATAATTCGCAAGTGTTCGTTCAATAAATTTTTGTGTCTCTTGTGGCGTTGGCAAAGCATAGTGAATTGCCTCTGTTGGACACGCTGTCGCGCATGTCCCCACGCCTTGACAAAGATAAGGGTTGATTTCAATTTTATGCCCTATTTTGTCATTGCCTTCGCTTGATAACGCACCCGCGGGGCAAGCATCCACACAGCGCTCACAGCCTTTTACGCCTCTCGAACTGTGCGCACATAAATCCGTATCCAAGCGAAAGTATTTAGGCTTATCAAACGTGCCCATCAGGTCTGGAATTGCCTCAAGCGCTTCGGCTAGTGTTGGATAACCACGCCCTACTGGATAAAAGCCCGGGACAGGTACTTGCTCCGACATGCATCCATTCAAGGTGTGATCAAGAACGATATCAAAACAATCTCTTCCCACTGAGACTTCAGCGAGATTGAGGGTTTGCTGATTACTTTGAATATTGACGGTGAACGTACCTAGAAAGCCTGAAATTTCTACGCTGTCAGCGAAGTATAGGTTGGATTGCTCTGGTGCTGGCACACCATCTGTCGACAATAGGGTCAACGAATGCATGCTACTAAGCTGTTCGGCGGTGCTGGTGATAATTGCCGTAGGTCCAACGATAAGTGTATCACCGTGGCTTTCATAGCTCACGGTCGGTGGGATGAGATTGGCAAGCTCTACGGTGTTTTCAAAAGCATAGAGGCGAGCGGTTCCATTTGCTGTTGTCGATTCTTTTAATAATTGTTTTATCATTGCGTCTTCCAGTGCAGGGATCTTTGCCCCATAGCTTTGGCGTTTTTCGCCATTCCGTAAGAAATTGCAATTTTTGTTCCAACTCGGATTGATGTTTAAAACACAATGATTTTGAATAATTATCGTATGAGAACACCGCTTTGCGCAGCTTTACGTGGAGACAGGAACTAGATTGAGACATTTTGTCTTAGTTATATCATTTAGCGACTGAGACAAAATGTACCTATTTTTTGTGTGGTAAATATTGTCTCAATCAAGTACTTAATAGTGCCAGCGCATCTCTTTATGAATGTTTAACGCTCACGATCAACAGCACCAACCGACGGTGACGGATCATCTGATATTAAGATTTCATTGCCTTCCGTATCGGTAGCATGCGCGTCACTGTTGTTATCGTTGCTACTGTTGTTATCGGTACTACTGTTACTATTGTTGCTGTTATCACCCTTTAACGGACGACTTTCGTCAGCGTGATCACCTTCAAATGAAGCGTTATCCTTGTCGTCTGAATCGTCTAAAAGCTCAGGAGCTTGAGTCTCGGTTTCCTCCACTACTTCGTCAACATCCAACTCCTCGACCTTATTAACCCATTGACGTAATGTATCAGCAACGCCCGCAGCTAAAGGCTTCACCGAGGCATAGTCATGATCATAATCATTAAGGCGGTCAACCACATTAAACTCTGGGCTCAAAAACATCTTTCTTAGGGCCGCCTTTTTGGCGGCTTTATCCAGTCCCGTTTTTGACATTAATTCTGACATAGATAAAGATTCAACGGCCACATCATCATCGAGTGCTGACTCTGCATTATCGTCTAAATCTATGTTGTTATTCAGCGCCTCCTCGTCCACACCCGTCGCGCTTGAAGCCGGGCCTTGTGTTTCGATAGATGATTCCGGAGCATCATGCATACTACCGTCTGCTTCAACCACCTCATTAGCCACGTCATGAGATGAGAGGTTCTCTTCTTGCTCTGAGTCGAGTTTGCGTTGCGACCAACGAGAAATAAAACTATTTTTCACTAGAACGCCCCGCTCCCTTACGCTTCTTGCGACGTACCTCCAGCAGTTCGCCATGGCGCCCAATAAAGGCTTCCATCCACGCCTGTATGGCCAATGGCATCGCATGAGACAAGACTAAATAGTCGCCATCCATAAAGGAGCCCGCGACACCTTGCGAGGCCGTCACAACGATTGGCGTGACATCAGATTCGTCATTGTTGTCGAACACAACAAAAATCATTGGGCTATTGGAACTGAGATTAAAGCGATAATCAGTCCGTTCATCACGATGGAGTTCGAGTAAACCATGAGGGCTATTCAGATCGACATTCGTTAGTCCAAATCCGTTCAGTTCACGCTGGGTGGTCGTCCACCTTCCCACTTGTTTTTCTACCGCAACAACCCGGATCTGTAACGGCCATTGATTTTCATTCTTTTCTCGCGATGCTTGCTCTAACGCTCTGTTTTTATTTGGAGTGGCACCGGTTGTATTCACTTCTACATCATTGCGTGTATTCATTCAGCGTCCCCACATTGGCACTTAAATTGCTAATTCATTTCATTTGCTAATTCCTAATTACGAAGCAATAATCAAGCCAACAGGATGAAGTTAACAAGCTCATCCTACAAGGCGCTACACTAGATAAGTTACCCTAGAAAAAGGACACGATGCGTGGTTAAGCCAAATATCATTAGAACAAGCGAAAACCCTCTGCAGACGATGGAAGTCGAGGTCGTCGACGAATATGGTGAAAAACTCGTCAAACAAATTGCCTGCGAACGCCCCCTTACCGTCATGCTCAATTGGAAAGAAATCGTTACGCTCATGACCCTCGGTTCGCGGCCGGATTCATTGGTACTAGGTTATTTAAAAAACCAAGGGTTTTTATCCGATCCGCACTCTGTTGAGTCCTTAATCATCGATTGGGAAACACATTCTGCCGCTGTGATAACCAATGAAAACACCGATTTTTTAGAAGAAGCACTTAAGAAGAAAACCGTCACATCTGGCTGTGGCCAAGGCACAATGTATGGCAATGTGATGAAGCAACTTGATGGCTATCAAGTCCCGCAAACACCACTAAAGCAGTCACAGATCTATGCCACATTAGAGGCACTGACTCACTTTAACGACACCTATAAAAAAGCAGGGGCCGTTCACGGCTGTGCGATTTGTCACAACAATGAAGTGTTGTCATTTGTTGAAGATGTGGGCCGACATAACGCCGTCGATACATTGGCGGGTGAATTATGGGTCAATGAGGAAAACGGTAATGATAAGATCTTCTACACGACCGGACGACTCACCTCTGAGATGGTGATTAAAGTCGCACAGATGGGCATTCCCGTTCTGCTCTCTCGGTCTGGGGTAACACAGATGGGCCTAGATTTAGCTCAACAATTCGGCATTACGACCATCGCGAGAGCGAAAGGCATGCGCTTCCAAGTATTTACTGGCAGCGATAAGATCGATTTTGATGTGAAGGGCAATCAATAACAGACAAGTCTTTATCGATTAAAAAAGAGGCAGCCAATGGTATTGGCTGCCTCTTTTTGTATTTGTACTTAGTGCTTAGTGCTTAGTGCTTAGTGAATCAGCTTCATTCCAACGCTTACGCGTCTACACCACGCATTTTTAAGTATTCTTCGTACGTACCTTTAAAATCGATGATCTTGTTGTCTTTGATTTCAATGATACGCGTCGCCAATGAGGATACAAATTGTCTGTCATGCGAAACAAATAGCAACGTGCCCTTGTAGTTTTCAAGCGCTAAGTTAAGTGATTCGATAGATTCCATATCCATGTGGTTGGTAGGCTCATCCATCAACAACATGTTTGGTTTATGCATCATTAATTTACCAAGCAACATACGACCTTGCTCACCACCAGACAGGACTTTCACTGACTTTTTGATGTCATCTTGGCTAAACAACATACGGCCAAGGAAGCTACGAACAACCTGCTCATCGTCGCCTTCTTGACGCCATTGTCCCATCCAATCTGTTAGGTTTAGATCTTCAGCAAAATCATGAGCATGGTCTTGTGCGTAGTAACCAATGTTTGAGTTCTCAGACCATTTAAACGTCCCTGATTTTGGTTCTACCGCGCCAGACAATGTGTTCAACAAGGTGGTTTTACCCACGCCATTCTCACCGATGATAGCAACACGCTCTCCCACTTCGAAGATAGCATTAAAATCAGACCATAGTACTTCGTCAAAGCCGTTAGAAAGATCTTCAATAATTAATGCATTACGGAACAGTTCTTTCTCTTGCTCAAAACGAATGAATGGGTTTTGACGGCTTGACGCCTTCACTTCATCGAGTTGAATCTTATCAATTTGCTTCGCTCGAGACGTAGCTTGCTTAGCTTTAGACGCATTAGCAGAGAAACGAGAAACAAACGTTTGAAGTTCAGCAATTTGCGCTTTTTTCTTGGCGTTATCAGACAGTAGGCGTTCACGAGCTTGAGTCGCCGCAAACATGTATTCGTCATAGTTACCCGCATACACGCGAAGATCGCCGTAATCCAAGTCAGCCATGTGTGTACAAACACTATTTAGGAAATGACGGTCATGCGAGATGATGATCATCGTACAGTTACGTTGGTTAAGCGTTTGCTCCAACCAGCGAATGGTGTCCATATCCAAGTTGTTCGTTGGTTCATCAAGAAGCATGATATGCGGGTCTGCAAACAAGACTTGAGCCAATAGAACACGTAGTTTCCAACCTGGTGCAACCTCACTCATTAAACCGTAGTGCTGCTCAAGTGGAATACCCACGGCTAGCAGTAATTCGCCTGCTTTCGACTCCGCCATGTAACCGTCAAGTTCTGCAAACTCAACCTCAAGATCCGCGACTTTCATGCCGTCTTCTTCGCTCATTTCTGGCAAAGAATAAATACGGTCGCGCTCTTTCTTGATGTTCCAAAGCTCTTTGTGACCCATGATAACCGTGTCAACAACAGAGAACTCTTCATAAGCAAACTGGTCTTGGTTCAATTTAGCAACGCGCTCATTTGGATCGCAAGAAACTGTGCCGCTGGTTTGCTCGAGCTCACCACTTAGAATTTTCATAAATGTGGATTTACCACAGCCGTTCGCACCGATTAGGCCATAACGGTTACCGTCACCAAATTTGATTGAAATATTTTCAAACAGTGGTTTTGCACCGAACTGTTGAGTGATATTAGCGGTTGAGAGCACAAGCGTTACCTTTGAGAATGAACAAAACTGCGCAACCGTACATAAAGTTTGCCTTGGTTGCAAGCAGCAAAGTAATGACCACTAAAGCTTTTACTGACAAACCGGCGATTAACTCATCATTTCCAATGCAAAATTCACGCATTTTCAATTTTCTACAGCCAAGACGAGCAGAGTCCGTTTAGGCTAACTACACTATATAGCGTTAGACAATACTAATTTTTACAGTCAGTTACAGGCAGTGTGCAGAATCATGAAAAAGCTCATCCTCCTTTTCTCGTTATTCCTGTCCCTTGGGTGCGCTTCAGCATTTGCCAAATGGGATTACCAAGATGAAAGCACACCCGTACTTTCACAAAGCGCCATCGACTTAGATAAAGAAGTGGCTTCTTTTCCGAGTTCGTTATTTTTAACTGCAAATGATAGAAATAAAATTCGTCAACTGTTGTCTGTTGCGCTCGACTTGCAGGATGACGAAATAGTCGCATTTGATAACGCGCTGAATGCCTACCGTGAGAGCACCGATAATAAAGAAGAACGATGGCTTGTTGTAGAAAGCCGCTACCTCTCGTTAGTAAGCCTCAGCCATAGCAAACAACGTTTACTTGATTTGGCGTCCGAGCGAACTCGAGAACAACTCACCGGCTTTGGTCCAGATGGTGTCACTCAGTTTAAACAAGAGCTTAAACTTACCACCCTCAATGTTGAATATTTTGCATTTTTGCAATTCATCAGCTTAAAGACGCTGATAAAAGAGATTTTCATTTCCCCTATCCCAGTCATTTGGGCTGGGATAAAAGTCTTTTTTATCTATTCATTATTGATGTGGTGGCTTGCCAATCAAAAACGTTTATTTGAGCAGTTCAAAAATCATGTCACTTCTAACATCTCGAATCCTCCTATTTGGATCCGACTTATTTGGTACATTGGCCGTGCAAGCCGAGCCATCGCATGGTTAATAGCAATCACGCTGTCACTGCGAGTTTTAACCACTATTGAGGCTTTAGAACACCTAATTTATTTAGAGATATTTACGTGGTGGGTGTTAGGAGGATCGATTGCCATCAGCTTCATTCTTGAGTTTGCTCACCGTAATAGCCTGGCGTCGAGTCCAGAAATTGTTGCCTTGCGTCTGTCTACCATTCGTCGTTATGTTTGGAGCTTTATCTTAGCTGGTGTCGTGCTGCAAATATCATCAGAAACACTCGGCAAAGGTACCATTTACTATTGGATTGTCAGCGCGTTTTCTTTCTGGTTCGCATTTATAACGCTAACCGTCATAGTAATGTGGAAACCAACAGTATTCCGTTCACTTGAACGAGTCACCGAGAAGCCATTGATCATCGTTTGGGCATCTCGAAAGAAAGATGCTTTCTTACTGGGAATCATCGCCACAGCCATTGCGACAGTCTGGCTTACTTTTCATAACCTTAAGAACCGAACGATAGGATTGCTATCGCGCAATGCGTTTTTCAATCAGGCGCTTACTTATTTATTTAAGATAGAAGTCGCGAAGCAAACAAGTACCAACGGTGACCAAAATCTAGTCCGTATTAAAGGTAATGAGGCGTTTGAATTTATCTTGCCAGGTAACGAAACGAGTCCGTTGATTGATTATGCCCAAAGCGAAATAAAACAACTCTCTCAGTACCTGCTCACCGATAACCCAGCAATATGCGTTGTCACTGGGGAACGAGGGGTTGGCGCGACAAGTCTACTTAAGCAACTACTTCATCGAACGAAAAACGCCGAACCTATTTATATTAATTGCCCACTCGCGGGATATAACGATTTATTGACCGAGCTCGCCATTAGCTTAGGTTTAGAACCCGACACCAGTGAGGTAAAAATCCTGACACTCTTGCGCAAGAGTGAGATCCCCTACCTCATTGCTATTGATAATTGCCAAAGGCTTGTCAAACCCAAGGTTGGTGGATTGAATGATTTGATCAGATTTACAAATTTACTGCGTCGTTCAAAGAAAAACCATCGCGCAGTGTTTGCTATTGAAAAAGCCAGTTGGCGATTCGTCGATCGCGCTCGCGGCGAGCGCCTGCTCTTCGACTGGGTGGCCTTTTTACCTCGCTGGAATGAAACCCAAGTTCAGCAGTTACTTGATACGCGGATTAATCGAGAAATTGACAATCCATTAAGCTTTGACGGGCTGGTCGTCCCAAAGCAATGGGATAACGACAGTGAGACAGAGGAAGAACGTGCTCGACAAGGTTTCTACCGTATTCTTTGGCACTATTCAGATGGTAACCCAACGGTTGCTCTACGATTCTTTCGCTTATCACTTCGAAGAAATAAAACGGACGACAGCGTGGTCGTTCGCCTCTTCCACGCCCCTGAATCAGAAGAGCTCGAAAAAATGCCGAAACCTATGCTCGCAATATTGCGTTCAATTGTGCAACTCGAAGCGGCGTCACCTGATGACCTTTCAGACTGTACCCAATTAACCCTCTCTGAGGTTATTGGGACACTGCGTTACTTTCAAAGCCGAGGATACATTGAGTGGACGGAAGACAAGGCGAGAGTGTCCGACCATTGGTTCAGACACATTACTAACGTACTTGATCGTCAACACTTACTGGTTAAATAAAAGGGTTATATTTATGAAAAAGTGTATTCCTGTCATCGCCCTTCTGTTAGCGCCAAGTGTCGTATACGGCGAAGATACGATGGCCTCGGTTGAAAACATTACACAATTTACCAATTTGATTCGTTGGTCAGGTGTGATTTTTAGTGTGCTCATCATAATGGGAACTTGGATCTTAATAAAATTCATGAACTCAATGGTGGATAGCATTGGTGGACAGTTTGTTCAATATCGAATGCTGTTGCAAAAATTCCAATCGTTCCTGCAGTTTTTTATCTACATGACTGCAGGTTTACTCGTCTTCATGCTCAGTTTCCGCATTAATGACCACATTCTTGCGCTTATCGGCGGCACGCTCGCGGTCTCCGTGGGGTTTGCCTTGAAGGACTTAGCGGCATCGTTTATCGCAGGGCTAACCGTAATGATTGACCGCCCTTTTCAAGTAGGTGACCGCGTCACGTTTGAGGGTAATTACGGTGACATTACCACCATCGGATTGCGCTCAGTGAGGATGCGAACGCTGAATGATGACATCATTACGATCCCAAACAACAAGTTTTTAAATGAGGTGACGGTCAGTGGTAACTACGGTGCACTCGACATGCAAGTGGTGATTCCATTTTATGTTGGAATGAATGAAGACATCGTAAAGGCTCGAAACCTGATTCAAGAAGCGGCGTCTTCAAGCCGTTATATTCACCTACCCAAGCCAGTGACAGTGCTAGTGAAACAAACCATCACGGACAATTACCTTGCGGTTCAACTAACCTGCAAAGCCTATGTTGTCGATACTGCCTATGAAAAGCTATTCGAAACCGATATCACTTTGAGAGTGATTGACGAGTTTCGTAAACATAACATTGATGCGCCACAAATCGCCGTGCATAGCACCAATCGAATGCAAGATTAACGGGCAACGTCGACGAATGACTCACGTTGTTGAAACTAGACGCTATCGCAGGGGTTAATGTCTATATGACATAAATTCGGTATTTACATCACGCATAATTAAAGGAATAACCATGCGCATACTTCAATGGGGCCTGATTTTGTCATTATTATTTACGTCCCAGATGGCTCTTTCTAACAGCAAAAGTGACGAATGGCAGTATTTGTTAGTTTTCCCGATGATTTGGGCACCGAGCATTACGGGTACAACGGGGCCCGCAGGTGACAAGGTCAATATCGATATTCCCTTTGATAATATCGTGGATAATCTCCATTTTGGTTTAATGGGTGACTTTTACGCTCAAAAGAATAAATGGTTGTTTGGCATTCGGGCGAACTATTTGCATGTAAAAAACGATTCATCTACACAAGCGGGTATCCTTGTACCAAGCTTCAATATAGCGTTAGATGCTCAGATGTCGCTCAATGATGCGTTCGGTGGGTATGAGGTAACCAAAGGACTTGTATTGTTATCCGGTGTTCGCCACACCTACAGCAATATCAAGGTCGATGTGGCCCCCAATAGCGATCGCCCGTTTTGGAATGACAAAAGTGGTACGATTGTCGCTAAAGGGCATCAATTTGATTGGCTGATTGGTCTCAAATATCAGCATCGCTTCAACGAAGATTGGGGGATTAGTTTGACGGTAGACACCAGTGTTGTTGGTGACAATGATGTCAATCGTGGTATCAACTTAGCGGGTACCTACCGGTTAAGTAAATTGAACAATATTTGGTTTGGCTATCGTTACCTAAATATCCAAAATACGACCGATAGTAATAAAGGCCCGGTTGAGGTCGATGTGACTCAAAAGGGCCCTATGTTAGGCTGGGCATTCAGTTTTTAACCGACGAAATATACCTTAATTTAGTTTGGAGATACGTCGCCAGATCGATATGGAGCCAAAGCTCTTCGATATCTTGTATTCGATAATTAATAATCATAATCATGCCTCACAATTTAGCGTTAGCTTATGAGCCTGCACAGACAACATTCATTGAAAACTGAACAATATGAGTACCGGCGGTTAGCTTGTCTTCACCATTTTGATTGACATAGATTTCAATATTCGTTGCGTTCTTAACTCTTGGAACATCAAAAGCAAAGCGTTCACTTTCTAAAATACCGCTATCGATCATTTGGCCACTTTTGGTATCCACAACCGTCCAATTGAACAATGGGTTTTTATCTTCATCAGTAAGACTTCCCTCTTGGTAATCAACCGTTGTCGATACTGTCACCGATTTTCTGGCGTTATTGATGATATCGGCGCTGGCCGGATCATCTTCTGCGCTATACCCTGTTGCTTGATTGTAGTCGCCAATCGTTCCAGATTCATCCGTTACCGACACGCCACATTGATGAGCAATTTGTGTATCAAAATATACCTTGTTGTTTCCGTCAGCATTTGCCAAAGCAGTGCCCGACGCTAATACGGTCGTCAAAAAAAGTAATTTGGTTTTCAAATTTATTGCCTCTAAATAGTAATACACCAAGCTTAATTAAAAGCTTGGTGTATCTTATTCGTTGGTAATCCTTGTTACTTATCATTTTACGACACGGAGTGTTTTTCTATTACACTCCGCACTAGCAAATAAACTTTAAACTTTAAACTTTAAACTTTAAAATTGGTAGGTTAACCCGGTGGCCTCTAACAAAGAATAAATTTCGCGTTGATTGCTTGATGTATTGGCCTTGGCGCCGCTTGTTTCTCGCAACTTACGTCTCATTTCAAGCCATTCAGCACTGCCCCATTCTAGCGAATCTGCCTTGATAAGTTCAAACTGGTGATTGAGCTCTTTGACAACGCCATCTCCTTTTAAAAAGAACCCCATTTCGTTGTTATATAAGAGTGAGCGGAAATCCAGATTCGTGGTGCCAACAAACGCACTCTCATCGACGATAAGAAATTTTGCATGTAACTTACCATAATGTTGTTCGCCACCAAGAAGCACCGAGTCTTGCTTACCCAATTGATAAAACGTAACTTGGGGGTGAGAAATCATGGTTTTCCATGCCTCTGATTCCAAAAACGCGGGGCTTTGTTCATTTTTTTTGATATCACTATCAAGCCAAATTGCTTGTGCCGCATCATCCATCATTAACATTGTTGGCGCCGTATGCATATCAATAACAGCTTGTGTAAAGAAATTATCACTCGTCAAAACTGAGTTAGTAATCACCTCAATATTCCGCTCAGGATCTTGATCCAACCAAGCCATCGTGGTGTTTAAATCTCGTGCCATCACTCCTTCGTCTTTAAACAAATCCGATTGTAAGAAAAGATACGGCGACACAATTTTGACCGTTTTGACGTCGTCTTTAGTGTGCGCAACTTTCGCTAAGATCCCACTAATTGAATTTGCGTTTGCTTTCTTATTTGTCGAGTATTTGCTTACAACGTCGGTGGCATTGAGGTTATCAAGTTCATGCGCAAATTTGGTTTCCGTAGGGTAATAACCGTGTGCAAGATAGGCGTCAATATTTTGATAGGCTCTATTAAAATCAGGAAGTTGTTTTATCGTGGCCAACGCTTCTAAGATGATCTGCTTGTCACGATTATAGCTTGTCCAGGTGTTGAGTTTTTTATTGCCAGGTTTAGTAAACAACACCGTAAAGTAGTATTCACTTAATAGTGTTGGCGATTGATGCTCAGTGGCGTTACTCATTGGGCGAACAATAATTTCAATGTCACGAAACGCCGTAGGATCAGGTTCTCCTTTTTCATCAATGCCATAGTAGTGAACGGACATATTGCGTCCACCTGTTATCGCATACGCTTCTTCATTGTATGCACCATCGACAACAAACAGTTTGTCATGTGAACGATGGTTCCATTTAGAATCGCCTTTTGTTAACGCATTAAACACCACCGCTTGTACACGTGCCTTTTGTGTCGTTGGTGCACCTTGTTGATCAGTGACAAACCCCGCCTCTTTCTCACATTGCATCAAGCCTTTTAAATGGCCATTGTTCATGCTGTAAGAGCCTAAACTGTCGACCATCACTCTAACATCCACCCCACGTTGGACCGCTTCACACAAAGCCCCTAATGTCGCTTTTCCTACTAAATCATCCGAAAAAATGTAATAGGTTAAATCGATGGTATGTTTAGCTTGTTCAATCAAATATATCTTGCTTGCTAGGCTATTAATCGCGTCTGATGGTTGTGTTCCGACCACTTTTACATTGGCATTTTGTACGGGTAGAAGTTTATCAGAAGCTAACTTGAGGTAATCGCTATTAAGTTCGTTTGGTTCTCGCCAACGTCTAGATTCCATATGTTCATTCGTCCAGTTGTCACCAGACGATGTTGGTAAGTGCGCATTAGAGGTGCACCCAAGAACGACACCTGACAATAGTACGACTGAGATTCCTTTCCACATGTTAGTTCCTATCAACTAGATTATGTTCACTCACCAGCAACAGCGTTGGTTCACGATGCCCTTCTGGTCATCGCTTTTAGTTTGCCGCTTTCATCATTTCGCCTTTAAACTTCAGCCATTGCCACTGTCTCGTTTCTACAAAGAAAGCCGCTATTACCATATAAACCGCGACCACCGCCAGCAACGTCAGTCGAATCCACATTTTTTCGTCTATCACACCTGAACTCATCATTGTGGTTCCGATAAGAACTAATGCTGTGTTAAACGCTGTTGAGTAAATGGGGGCTTTTGTGGGTTCGTTTATCATCTTGCTACCGACCAAAACCGCCAATAAGGTGATGAATAAAGTATAAAACACAATATTTGGTACCAGTGCCATCACACTAAATGCAACGAGTGCGATTACGCCGCCAATCGCGTTGCTCATTAGTAAAAAAGCGCTAAGTTTGACCGATTTCTCTCCAGTAATCATTAGCGAAAGTAACGCGATGAAAATCATCGACAATAAGGCCTCTGATATCTGAAAAACAAAGAAGATGGACACGACAGGAAACGCTATTAATGCGGCTCTAAGTGCGGAAAACCATCGAAAATGATCGGTCATAGATACGCTAGGGTCCGCCTTCACTTCACCGTTATGCTCAGGTAAGTAGATATGCATAACAGCAAAAATCCCAACGGAAACTGCGCCTGAAAGGCTCAAACCTAAAGCGAGAAAAATGGCCACTGTTGGATTCTCTATTGCCATAAATGGCAACATTAAAATAGCCATTAATAAAATAGTCGCAAATAAATTCCACTTAGGATCGAGAAATAAAAAATACCCAACAATCATCAACGCCCCTACCCCTATTAAAAGTGGAATAGGATATTGAGAAAAACCCAAACTTAACGTAATACCAATAGCCACCGTTGCTACCATCGCCAGCAACAACTCATAAACAATGCCACTGTTCATGGTCTTCTTTTCAAATAAAAATTTTGCCGTAAATATTGGTGCAATAAACGCGAGTGGCCAATCAATCCACGCCGCTAAAAAAGTGGCGATACCCACCCCCAATGTGAATCGAATAATGCGAACCTCTCGCGCATCATATTTTGATACGCAAGGTTGCTTGGAGAGTGATTCACTATCTGACATAAGACATCCAACTAACAAACCGGATCCACAATCGACCCAACGTGTTGAATATCGTATTGTCACCCGTGTACACAATAACATCAGCTTGCCCGCCAATCCGAAGCTGACCGGTCGTATCGTTGGTATTGAATTCAATCATCACCGGTAACATTTGAGTCTGACGTAGCCAGCCAGTTTGGTTATTGGCTTGTGCTAGTTTTCCAGCTTGGTTATCTTGTCCCCAATCGATGCCCCAGTCCACACTCGATATGGTGCCCTTTATCACTTTTCCAGGCGCAAAATCCAACGCAATTTCTACCTCATCACCGGCGTTAATATTGCCTAAGCTGTTTTCTCTAAAATACGCTTCTATCCAGATAGACTCTGTTGAGACAAATGTCATCACAGGTTGGCCCGCTGATGCATAAAACCCTTGAGATAGGCTAAAGTTTGATACGCCACCATCAGTGGGCGCTCGAACGACTGTTCGCTCCCTGTTTAACTGCGCGGTTTCAAGCGCTAATAGCGCTGCTTTTATTTGGCTATTTTCCTGTCCCGAAGTACCCAGTTGTTTGTTTTCCTTGTCTAGGTCTGCCTTCGCATTTTGGACATTTGCGCGTGCTCTGGCCAAGGTTGCTCGTGACTTATCCGCTTCAGCGATGGATATCACCCCTTTTTCCGCCATCGCTAGCACTCGACGTGTTTGCAACTCAACGTTATCTTTTTCAACAATGGCGCTGGTTAGCCTTGCTTGTGCAGAGGCAATCGACGCAGTCTGAGCACCGACGTTCTGTCCAGCAATCTCAAGTTCTTGCTCTGCCTTTTTTACGGCAATGTCGTAGTCCACGGGATTAAGTGTAATTAATACATCACCTTGTGATACGAGCTGGTTTGGCCTTACCAGGATATCCGTCACTTGACCAGACACCTGGGGCTTTATCGGAACAACATAACCTTTCACTCGGGCATTGTCTGTCGATGGGATAATGCGATCTGACACAATACTGAAAATCACTGACGAAACAATGACGACCACTAATACATTGGTGATCTTTTTGACTCGTTGTTGGCTGTTATCCTTGGTTGGGCCAGCGCCATCATTTGTATTTTCAATAGACTTTGCTTGAGTCTCTTTCTCAGAATCGATTTTATCGTTCATTTTCCTTCCTTGTCACCACTATCAAAGACAACACTCTATAGTGCAGTGAGCACATTCACTGCTCAGTTATCGTTTGTCTATTTAAGATTAGATATAGACCAAAACACGAAACTTAGATAGTTAATCGATTGAATAATGGGACTTTTTATTAGGCTTTGTTTTTTAGTTCGTACAAAGCGAAAAAAACCTTAATGGCTTAATTTTAAAAAGAACTAACATGAAAAATTTGCCATTTTCCGCCACTCGGCCGATTATTAGATTATATTTTCGTAAAGGATTTGATATGAACGATTCGACTGACGAGCAGGTCCCTATGATCAAATCTGGTTATGCCAGAATTATCATTGAACTGCTCGCCGAACACGATTATGACCCCCACCAGCTCATTAAAGAATCAGGGTTGCCACCCGATCTACATGACTTAGACAATGAATTCTTACCTGTTGAGCCTTTACGTCGTTTACTTTTTCTATCGGCAAATCAGTTGGGAACTGTAAATTTTGGCGAACTCCTTCGGGTTGCAATTAGGCAAAAGCTGATCCCAAAACTCTTAGGTGCCTTTAAAGACTTTTCAACCGTGAATGATGCGCTAGTATCATCAGAAGCAATCTATCAATACGACTCCATTGGTACTAAGACAGGCATTGAGACGGCCTATGGACGTACATGGTATTGGCGTCACAAACCGTTTCAAGATGATGACATTTATGCTTGGTCAGAAGTGTTTGCATTGATGTATGGCATCGAATTCATTCGAGCGTTAACAAAAACAGACTGGACACCATCACAAGTTAAACTTCAGTCGACAAACGTCGATGTATTTAACGCAACAATTGGTGACAACATTCAATATTTTGTTGGTAACGATAAAATGGCTTTGTTATTAGAAGACGAGATTCTCGCCAAACCCGTCGTAATATCAAGCCAAGATATTAAACGCCAAGAACCGCTAATTACTTGGCACGCCAATTTTACCGATAAAGTGTTCACGTCGTTACTCCCGTACGTGCGCGAACATAATCTCACGCTTGAGCAATCTGCAGCTTTATTAGGAATGAGTCCGCGAACACTGCAACGTAGGTTAAATGAAGAACGCACAAGCTTTCGACGAATAAAAGACAACCTTTTGTTTACCGTTGCTGTCGAGATGATGGGCGAAGAATTATCACTCACCCATGTTTCCAGCCAATTAGGGTATTCAGATATCTCTCATTTCTCTCGCTCGTTCAAGCGAATCAGTGGCTTAACGCCAAAAATGTATCAAAAAACCATCCTTAGTTTAAATAAAGTTAATCGTACTCCTTAGTCTTGTAGTGGCGATATATTTCTTCACTCAGTATGTCGTCGACACAACTCTACTCTTAACGCCTATCGAAATACTTAATGTCTCAACACCTTGTATCGAGCTTAGATCAAAAGCGCTAATCTCTTTCGTTGGCATAAAATGGTAATTAAAATCCATTCAATCGCTTTAACATTCGTCCTCTTTATTATCCACGGGAGTGATGAAAATGCGCTTAATCCTAAAATTTTTCTATTTGCTTGTTTTAACTGCATCCTTCGCAGCCAGTGCAAATGTACATAAATGGAAAAATACATCATTCGAATCATATTCGGATAAAACACAAGTCAAGTTCACATTACTTAATCGCTCAAGTAAGAATGCCAATTATTTTTTGCGCATTGACGACAAACAGTTCCCAAGCAAAATTCCATTAAGACCTAATGAAGAAATTGATCTGGATATCACTGTCAATACTCCTGCGGGCAAAACATCACGAAAATACGTGTGCACGAAAATGGTATCGGACTCGCCAAATACCTATGAAGTATGCACTCAGCTCACCTTTAAAAGGTATTGATTATGAATACTCGACGCATAATTAGCGCGGGCCTGCTGATATTTTCACACAGTGCGTTTTCAAACCCTATCCCTTCGGTATCCAACCCATCTGGAACGGACCGAATTAGGACGACGGGCGGAGCAACGTGCGAGCAAGCCGTCTCAACAGGAAAAACCTTTCAAGTTGGGACTTACGGCAGCAGTGGTGTAGACGATCAGTATAACGACGGCAGTGGCTATGATCCTTACCACAATTATTACAACGAAGATGATCGCGGCGTTTATGCCGCCGTTACCATTCAATTTGGTGGCGAGGATCGAATTGATTGTACCAAGTTATATCAATATGAAATGTTGCAACGCAAAAGAGAAGAGCAACTCGCTCAAGCAGAGCACGAACTCAAGCTTCTTCAAATTGAAGCAGAAAAGCACCGGTTGCTGAAAATGAAACAAACCAATACATCATTCTCGGAGTAAGGCATGAAACGACACAACGTATTTAATGTAAAAAGTGCAGTATTAATGACGTCATTATTTGCCAGCACGGCTTGTTTTTCGGCTGACGACGAAACGGGTGAGGTCTTTTTCAGAGCCAATGTGGAATCTCAATGTGGCATAGAAGTGGAAGAAAACACAGGTACATTGGGGTTTGGTGATTATGGCCAAGACGCAGCGAAAATAAAAATCGTCAACAACAGTCATGATGGTCAAGTCATCCTACAGCTTACGGACCTCGACTATGACAATAATGATTTCCTAGCGACTATGACTAATGAACAGTTCTATTTCAAAGTATCGGGCAAGACAGAAAAAGAAGGCTCCGCCGATACTTGGTTTATAGGACAAACATTCGATCATGACGACCTAGGTGGCGGCCAAAAGCTTGATATCAGGGCCAAAGTATCACTTGATGAATCAGATGCCGTCGCAAAGAATGACATTGTGCTTGAAACACAATGGACAGCGTTTTGTATTTCGTAAGGAATGTGGCTATGAAAGTCTCACATATTGTCATTCCATCCCTTGCCTTCAGCGTTTGCGCTTAATCGAGCGATTCGAGATTTCAATATTCAACTTATGGTGTAACACACAATGAGAGATACAATAATAATGTTGTTTACTGCACTGATGTGGGCCTACTCGTCATTGAGCTATGCTAACGCACCATCCGGGGATTTGCGCTTTAGCGGTCACGTTAGAGAGCATTGTGGTGTCGAGGTATTAGAGAGTGGCGGTGAGTTGGCATTTGGTCAAGATTATACCGGACAAGAGAGCCTATTGAGACTCGAAAACAACCTCAAACAAGGCCGTATTCGTTTGAAATTAAAGCATGCGGACTTTGGTGACATTTCTTCTCGCATTCCCTCGTCACGTATTCGATTTCAAGTCGAATTTCCCCAGGTCATAGAAGGTGATATTGACTACTGGCGCGACGGCGTTGTTATCGAAAAACAACAACTAAATGAAGACCAAATCGTCCGCATCAAAGCGCGTATTAACATAGATGAGTCGCTAATACCTGCTGGCGAGTTGGTTATGCGTCTGGAATGGAGTACAGAGTGTGTCCGATAGCGACGTTGTCAGGTGGCGCTATCGGTGTGACTCTATTGAGGTGTATCACGGATGGTTGTCGTCGCTATTAACCACCACTAACCACTAACCACTAACCACTAACCACTAACCACTAACCAGCAGATGCTGATCGGCCTTGTTAGGAAGATACAAGGTAAATTGACTGCCTTTCCCTAGCGTAGAGGTCACTTTGATTTCTCCTCCTGTCTGACTCAATATACTTTGAGAAACGGACAGACCCAACCCAGTACCATCTCGTTTGGTGGTAAAAAATGGATCAAATATACGTTTGAGGTTCACATCAGATATTCCACAGCCTTCATCAATAATATGAATCAGTGCCCCAATACGTTCCTTACCATCAACCCAGTCTTCACTTAAAACAGTAAGGCGCCCTTTCCCTTGCATGGCATGTATCGCGTTCATTTGTAAGTTAACTAATATCTGTAATAGTTGATGACGATTGATCTCAACAGGTGTTTTGGCATGCAAGTCGACATAGAACTCAATACCCCGCTTCTTGGCGCCGGTTCTTACTAAGGTGACGCTCTCATCAACAATCGGGTTGACGTGTTGCCACGTCACTTCATCTTGAACGCCCCCCTGTCGGCTGTATTGCAACAAACTGCGGGTAATATTACGAATTCGGTCAATTTGAACAAGAATCGCATCGACTTCCTCTTCTACCGCTGCCGAATTTTCACCTAATTCGAACTTCAACAGTTCGACATTACCTAAAATCACCGCGGTTGGGTTATTGATCTCATGAGCAATGCCTGCGGTCAATTCACCCAACGCCGCAAGCTTTTCATTAACAATTAATTTGTCTTTGGTTTGATTCAAAAGGTGGATATGTAACTCAAGCTGTTCCGTTTTTTCTTTCAAGCTTGCGGTTCGAGATGCCACTTTTGCTTCAAGTTCATGAGCGGCTTCTTGAATCTGTTCGTTTCGAAATTGAAGCTGATTTAGCATGTTGTCAAACTGCTTAGCCAACTGACTCAATTCATGCTGATTGTTGAGCCCTATATCCCCGATTCGCTCATCGTCTTTACCCAGCTGAACCATTTTAACCACCCGATGAATTTGTTCGATTGGTTTAAATAACCCTCTAGCACCGCGATACACAATGAACCCTGAGATAAACAAGATACTGACAATTAATACCGTGACCTCACCTAAATTCGTTAAATAGGTTTTTAACAAAGGCCACGATCGATAGCCGGTGTAAACAATACCGACAATGTTATCGTTGATATCGCGCAACGGGTCGTAGCCCGCGATGTACCATGTGTCATAGACGTAGGCGTTATCGATCCAGCGATGTCCCTGTTCAAGAACACTTTTACTCACCGAATCAGAGACCATCGTCCCTACCGCTCTTCTACCTTGATAAGATGATTCAATAGGGACATTAGTGGCGACTCGCAAATCGTCCAAGAAAATCGTGACCGTCCCTTCTACGTGGTTAGCCTGAGCAGAGACTGGATAAATAGTATCGCGGATCGTATCAACCAAACGTAAGTTATTATTGAGTAGCACTCCGCCATCGAGATAACCAACGAGTGCACTGCTATCGTCATAAACAGCAATAACGGAACGACTCACCAATGAACGATTTTCTAGACGATGGTTGTCTTGATGGCGTACCTCTGAGTGTTCAGACAGCAGGGGCTCTAAATTAAAGGCAGTTTCACGGGTAAGTACATCAAAAAATGAACGTTGGCTCGCCATCTGGCGATAAGCGTCGGATTCACTCTGTGTTGGTTTGGATACGGCAACGTCTACTGGGATCCATCTTAAATAATCAAGTTGGTAACGAAGGTTTTGTGCTTTAACCCAATCATCAAACTCTTGAGCGGTTTGAATATGCATAAGACGCGTTCGAAATTCATAAGACTCAGAAAATGCTTTCAGGTGGTCATACTGCTCAACCTGAAGGCTTTCCATCTTATCGGTAACGATGTTGAGCCGCTCATCAACATCCACCAACGCACTTTGCCACGTATAGTGAATTGACCAATACGCAGTAATCGCGAACATGGCAATCAACGTTAGAATAATCGGCGCAGAGGTGAGAAACAGAAGACGATAACGCACCATGGCTTGAGTACGAAAGCGCAGTCGGCTCAATATATTGCCATCAGCTTTCATTCGATAGCTCATTGTCGTCCCACTCTTTGTATTTTCGCTCTAATGTTTTCCGAGCAACACCCAAGTCACGCGACGCTGCAGACTTGTTACCCGAATGAAAAGCCATCACTTGTTGAATATGCGCTTTTTCAACATCTTTCAGCGACCATGAATCTGGATAACCAAATTGTGCATCACCATTAATAGCCGCGGCTGGCATGGTCGACATATCGTTTGCAGACAGTGTAATAGAAGCATTAACTGGCCCCCCATTGAGTTCTCTAAAATAATGAGCAGGAGGCTTATTGAGTAAAATACATCGCTCTAGCATATTTTTCAGTTCCCGCACATTACCGGGCCAATCGTAATCTTGCATCGCAAACATATCTTCATGGGCCCATTTAGGCTCGACCACGCCCAGCTCTTTCGCTAAACGTCTTGTCAAATAAGGCACCAGTTCATTTAAATCCGACAATCGGCTGCGCAACGATGGCACTTCAATCTTCAACACGTTCAAACGATAGAACAGATCTTGTCTAAACTTACCCTGTTCAACTTGTTGTCGCAGATTTCGGTTCGTCGCAGCAACAACTCGAACATCGATACTGACCTCTCGCTCAGTTCCAACTGGCCTCACAGTGCGTTGCTCTAACACGCGAAGCAGTGAAGCCTGCATCGCTAAGGGCATTTCACCAATCTCATCTAGAAATAACGTCCCGCCACTTGCAACCCGAAACAACCCTTCACGACTCTTTTTCGCCCCAGTAAATGCACCAGCAGTATGGCCAAATAACTCACTTTCCAGCAATTCAGGCGCTAACGCACCACAATTTATTGCCACATAAGGACCCTGTCTTTTACTGGCATCATGAAGCCCGCGCGCCACCAATTCTTTGCCCGTGCCAGACTCACCCTCAATCAAAACTGACGCCTTAGATGGTGCGAACTGACTAATCAACTGTTTAAGTTGTGTGGTTTTGATCGAAGACCCGATTAAATCTTTTGACACCCTTCGACTAATATCGTGACTCAATGCCACCGTGACTCGTTCTGCTAACCGCTTATCCATGCAGCGTTGTACTGCTTGTAACATTTGCTGGAGATTAAATGGCTTTAATATGAAGTCTGATGCGCCTAGTTTTAACGCACTAATTGCGACCTCTAAATCAGCATAACCTGTCATGAAGATGATGTCGGCCTTACGGTCTAAATCGCTAAATGCTTCTTCCCATTCGATCCCAGAACGACCAGGCAAATTAATATCAAGAATGATGAGGTCATAATGGTGTTTGAGTCTTAACTCCTCTGCTTCTTCAACGCTGCCCGCGGTTTCAACATGACCAAAGGCTTTTCTGAGCGCTTTTTTAAGAACGGTTTGCATGCCTACTTCATCGTCGACAACTAACGCCGAAAACGCGAGATAAGGAGAAACATGAGACTGTGTTTTTTCTGAGGGGTCAAAGAATGCCATAAATACTTGTTATTATTCCTATTTGAGACAGAGTGTACCAATTTGAGTCAAAATATCCTTATTAGAATTGCGACATTTTGTCTCAGCTCAAATTAATTGTAGTTGACCTACAAAAGTTTTTAACAAAATGTCGCACTTTACCACTTTTTTCCTTTAAAAATTATGGCATTGTCTTTGCTTACATGATGTGTAATCAAGAGCAAACTGCTCACCTAGAAAATAAACAAAATGGACATTATTATGAAACTCCCTCAGTTGATGGTTTCAGCCCTTTCCGTGGCAACGCTTTCTGTAACGGCTTATGCAGAAACCAGTAATTCCGAACTCCCTCGCATTAAACTTGCTACTACCACGAGTACGTATCACTCCGGTTTACTCGACTATTTACTGCCTGAATTTACAAAAGAAAGCGGCTATCAAGTTGATATTATCGCCGCAGGTACAGGCAAATCGCTCAGAATGGGCGAAAATGGTGATGTTGATGTCGTCATGACTCATGCACCAAAAGCCGAAGCCGCCTTTGTTTCTGCTGGCTATGGGATTGAGCCTCACAAAGTGATGTATAACGACTTTGTGATTGTTGGGCCTAAAAGTGACCCTGCCCACATCCATGATCAAAAAACCATTGATAGCGTCTTTGAGAGCATCGCCAAGACTAACGCTATTTTCATCTCACGAGGTGACGATTCTGGCACACATAAAAAAGAACTACAGATTTGGCAACAAAGTAAAATTGAACCAAACTTTGGTGGCTATCGTTCAGTAGGTCAAGGAATGGGGCCAACACTTAACATGGCCTCAGAAATGCAAGGCTACACGATGACCGATCGAGGCACATGGTTGGCCTACCAAGCAAAACTTGACCTAAAAATTGTGTTTGAAGGCGACAAAGAACTGTTTAACCCATACCAAGTTATTTTAGTTAACCCCGAGCGGTTCCCTACTTTAAACACCGAAGGCGCAAAAGCACTAAGCCAGTGGTTGGTATCAGATAAAGGACAATCTATGATCAACAGTTACCGTAAAATGGGCGAGCAATTGTTTGTAGCAAACGCAGATAAATCCGGTCAGTAATGAGTATCACAGAAACAACCATGGAGGCGTTTAGCCTCCTATTTAGCCTAGACCGCGAGCTTTGGAAAATCGTCGCGGTCTCTTTTAGTGTCTCCGTTTCGGCGGTGTCCTTAGTCGTCTTACCTGCGATCCTCTGTTCTTACCTGCTCGCTTATACCAATTTCCCAGGGAAATGGATGTTGCTGTCGTTAGTCAACACACTGCAAGCCATTCCAACAGTCGTTATTGGATTATTACTCTACATGATGCTGTCACGATCTGGTCCATTGGGCGATTGGCAGATGCTATTTACCCAAAAAGCGATGATTATCGGTCAGATACTGATTTGTTTCCCAGTACTGGTGTCAATGATGCATGGTGCGCTTCAAAGTACCGACCGACGCGCAATGGAAACGTCAATTACGCTTGGCGTTTCACGAACTAGAACATTAATGACATTAATTTGGGAATCTCGCTTCCCATTACTCGCCGCGGTTGTTGCTGGGTTTTCTCGAATTGTCACAGAAGTCGGCTGCTCAATGATGGTCGGCGGCAATATTATGGGGTTGACCCGTAATATCCCTACGGCCATTGCAATGGAAAGTCATAAGGGGGCGTTTGCCCAGGGTGTGGCACTTGGGATTGTATTGTTGCTACTAGCACTAATTTTAAATTTTGTACTCTCTTCAATGCGAGGCAAAGGCGTACTGCGAACGCACTAGAAACCAGTCATTAATCACTGGCCCTTAAACATCAGGCATGACTGAGACTAAAGCGCGTAGAAGCGACTCAATTGGCAATAAATCTGATTCATACAAAGTGATGCTCAACCACTATACTTATTCTAAGATTCTGCTTTAGGACGATAAAAATAATGACGATACAACTGAAAGCAAAGCAGATTTCCATGCGATTTAATACCCGTGTACTCTTTCATATCCCCAGCTTAACTATTGGCCCTAATGAAGCTGTCTATTTGAAAGGGGCAAATGGCGTCGGAAAGACAACGTTACTTAAAATATTAGCCGGCTTGCTGAAACCCAGTTCGGGCGATATTGAACCGAGAAAGAAAGGGCTACTCAGTCGGTTCTTTGCAACTTCTGGTCGTAAAGATGTCATATACCTCCACCAGTCAGCTTATCTTTTTGACGGTAGCGTTTATCAAAACGTGGTGTATGGGCTGAAGCATCGAACGCAGAACGCCCATGACAAACGGGCAGATGTTATTGCCGCGCTTAGACTCGTTGGCCTAGAGACGCTTGCTGATGAACATGTATCCGTGTTATCAGGAGGCGAAAAGCAACGCGTAGCAATGGCGCGAGCTTGGGTTTTAAAACCGTCAATCCTACTCATGGATGAACCCAGTGCTTCGCTCGACCATGAATCGATAGAGCGACTCGTATCGATGGCGCGGAGTTTGTTGGATTTAGGGTCCAGTATTGTTGTCACTAGCCACCAAGCTAATGAACTCACGGCGTTGTGTCGAAAACAGTGGTGGATAAAAGATTGTACCTTGATAGAATCACCGTTACTGCAAGTTATCGATAGAAATAACACGAATCAAGAGAGTACTTATGCTGCATCCAGAGCAGACTAGCTGGGTTGTCCTCGCAGGAGGTCAAGCCTCACGAATGGGCGGTAATGACAAAGGGCTGATTGAGCTCGATGGCCGACCTTTAATTGAGCATGTACTAGAAAAGTTGTCCGCTCAAACTAACAACATCACCATCAATGCCAATCGCAATCACGAACGTTATCAACAATATGCCCCTGTCATCAGTGATACTTTCCCTGATTATCCTGGCCCTCTTGGTGGCATGCACGCCGGGCTTACTGCCGCAACAACCGATTGGGTAGGGTTTGTTCCTTGTGATAGCCCCTTTATCGATACCTCATTGATTCAACGATTTTGTGACGCGGTCACTAATGAAACAGATATATTAGTGGCACACGACGGAGATTTCCATCAACCCGTGTTCACCATGTTTCACCAACGTGTGCTGCCAAAGTTAGAAGCGTTCTTAGAGCGCGGCGATAGGAAAATCATTCTTCTCTATAAAGATTGTCATACTGAGTATGTTGATTTCTCTGACTCACCAGAGTGTTTCATCAACCTCAATACGCCCGAAGAGTTGGCTAAGCTCGCCAAACAAAAGTGATTCGATGCAGCGCCTATTGTTCATACGATGTTCACGCTTTATCAACGCGCCAACCGCACCTTGTAATTGTAAGTATTAATATGAGCCGCACGGCGTTTAGCTATTGAATCATTAACGATGTATCGTCGTTAATACTTATCATCGTTCATACTATTACCGTAATCAGAGTTTGTTATGACCATAAAAAAAATCAAAAACATTCCACTACTCGGCTTTGCTGCTTATAGCGGCACCGGTAAAACCACATTATTAGAAATCCTACTGCCTAAATTAACCGCAGCAGGGCTTAAGATTGGCGTACTCAAACATGCACATCATAATTTTGATGTGGATAAGCCAGGCAAAGACAGCTACCGCTTGCGTAAAGCGGGAGCGAGCCAAATGCTGATCTCCTCTCGCTATCGTCATGCACTCATGACCGAAACCCCTGAAGAAGAGGCAAATTTTGAGTACCTGCTCTCTCGTTTTGATCATTCGGCATTAGATCTTATCTTAGTTGAAGGCTGCAAAAACAATGCCTTTCCTAAGATCGAATTGAACAGACAAGAAGTCGGCAAACCTTGGTTGCACCCTAACGATGACAACATCATTGCGATTGCAAGTGATAGTAACGATGACGACTTAAATGTTGCGATTCCTACTATGAACATCAACGACTTAGAAGCCATCACTCAATTTATACTCAATTACGTCAAGCCTGAGCACAACGTCGACACGCCCGCGGCTTGCTGCGATACGCTATCCCCTGCGTTATTGTCCGTCCAACAAGGACAAGCAAAGATACTAGATGCCGTCTTGTCATCACCAATCACCGAGGTGCTGCCCTTGATGTCAGCCTATGGGCGCGTGCTTGCACAAGACATCATTTCACCAATCAATGTCCCTGCGTTCACCAATTCAGCAATGGATGGGTTTGCCATACGCGGTGACGACATTGGTCACGAGGATTTCAAGGTTGTCGCCAGTATTATGGCTGGACATGGCTTTGATGGCACGTTAACTCGTGGCCAAGCTGCACAAATTATGACGGGTGCGCCGATGCCTGACGGGGCGGACACGGTCGTCATGCGCGAACAAGCAAACCACAGCAGTAATAGTGTCACATTTGGTTCGGCCTCGATTTCTTCAGGACAAAACGTACGTCAGGCTGGTGAAGATCTTGCAATGGGCCAAGCCGTGTTCAAGAAAGGCACATTAATTGAAGCCCCTGAACTTGGCATGATTGGCTCTCTAGGCTTCGGTGAGGTAGAGGTAAAACGCAAGCTTAAGGTCGCGGTTTTCTCTACCGGCGATGAGGTGCAAGCTCCTGGACAACCGCTACTATCTAATTCTATTTACGACTCTAATCGTTTCACCATCATGGCCATGTTGCAAAAGCTCGGTTGTGATATCGTCGACCTTGGCATTTTAGAAGATGACGAATCCGTCATGGAAGCCGCGATCATAAATGCAAGCCAATCGGCCGATCTCGTGATCACTTCCGGTGGCGTATCGGTGGGAGACGCCGATTTCATTAAAGATGTGTTAGAAAAAAGCGGCAACGTAAACTTCTGGCGCATCAATATGCGACCAGGTCGCCCTCTTGCGTTTGGACATATCAATAACAAACCCTTCTTCGGGCTACCAGGTAACCCTGTTGCGGTTATGGTGTCATTTCTCAACTTCGTTGAACCTGCCATCAAAAAAATGCAAGGTATCCGAGAATTCTTACCATTTAAAGCCTCTGCAATTGCAGAAACACCGCTTCGCTCACGCCAAGGCCGAACTGAGTTCAGCCGAGGGATTTACACCATGGATGAGCAATCAGGGCAACTAACGGTGCGTACAACCGGCAAACAAGGCTCTGGTATCTTGCGTTCAATGAGTGAAGCCAATTGTCTTATAGAAATTGCCCCCCACATTGATACAGTAAAAACAGGCGAAAGCGTGACAATCGTCCCACTTCAGGGCAGAATCTAGCGTAAAATTTTAAGCAGGTCCAAACTATGGCACGTACTATCCTTTACACCTATAAAGAAGAAGACAAAACACTGACGTTTTCTTACCAGCAACATCGTAATATCCACGAAGCCGTTGCGGAAGCGGAAGGCATCGATTTGACTGAGTTTCTAAAAATGGAACAGCAAATTGAAGCCATTTCAGACACTAAGTCCGTTCGTAATTACCGTGACAACCATTTCCGTAAGCTTGGTTTCAGCAAACTCACTTTGGCTTTAAAAGAAAACCATGGTGTTGGGAAAAAACCTAAGTCTTAATCCAGACGGCCTCAGGTAACCAACGCGTCCGACTCCACGCATGATCAGTCATTTGAGTAAAACCCTCATATGGCTAATCATGCGTTTTGTATCATGTAATGCGCTTAGTATCATACTTTTCATTGAACAACACCTCCCCACCCTTCGATAATACCTTCATTCCAATTTCTCTTTAGGCTCTCCCCACTCACCACGCCCAGTGAAGTTCACTGACACCTGTTTTAATCACACGACAGGTCACAAATATTTAACACCTCTGATTCACTCTCGACAGTAGACTAAAGAAAACCAACTCGAGTCGAATTATGTTTATCGCAACGCCACGGGAACTGAGGCATATTGAAGACTATGCCGAGCGCTACTCCGCACTGTCGCTCACCACTCTTGCACATATTGGACATGGTGATCACAATCTGCCGCTGTATATGCTATCAATGGGCAACGAAGATCCCACCGCGCCGTGCTTAATTCTTACGGGGTCTATACACGGCGTCGAAAAAATTGGCAGCCAAATCATCCTTTCTTTTATTCGGAATTTGCTTAAACGGTTGCAGTGGGATAAACGTCTTAGCGAGGCGCTAGACAAGATAAAAATCATCACGGTTCCTGTCGTCAACCCGTGGGGCGTCGCCTTAAACACTCGCGCTAATCATAACGGCGTCGATTTGATGAGAAACGCCCCCATTAACTCTCACAATACGAAATACCAGCTCTATGCGGGCCAAACGATCAGCGCTCGTTTGCCATGGTATAGAGGAAATCCTGACGATATGGAACAAGAACTTAAGGTGCTGTCATCGCATATCCTTAATATTTCGAAGCATGCACGGTCAACCATTGTGCTTGATCTCCATATCGGTTTTGGTACGCGGGACCGGCTGTGGTTCCCTTTCGCTCATCACAAACATCCCCCACACAATCTGCATCAGTTTTATTTGTTGTACTCTATCTTTCGCAAAAGTTACCCACAGTACGAGCTTTATCAATTTGAACCTCAATGTCATCAATACACCACTCACGGGGATTTTTGGGACTGGATGCATCTCAAACACTATGAGACCTCAACGAATCCCTTTGTCCCTCTAACGCTTGAGCTCGGTTCATGGCTTTGGGTTAAAAAAAACCCGATGCAACTGCTAAAATTTAGCCAACTGTTTCACCCCACAAAACCACATCGCATCAAACGGGTTCAACGTCGTCATAGTGCTTTATTGGGTTATCTCACGCAGGTGCTCGACAATGAGTTATTAACAAATATGAGTGCGGATGAACAAAGTCGATTAACCAAGAAGGCCACAAAGTTATGGTACCCATCGTCTTAGTCAGGGGGTTGCTTAGGGAGTCTGGACATTGGCAGAGGATGATTGATGCATTCACTGCTCTCGACCCTGACCTGCTTATCATCACACCAAACGTGCCTGGGAATGGCGCGCTTTTTCAACAACGTAGTCCAACCAATATTGAGTCTATGTTGCCCTCCGTACTGCACCAATTGCCCAGTGACTGCGAGCGCTACCACCTTGTCGCCATTTCAATGGGTTCGATGCTCGCCTCATCTTGGGCACATCGATTACCTAATAATGTGGCAAGCTTGACGCTCATTAATCCTAGTTTCTCTCGCTATAGTCATTTTTGGCAACGGATTAATTTGCTTAAGCTTCCTTACTTATGTGGCTCAAAGTTACTAGGATCAAAACCTTTTGAAACCGCGGTCCTCAACGTCACTTACCCCCGCCATGTTAGCCAGCCAGACGTATTGCATCATTATTTAACGTTGAGGCAGTCACACCCAGTGAGTTTTTCGAATGCACTTCGTCAGCTGATCGCAGCCGCGAGATTTAAGGGGCCGGCCATTGCTCCTCGATGCCCAACATTGGTCATTACAAGTGAAAGTGACCAATTAGTCAGTAGTCAGGCAGGTTTAGCGATAGCGAAAGCATGGGGTGTACAACATATGTGTTATGCAAGCGATGCTCATGATCTACCATCAGAAAAGCCGGAAGAACTTGCCCGATTTCTTTATGGTTGGTTTCAAAAATTCATATGATGAGGGAACTTATGGCGGAAAATGGCCACTAACTCGCTAATAAGTAATTATAATACCTGGTGTAATTGTATGAAATTACGCTATTGATAAGAGTGAATATGTTTAGATTGTTATCTTTGACCGTTGTCTTCGCTGCGCTTGCGGGATGTGCGACACACGACCAGTTTGCGACGGAGCATGAGTTATACCAACACAATATTGACGCCCGAAATTTCTGTAAGGACATCAACGAAGCCGACTCATCGTACCGATGCTTCGATCAATATGTCTTAAAGGCGCCGTCGGTGACGGTTAAAAAGCTACTCGCTACACAAAAATCTCTGATTGAAGCTAAGCACAAACAGTCTTAACGCCGCTATATTTGTGGGTCTTCAATCAGCAGTTTCACACCAAGCGCAATCAAAACGACCCCTGTTGTGCCTTCCATCCAACGAATAAAACGACCATTTTTAAGAAGTGTTTTCGCAGAGTTTAACATCCCTGATAAGCCGCACTGCCAAGCCATGGCAATGACAAAATGGATTGATGCCATGGTCATTGATTGTATCAGCGGCGAAAAGTCTGGATTAATAAACTGAGGCAAGAACGCGAGATAGAACACCGCCGTTTTCGGGTTTAGAACGTTAGACAAAAAGCCCTCGCGCAGTGACTTACCCGCATTTAAATTTTGTGTCGCTATTTCGCTAACACTCACATTGGATGAAGCTCTTAGTGCACGTAAACTCGAAATTCCTAACCAAATAAGGTACGCCGCACCAATGCCTTTAACCAATGAAAACAACTCTGCAGATTGCGTTAGAATCACAGAGATCCCAAGCGCAGAAAATGTGGCATGTACAAATAGACCAGAGCAAATACCTAAGCTGGTCAACGCACCATCATGAAACCCACCTCTCGACGTGTTTCTAATCACCAGCGCGGTATCAAGACCCGGCGTCATGGTTAGGATAACAATCGCAATAAGAAAAGCTTCAAGATTCAAGATATGCATAAACGTCCACTGTACAAGTTAATTCAAAAACTAATGAGCTGATAGCCTTGTCTCGGATTTTGACTCAAGCGACGACAAATAGCCATACCTTACACGGAAAAGAAACCCCGCTTCGTCAACACGCTCAAAGCGTTAGGTGACACATGGTGGCCTAAAAAACCTTGACTCTGTCATCGCTTCATCTTTTCGTAAACGCTTGTAGGTGTTAACTTATAATCATCGTTCACTCGGAAGGTCAACCGACATGGAAAACTACAACAAGCTCGTTGAACACTACAAAACAATCTCAAATTTCGGTCATCTCTCCTCAATTTGTGGTTGGGATGCCGCCGCAATGATGCCATCAGGTGGCAATCAAGCCCGCTCCGAAGCGATGGCTCAGCTGTCTTTACATATTCATCAGCTCTCGACAGCTCCGCATCTTGCTGATCTCATCAGTAACGCACAAGAAGAACGTTTGTCATCATCTCAGCAAGCAAGCTTAAATGAGATGGAGAGGCAATGGCGTTTGACGACGGTTGTACCTGAAGATCTTGTCAAAGCGAAGTCTCTAGCAGGCTCTAAATGCGAACACGCTTGGCGAACACAGCGCGGTCAAAACGACTGGAACGGCTTTTGTAAAAACTTTGAAGAAGTGGTGCAGCTTTCACAAGAGGAAGCTCAAATTCGCGGTGAGGTATCTGGCTTAACGCCCTATGACGCTATGCTGGATATCTATGAGCCAGGCGTCAACTCTGAACAACTCGATCGTATTTTTGGCGACCTGACGTCTTGGCTGCCTGAATTGACGCAACAAGTCCAAGAAAAACAGAAGCTCGAGTCGGTACATACCACCAACGAAACGTATTCTACCGCGGCACAAAACGCATTAGGCCTAGAGGTGATGTCATTACTGAATTTTGATTTCAACCATGGCCGTCTTGATATCAGCTCTCATCCATTCTGTGGGGGTGTTCAACAAGATGTTCGCATCACGACTCGGTATGATGAACACGATTTCGTTCAGTCTTTAATGGGTATTGTTCATGAAACCGGCCACGCTCGCTACGAACAAGGGCTGCCTCTACAATGGGCTGGATTGCCAGCAGGGCAAGCGCGCTCTATGGGCATCCATGAATCTCAGTCGTTATTTTTTGAAATGCAACTTGGGCGAAGTGACGCATTTATCGGAAATCTTGCCCCCCTAGCCAGCAAACACTTTTCCGCTAACGACGCTACGGTATTTGCTCCCGACAACCTGAAAAAAATCTACACCAGAGTCCAACCCGGATTTATTCGGGTAGATGCTGACGAACTCACCTACCCTGCTCATGTTATTTTGCGTTATGAAATAGAACGCGACCTTATGAATGGCAAAATTAGCTATAACGATATCCCGGAATTGTGGGACACCAAAATGCAGCAATATTTAGGGTTGTCTACGAAAGACAACTACAAAGATGGGTGCATGCAGGACATTCACTGGACAGAGCAGCAGGGAACAAAGTCACCTGCACCTTATATCTCTGATATAAATAAAAAATATGATTATAAGAATGGTTGCCTTCAAGACATTCATTGGTGTGATGGAAGTTTTGGATATTTCCCAAGTTATACATTAGGGGCTATGTATGCCGCTCAATTCATGGCAGCAATGAAGAAAACCGTTGATGTCGATTCTGTCATTCTAAGCGGTGATCTCTCTCCCATTTTTTCTTGGTTATCAGAAAACATCTGGAGTAAAGGTAGTTTATTAACTACTGATGAACTAGTTAGTCAGGTCACTGGAGAAACCTTAAACGCACAATTTTTCCAAGACCATTTGAGAAATCGTTATCTATAGAATGGTAGACGTCAACCAAATAGAATTGTTCTGCTTGCAGAACTTGCTGTGCAAGTAGAACCAAGTTAGTTCGAAACAGCGACTGAGTCGAATAAAACATCTATCAGCAGCACATCGAATTCAGACAAATTATCCATCAAAAAAGTAAAGCACTTTTCCGTGACCAAGACTCATCTTAGACGTGCCGCAATTCAAATTAATTGCTCTCGAAAAGGACACTACTCCTCAAATTTGGTAATCGTTGGTAACTTTGCCTGAAGGCTAATTAATCCGCACTTAGTTTTACAAACATTGACGAACCATAAATCAAAGCTGTATATTTATACAGTGGTAATTATAAGGTCGTCAAACATGAACATCCTACCGCTTTCTCCATCCAGTATTTCTTGCTCACTCACTTCATGGGAATCGCCTGCTGCGGAGTATGTTGAGCTTGGTGTGTCATTAGATTCCATCTTAGTCAATAACCCCAACGCTACGTATCTTGCGTATGCGAACGGAGATTCAATGGAAAAAATTGGTATCTTCAATGGCGACTTATTGGTCATCGACAGAAAGCCGCAAGCACAGCACTTAGATACCGTAATCGTCAGCTTGAATGGTGCGTTCATGTGTAAAATTCTTGATGTACACAGCAGACTTTTGCTGTCAGCAAATCCTAATCACCAACCTATTGATATTCATCCTGAGGATGCCTTTGCGATTGAGGGAGTTGTGATACGTTCCATTCGTTTACATAAACCCTTACCTGATTTCATATAATGTTCGCTCTCATAGATTGCAATGCCATGTATGTAGCTTGTGAACAAGTCTTTCGACCAGATTTACGTCTCCTACCCTGCATAGTGCTCTCAAACAATGATGGTGCAGTGGTGGCAGCCAATCGACTAGCAAAAGAAGCTGGTATTAAGAAATTTGAGCCATATTTCAAGCAAAAACGGCTCATCGAACAGCGTGGTATAAATGTCTTCTCATCAAATTACGCTTTATACGCAGATCTATCAGCAAAAATGATGGCAACAGTTACAGCTTTCGCATCAAGAAGCCATATTTACTCAATAGACGAGTGCTTTCTAGATATCAGTCGTTTATCTTAAGGTCGGATTTCCCTGGTGTGCTCAAGCTTGAAAAATAATTGACCAAAGCAGATTTAAATAGAGGGTCATGCTCAGCCATATCACTGAGCGTCTCGTCAATAAACTTCGTGAACTGATGTGGTTGTTCCGTAAAAGATGTAATTGAACGTTTAAATCCGTGATGCCTTGCTAAGATGTCATTACCTAGAGCGTGAAATGTACTTGCCTTTAGGTGATCAGCATTAGCTGGAATACGATCTTTTATACGTTCGTTCATCTCAGCCGCTGCTTTGTTACCAAATGCCAGCATTAGTATGTTCTCAGCCTTAGCTATGTTCGCTTGAATGAGATAGCCAGCTTTACCCACTAACGTTGCCGTTTTTCCCGTTCCAGCGCCTGCAATTACAAGGTTGTGATCATCATTAGTTACACAAGCAATTCTTTGCTTGTCTGTTAATGGGTTTTTCTCTACCTCATCAAAGAAGCGTTTGTATTTGGAGACTAATAATGGCGTTACTTGTTCATTGTGCAGATTTCGTCCTAGTTCACTTACGCTTTCCGAAGAAAGTGATTTAGCCTCTTCATAGACACTTCTGTGCAAAGGACTCGTTAATTGATCTGGCGATATGCCCAAATTCTGCAACTTACACACGAGTTGATAAACTAGTGCTATCGGTCTCCATTCATAAGATGACAAATAACAACTTCTGGCGTGAAGCTTTGCTAAGGAATCTTGATATGCTAGCCATCGATCACTACTCGCAATGAGAAGCAACAAAGAATCAATCGTCTTTTGAGTAAAATCCATTAGATCTGATTGACGATAACCTTTCAAAACAACAACACCGTTATCTTCAGTTTCAATAACTAAACGATGAAAGAACAAACCCTTTTCAATGGATATATTTACTAGTGAGTCGAGTGGAAGTTCTAAATTTTGAGAGGCATTTTCTAGCCTTATGCTGGTAGACGATAGAACGATAGACTGGTTCTTTTTCCAAAGTTTATTCCACAAGTTTACCGCTGGATGTGTACTTAAATGCATCAGACTACTTCAATAATTGGATAACCAGTTCTGCATCGCCGCTAGTAAACCAGAACATATGATGGTTCTTATTCTAACCAATAGCACAGAACAAATCAGTAACTGTCCAACATTAATCAACCAATAGTTAGGCTACCTTAAAACTCGCTCGCTGACGGTTTCCTCCAGCTCTGTGTCGATAAGACAGACTATGATTTGCTTGCCTTCGTGAGCTTCGTATCATTACGCAATGTTTTTTCTGTACAGCCTAATTGCTCCGCTGCTTGCTCCCACGTTCCATGGGTACTCTTTGCCCAATTCGCTAAGTCAGATTTAAACCTATTCAAGTGTTCTTCTCTTGTTAATGAAGCATTGTCACCTACAGGGTGACCGACAAAACTGTTTCGGTCTTTCTTCCAGTACTTAATGCTAATACTTAGACATTTTTGAACATCGGACTCATCCCAGTAAGCCATAATAAGAACAGCAAGCTTCTGGAGATCTCTGATATTTCCGTGCAAATCATCCGATTGAAATAGCCGTTCCATCTCCTTACTCATCGGGGCGACTTTTGGGTAACGATTTCCGACATTTAGTTCATACCACACCTGCTGCCAATCTTGATTCAAATCTCGTCGACAATGACGTAAGGCAGGTACTGTAACTTTGAGCATTGAGATACGGTCTAGGAAATCTGCATCTAGAACTTCCGTTAATTCCGAAAAACTCTTATTTGATGCGCACACTAACTCAAAGCTCGATGTTTCTTCCTTATCTGCACCTATGGGCCTGTAACGATGTTGATGATCTTGCAAGACTCTTACAAGTTTACGCTGAACGGTCGATGGTAAATCTTGTATTTCATCTAGGAAGAGAACCTTATTATCAGCATACTTCAGTACCCCTTCCCTATCTGAGATTGCTCCAGTATAAGATCCTTTTTTATGACCAAAGATAAAGCTCTCTGCTACAGAGGAATCAAGACCACCGCATGCAACGGTGACAATTTCTTTTTGTTTAATCGCTTTGACATAGGTTTCAATAAGTCTTGTCTTTCCTGTACCTCGCTCCCCTAGCACCAATAATGGGACATTTGGAATTGATGTGAACCGCTTTAATTGTTCAAAAGCCTCTCTTCTATCTATAGAGTTAGGCTCTACTTCATATATAGCTAGTTTGTGCTCAGTAGTAGACTGTGCTCTTATCTCGGACATGTATGTCGAAATATTGAAGCCTACTGGTTTAAGACTGGTTCTTTTTGTTTGAGGGTTCCATTGAGTCGACCAAAGCTTTGTCGTTGGAGGGAAACGTCCACCAGCTTGCAAAATTAGCCAAATAGCATGCATTGCTGGCGTACCTGGAGAAATATTGATATGCAGATTCGAAATACCGCTAACTTTAGGTAAAACTTGATCAACTACTTTCTGGTATACCTGAACATGATCAGTTGGATCAGATACTTCAATTATTTCAATCTGAATACGCTCACTAAGACCCTCATACACATCCAGTTTTTTATCATGTTGTTGAAGGAGCATGATTTTTGCAACGCGCGTATCGAGCTTTGCTTCTAACTTTTTTACCGCATTAGTTAAAACATCACCACCAGCTCTAACCGATTGCCAGCATAATAGTACATGCTCCTTCTTCATCTTTTTATCCCGCCTTCTTTAATACAATACAAGCTGTCGGAAAGCTTTCAGCTTTAAGTTGAATAGCGCCTGCCAAATCGTCTTTTTCAGACACCGCAATTAGCTTGCGATTTCCAGCTTGGTAAACTTTTGGCTCGTATGAGTGCTTAATCACTTTCACTTTTGGCTTCTTCTTTTTTCTATTGGCTTTAGTAACAATTGAGTCTTCTCCCTCAAGAGGGACTACCTGTTTTTCTTCCCAAAGAACTTCCGTGCTATTTGCTGGTAGTTCAGGAGGCAAAACCTGCCATTTATATTCGACTCGACTGCTAGGGTTATTCTTCCACGTCGTTTTTGGTAATACATGTTCTAAATCTAAGTCAGTCAAACATTCAGCCGTCAATGATGGGAGGTCTTTTGTTTCGAAGTTTGATATTGATATCGAATGTAACCGCCTTCCCTGCCAATACAGTATTTCACCAGTATGCGAGGACAGCTTACTGTTAAGCGCTAACTCCCTTACATCACTGGTTGCGTTAGCAGATAGATCAACTAAACAATTTTTTAGTTGTTCTGCTCGCTCACCAATCAATGAGACACCGATCTCAAACCCTGTATCAAGACCGTGCTCCTGTAGATTTGCGGACATAATCATCCCATGATTATGCTCATTCCAAATTGCTTTAGCGTGTAACCATCGAAATCCAAACACCTTAGCCCCAGCTTCAGCCATTTTCACAAGCGCTGGCATTGAGCTTGGTCTAACCCTAGATAAGATCGTCACACTCACGCCTTGATAGGCTTTTGCACAAATTGCATCAATCACTTCATGATCTTCTTGCCAGCCAAAACTGGATATAATCAACTCCTTAGAGCTTTCATTAATTAGCTTCAACACCTGTGCTCTTAAAGAATGGCGACTGTCTGTTGTACATACGATACTGTCCAGTTCATTCGGGAAAGCAACTAGGCTTTGCTTACTAGTTGCGGAAAACTCTGAACTATCTAGCATCTCATGCTCTGCATACTCAAACATTGCCCACTTGATTACCTTTACAGTTTCAACAATCTCTTCAGGTGAAAGACACACCGCCAGCTCTTCATTTCTTTCAAAGGCTTCTCGGGTTAGATTCGCGGTTAACAAGACACCTTTCGCTATATGCTGGTCACCGTTAGATAACGCATCAACTAGGACGACTTTAGAATGAAAGTGAGATGCCGAACGAATCAAGACCCTACCACCTAAACGCTTGAGCATTTTCGTATGCTGGCTCAAGCACTCCTTACCAAAATCATCATCGGGTATATCGCCTTCCAGCCTCGTTTCACATGCCAGCATCAAATAAACTCTAATACCTCTAGTCGTTGCATCAAAAATAGCATCCTCTAAAGCGGCATCAGCTAATAAGAAACTGCTTAACACCACGGTTTGCTTAGCATTGGAAATAAGGTTTATGACGTAATTAGCCAGCTTGCGTTTTTTCCCTGAAACAAATAACTCATTCTGAGTTTCTGATATAGCTTCTCGACTTAAAACCCCGTTTTTGCTCCATACTGGAGGTAACCGAGTATTTGATAGATCGATGGTCTTACTTACATTCTTTGTATATTTGTTAATATTAGCCATATCTTATAATCCCCAATCTGACGCAGCCACAATATACCAATCACTCTTCGAACGGCTTTTTTGTTCAGTAATTACACTTTTTGCTAGTTCATCTCTGGATGGAAGATTTATGTCAAAATCATGAAACGGCTTTTTAGCCTTCTGAAGCCAAGTTTCAAATTTTTCCGTTGTAGCGTAGTTGTCAATATATGAGAGTAATAGCCACTCAGACCATTGTTGCGCACACTCTTCGGTTTTAGGTCTTAAACGAACACCTTTTGCCGTAACAGTATTGAACCTATGCAACCCCTCTAATGATGGGCGAGGAAAATCAAGATTAATCCGCATCGTGCTCTTCGAGGTAAGCGGAATGTTTTCGAAATATTCCTCAAACTCAGAAGTATCGCTTCTCCATGAATCGAGCATTCGACTTCCCAGCAACAGTTCATACCAAACGGTGTCGATATCTCGCTCGGGAGCTTTAAATCTACCCATTTCTTTATTGTCTTGATGCAAAGTTAAAGAACGTTTCGTCACATTCCATTTAACAGAAATACTGAGTGCATTGGCAACATGCTCACCCTTTGGTTTAATCTCATCAATATTGATTAACTCTCCGCCTGTACAAGTTTGCCCAATCTCATTTTGAACTCGCTTTTTTATCCAGCTCGGTATTTTTTTTAGATTGGCAACCCGCTTATCGGTTACGTCTTTATTCCGATGCATAGCCTCTTCTCTAGCCTCAGGCTCTCTATGCTTTTCAAAAGCAATAATCGGAAATGGCAACAATGGATCATTACTAAACGTGATTTTCCACACGCCCTCTTCAGGGACAAAAACACTTTTTCTCTGAATTGCTTCATGACCTTCATCAGTTAATGAAAATTTACCGCTTTTTTTGTATACCAACTTCAAATCTAAGGCGCTACTAAGCATACGCTGGGCAATACCCAAACGTGCTCTATCATCAAACAGTAAGTGTTGAGCAACCTGCTCTTCGGTACAAAACCCATCTCGGACACATTTCAAAACCAAGTCATACTCAGGTCGTTTTTCTGCTTTCAATATTGTTGCGGAAATAACCCAAGTTTCTAATTGAACAGCTCTTTCTAAAATTAAGTCATTTTTCATAATTTTCATTCTGTTACCTCAACAGTACGTGACCATTCAGTATCCTCAGCCAGTTGCGCTAAAACACCAGATGCCCTTTTCATTGCATTTCGGTTTCCAAAAATCACTTGTGCATACCTTGCTCGTGTAACTGCAACATTAAGCCTATTTGGGCTTTCAAGAAAACTCGTGGGATGTGAATTCATAAAGCTTAATAGCACTACGTCTGCTTCATGCCCCTGAAATTTGTCGACTGTACAAACTTGCACATCGATATACGGAGAACCATTGTCACCTTTGGAGAAATGACGGAATGCTCTTGGGTTATTCGACCATTTTCTCAAACGTGTTCGAAGTTCACGCTCCTGACCTCGATAAAATGAAAGCACGGCAACTTCCCATGGTTTTCCATTTTCCTTAGGGTTATTCATGGCCCACTTATCAAACTGGGCCAGTTCAACAATCAGTTGTTCAGCTTCCTTTGGGTTTCTATTACCACTTGTTGCACGACCACCTTGCACATCAACCCATAGCGAACGTTTTCTATCCGACCTGTAACTCCAAGCTCTCTTTTCAATCATTTGATCTGGTGTAAATAAAGCGGCTCGGTTGTATACCCTTTGATGAGAAAAATTCGCTATATCTGGATGCATCCGATGCTGAAATTGAAGAGTTATCGACCTATCCATGAGTACATTTTCAGGAAGCCCATCAGATAATGCAGTGTCATTGCGCTGACGTTGAGTTCTTTGAAAACCTGACTGAAGAGATTCCAATATTGAAGGCAGTGCGACTCTTTTTACTCGATTGATCTGCTCAGAAACTGAATCTCTTCCACGCTTACCATCAAACGGAAATAGCGCTTCAATTTGATTAGCCAACTTCTGTGAAGTTGATAGCTTTTCATTAGATTCAACATAATTTAGCCTTTGCTCATACTGCCTAGCCATTCGCCAAGCTATCTCATTTTCCCAAGAGCTGTCGCTATTACTATGGTTGTGAGTTTTTGACTCAATCGCACTTTTTCGATATTTCACAGATAATGGAACACTCTTCAAATTTCCTCGAATATTGGTGATATTTAAAGGTAAGGCTTTCTCATGCTCGACAAAAAATTGCGGGCCTCCGATAACCACAGACGAATACGCAACACTTTCACTACCCGTTTTTGGTGTCGCAACCAGTACTCCATTTGCTTCACCTTGCTTTCTATAAAAATCTTGGACAACATGACTATCACTGGATATGAGAGATGAGACCCGTCTTCTTGCTGCACCCGCTTGTTCAGACGCATTAAACACATCTAAACATGCTTCACGCTTATACGATTCAGATAAACAAGGAGCAATGTTTACAGCCGTTGATTCATCATCAACATAAGGCGAAAGCTGCTTTTTATCACCGACCAAAACCCAGCGTTTTGCTAACAGAGCAGGAACCAAAAATTCTTGGAAGGTCGTCTTTGATGCTTCATCAATGATCATGTAATCAAACTGAGGGTTGGCGGAATTTTTATCTTTAATATCTGGATGTTTTAGAATACCAATGGTTGTTCCACAAATAAGATTTGCAGACTCCAACGCCATTCGCTGAATAGTGTTATTACCTCTATTCAACTCAACCATAAGCTGTTGTTGAGCCTCTGATAGGTGCGAAAGTTTTTGAAGCTCTGACTGCAACCTTTTCTTTTCAGTGGATAGAAATCTTTCTAACTGATAAGGCTTCACTTTTTCAGAGATATTTGTTTTATCACCTATTCGAAGAGCAATAATTGCGTCCCGAACATCACTATCTTCTTCAATGATTCTCTCAAGTACATTATCAACAGCAACATGGGTAGAGGCGCATAGTAAAATTCGTTTCCCTCTTAAAACTAATTGGATAATTAGCTCTAATATTGCAGTCGTTTTTCCAGAACCAGGCGGGCCTTCCATAAAAGCAAAATCAGGCGTATTAAGAGCAATTTCTACGAAGTTGCGCTGTTCTAATGTCCCTGGGCGACTTTCATCTGTAAGAACATACCAGCGTTCAACATGCATAACTTTATTATTTGTTCCGCCTAGAAACTCCTCAAATAGCGATGAGAAATCAGAAGCATCTAAATTGGGAAACTTCCCCCACTTTGCATGATCATTAGACTCAAATAACCTCAGCAATGGTCTATGAGATGTAGTTGGAGAACTCTGTAATGACTGAATAGCATTTATCTGGCATCTAAGCGTGTACGTATTCGGTCGTAACACAATGAAGTCTTCACTTGGCTTTCGGTGAACGAGTAGCTGCTCAGATTCAGGATCTCTATCTAGAATCACAATCTTGTTGCCATCATTAAACCTGATTCGGTCGACATCAAACTGCCTGGTCAAATGCCAGCCATACCCTCTTTCACATTCATAAACATTTAGAGGGTTATTAGATAATGAAGCAACTTCCAAAGCATGTTCTTCGGTCTGATATGCTACTTTAGGTTTACCATTTCGCCCCTTACAGACGGCACAGTCCCGAGCAGGACTGCCTACAAACTTCCAATTCGCATTATCTGCTTCATAAACCGAATCATTGCTTTCATCTAGGAAAGATTTAAATACTGACTCTGGTGTAGCCCCATCAACTTCCAATAACTGTATCCAAACACCTTTCGCTTCCTCCCCTACATCAGAAGGTACTACTTTTTTTTCTATGGCTTGCCAGCGAAGGCGCTTAACAGCTCCAGAACTCTCCATGTATTTTTTTGTATTTTCCAGATACTTATGAAAATCGGTCAACCCATTGAATGTCCTTTGAAGGAGAATATCTGGGCGATGCTCTTCTAGGTTTGCGTAGTGTAGTAATGCCATTACTATTCCTTTTTCGTTGTTTTGATACTCCGTTACAATTGGCATGCCAACAAAACAAAACAATAAGCCCATGATTAAATTAGAAAAATAATTTAGTGATAAATTACAATTCGGAACTTTAATACCGAATCGGAATTATATTTCCAAATACAATAGCTACTTATACTAATGCACTCGGCCTATGTACAACAAGACACCTATCCAATTAGTATTAAAAACAATCAACTGAATAGCCATATTGCTTGAAGATTTGTCACTTTTCATCGTGAACTAGCTTATAGAATGACACCCCAACAATTGAAGTCCAACCCAAAATGGTTCATACTATGCCCAAATTAAAAATAGTATGGATTTCATGGATAATCTCAACTACGCACAAAAACAAAGGCTTGCTTACATCGACTTTAAATTGATGTTTGTCGGCCACTTTACGCGTTCAGAAGTTGTAGAACATTTTAAGATGGGACTATCAAATGCCACTCGCGATATCAACCTCTACAAAGAAATGGCGGCCCATAACCTTACCTACGACAACGCTGAAAAACGGTACTTCAACACCAACGAATTTACTCCACTATTTAATCACAACACCAACGAAACGCTTGGAAAGTTGGCGAATCAACTCTCTGGTGAAGACAGTGTCATAAATGGGTTATCCATTCCGTTTGAAACCCCTAGCCAACTTAATGCACCAGATATTCATATAGTAGCTATTTTGACTCAAGCAGCAATCAACGGTAAATCTGTAGACCTCTGTTATGTTTCTCTTACTAGTGGCGAGAAAAAACGAACTGTCGTTCCCCACTCTATTGTTGATAACGGATTGCGTTGGCACATTCGCGCTTATGATTGCCAAACGAATGAGTTCCGCGACTTCGTTATTTCTCGAATTACCAAAGCTGAACTATCGGATAACGCCGTACTCGAAACTCAAACCATGCTCGCAGACAAACAGTGGATGAGATTCGTACCGTTAGAACTAGTACCTCACCCGAATAACGTAGATTACCCAAAAGCAATTGAACTTGATTACTCTATGAAGAATGGAAGACTCTCCATTGAAGTTCGCGCAGCATTAACGGGTTACCTATTACGGCGTTGGAATGTCGATTGCTCTGAGAACGCAACGCAAACGACGCCTGAACACCAATTATGGCTTGCGAATAGACCAACCTTGTATGGTGTCGACAACTTGCATCTTGCATCGGGTTACTCTGAATCTACAAGTACAGTTAATACTGAAAGCATCAATTAGGACGTAAACATGGCAGAACATAAAAAATACCTTGGCGACCTGATCGGCGGCAGCCTAATGATCACAGAAGCTCAGCTTATTGCCGAGCTGCTGCTTTCAGATCCAAGCAAAGAGCAATGGGATGATGCCATTGTTGATCAAAACATTCTTCAAAAGCGCTCTCCAGCATCGGCTAAACGCAATGCTGCAACGATAAAAAAGCGCATTGCCAACTTGGGAAATAAATTCCTATCAACTTTGGTTAACGCTAACTACGAAGAAGCGGCACAGTTAATGATGGCTGCAACACTGATTAACTCTCCGCTACTTGCTGACTTCATGTGTACTGTTGTGATGGACGCTAAGCGCATGTATCGCGAAAATATCGATATGAAAGATTGGGAATACTTCTGGGAAGATAAGTGCCGTATTTATCCTGACTTTGCTGATATGTCGGAATCTTCAACCTACAAAATTGCTCAGGTCGCATTCAAAGTCATGACAGACGGTGGGTTCTTAGAAAGTACAAAAACCAAAGTACTCACCAACATTTACATTACGCCAGATGTACGCCAACTATTGGTTGATATGGATAGAGACGACATCATCCAAGCTATGGAGATTTACTAATGCTCCAGTTACAACAACGCTTAGACAACATTCAATCACGCCTAGAAAGTGATGAGTTTCTTCAGAATAAGGAGCTTGGTGGTGAGATCGGCTTTTACATCTTCGACTATAAACCAGAGCATGAACTGGCAGTTCGTGAGCATATTGAGCTGTTAGAAAAGAAACTGTCAAACAGAGGCTACACCTTTGCCAGTATCAATTTGTTTGAGATGATCATTAAGTTGCTGGAATCACGCCGACTACTCGATAAGTCATTCAAGATGCAATTTGCGAAAGGCGATGAAGCACTCTTTAAAGCATTAAAAGGGCCATTAGAGCAGAATCGCGTTGCAGAATTCATAGTGAAAGAAGCCAACATAGATAATTGTGACTTTATCATGCTTCATGGCATGGGAAGTGTTTGGCCTATTGTCCGAGGTCACGGACTACTCAATGCGTTGCACGCTAAAGTAGGCCAAGTTCCAACTGTAATGTTCTACCCAGGTGAATATGATGGCGCGGCGCTAAAACCATTTGGCCGTATCGAGTCAAACAACTATTACCGAGCCTTTAAACTGGCATAACGTTTCTTTGAGTCCACTTAAAAAACGTAGTCGCACTAAACATAATCGGAAGAAGTACTCAGTTATTAAATAAGTACTCTCTGAAACAAAAAGTTAGCTAGGAAATCAAATGCAGTTACAGCAGCTATTTAACAAAGATATCTCGCGCCCAATCAATGGCGTTGTTAAAGCCGATCAGGTAGGTAATGAAACCGTCTTCGTCGAACTCGACGAGTATGTCATCACCGCTGAACTTAAAGGTCATATTGAGCAGTTCTTCAAATACTACATGCCCTCAGTAGACGACCCTAAAAAAGCCTCTGCAACAGGTAAGTCTGGTATTTGGGTATCGGGTTTCTTTGGCTCTGGTAAATCTCACTTTATCAAAATCATGTCGTACCTACTGAAAAACGTAGAAACCACACATGATGGCGTTACAAAGCGAGCGATTGATTTTTTTGAAGACAAACTAGCAGAAGATCAAATGCTGTTAGGCGATATGCGTCGTGCGATTCAAAAAGAAAACAACGTTATCCTTTTCAACATCGATAGTCGCGCAGACACCGACGACAAAGAAGACGCAATCTTAAAAGTATTCCTAAAAGTCTTTAACGAAAAGATGGGCTACTCTGGCGATCATGCGCACATTGCAGACCTCGAGCGTGACTTAGATGCACGTGGCAAGCTTCAAGAGTTCCACCAAGCTTTTGAAGCACTATCTGGTTCATCTTGGCTTGAAGAGCGTGATTCTTATGACTTCTACCGTGATGACCTTGCTCAAGCCTTCGCCAAAGTAACAGGTCAATCTGAAGAAGCAGGCCGCCAAGCGATAGAGCGCTTGGAAAACAACTTCAGCCTAGACATTCAAAACTTCTGTAAATGGGTTAAACAATACCTAGACGGCAGCCCTGAACGCCGCATTAGCTTCTTTGTCGATGAAATTGGTCAGTACATTGGTCAAAACACACAAATGATGCTCAAGCTTCAAACCATCACAGAAAGCCTAGGAACAATCTGTGAAGGCCGCGCATGGGTAGTCGTGACATCACAAGAAGACATCGATGCTGTACTGGGTAAAATGCAAGAAGGCTCGCGTAAGAACGACTTCTCTCGCATCCAACAACGCTTTGATCGTATCTCGCTCTCTAGCTCAAACGTAAACGAAGTTATCGAAAAACGTCTATTGGATAAAACAGCGCCTGCGCAAACTGCCCTAGCCGCTTTATACAATGAAAAAGGCGACATCATTCGCAGTCAGTTAAGCTTTGAACAAACGAACAAAGCGGAGTTCTCAAACTTCTCAGGAACAGACAACTTCGTATCAAGCTACCCATTTGCACCTTACCAGTACAACCTGATCCAAAAGGTGTTTTCTGGTATTTCTCAGGCAGGTGCAGCAGGTACGCACCTAGCAAAAGGTGAACGTTCACTAATTGAAGCTTTCCAAACGGCTACCAATCAATTTGTTACCGATGAGATTGGCCGTTTGATCCCGCTATACAGCTTCTACCCTTCTATTAAGAAGTTCCTTGATACAGCAGTCGTGCGTGACATTAACCAAGCATCAGAAAAAAGCTCTATTTCTGAGTTCTCGGTACAAGTTCTTCAAACGCTATTTATGATTCGTTATGTAGAAGAGATGAAATCGACAATCGATAACATCGTTACACTGTGTATCTCTGAAGTAGACCAAGACAAACGCCAGCTTCGTATCGACATCACTGATAGTTTAGATGCGTTAGAAAACAACCTATTGATTGCTCGTGAAGGTGATGAATATAAATTCCTAACTAACGAAGAAAAAGAGATCGAGAAAGAGATTCAAAATACCGACATCGAAACATCAGATGAAACGGCTGAACTCAGCAAGATCCTCTTTGAAGAAATTCTACGTAGTAGTAAAACGTACCGTTACCCAGAGAACAAACAGGATTTCCCTGTATCACGCTACTGTAACGGTCAACCTTTTGAAAAAGGCTCGATTGATAACGATCTACACCTAAAAGTGATCTCGCCAATTGATGCCAGCTACGATGACATGAGCGATGCCGTTTGCGGCAATGAGTCTTCTGATTCAATCTTGATCAAATTACAAGACAAGTCTCGTTTGTTCGGTGAGTTACGTACTTATATTCGTACTGCTAAATACACCAAGCGTAATGCTGGTCGCGATGCCGATATGGAGCTGCTCATTCGTGCGAAAGCAGCTGAAAACAGCGCTCGACGTAAACTTATTGTCACTGAGTTAGAAGAGGTCATTAAGCAATCAGACTTCTATCTACTAGGTCACAATTACAATACTAAAGGTGCAACCGCCACTGCGATTATCGACAATGCTTACCGCCAAGTAATTGAAGATACCTTCAATAAACTTAAGTTTGTTAAACCTTATAACGGTGACATTCGCCAACAAATTCAACAGACCTTGATTGTTGATGACCTAAGCCAACTAAATATCGACTTATCAGACGTAGAAGCAAACCCTCGTGCTATTTTCGAGCTAGAGCAACATATCTCTATCAGTGACGAGTATGGGCGCCCTCTTACCGCAGGCGATATGGTGAAGAAATTTTCACGTAGCCCTTTTGGTTGGAACGATAACGAAATTATCCTGATGATTGCTCGCTTAGCGGTAGCAAACAAAATCACACTACAAGCAAACCAACAAGATGTGCCTTTACGCAGCGCCTTTGACCACCTAGACAAAAATGCTAAGCGTGCCAATTTACGTATTCGTCGTATTCAGCAGCAATCAGAAGCAAACCTAAAAAAAGCAGCCAAGCTTTATAAGTCTGTATTCCACAAGAATGCGCCTGCGAATGAAAAAGATCTTCATGAGCAAGCGCTTCAGCTTCTTAAGGGCATGCTAGCTAAGCTAAAGGATTTCAAAGCGAAATCGACTACAGGCAAGTTCCCTGGGAAAAATGAAATTGAAGATGGCATTCTCTCAATTTCTTCCCTTGTTGAGCAACAAGGTAGCTATAAGTTCATCGATGAGTTCTTACGCCAAGGTTCTGATTTAGAAGAATTTGAAGAGGACTATGAAGAACTTGAAGTCTTCTATGAAAAACAATTCTCAACATGGCAAAGCCTAGCAAATGCTCTAAGCATTGAGTTTGCGAAAAACCGTCATCTACTTAAAACCTCTGAAGTTGCGAATACCGCATTAGAAAAACTGGAAGCGATTTATAACAATGAGCGTCCTTATGGCAAAATTTTCCAGGTGCAAGGTTTAATCGAAACCGTAAGAACCATAAATGACGAAATGCTGGTAGCTCGCCGTAAAGAAGTAGCAAGTAAACTTGAAGCCGCTATTGATGATGTTCAACAACACGTAACAGACTCAAAAGCGACAGATACCATCAGTAACGATGCACTTCGCCCATTGCAGCTGTCTCGCAAACGCTTAGAACACTTGACTAGCATCGCTGAAATCAATGAGGAGCTGAGAAACTCTGAAAGCTTAGTAGAACAAGCTGAAGAGATCATCAATGCCTTTATTGACCAGCAAATTAAAGCGGCTGAACGCCAAGCAGCCCTTGAAGAAGAGCGTCGTAAAAAAGAAGCTCAAAGCTCGCAGCCAGACTCAACAAAAGGCTCAAGCGCTGAAGGTAATGGAGCGTTAGACATAGAACCTACTAGCTCAACTCCTTATGGTGCGAGTGCAACAAAAGAACCATTAAAAGTTGCAGAACCAGTTGTAGTAAAACCTAAAGCTAAAAAGGTTGTGACCGTCAAAGCGGGGGCTGTATTCCAAGAGTTAGGCGATACCACTTATCTTGAAACAGAAGAAGAACTGGAAAACTACTTAGCTGCATTGAAAGCCCAGCTTTCCGAGTTGATAACTTCGAACCACAAAGTTCGAATTAAGTAGCTAAATACTCCCTCATTGCTAGTATGGCTTAGCATAAAGCAATGAGGGAGGCTTATTGATACCAAGTATTTATAGCTGATGGTGATTATGTTGTCGCAATTCAATATCAAGCCGAGTTTCATAAAAGAACTCATTGAAACCAATAACTATGACCTGATTAAAACTAACTTTGTTTTTTTTAGTCAGTCTTACAATAGTTCTGAGTCCAGTAAACTGCTAAATCTTCTAGATAAGCATGAATACGTTCCGTTTTTCAACGAGTTAAATGACTCTTGTTTTGATGCTTCTTTAAGCGCAGATGAGCTGAACCTCTGGGTCGAAGTATTTAAAGAGAATGCTCACAATATCCTCATTGACGAGTTTTCTAGATTTACTCTGACGAACGATAATTCTCAAGTTTTCAAGGCTACTCTAGTATTTCATTTCAAGTTACATAACGTAATTGAACTAATACTAACCGCACCAGAAGACCAAGAAAGTCACACGTCTTTGCTTGATACATTCCGAAGTACGCAAGAAAAAAAGCAGAAGCTAACTCAAGAAATGGATCTACTCGACATTGGTAGCGATGAATATATCCATACACATGAGTCCTTGCTTGCAATTGAACACGAGTTGCTGCAAATAGCGAAAGAAGTGAAAAGTACTAAAGATAAGTCTAATTTTGCGGTTGAAAGAGAGCGCTTATGTGAGTTGTTACAACCCTTATTGACACTAGGCTTTCCTTATAACATCACATCTCTTAATGAAATCACTTCAATTAAGACCCTATATTCGTCAAATCATAAGATACTTAAAAGCCTCACTAGCCAATATTTATCTCTTAAAAATTCCGAAGCTGATTCGCTACTCAGTAAAAACACCCTAGATACGGTGTCGCAGTTTCACCATGAAAATAATGACGTTGTCGATTTTGATTTGTATCGATATCTGTATATTCCAATGATGCCTAACCTGCCATCTCTATTAACATCTATCGAACTCGCTCAGATTCACCTAAACGATCTGTTAATAACACTAGATCCAGAAAACGCTGAAATTAGTAAAGTAGCGGAATTGCCAGAAAAGCATAAAAACATAAAAAACTTCCGATTGTACAAACAAGGCGAACTCGCAATTTTATCAACGCGTAGAGGGGGCAAAATTTTAGAGTTCCAATCTATGGAAGAAGCGGATGAGTGGAGTCGGCAGTTTCAGCTGCTTAACAACGACGTGAAAATAACCAATGCACGCCCAGTTCCTAAAAAACCAAAGCTCACAACAGTAAGCCGAGCTTATTCAACCCCCGCACTAGGTAAAAGAACTTTAGTCGTCGGGAACGCAAACGCTTCATCAATTTGCAAGACCTGTAATGGCACAGGATTATGGGGAAATTGTAGAAATTGCGGCGGTAAAGGATTTTTGTAAAAAGCGCCTCTGGTGGGGTGGGTTAGCGAGTATATGAATCAAGAATCCACGCTTCCAACCAGAGTCCAATAGCAAAACTGTATTGTTAACTAAGATTCCACGCTCTATGAGCGTGGAAATCCAACCGAACAGATGAGAATTCGATGAACACTAATAAACTAAAATCCTACGCACCAAAAGCACGTGTTGCTTTCATGGAAGCAGTAAAAAACAGAGCGGCAAAACTCGGTATTTTCGAAGACAGAATTAGCGAGATCACGATTGACGGTGATAGCGCGATTATCGAGAAAGAGATTTACACTCGTAAACAAGGTCAACAGCGTAATCAGCTAGTAAAACGTATTGAAACGTTAGGCACGCACGATGGTAAATTCGACCACAAAGACGGCTATAACCAGTTTATTAACGAAACGGCCTTTACATGGTTTAACCGCCTTACGGCTATCCGCTATATGGAAGTTAACGAGTACCTAGACCATGGTTTTCGTGTGCTAAGTAAATACGAAGGCGCTCAGTTTGGCGAAGGCTTCGAGATATTAAACTCAGCGGCAGATGTGGCCGATGATTTAGGCTTAAACAAAGAACAAATCATCGACATGGTGCTTGATGGCAATAAAGAAGAAGAGCTTTATCGCACTCTCCTTCTTGGTCAGTGTCACAAGCTTAGCGAAGCAATGCCATTCATGTTTGAAAAGCTGGACGATGCGACCGAGCTATTACTACCAGACAACCTAACTAAAACTGATTCTATACTCAAATCTCTAATTAATAATCTACCAGAATATGAGGTTGAATGGACAAATATCGAGATCATCGGTTGGCTTTATCAGTTCTACATCTCTGAACACAAAGATGCGGTTATTGGTAAAGTCGTTAAGCGTGAAGATATTCCTGCTGCGACTCAACTATTTACCCCTAATTGGATTGTTAAATACCTAGTGCAAAACTCGCTTGGTCGTCAATGGCTTGCTACCTACCCTGACTCTGACTTAAAAGAGAAGATGGAGTATTACATCACCCCTGCCGAGCAAAGTGATGATGTGATTGAACAGCTAAAAGCGATTACGCCAACCAGCATTGATCCAGAAGAGATCAAAGTGCTAGATCCAGCTTGTGGCTCAGGTCACATCTTGGTGGAAGTATATGAAGTCTTACGTGAGATTTACTTAGAGCGCGGCTACCGCCTACGTGAGATCCCAGAGCTAATCTTAACCAAAAACATCTATGGTTTAGATATTGATGACCGTGCCGCACAAATGGCGGCATTTGCTGTTTTAATGAAAGCTCGCGAAGATGATAAACGTATCTTCACACGTGATATCAAGCTTAATATCCACTCAATTCAATCCACTGAAAACTTGAACATTAACCAGTTATGGGCCGATTTAGATCTTGATGGTAATCAGCAGTCGGGCGATGTAAGCGATCTCTTTGCTGCCACTCACTTTGCAGCGCCATCAGCAGAGAACAAGGTCTACTTTGAGCTGCTGAGTTACCTAAAAACTCAGTTTATTGATGCAAAGAACTTGGGCTCATTAATCGAGGTTGATAGCCAATACCTAGAATCTCTGACTACGTTGCAAGAAAAACTAGCTGAGAAAGAACTAGGTAATGAACCAACGGCAAAAGAAGCAGCACAAGCTCTATTACCTATTATTGAACAAGCAATTCTATTAGCAACTAAGTACGACGTAGCCATAGCAAACCCACCATATATGGGTTCAAAGGGCATGAATGCTGCGTTAAAGGATTTTGCTAAGAAATCGTATGTAAATTCAAGGTTCGACCTATTTTCTATTTTTATGGAGCGTGTATTTAGCTTTTTAAAAGTTGGAGGGGATAACGCTCAGGTAAATATGCAGTCATGGATGTTTTTATCTAGTTTTGAAAAATTACGAGAATCAATGTTAAATACAAAAACAATAATTACTATGGCTCACCTTGGTTCTCGGGCATTTAGCCAAATTTCAGGAGAAGTAGTACAAACTACAGCTTGGGTGATAAATAAAAAGCATATTGATAATTTTAAACCATCCTTTCTTCGATTAATTGAAGGAAATGAAAACGACAAAAAGCAAGCATTACTATCAAAACACAATCTATTTAACAAAAGCACACAAGAAGACTTTAAAAAGTTACCTAGCAGTCCTATATCTTATTGGTTTTCGTCAAATATACATCGTGTATTTGACGAGAATACTATGTTGAAGGATTTGCATCATCCGAGACAAGGTAATACTACTACAAATAATGATAAGTTTGTACGATCTTGGTGGGAGCTTGATTCACAGAATATTGGGTTGTCGCATAATTCAGCAAGTGAATTGATTGAAAACAAAACAAAGTGGGTTCCATATAACAAAGGGGGGGGGAATAGGAAATGGTACGGGCTTAATGAGTCTGTTGTTAACTGGGAAAATAATGGCGAAGAAATAAAAGCAATAAAACATTCAGTTGTTGCGAATGAAGCTATGTATTTCAAGCCAGGAATCACTTGGTCGACAGTTTCAACAAGTAAGTCACCTGGTTTTAGAAGATACAAAAATGGATTTGTTTTTGACAATAAAGGAGCTAGCATTTCAATTAATGAAGATAATAATGCTAGTTTTATTCTTGCAATATTAAACTCTCTAATTGTTTCGGAGATAATAGGAGAGTTAGCTCCATCAGTTTCATTACAACCAGGCGACATAGCTAAAACACCGATCATAACCAATGTAGATCAAGAATTAAAGAAGACGATTATTCATCGTGCTTCAGAGCTTGAAGAAATCACTAGAAAAGATTGGAATAGTCAAGAAATCTCTTGGGATTTCGAACAGCTAACAATAGGAATTTCAAACAGCATATCTTTAAGAGAAACGTTTACAAACACTCTAAAAGAAAATAGAACAACGGTTGAAAATGTAAAACAGTTAGAACAATCTAACAACAATGACTTAGCTAAACTTTATCGCATTGAAAATGATGTGAATACAGTCGTTAATGATGAAGATATCACATTAAATATAAATCCGATTTATAGGTTCAAAGGTATTTCTGAGTACGATATCCAAGTGAATAAATTTTATTGTCAATCAAATGTTTCATTAATAAGCTACGCTTTAGGCTGCATATTGGGCCGCTACTCTATTGATCGCGAAGGCCTAGTTTATGCATATTCAGGAAACAACGGCTTCAAAGACCTAGTTGAAGAAGGTGCATACAAGACCTTCCCTGCTGATGATGACGGCATTGTGCCTTTAGCTGATGAAGATTGGGTGTTTGAAGATGATGCCACTACCCGCTTCCGAGAATTTGTGAAAGCAGCTTGGGGTGAAGATCACTTACAAGAGAACTTAGATTTTGTAGCAGAAAGCTTGTGCCTTGATGCAATCAAAGCTAAGAAGGGTGAAAGCTCGATCGATACTATTCGTCGTTACTTCTCTATCCAGTTCTACAAAGACCATTTGAAGACTTATAAGAAGCGCCCTATTTACTGGCTCTTTAGCTCAGGTAAAGCGAAAGCATTCGAGTGTTTGGTTTACCTACACCGTTACAACGAAGGTACACTGTCACGCATGCGCACCGAGTATGTCACACCACTTATGGGCAAGCTTGAGAGCCGCAAGAACATCCTTGAAGACTCTAAAGCAACAGCGTCTGGTGCAGAACTACGCGCAATCGACAAAGAGCTTAAAATTATCGATAAGAAGCAAGCTGAACTGGTCACATTCGATGAAGAGCTAAAACACTTAGCTGAAATGAAGATCAACCTAGACCTCGATGATGGCGTTAAGGTTAACTACGGCAAGTTCGGTAACCTACTCGCTGACGTAAAAGCGATCCACGGTAAGAAACCTGAAGTAATCAAGTAACTACATTATGAGTTAATCCACATCGTTCTCGATGTGGATTCCTCTACAGCTATTTGAGCTAGGTAATAAACACCAACACACTCATAACCTATGCACCAAGAGTACTGAAGCTTAAGGTTTCTAACTTCCAATTTTAAATGGCACATAAATGAATGACATCGAACTAGCGTACCAAATTGACACTTCAGTAGGTGAGCAATACCAACACGCTTTCGAAGCCCGAAGCTTGTATAAAGGTTCAGAGGTACATTTCATCAGAAAAGCTCTCGAAGCATTCGTGTTTAACGCTCTCGATGAATATCAGCTCCCTATTTGCTCTAATCTGCATGACAATATTGAAACAATGAAGTCAAGTTCCGCATTCTCTGATGGTGTTGTTATTTTATGTCATAGTGTTCGAAAACTGTGCAACCAACAACTGCATTTCTCTTTAGCAAATAATTGGAAGGAGCAACAAACAACAGATGACGCCTTTGATAAATTTGAGCAGTTACTCTGCACTTACTATATTGCTATTGGTGGACGCCTCACTGAGTATGAGAGACGTAAACTAGATGATTGTGATTTAACAAAAGCAATTGAAAAAATATATGTCGAAGAAGATTTAACTAGCCCTCAGATTGCTAGCGTAGCCTACTATTGGTATGAGAAACACAAAGGCGAGCGTAACCCAGTCACTGGACAAGTGGATTCAATGGGTAACCCTTTTTTCTTGGAATCTGCTGCCGCCTTAATGAAGCAACACCTCAAGACAAGCGATGATTCTTTACTACGACTTTACTTGTGCTTTTTATGCGAGCCTGCGCTCATTGATAACCACTTTGAAGAATTGTATTTCATTGCTGAATCAAAAGTTGGGGAGGGAGATTTAGAGTACCTTAATGATCTAAACTCCGTTTCATTATTCACCCAAAAGAACGTTCAAAAAACGGCTGATTATTATCGGCACGCCTATGAAAATAGTAAAGAACAGTTGTCTGATATTCAACTGGTCGCTATATACACCTATTTTAGTGGTTTAGTTCACCTCTTCGAAGACGTAAAGGTAGATACTGATTTAGCTAAAGAAGCACTCCTAGCTGCTGTGAACAAAAATTCTAGCCAGGCTCTACGGTTTTACGCCACGGATCTATTTAAAGGCTCATTGTTCGATCAGGATTTCAATAAATCATACGAAGTCTTAGAACAACTCGAAGAACAAAATCCCAAGTGGGCAGCTGAAACAAGAGCAATCTTACAAAAGCAGTTTCAATTAGGACATATCTCCGACAACTCAGGTAAAGCACACGTGCCAATAAGTTCAACTAAGTCTGTAGGTCGCAATGATGCTTGCCCTTGCGGATCGGGAAAGAAGTACAAAAAGTGTTGTGCATAAAACATATAAATTAATTCAGTTGGTGTAACCATGAAGGCAACAGAAAGTAAATTATTCAAGTTCTTACAAAAATCAGCTCAATTCATCATCCCGATATACCAACGGCAGTATAGCTGGACTCAAGACCAATGTGAGCAGCTATGGAAAGATATCGTTCGAGCAGGAACAACTGATCTTGAAGCTCATTTCATCGGTTCGGTAGTCTACGTAGAACGAGGCTTATACAGCCACAGTGATGTACCTCAACTATTAGTCATTGATGGTCAGCAAAGACTGACTTCCACAACGCTACTAATCGCTGCATTAGTTTCAGAACTAAACGAGCGCAATACTGACAATACCCCCGTCATTGAGGGTACAAATGCTAAAAAGCTCAAGAAGTACTACCTTTGTAATGACGCTGAAGATGGCGATCTCTATTACAAGCTTCTATTAACAAAAGCGGATGATAAAGAGCTAAGAACAATCATCGACGGTGAAGCAAAACACGATGATGATGCCACTTCTCGTGTGATTCAAAACTACCAGTTCTTCAAAAATAAGCTGAGTAAACTCAGCAACGATAAAGTATCTGAAATCTACCTTGGCCTTCAAAAACTGCTCATTGTAGATATTGCTTTAGACCGTGAAAGAGACAATCCTCAGCTTATCTTCGAAAGCCTCAACTCAACAGGTCTAGACTTGAGCCAAGCGGATCTTATCCGTAACTTCGTACTCATGGGGCTTGAGCCAAAACAGCAAAACACTCTATATGAAAAATACTGGTTCCCGATGGAAAGCGACTTTGGGAACGGTGAGTACAGTTGGTTGTTTAATCAGTTCATGCGTGACTACTTAACACTTAAAACTAATAAGCCACCAAGAATCAACGATGTATATGAAGCGTTCAAAAAGTATGTAGGTAACTCTCATCTCGACATAGAAGATGTTGTGGCAGACGTGCGCAAGCATGCTCAGTTCTATATTGCCTTTTCCCTTGAAAAAGAAAAAGAGCATAAGTTACTTGAAGCATTTCAAGACTTAAACGCATATAAAGTGGACGTATCTTATCCATTGATACTAGAGCTGTATCATGATTACGATAGTCAAATTTTAACGCTCGATGAGTTCATTGAGTGTGTACGTCTCATTGAAAGCTATGTGTTCCGACGCTATGTATGCGACATTCCCACGAATTCACTGAACAAAACATTTGCTAGCTTCGCTCGTTCAATTCGGAAATCAAGCTATCTGGAGAGCTTTAAAGCTGAGCTTATCTGCTTGACCTCTTATCGCCGTTTCCCATCAGATTTAGAATTAAATCGATGTCTACAGCATAAAGATATGTACAACGTTCGCAGCAGAGCCTATTGGTTACGTCGTCTAGAAAACTACGATAAGAAAGAACGTATCAGCGTTGAAAATTATACGATTGAACACGTATTGCCTCAAAACAAAAACCTCTCAGCTAAATGGCAGCAAGCATTGGGTGACGAATGGCAATCAGTACAAGAAGAGTACGTTCATACCATTGGCAACCTCACATTAACAGGCTACAACTCTGAGTTGAGTGACCGATTCTTTACCGAAAAACGAGATATGGAAGGCGGTTTCGCAAACAGTCCATTAGCCTTAAACCAAAGCTTAAGAAACCATGAAACTTGGAACAAGGAATCCATTCAAGTTCGCTCTAAGCTGCTCTCAGATAAAATGCAGACAGTATGGCGATACCCGAATTTACACGAGGAAGTACTCAAACAGTATCAAACTCAGCCTGCGGAAAAATCGGCTTATACAATAACAGATCACCCGTACATTGCTGTAGGCTCCTCAAAGGAATTGTTCCAAGCCTTTAGTCAAAAAGTGATGTCGCTGGATGATAATGTAAGGCAAGAGTTTTTAAAGCTTTATGTCGCTTTCAAGCTGGATACCAACTTTGTCGATGTTGTCCCTCAAGCTTCTGGACTAAGGCTGTCACTCAACTGTAAGTTCACCGAGATTCATGATCCTAAGAATCTATGTAGAGATGTGACTAACCTTGGCCGTTGGGGTAATGGTGATGTTGAAATCAAAATCAGTGAATTTTCAGATATCCCCTACGCTATCCAACTAATCCAGCAAGTTGTTGATATGCAGGTTGAAGGTTAATATTCATTGAGTTAGAGCAAGCATAGCCTTAAAGCTGTGCCTTGCTTTACTGATACAAACAGAGAATTACTATTATGCGTCGGACTTTTTCGCTTATCGGCTGGGTAGCATCTTTAGGGCTATCTTCCACTGCACTCGCTAGTGTTCAGCCCCCTGTTTGCCAAACTCTTTCTCAAGAGCTAAACATCATTTATTCAAGCCCGCAGTCTGACAGCTACTCTCTCAGACTGGCAAGTGAGGTGAACCTCAACGATGAAAATCAACTGACAGTAAAGCCACCATTTACTAATGATAATTTTTCGTGGACTAACTGGACTCTAGACTCGGCGAAGTTATCATCGCCGAAATCTTTGAACTTCAGGCCAGGTGACACTTCAAAAAGTGAAGACTTACAACTACACATCAGTGGCTTTGAGTGGTGGCGAGGTCTTACTTATCAATACCAGACTAGTGATAACAAAACACTCCAAGGTAACTTCCATAATGCGGGGCCATTCGGCTGGTTTTATAGCTCATTTTGGAATGTATTCTATTTCCAAGAACAACCTTATGTGATGGCAACTTCAGGTCTTTATAAACCAATTACAGTTTATTCCATCAAGAATGGTAACGGACAAGAAGTGTGCAACGTAGAGCCACCTATATCTGTTGATGTCAGGAAAGAAAACCTCGATTTAGCTTATCGCCATGCTCTGCAATATTTTATGACGGATATCGAAGGCAACTTTGGGAGCATGGGAAGTCGTTACTATTCCTATACTCATGATTTGATGTTAGATGTCATATACCGCCCATCTGTTCATGTAGAGAAAGCTGATAGCGATGAAGAAATCGATAGCTTGGCATATCTGGCTCAAAGTGACGCTTGGTCAGCTAGAGAGCTGGGGGCTGCGAAAAACATAGTATCAATCAATCGCTCGTACTTGAAAGGTTACTTTACTGATACTTCTAACCAGTTCGATGCTAATAACCTTGCTTCGCTAGTATTGAATCAAGTTTATTCTGATTATGACCGAAAACAACTCGATGAAAATGGACAGACTCAACTGAAAGAGCTAACAAACGCCCTTTCAGGCAATGATACCGAGTCCATTTTGAAAAGCTGCCAAGAAAACATTCACAGTGAGTCATTCGATTACTACCATGACAATAAAAGAAACATGGTCGACTGCCTCTCGCTAGCATTGGATAAGCCAACGGTGCTTGGTGATTTGGCAACGCAATGTGCTGAGTCTAACCCAAAATGTGCGCTATCAGAGGTCAATCAATTCGGCAAAAACCTCTTAATGTATGCTGCACATATGAACAATCCTAAAGCCGTAACCGCACTCATTGGAAGCACGGCAATGATCAATGCTTCAACCATAAACACGGCTCGCTTTGACTTCCCACTAGCAGAAAACCTGACGACTTATGGCAGAACACCGCTGATGTATGCAGCAGAGAATGCGAGCCAAAGAACAATACAGTTACTACTAGATGCAGGTGCCGACCCTAAATTAAAAGATAGTAAGGGCAATGACTATTTTAACTACATGGATAAGAACTGGCGATTCAACTCAAGTAAAGCACGCGCCTATTTATCCAAACCAGGGCCAAGCTTCAACTGTGAACTGGCTGCAAGTACCAGAGAGAAAGCCATTTGCTCCGATACCATGCTTTCTGATTACGACAGAGAACTTAGCTATCTGTATCGTGAAGCCTACGACCAGTCTCCCAACGTAAAGGCGCTAAAGACTGACCAGAGAAAATGGTTAAAGGACATCGACCAATCATGCTCTTCTGAAGCCAGTTTAGTTGAATGTTTATCACATGAGTATCGAGAACGCATTCGAGCTTTTGAGTTCATTGTATTTAGCTCACAACTTTAAATCGTATAGTCATTTGGTACGGACGATTCGGCACTAAACCACCATATAATTGTTCACCGAATGACTGATATCAAAATATATGGTATGCAGTTAGGTACACTAACTTCACATTAAAATTGAGGAATTGTAATTGAGTAGCGAAGTCATATTGTCTGAAATTGAATCACAAGATTCTTTGGTAGGCGTAAACACTATCCTGACTGACTGTATGGCAAAGCAATCCATTCAGGGCGTTATTAAAGGTGATAACCTTCATCGAGTTCTTGATGTAGTCATAGATTTTGCTACTGAAGATAGTAATCCTCTCAGCCCACTGAGATTGAAAGCAGCAGCTTCTCTTGGGCGATTGGCTGCTGTCGCTCGAAGTAGGCAAAATGAAGTTTATCAATACCTTCCCCAGCTATTTAATGATGAACCTTGTGATTTTGATATGCTCACGGACGGTGACGAAAAACATTATGCCGCTCAATCTATAAGGCACATTCAAGACTCTTGGGTCGTAGACTACTGTTTGAGGCAAGCTGTTCTAGCTGATACAGCTGAAAATGCTCGTAGAACACTGATTCAGAATGCTTTGATTGGCTGCGGCAACCTAAGTGACTTACTTCTACTCGGCAAAGATTCATTTACCTACCTTTCTATTATTGACTCTGCTGATACTCGCATGAAGCGTGCTCGTCGGATTACAAGAGCTTGGAATGAAATAATAAAAGATTGGAACGGCGACGTTGGTAACAACGTTGGCAAATCTCTTGCTAGTTGGTTGCATTCGATTCTTATGCACTCCTCCCCTTCCGTCGAGTCAACAGTAATGATTGATATTGTTGACGACGCTTTGGCGATACTGATCCGTACCATCGAGCTAAGATTTTCAAACGCCCTACTTGCAGATACCTATCAGGTCTTAGAAATATCCAGAAATGTTCTGAGTAGCAATCTTTGGGGAGAAATTAATCGGGACTCGGAGTTCCTTCCGAGAATCAAGACTAACTTGAAAGAAGCTGCTCTTGTTCTCGCTCGCCAGAATCGAACTGACAGCAACATAATGAAACAGCTCTCTAAAGCGTACTACTCAAAAGCTCAAGTCATTCCAGCACTCAAGCGTCACTTTGATTCCAGTCAAGAGTTAGACCCACAAGTCAAAGAATGGTGGTTGAATGGAGGAAAGCAAGTTATCTCGGCTAAAGAACCAGTGCACACCCTTGGTAATTCTGAAGATCAACAAATTGGCTCGCTACTTATTCAAGTAGAAACAAGTCAAAATACTATGGAGAAACTCGAACGAGCTGTCGTTCCTTTCTTAGAAATTTCAGATCCTCCTCTCGCATCGACCGTAAAGAAAGCATCAAGTGGTTTTGGTGATATGTCTAGAATTGCCCGTCAACTAGCACGAATGCGAAAATTAACGCACACCGAAAATCTAGGACAAGTCATTGAGTACAACCCAATGCAACATGAAATGCTTGGTGGACATAAATACGGTGTTCGAAAAGTCCGAGTAGTCCGAGATGGCATCCAAAAAGAATTTGGTGGAAAAATAAAGACACTGGTAAAACCTTGGGTAGAGGCTGTAGAAGATTAAGATGACGAATAACCTAGAATCACAAATATTACTCCAGAATCTACTGGAGAGGTTTAAGCCAGCACAGGATGGTGGATACGTATTACCTGGCGAGCTGACTGAACGTGAATTTCGAGCTTTAACACATGCACTCGATCACTTAAAGCAAGAAGTTGACCAGTCACAAGGAGAAGATGAAAAAACGACTTTCATTGATATTCCTGTTGCTAAACAAGAGAAAACAGCCGAACCCGAACCTTCTTTAGTCGAGCCTGAATTAGAGTTAGAAAGCGATGTCAGAGCCGACATACCCTCTATTGAAGAAGTCAAACCTTCGGTAACTTATACCCCATTAAATATCAGTACCATGTCTCTCCCTACGCCTAAAAGTAATGTTCGAGTCTGCTTAGACTTTGGTACAGCAATGTCTAAAGCCACCTTGATTTCTGAAGAAACTGATGATGACGCAATTGAGGATATAGAAGTTATATCTCTTGGAATACCTGGTGACCAAGAAGAAATCAGTGAAAATATGCTTGTTTCATCCGTCTTTATTGATGATCTAGGTAAGATTTGGTTCGGTCAAGCCGCAGTACAGATGTCACATATTCAACCTCCTGATACTCACAGACAGCGACTCGATAATATAAAACGCTACTTATCTGAGGAAGGTTTATCCTCGGAAGTAGGTAAGCAATTCAACCCTACTAGCTCACAAATCACTTATGAAGATATGGTATTAGCTTACTTAAGCTACTTTACATGGGCAATGAACCAAGCTACGTCATTACAGGGGATCGATAAAAACATACTCCGCCGCTTTGCTATGCCTTGCTTCGACAAAATGAAACATGTCCAAGTCGTGAATAAACTCAAACAGCTATTAGGAGAAGCGCAGATCCTCGCTGATACATTTGATTTACAGTTTTCTTCAGGGATCGAGTTGAATGATTTCCTTAATGCTATAACGCAAATCAGAAAGAAAAATTTAAAGTTCAATTTTATTCGAGAGGATGTAACTGAACCACTTGGAGTCGCTGGCTCCCTTATCTCGTGGCAAGAGAATGTTAACTCATTAGTAATGGTTATTGATATTGGCGCAGGTACTAGTGATTTCAGCCTGTATCGCATGAAATATGATGAGAAGTTGAAGAAAAGTGCAGCTTTAGAGATTAAAGATTCCAACAGAGGTATCACGGAAGCAGGCAACCACCTAGATAAACTACTTCAAGGCGTGATCCTCAATAAAGCAGATATACGCCAAGGTAACCCTCTCTACCTTAATACATTTGGCGCGTTAAACTTACACTTGAGAGATTACAAAGAAGCACTATTTAGAGACGGTTTCATCTCCGCCACCTTATTCAACGGAGACGTTGTTGAAATCACGCTTGATGAGTTTATGGCTTTGCCTCAAGTAGAATCATTTTCAAAATCACTCAAAGAGTGTATGCAAGAAATCTTAAACAACATATCGCCTAGTTTTGTTCACGCTGCTCCTAACAACGCACTCGCAGTTGCCTTAACGGGCGGTGGTGCTCAGTTGCCAATGGTCAAAGTTCTCGCAAATGGAACCATCTCGGCGCACGGAAAAACACTGAACCTAGTACAGACACAAGAATTCCCTCAATGGTTAGCGGCTGAATACCCAGAACTTGAGCAAGACTACTCACGGATAGCTGTATCTTTAGGCGGTGCTAGGAAAAATATTCTCCAAGCTTCAGGCCCCGCGACGATTACGTGTGATCCTGTCGGTGAGTACCGACTTGCGACATATTAACAATTTGGGATTTTCTACATTTCTGGAGAAAAAATAATGACAGCACAAGTATCCGAAACACTTATTTATGAAGGTGAGGAAGTTCAGCTTCACAGCGAACCCCATTTCCCTTTAGATCACCCAGAGATAATAAAGGCTGAATCAAGCGAAGGTATCTTTAATTCAACCGCTTGCTGGCGCGGTTATGTGGGTACATGGGAGCTGAAAGATAGAAAGCTACTGCTCAAAAACATCGAAGGAAAATACACGCTAAAGACGACACCAATAGAAGCGAGTTGGTTTACTGGTCAGCTTGTGATTCCCGAGTCAGGGAAAGGTGCATATTTCCATGGTGGTTGGGGTCATGACTACGCACAAAACAAAATCATAACTGTTGTGAAAGGTAATATAACAAGCATTGAGTACCAAGATAAAGCAGCCCCAGACTTTATCGATGGATGGGTTAAAACTCGATTAAACCGAATTTTGGGAGCTATTACTGAAGCATCTGACAGCTGCCATGTTCAACTCGATGAAAACAAGGAAGACAGTAAGATCTTTGTTTTTATCTTCGAGCAGAAAACTGTATTAGAAACAATGACGGGCAAACTTTTTGTGACTGCACAGGAATGTAAATTAGCTTTACCTATCTCTACATGCCTTGCAAAGCCTAACCTAATTAAAGGTAACAAAGCTCACATGCTCACTGTTTCAATTCCCTTGCGTTGGGCTGTAGAACTTGAACAAATGTTTATTAGTAATAATTGGGCAAGTAAAGAAAACTCACTAGAAAACATCAATGGATTTTGGCATTTTTCTGAGAAAGAAGTGACAAACAACCCTAATAGTGGCGGTAGTCTTTGGGATGAAGATATCCCGTTCTGAGGAATTAACAGAGACTATTTTAGATCCTGTCTTAACTATATAAATCGAATTAGACAGTGAGTATTTTAAATTCACATTACAACGTCAAATGGCTTATACAATGTTTAGAAATTCAAATAATAGTTCAAACCTAGAAACACAAGGGTTAGCGCTTCTTCAGCAAATGACAGGCTCTTCGGCTGCCCAGTTTCACGCAGATCAATGGGAAGCAATTAATGAACTAGTCGCAAATCAAAACCAATTACTTGTCGTACAAAGGACTGGTTGGGGTAAGAGTGCAGTTTACTTTATTGCAACAAAGCTACGTCGTATGCAAGGGCATGGGCCGAGTATTATTATCTCCCCTCTTTTATCCTTAATCCGAAACCAAATCGACAGCGCCGCTAAACTTGGATTAAATGTTGTTTCTTACAACTCATCTATGGATCAACATGAGAAAGCACGTTCTGAACGTCAAATCCTCAGCCAGAATGTGGATGCAATAATCATCGCCCCAGAGCAATTAGGTGATACTAAATTCGGTCAAGAGATTCTGCCTCGGATTGTTGGTAACATTGGTTTATTCGTTGTCGATGAAGCCCACTGTATCTCAGACTGGGGGCATGACTTTAGGCCAGACTACGGTAGGATTGTTCGTGCTATTCAGTTTATGCCGCGTAACATGCCTGTACTTGCAACAACAGCAACAGCTAACAACCGAGTAGTCACTGACATTAGAAATCAACTGGGTGATCGATTAAAAGTGTTTCGAGGGTCTTTAATGCGAAGCTCTCTTAATTTGCAAACAATCCATGTACACAGTAAGTCTGAGCGTTTAGCGTGGCTTGTCGAAAATCTCCCTCAGCTTTTAGGCTCTGGAATTATCTATTGTAAAACGACGAAGGATGCAAATATCGTTGCCGAGTTTCTACAAACGCAAAATATTAATGCCCATGCCTACCATAGTGATATAGATGGTGATAACAAGCCTCGTTTAGAACAGGCATTGCAACAAAATCAAATTAAAGCCCTTGTCGCAACATCTGCATTAGGTATGGGGTTTGATAAACCAGATCTAGCGTTTGTTATTCACTTTCAAGCACCAGGCAATATAGTCGAATACTATCAGCAAGTCGGTCGTGCGGGACGTGGAATTGACAATGCCATTGGTATACTAATGGTAGGTGAGGATGATGCTCGAATTCAGCAATATTTCATCAAAAATGCTTTCCCAAAAGAAGAACAAATTGACTCATTCTTAGAACTGCTTACTAACCATGACGGGATTAAGCTAGCTGAATTAGAGAAGCATATGAACTGCTCTCGAGGCAAGCTCACTCATACGATCAAGTTTCTAACGTCGGAGTTTCCTTCTCCTATCATGAAAGATGGCCCGTTGTATTACCGAACTGCCTCTGACTATAGTTTGCCTCACGATAAAATAGAAAGATTAAATGATCTAAAAGAAGAGGAATGGCAGCGCCTACTTGCCTACTTTGATGGTTCGCTAAACCGTTGCTTAATGCAAATTTTAGGTTCTGAACTAGATGACCATGACATCCAGGCTTGTGGAAAGTGCGAATATTGCAAACCCACTACTAAGCTCACCGAATCTGTTCAGCAAGAGTCCATCAATAAAGCATCTGATTTTCTTCGCAACCGTTATATAGAGCTTAAGCCAAGGAAATTGTTTGGAGCATCAAACGATGTCGTGCGAAGCGCTTTCCCTATCTATAACCTTCCTCGTCAGAACCCCAATCTAATGTGCGATACTGGCTGGACTCTTTCGACTTGGAGAGATGGCGGTTGGGGTGATATGGTCGCGCAAGGAAAATTCAATGATGTATTCAGTGATGACTTGATTGCACCAATGGTAAAAATGTTAAATAGCTTACCTTGTGAACAACGACCAACATGGATAACTTATGTTCCATCACTTAGGCATCCAACATTGGTGAAAGATTTTGCACACAAATTAGCGTTCGCCATAAGCATTCCTTGTAGAGATGTTATTTCTGTCGCTGAGTTGCGTCCAGAACAGAAGAAAATGGAAAATAGTTATCATCAAAGCAAAAACTTAGATGGTGCATTTAACTTGGATACGACCCAAATATACAACAATCCTGTCTGGCTTTTAGATGATGCTGCCGACTCAGGTTGGACTTTTACTGTAATCGGGGCATTATTGAGAAGAGCTGGTGTACAACGAGTTGTCCCTATCGCATTAACTAGTACAAAGAATAACCAATAGAATGAATCATATTATGCAAAATGAACTATCAGAAAATACCAAAGCAATGCTAATGCTCACGCATTACTTCAACCGTTCCGATAGAACTGCATGTAAGCCGTTGACCGATAATGGATTCGGTTATCTAGCTCACTGGATGGCAGCAAACCAATTTCAGCCTCAGGATTTACTCGACAATGATCGACTAGAGTCCTTCTTTGTCGAGTTTGGCGATGAAGCTACACATTTCGCCTCTAAAAATGCACTTTCGGGCTTTATGAGAAGTCTAGATAAGACTGTTTCAGAGATGACAAATGACCGATTCCAATCATTATTGTCACGCGGTATGGCCCTATCACAAGCGCTAGAAAAATGGCAAAGTGCAGGTATTTGGATTCTAAGTCGAGCAGATAAAACCTACCCAGTTCAGATAAAGCAAGGGTTAAGAGAGAAGGCTCCTGCAATCTTATTTGGCACAGGGAATATCGACTTATTGAATTTTAAATGTGTCGGCTTTGTTGGCTCTCGTGATTGTGGTGCAACGGACGAATCAGCCACGATTACCTATGTTGATAATATTAATCAACATGGTTTGCAAGTTGTTTCGGGAGCAGCAAAGGGCGTCGACAGTATTGCTATGCATCGTTCGATGAGTAACGGTAGTAATTCCATTGGGATTCTTGGTGATAGTTTGTTTAAAGCTTGTGGTGATAGCCAATGGCGAAGCTACTTAAAGAGCGGTCAATTACTTCTACTCTCTCCGTTTGACCCTGAAGCAAGTTTTGGCCGTGGTCAAAATGCAATGCAACGCAATAAATATATCTACTTCTTATCTGAAGCCGTTGTCGCAGTTTGTTCTGGTTTAGAAGGCGGGACGTTTAATGGAGTAAAAGAGAATTTGGTAGCTAATTGGTGTCCTCAATACATCTCACGCCATGACTCCCCTAACTTAGCTGGCAACGAAGAAATACTGAATGGTTTCCCTAGCAGCAAAACCAAAGTAAAAGTACTTATGCAAGCAAAGTCAATTACGCCAATGGATTCTTTGTCTTCTGCTTTGGGCGCCGTTGGAGAGACAGAATCAAATTCAACAGAAACTGACACTGCTATAGATATTAAATCAGATGCGGATTCGCCTACTCCGAAGACAGCAAGCCTATCAGAAGAGAACCTCGCGTTAAGTGCTTCTGAGGGTCTACAAGAAAACTCTCATAACGATGATGCTGACAGCATGGCTAACATTCATCCTGCATTCTGTGGCTCAGAAACACTCGCATTTTTCTATTTTGATTTGCTTGATTTATTCAGGGCAAAACAAACGAATGATGCTAGTCATGCCTCGTTATCGGAAGCAGATATCCTTAAAGGTTTACATGTGTTGGTAGAAATAATTGGAAAGGCTGCCGTTACTAAATTGGTGTCACACTTTCAAAGTCATGAACTACTCATCCGTCAAGGGCGAGCTAAAACCTATCAAATCGTTGATATTGAAAAATAAGATTTATAATGCTCTTGAGCAGCCTATCTGCTGCTCTTTTTCACTACACATGCTTAACACCATATTTTAGTAGCACCCTAGAAATAAAATAACTAGATATCAAAAAACTCTTATTATTGATACTATTCACATCAATATCCCCCCTAGTTTCAAAGTACCTCATGTCCGAATCTATACCACGCAATTACCCGTCAGAGCTTAAATCTGTACAGAACTCTATCACTGCCTACATGAACCTCGTCGATTGTAGTGACAAGTCACCGAATCAAATTGAGAATGCCTCTTTCCATGCACTAGATAGTTGTTTTGAAGAGGTCTTTTTTGTCGAGCTAGCGGGAACAAAAAGTTTTTTTAAAAATGCTAGTCGTGCTCTAGGTGCTTTAACCTCCCTTGGAGGGTCGTATGTACTTGCTCTTCAGAAACAGCACTATTCTGATCTCTATGAAGCGCTATACACTCCCGCACTTTATGAATTAGAACAACTGCAAGAACAAACCAATGAGATTCTAAATAGTATTGGTACTTTGATAGATCGCTATAGCTTCACAATGAAGAAAGTCGAAAAAGTACTAAAAACCAACTCAACAGGTCAATTCAAAGCAACACAGCAAACCTTCTCTCCACTGACACAAGTTCAAAAATTTAATACCAAATACCATTCTATTTTAACAAATGGCTTTGGTGGATTAGTTGGCGGAAGTACTGCTGTTGGCGCTTGGGGTATAGTATCAATTATTGGTAGCGCATCGACTGGAACTGCTATTTCGTCCTTGTCAGGAATCGCCGCTACCAACGCTACTCTAGCATGGTTTGGAGGAGGCTCACTTGCAGCAGGCGGTGCAGGCATGGCAGGTGGATTCTGGGTACTTGGTGGGATAGTAGCTGCACCTTTAGTCTACTTTTCAACAAAGAGTTCTTATAAAAAAGCTGACGATGTCAAAACCGAAAAACAAAAACTTTTAAAAGAACTGGATAGATTCAATATTCTAAAGCCAGAAGCCAGCCAACACTTAAGTGAAATCCGACTTAAGCATACGGATGTACATAATGTAGTTAATAAATTTGTTCCTAAGCTTGAACAAGCACTATCTGAGTTCAAGTCTAATAGCTCTTTTTTCTACAAAATCTTCGGCGGTCAAATGAATTCCGCCCAAAAAGCAGCCATCAAAACCATAGAGGCGTTGAGTTTAGAAAGTATGACAAAGCTTGGTTTTCGTAGTTAGGATTAAATAATGAGTCCAATAAATACTTCTAAATAGTATCGGGGCACTGGCATCTTTCATCATCGTATCAGCAGCGATTTTTACTCTAAAAAGTGATAAGCTATTAATTAGTTACCACTTTTAAACAGCCACACTCAGGCGAAGTAAAACAACGATGAATATTGATCAGATCACTAGTGGGCTATTAGCCAAATTTGAAAAAAGTAGACTTGTCTTTTGGCAGGATACTGACAACGAGTTTAACGATCTCATTGAATCGCTATCTCTTGATACGTCTTACGAAAGGACTCAAGTTATCTACCTTGATACTTTGTCCCACTTGGAAGTAAAGCATCGTATTGAGCTAATGGAACCTGAAACGGCTTTCCTTCTATACAGCAACACGGCTCCTAATGACCCAACCCGTGATTGGCTATACGACATCAGGCTTTACGCACAGGAGTTTTATGCAGATAACAGCTCCATGATTCTGAATGAAATCGGTATGAACATGGAATTTCGTCCTACTATTGCTAAATATAAAGCATTCTTTGGTGACAAGAAGCGAGTAGCACGATTAAAGAAAATTCTTCCGCCTTCTGCTACAGAGAGAGAGTTAGAACTTACCCTGATAGCGGCTACCCTAAAAATTGAAACACCTACGTTTGTAACTATCCTGCAAGCCCTGCTTACTCAACTATCCGTCGATTTTGATTCCGAAGAACTTTTAGCAGAACTTGAGAAGTTCAATTTAATCGATGCATTCTGGAAGTTTGCTTACGAAGAACTTGGATATATTGTTGAAGCAACAGGTGACTCTTGTCACCTAAAACCAACAATTCAAGAACTAGCAGTAAAGCTTCTCTTTACTGAATGCTATCAGTCTCTTATCAACAGCGGTTGTTCAAACAGTGACGAGGTCATTGGACGGTTTACTACACATCTACTACCAATGCCTACTCAAGAGCAGCTTGAAGCAGGATATACCGCTGAACGCGTGGGTTTGAATTCAGGCCGTCGTGCTCAAGTTGTAAGTTTTGTCGTACAATTACGTGAAGGTCGCAGTTGTCAAGATGGCTATAATCGCCTTTCTCGTCGTATAGAAACTGATTATGAAATCTCAGATAAATTGCGTCTGATAGAATCACCTGAAAAACTAAGACTCGTTGAAACATTTGAGTTTGCAGACAAACAGTTATCAATTTTACTCGCAAAACATATCGCTTCATTAAGCTCAGAAGAACTGAACAGTCTTGTATCACACCGTCTCACGACTCACTGGTGTCATGTTAGAGCTGAGTTTGTGGATACAAAATACGCAAACGTTTATAAGGCAATCAAAGCAGCGAAACAGTTCTACTCTCTTAAGTCTAAATATATTGATGGCTTTGATTTTGATTCAGCTAAAGAGCTTTACAGGGCTTACGAGCAAGAGCTTTTCCTTTTCGATACGGCTTATCGAAACTTCTGTGAGAACGCAAACCATGTTGCTCATCAAGGCTCAGACATTCTAAAGAAACTGAAGCTAGTCGAAGACATTGAAGACTTGTACGTAAATTGGTACTTGCATGATTTAGCCATTGCGTGGGGCAAGCATGTCGACGATGAAAACTTATTAGACACATGGAAAATCAATGGCGTCTTGAACCAATATGACTTCTACAACAATGAAGTAGAACGCATCTTCCAATCGAGTCAGATAAAGCGCGTATTTGTAGTTATAAGTGACGCCCTTCGTTATGAAGTCGCACATGATATACATGAGCAAATAAATAAGGAAAAACGCTTTAAGTCTGTTATCAAATCACAGCTTGGTGTCGTGCCTAGCTATACTCAACTTGGAATGGCGTCTTTACTACCTCACAAAGAGCTGACTGCTCACATTGGAAAAGATGTTAAATACAAAGCTGATGGCCTAAGTGTTCATGGCTTGGACAACCGACACGCTGTACTTGAAAAATACCAAGGTATGGCAGTAAAAGCTTCTGATGTTCTCAATTGGACAAACGAAGAAGGTCGTAAAGCGGTAGCTGATGCTCGTGTCGTGTACATTTACCATGATCAAATAGATGCTATTGGTGATAAAGCGGCAACAGAGAACCAGACCTTTGATGCCTGTGCCGATGGTATCGAGCAAGTCAGATTACTTGTCGAGCGCATCATCAACAAATTAAACGGTAACAGAATCTTGGTCACGGCTGATCACGGTTTCTTATTTAAATCGAGTGATGTCGTTGAGTCCGATAAAACCGCGCTATCCGTAAAACCAAGTGGGACGGTAGAGGCTAAAAAGCGTTACCTTATCGGTCAACAGCTTCCAAAAGACAGCTTCTACTGGAAAGGCGATATGGCCGTAACGGCTAAGTTGTCTGCCAATGGTGACCAAGCCGAGTTTATTGTTCCTCGAGGCTCAAACCGCTTTAACTTTGTGGGTGGTGCTAAGTTCATTCATGGTGGGATCATGCCTCAAGAGATTTGTGTTCCAGTCCTTCGTATTGAACACTTGAAAACAACCAAGCAAAAGACGACCGCAAAACAAAAAGTAGGTGTAGTGCCACTGAGTAATGGGCTTCGTATTGTTACACTTAGTGAGAAAATTGAATTCTTACAAACCAATGCCGTTGGCGATCAATTTAAAGAGCGTAACCTCAACATTTGGATAGAAGCCCCTGAAGGCACAGTTGTTTCAAACAAAGCACAGATACTATTTGACTCTTCAGCCTCAAATTCTGATGAACGCAAGCGCAATGCGATACTGACGCTAAACGGCAGCAACTTCGATCGAACTACCCCCTATAAACTGATCATGTGGGATAGTGAGCAGGGTGATCGCTACGCAACTCATTCGGTAACAATCGACTTAGCAATCCAAGACGATTTTGATGATCTTTTTTAACGGAACCTATTCATGATTGACGATAACAACGATAGTAAAGCAACGGAAGTTCATCACTACCATCATTTTGACAATGAAGAAAATGACACATCTCCACAACCTGATGAAAGCCCCCTTTCTCAGGAAGAGGTCATCGCACAAGAAATCAAAGATGTTCGAGATGTCGACTTAGACGATCTCATGACCACTGAGTTCAAAGGACGCGTTGTTCGCAAAGACTTAACGAAACAGCTTAAAGAAGGGGCAAATGTCCCTGTTTATGTCCTTGAATATCTACTTGGTATGTACTGCTCGGCAACCGATGACGACCTTATCGAAGCAGGAATGGGACGTGTTAAGAAAATCTTAACGGATAACTACGTTCGACCTGATGAAGCTGAGAAGGTTAAATCTCTCATACGTGAACGCGGTACACATAAAGTCATTGATAAGATATCGGTTAAGCTCAACCAAAAGAAAGACGTCTATGAGGCAAGCTTATCAAATCTCGGTATCAAAGATGCTGTGATCCCTGCCAGCATGGTGAAAGAGAACGAGAAACTACTTACTGGTGGTATCTGGTGTATCGTGACTCTAAGCTATTTCTTTGAAGAGGGACAAAAGACGTCACCATTCTCTGTACTTGGTCTTAAAGCAATCCAAATGCCATCGATGAATATGGACGAAGTCTTTAATGCTCGTCGAAACTTCTCGATGGATCAGTGGTTAGATTTGCTATTGCGCTCGATCGGCATGGAGCCTACAAATCTTGAGCAACGGGCTAAATGGCATATCTTGGCTCGCATGATCCCGTTCGTAGAAAATAACTATAACGTCTGCGAGCTTGGCCCTCGTGGTACAGGTAAATCACACGTATACAAAGAATGTTCTCCGAACTCTTTGCTCGTCTCTGGTGGTCAAACAACTGTTGCTAACCTTTTCTACAATATGTCTTCACGCCAAGTAGGGCTTGTAGGCATGTGGGATATTGTGGCGTTCGATGAAGTTGCTGGTATTCGTTTTAAAGACAAAGACGGCGTGCAAATAATGAAGGACTACATGGCTTCAGGTTCTTTTAGCCGAGGTCGTGACTCCATTGAAGCTAAAGCTTCTATGGTTTTCGTCGGTAACATAGACCAAAGCGTAGAAACTCTCGTAAAAACAAGCCACCTACTCGCTCCGTTCCCTCAAGAGATGATCGATGCTGCTTTCTTTGACCGTTTCCACGCCTATATCCCAGGGTGGGAAATACCTAAGATGCGCCCTGAGTTCTTCACAAACCGTTTTGGGTTGATTACAGACTATCTAGCCGAGTACATGCGTGAAATGCGTAAACAAACCTTCTCTGACGCTATAGATAAGTTCTTTAAGTTGGGCAACAACCTCAACCAACGTGATGTGATTGGTGTTCGTCGCACAACTTCGGGGTTACTGAAACTGCTCGTTCCACACGGTGAATATACCAAGGAAGATGTTCGCACTTGCTTAACATACGCATTAGAAGTTCGTCGCCGTGTCAAAGAGCAGTTGAAAAAAATCGGCGGTATGGAATTCTTCGATGTGAACTTCTCTTATATCGATAATGACAGTCTTGAAGAGTTTTTCGTTAACGTACCAGAACAAGGCGGTTCTCAGCTCATTGCACCAGGTATTCCAAACCCAGGGGTGATTCACTTTGTTAGTCCTGGTCATAGCGGCAAACTCGGTGTGTTCCGCGTAGAAACACAAAAGACAGCAGGAAATGGCAAGCTTACGACTTCAGGCCTAAGCTCCGATACTGAAGCAAAAGAACAAGTGAAGATCGGGTTTGAGTATTTTAAAGGCAACTTGTCACGCATTGCTGCAAACAGCCAATTCTCAGACCATGAGTTCCACCTGCACTTCGTTGACTTACAGATGTCGGGTAATTCTCACAGTTCAAGCCTTGCCTCGCTAATCGCTAGCTGTTCAGCTTTGCTGAATAAGCCTATGCAAGAATCAATGGTTGTACTAGGGTCAATGACACTTGGCGGTGTACTAAACACAGTGCAAGATTTAGCTGGTTCTATGCAAGTTGCTCTTGAAGCGGGCGCAACAAAGATATTGATTCCAATGGCATCTGCTTCAGACATCCCTACCGTGCCAGCAGAGACTTTTACCAAGTTCCAAGTGAGCTTCTATAGTGATCCTATTGATGCGGTATATAAGGCTCTTGGGGTGAATTAGACCAGTTAACATCATGTGCAGTTCCCTTTGTAATTATATATACACTAGTGAACTGCACATGGACTTGAGCTGCTCTGCTTGCAGAGCCTAAGGGCTTGCACTGCAAGCAATATCAAAGTGAAATACGTTAAACTCGCCTTTTCATACTGAACAAATCTCATGTGCAGTTCCCTATGATTTTATATATACCTAAGGAAACTGCACATGGACTTGAGCTGCTCTGCTTGCAGAGCCTGAGGGCTTGCAAAACAAGCAAATATCAAGAGAGACAAAATACTGTTGCATTTCGCCTGCCAAGGAAACACATCAAAAGCATGATTCTGGTCAAATCATCTCATGCACTTTTCCTCAATATTATATATATCAGGAGAAAGTGCATAGAATCATTGGCACTGTTCTGCTTGCAGAACCTTAGCTCTAATTACCCCCTAATGAACTGCCACAAACTTGAGCCGCTCAGCTTATATAGCATTAGAGCTGCCATAGCTTTCTTGACCTAAGTCGACATTAAATTAGCCGAGGCAAGCCACGCCACTTTTATCTCGTTAAACGCTCGCTAAATCTTGCAAAAGCATGATGTTACGAACTTTAGGCATTCCCTTAATCGGTGTCGTATCATCGATAATACAAACTGAAAGGTCTGTTTTTTCGCAGAAATGGCTAGCCAGACACTTCACTTCGATTGACATGGTCGTATGAGTCAGCCTATCTTCAATCTCAATAATGCATCGTTCTGTATCAAGTGAATTACATTTATGAGTAACGCAATAAATCAGAACTGTGGCAACAGCAGATTCTAAGTCTGTGGCTGGAACCACGCATTCAGCAACATCATGGATATTGATGTACTGAAATTGTTGTTCATTACTGAGCACAATTTTTAAATTATTTTGAAGCCGCTTATCTTCCATGAAGTCCTCTCGAATTTCCCTCCAAAATTTTTGGTATAGAAAATAAGGAATAGCTAACCCATTACTTACATCTTGCTGTTGAAGCCAAGCCGAGAACGTATAGTCTTCAATCCCCAATAATTTTTTGAATTCTAGAAACCCGCCAAGAATATTTTTAGATTGAGTTGGTGACATAGCTTCTTCAGTAAAGAAATCTTCCTCATCGAACCACGGACACTTCATTAGTAGATCTATTGCGCGGTCGTAAAAACCAATTTCAGCTTCCGTAATACCTAGCTTCAAGAAATAAGAGAGATCGAGAGTGTCACGATAACTAGCACCGTTTTGAAGTGCGTAAATCAGTTGAGTCCGATTTGTTTTGTTTAGTCTAGTCATTATAATTTGTCCTTACTAAGCTCAGTTGGAGTTTCCATTCAATGTTTTCGGCTGGATTTAACGATATGAACCCCTTCATATCTAGCCATTTTAAAAATTGTGTCGTTGAGTTGAAGTAGTCTCTACTGCTTTTTGGCGAGCGACCTTCACTACCAAGTAATTCGAGATAATGCGAGATATCAGCAGGGGTCACTTTTGCGATGTAGTATGTCTCTGTGTACTCAATAAAGTGATTAATTCGCTCTTCTTGTTCTTGACAATCTTTCGATGCCCTTACGCTATCAATGAAGAGCTTCAGATAGCCTCTATAGGGAAAAGGATTATGCAAATCTTCACTGGTTATACCCTCAGGAAGATCTGAACCAATGCAATCATCAAAATCGACAGCATGCCCAAATTCAATTGGCTCTACGCTGCTTAGTTTATGAGTAGATAAAGATGTGATTATGTAGATAGCTTGCTCTCTAACTGCCTGCATATGCTTATCAAGTACGGATTTAAAATCACAGTAAGGAATTGGCTGCGAAGTCTGGGAGGCAATTACCGCTTCTTTAATACAAGCTGATATCCCAACATTACGTTGAATAGCAACCTGGCGGTCTTTTGTCATTAGCGGAACTTTGATATCGAATGGATACCCCTGTTGCGCAAGATTTTGGGGGAAACAAACACGAGAAAAATAGAATTCGTTTTTTGATTTTAATAGGTACATTTTTCGACGTCCTCGGAAAAGAAAACAGATCGGCAAATTGCTACTCAACACTAGTGCGAGCAGTGATACGAAGTGAGTTAATGTGATGTTTGGACGACAAAAAACCTTGCACGATGTACAAAGTGGGTTGATGTGATGCTGATGAAGAAAAAATAATGACATAACAAACACTCCTATCCAAAACAAAAAAACACACTACTGGCGTGGTAAACCAGATTCCCAACGATTATCAAGTTGGGTATTACTAAATTGTATTTTGTTTTTATTTTGAATATTTTGTGCTTGTCTACGCTAGAGTGCCGACGCAACCTAGCTAGATGAGCTGAATCGAATTGGGCAAGGCAAAAGAATTTTGCTTTGATTCCGCTGATTCAACTTCAGTATTAACAACTAATAAGCACAAGTCAAGCGAGATTTGTATCTTTTTTATTCATTATACTGGATAAAAAATCTAGTCAACTAAAAAGTGAGCAAACATAAAGCACAGAGGAGCTTATCTCTAGAGTAAATGATTGGTAATTCTGTGCCAGTAGATAGCAAAACGTAGTCAGATACAAAATTCAGGTGTGCGATTTCCGACTTAAGACACGTTCGTCCAATACGATGTAAACCAAAAGCTCGACAAAGCCTAGCACTGTTACTTTCGTCAAGCTAAGCGTCATCATCAAAACATGAATTTGGAACTCAGAATCAGTTCTTCTTACGGTTACTCTTGGCTAAAAAGTCTTGATGTTCCCGAAAGTTCGCTTCATTTGCAATATCTCTCTCCCACTCAATCCATTTCTCCTGAATTTCGTCCGCTTGTGTCTTCTTTTTTTGATCACTCGAACCAAATACTTCTTCGGCAGCAGCAAAAGTTCCATCATCTTGTTCGCTGTCGAGCAACTTTTGCATTACCTTATCGAAAGCATCAAAATCTTCATAGGCTAAGTGTTGTTCGTACAATTCATCTCCTAATTCGTTCCACAGGCTTAGCTCAGATTTTGTTAAACTATTCTCGTTTTCATCCGAATTTAATACGACCGTAAAAGCAGACTCGTCTCTCTGGACGTTGTGAAAGCACCACAAAATCTTTCCTGATTTGAAATGCACTTCAATAGCGTAAATTAAAACACCTGGCAATATATTTGGTAGATTGAAGTCTGCCATAGTCTGTTTCTTGTCTATGTGCATGACGATCTTAGTCGTCGACTGCATTAAAATACTCTTTACATCTTCTCTCGCTTTGTGATCATCAACATTAAATGCGGCTCGATCAATCAAACGAATAAAACGGTCAATTGCTTCTTGGCTGATAATAAATTCCTTACCGTCCAGTTTCTTGACTTCAAGCTCTTTTTGCTCTTCTTGTAGCGCAAGCAAATTCTTATTAGCTGTGTTCTGGATAATTTCATTGTCAGTTGTGATCAATAGATTAACCGCTTTTTCTAGCTGAATATCAATCTCTTTAAGTCTACTGTCAATCACCTCTACTTCTCGACTATCCGTGCTTTTATTTAATAGATTGAAGTCAATATGCTTGGAAACAGCTATTAGAAACGATGCCTCCATGTTACCAATTCTTATACTGCCAATATCGCACTTTTTGTTGTTTGTTGTACCAGAGTCGTTGCACGCAAGCCTGTACTCAGTTTTTGTGTACTCTCCTGTTCTTGTATATTGTCGCTGCCGTCTTGTTCCCATACTTCCGTTGCATTTCGAACATCTGCATTTAGCAATACCATCTTTAGCCAGCCCATAGCTACTAAGTAAATAGATAGAGTTCTGCTCTACAACCTCGATAATACTACCATTTTCATCAGTCACTTTTTTCGCGGTTCTATAACCCGTTCTACCATGCGTCTTTAACCTCTTGATTTCTTGAATTAAATCATACTCTTCTTTACTAATTAAAGCGGGAAAGTAATTGTCTAGCACAGCATGAAACGGGGCAATAACACCATCTTCTGAACCACCTAAATCTACAGTTTTTTGGCCAAAAAGAGCTTCATTCTCTAGGATTTTGGTAATGGTATTTACTCGCCAATGTGATGATTTTCCGTATGTTTCTATTTTATTATCGGTAAGAAAGCCCGCTATATGATTCATAGACTTACCGTCAATGAACATATTGCATATGGCTTTTACTGTTTTTGCTTTGTCATCAATAAGAACAAAACCATTCCTTGTTCGCTTAACCCAGGTTGGATTTGCCCCGCCCACACTAATGCTTTTATTTCCATCCTTCCACTTCATAACCGCCCCACTGATTTTTTCAAGTGAGCGCTTTTGCTTTTCTAAAGATTCATTGTGAGCACGCATCATAATGCCCGCCATCATAAAGATTTGCCCAGGGTTCTTATATACAGACTCTTTGTTATATACCTGCATATCACTAGAGGTAATAATAGTGATATCGCTCTCTATTAAAGCTGAAATATCAGTTTGAGCACGCATTGCGTGCTGTCTACTCAGACGGTCAAAACTTTCTACTATGAGCACTGAGCCTTTTGCTACATTTCCATTTTTGACAGCTTCCAGAAAAACACCGTACATTCCGTTTTTTTTATGATCTGCATGAAATGCTGATTTGCCATGATCAGAAAAAACTAGATCTTCATTGATTGTGAGGTTGTATTCTTTTGCTATTTTTTCCGCGTACATTGCTTGACGCCTAATCGAGTCGCCGTCTTTTTGCTTCATTCGTGAGAATCTACTATACGAGTAAACTTGAGCATTTTGAGAGAAAGAGACCATTATAACGCCTTGAAATAACCAATAATTATTCAACATATCTCACGCTACTATCTAGCACAATAGCAGGAATAGCTTTTTGTCTACGTTGAGATCTTGCGCAAGTGATATTCTCCACTGGATAGATGGTGCTTTTGGTTACTTTCCTAGCTACACTTTAGGCGCGATGTATGCGGCGCAGTTTATGGCGACAATGCGTAAAACTGTGGATGTTGAATCAGCGATCGCTTCCAAAGAACTCTCCCCAATTTTCTCTTGGTTATCGGATAATATTTGGAGCAAGGGAAGTTTGTTGACTACTGATGAGTTGGTTAAAGCTGCGACTGGTGAGGCACTGAATGCTGATCATTTCCAAGCGCACTTGAAAAATCGTTATCTGTAATGATGTAAGCAGAATGAGGCTGAACAGGTGTCTGATTCAGCCTTTCAATTCGTTTCAATGCGCGTCAAAAATATGCTCTCTTTACTTATAAAGCAAAATGTCGTTGGCGATGATCAACCAGACATGCTTCTTCTGTGATTACAAACACGCTCATTTCGAACACTGAATAAAACTAAACTCACTTTTCAATGCAATCCAATTACCATAGAACGCCAAGGCGATTACAATAATAAAACTTAGTCAACTCAGGAAAAATGAATACCTGTAAGACTATCTCGCATCTTATTTCACATTACGTGAATCATATAGTACTAAGAAAAATGGTAAGAATATAAATGAATGAAGTATTAGCTAGCACATTATTGTGGGGCGGAATCATAACAATTACAGCTGGGTTACAAGGCATCTTTCTAGACAAGTATTTGCAACTTAGTTATAAAATGTCGGTGACTGAAAGCTTAGGGCGCCTATTTTCACGTACGTGGGGCTTCAATACAGCAATTCTCGGAGCTTTAATGATCACTGCATCTCAGAATACAGCACTGACGACCGTTATCACGTTAGCCGCTATCTTATCTAAAACTTTATTAATAGGTACAATTTTATTCACTGGAAACGGCAGGTTGAGAGCGCCAATGAAATCAATTATTGCCGTCGATAGTATTATGACTCTTCTGCTTATTTATGGCCTTGATATTAACTAAAACATAAAACCAATTATAAAGACACTCCGTAATTATAGAAAACAAAACCAACAATATTTCGATAACGTTAATGGCCTCTCTAACAAGATCTTTAAGGCTGCCTGCGCTATTCATGACCGTATTTCTACCATTAAAATACGGTCATGATATGAAGCAGCACTCGCTTTTGCTAAAGTAGTGAATGATATTGCGCCTTCACTAGTCAGTTTGTGGCAACGAATGTAGATTATTATCTTCTTTAGCAAATGCCTGTTTTTCACGTTTGTTGGTCTGAAATATAAACGCTAACCCAACAACCGGAACCAACACCGCGGCAAAGGGAATCATACTTGCGCCCAGTTGGCTATCAATCACCACACCACCAAGTATTCCACCAAATGCATTGGCTAAATTAAACGCGGAAATATTGGCTGTTGCGGCTAACTCTTGACCATTTCCACCATGATTCATTACTCGAAGCTGCATCGCAGGGACGTTGGCAAACGAGGCGACACCAAACACAAATGCCGCGGCAACAAACAATATCTTGCTATCAACGGACAACCCAACAAGTACGAGGGACAAGACCATAGCCATCGCCCAAAACATGGATGACTTCTGAAGATTGATATCCGATGAACGACCGCCCAATGTATTGCCGACAATTAACCCAACACCCACAATAACTAAAATCCACGTGACCGCACCTTCGTCAAAGCCAGTGATGTGCATAGCTATTGGAGCAAGATACCCATACAACGTCATAAACCCTGACCACGCAAACACCGTTATCGCCAAACTCATTAGTAGCATTGGATTTTTGAATGCTAACAACTGGTCTCGTATATTCTTCGCTTCGCCATGCCCGGTTGACTGAACCACAGCGAGTATAAATAACATCGCAACCAAGCCAAGACTCGCAACAACAAGAAACGTCACATGCCAACCAAACTGTAGCCCAATCCACGTCCCTCCTGGTACGCCAAGGACATTAGCAAGCGTCAAACCTGCAAACATTTGCCCAACCGATCGACCAGCCATTTTTTCAGACACTAGGTTGGTAGCAACGACAGCGCCAATACCGTAAAAAGGCCCTTGGACCAAGCCAGTAACAACTCGGCTCCACATCAATACCTCATAGTTTGGCGCAAACGCTGACAAAACATTCCCTAATATAAACAACACCATCAAGCTCGCCAGGACCATTTTTTTGTTAAACCGAGCGAGATAGATAGTCAATATCGGTCCACCGAAGACAATCGCTAGCGCATAGGCGCTAATCAAATACCCAGCTTGTCCTTCAGTAATCGATAGTGACGTTGCGATCTGAGGTAAAATACCCGCGATAACAAACTCTGCGGTACCAATCGCAAACGCGGCCAGTGTTAATATCCAAACCTGAAGCGGCATTTTATCTTTGTTCATTGTCATCTCACTTAATCTCTCATCGCCAGCTATCATTAACTTTACTGGCGCTCTCTATATCGAATACAGCCAGTATATTCGTTCACTTTATTTTGATAATTGGTTAATATGTGAATTCATTATTCAGCTGAGCCGAATTAAGAGAGAAGCATGGACAAATTCTCAGACATGACATTGTTCGTCAGTATTGTTAAACATCAAGGCCTTGCTGCTGCTGGACGCGAACTTGGGCTGTCTCCAGCAACGGTGACTGCCCGCTTACAATCTCTAGAGCAGCGTTATAGCGTGAAACTGCTCAACCGCAGCACCCGTCACTTATCACTGACCGACTCAGGTGCGTTGTACTATCAAGCATGTCTGGATATTATTGAAAACGTCAATGAGACTGAGAACTTACTTCAAAATGGCTTAAAAGAGGTGAAAGGCACGCTTAAAGTCTCCGCCCCGAAAGACATCGGCAAACAGGCGATCCTTCCTATTCTCGATGAATTTTGTCAACGTTACCCCGATGTTATTCCTCACTTGTACCTCAACGACAGCCTGTCCAATGTAACCGAGTCAGGTGTCGATATTGTCATTCGATATGGAGAGCTTGCTGACAGTTCACTAATATCAAGGCGTCTCGCATCAAGTACGCGTTTACTCTGTGCCTCACCTTCTTATTTACAGCGAATGGGGACACCGAAAACACCGCGTGATCTGTTAAATCACGACTGTTTGGCAATGTTGAGAAGCCATGAAGAACTAAAAACTTGGCATTTTCACAACGAAGAAGACCGCCACTCAATTACCTTACTACCATGCCGTTTTTCTGATGATGGAGAAGTCGTCCGTCATTGGGCGCTCGCCGGCGCAGGTATTGCACTAAAATCTCAATTAGATATTCAAGCTGATCTGGATGATCATCGATTAGTCACCGTACTCGACGATTACATGGCTAACTTCACGACGTCGACGTCGGCATTTAGCTCCGACCTGAATGTGGTTTACGCGAGTCGTCAATATCAACCCAAACGAATCAGACTGTTTCTAGAGTTCTTGTTTGATAAGTTTTAATCTCGCGATACCCCGTCAAAACTACTCTCCAAGACGAGGCTGCCACTATCGAGCATCACAATTTGGCCTAAACAGAGCGTGATTCGATTTGGTTATCAGCCCTATAACGAATAATCAATTCTTAAAGTAAACGTCATTTTGTATTATCTCTATGCCCCAACAACACACAGTGAGATACGAAATGACATTTACAATCAAACACACTAAGGCCGCACTGGTCACAGCAACATTGATGGTACTTGCAGGATGCGCTTCACCCGCCTTTGATTCAGACAATGAAAATGCTGCTCGCAATCGCGGTGCTGCAGGTGGGGTTTTACTCGGTGCTACAGTGGGCGCTCTAACAGGTGATGCAGGACTTGCTGCAAAGACTGCTGTAGCGGGTGGCGTTGCTGGTGGTGTTGCTGGTTCAATGAAGGATCTCGATGACTCACGATCGTCTAGCGATACAAAAGTTCTCGCTGACGGTGTATCTCAAGACCATCGTAGCGATGCAGAAAAGCGCGTTGCTGAGTTAGAGGCTGAAATCAGAATTCGCGAACTGGAAGAGCAACTTGCTGAAGCAGAAAAAGAAAACAAAGCGAACAACGATAAAAATAGTTGAGCGTAGAAAATTCCTCTACTCCTCTTAAAGAGGTGGTCATATACAAGTCAACACATTCTTATCATGGATTAATTAGAACGGATGCTACCACTACAAAGGTTCTAATTCTATGACATATACAAAGCACCTAATTCCTGCTGTATTTTTGTTTGCCACTTCAATCTCAAGTTTTGCAGAAGATTACAACGACGTGTCAGGTCACCGGATAGGTTTAGGATACTCAAACACCGATTTGGTTGTGGGTTACTCTGGCTTAGATTGGGGAGATGGTATCAAATTGGAGTATGGTTATGATATCAACTGTATCGTAGGTATCAACTTGTCGTATCAAAATAATAGCAATTCGGCATTTGGTGCAGATATTGATGGTAACAATGTAAAATTCGATACAGACCTAGGGTATATGTTTTCTCTTGATGGTTGGTCCATTAAGCCGTACGGTGCTGTCGGGTTAGTGCGAGTAGATGAAACGATTTCCTTCGCCAATTACACGCCAGATTCTTTCACTGAGACATCATTAATGGGTGGACTCGGTGTTCGAGCAACCCTTGATATGGGCGTCTATGCTGACTTACGCTACGATTTTTACAATGTTGAAAGTGTTGATATGGATCAGCTGTCCATCACCTTCGGTTATAAGTTTTAAATCCTAATTCGTATGATAGGCAGCGTTGCCATCATTGAAGCCCTGCCTATCACTACTAATTATTAAAAACAGTAATCAATAGCAATATTTAATTTCTAGAGCGGATCTTCTGGTGTGGTCCATAACATAGCCAATAAGGCGATTAATAGATATTAATGCAATTAGACTTATAGCAACATATTTTATATATCCACTGCAATCATTAACATAAATATAGATCTACGCCCTTATAAAACAAAGAAAACTGGAACTAATAAACTAGATTTTAGTTACAGCAATATAGAATTATCGTTAATTTTTTTATTTTACTTTGAAAAGCCATTAATAGAAAACTTCAATATTGGCTTGATGCCAGATATTGAAATTGCAAGCTTTATAATTTAACACCCTAACTATGAGGTTCCTCCTTTAAATAAAGATAATTTACTTTAACCTTTCATTACAACACCTTGGTAATAAAACCCCTTTAAATATAACCAATGGTTATATTGTTTATACCCCCATTTTTTGTAACATTCGTTCATAATAGCGCCATAAATTTATAAGCGACGTATCAGATATCGCTAGGCTACGAAAATACTATTATGAAATTCAGAACAAAAATCGTTATTGCCTCTAGTTTATTATTAATGCTCACTATTTCAGCATTAGGTTTCACCCAACAAATTACCGCTCGAAACGAATTAGAGCGTCATATCGATAACAGCATTCAAGAATTAATGACTGCTGTTAAGCATATGGTGACCTATGAGTTAACATCAAACAACAACCTCGCTAATTCAGTGACTGAATCGTTGAATATTAGCGCAAATGATTCTGCCTATGTTCAAAATATCATTGCTTCCCCTACTCTCAAAAATAGCTTTCAAGCCATTGGGGTTGGATATGAAAGTAACGGTCAATTAATTAGTAATGACAACTGGGTACCCTCCGATAGTTATGATGCTAGGCAGCGGCCGTGGTATATCGAGATGAAAAACGCGATGAGGACAGTCGTCACTGATCCGTACGTCGACTCATCGACGCAAGAAATGATCATCTCTGTTTCGTCGCCTTTATTCGACTCAGAAGGTGAATTCGTCGGAGGCGTTGTGTTTGATGTGTCTCTATTACCTCTCGCCGAACTCATTAACCAAACCAACCTATTTGATGCTGGCTACCTGTTTATAATCACGGAAGACGGCATGACGATTGCGCACCCTAACCGCCGTTATAACGGTCTGCCCATGACGCAATTTGCACCGGGTGTGAAGCTTACTGAAGGCCCACAAGAATTGTTAATTGATAACGCTCATCAGCTTATTAACCTAATCGAAATGCCCGGAAGTGGCGCTTATATTGGGTCCATTATTGACACCGACATTGCGTTTTCAAGTATTGATGACATGCGAAATCAAGTCATCTTAATTGCCATAATCGGTATATTAGTGATCGTCTGCTCGTTATCGCTACTAATCCACTATCTCTTCAAGCCTCTTAATGACCTTAACTTCGCCATTGCCGACATTGCGAATGGCGAAGGCGATCTGACAAGACGATTGGATACTCACACCGATTTGGAATTTTCTTTACTTGCCAACAACTTCAACGCTTTTATGGATAAACTTCAAAAGCAAATGATTGATTCAAAGCACGTATCTAATGAAGTACTCGCATTAACACACCAAACAACAGCAGCAAGTTCAACCTCGTATGCTGCTACGTCAGAACAACAGCAACAGCTTTCACAATTAGCAACCGCCATCAACCAAATGACCAGTGCCTCGGTGGAAGTGGCTAATAACACTCGAAACGCAGCCGACTACGTCAAAGCGGCAGACTGTGTCAGCCAAGAAGGCTCTGCCGTTGTAATCGAAACCAACAATATAATTAATGAGTTATCGAACAAAATCGCGAAGGCATCAAGCGAAGTACAGCAATTGTCAATCGCTACAGATAACATTAGTAGCATACTTGATGTCATCAATCAGATTGCTGACCAAACAAATTTACTAGCATTGAATGCCGCAATTGAAGCTGCCCGCGCAGGTGAGTCTGGTCGGGGTTTTGCCGTCGTTGCAGATGAAGTTCGAACGCTGGCACAGAAAACACAAGCAGCCACAACCGAAATTCATGAAAAAATCGAAGAGCTAAAACAGGGGTCTTCACAAGTCTGCAGCGAAATCGAGTTAAGTCGAAGTAATGCTCAGCAAGCCGTTCTAAGTGCACAAAAAGCAGAACAGTCCCTCGTTGATATTCGAGAATATATTGTACAAATATCAGAGATGAACATTCAAATCGCGACATCAGCTGAACAGCAAACATCAGCAGCTAAAGAAATTAATGCCAATACAAAGAAAATTAAAGACCTCAGTGAACAGGTAGCGCTAGCATCAAGTGAAACCAATACTGCGATGGAAATGCAAATAGAACAAGTTAACAAACAAGAAAGCACCTTAAATCGTTTTATCGTGTAGAGTTCGCTCTATTTAGTTTCTCCATCTGACACTAACAACGTTCACTCTATTGCTTTCAATAGAGTGAACGTTGTTAGCTTTTAATCATGACCGTATTCTAAAGTATTAATAATTATGAACATTAGCAAAGCACTCATTCATACTGGGTCTTCTTTTCAGTTGCAATATAACGACTACCTCCTTTCGTCTGCATTTCAAACTATTTATAACTTGAATACGACGACCCCTTTTGGGTACGAGCTTTTACTCCGATGTGAAAACGCATCAGGGGACACCATTTCCCCTAATGCGTTTTTTGACCAGCCAACACTTTCTTCCATTAATAAGATCCATATGGATCTTGCGGTCACCACTTTACACGTAATAAATTATCGAGCATTCAAAGACAATTTACACGGTAAGGTCTTTCTGAACATGGCTCCCAATACATTAGGGTATCTAGGCGTACACAAGAGAATTTGGCCCGTTATGATACGTTGCATAAAAAAACATAGTATTAGCCAAAGCAGCTATAGTAATGCCAATGTTGTCGTTGAGATTGTAGAAAATGAAACTAGTTGCCCTACAGCACTAATGCAGAAAATCAAATTTTTGAAAAACCATAACTTTAACGTCGCGATAGATGATTTTGGATCAAGGCATTCCACTGAAAATCGACTAAAAATCATTCAACCAGAAATTGTCAAAATTGACATTGGGCTACTACAACAATATCGCGAAGGTAACTCATTACCATTAATTGAGGCAGTACATTTAATTAAAGGCAACGATCAAAAGATTGTTCTTGAAGGTATTGAGAGTCCGGGCGACCTCGAAATAGCACGTCATCTCGATATAGATTTTGTTCAAGGCTTTTATTTAGACATGCCGACACTGATTCCACAGTAAGCAAAAAAACACCTCAAAGGCATCCCTAAGCGATCATGATGTTTAACTTGCCACTAAATTGACAGATGTTCAGCCCAACACACTGGTAGCAGTATTGATGCTTCGTGATCGCACCACAATAAAAAGCGACCAATTCGGCCGCTTCTATTTTTATCTTACAAAGCCAATAACAATTTAGAAAATGTGAAGCGTTGCATTGATAGTAAAGCTATCGAGATCTTGTCCACCCGCTACCGTTTTAATGCCGTTAAAACGCTGCCAGCTTGCGCCAATAGATAGCATATCAGTCACAAAATAATCCGCACCAAGGCCATACATAAAGTCAGTACCGCTGTCGCTGCCTTGGCTACTCAAGCCACTTTTGTAATCCGCGTTAAAGTAATGGAGACCACCCTTCGCATAAAGTTGAACAGGGCCAAGGTCGATACTTGGCTTTAACGCCGCGTACCATGAACCTAGTTCAGCGTAGCCACTTGCGCCCGTATCTCTATTCGTCATATCAAAGTTACCGTGCTTCCAGTAACCGCCTTCAACACCAATGATTGGTAGAATGCCTGTACCAACATGAAAGCCCATTGGTGTGTCATTGTTATCATTATAGTCGGCACGACCAGCAGAAACGCCACCATATAACCACGCATCAGCAAATGCTGACGTTGATGCACCAATAAGCGCAAGCGCTAAAAGAGTCTTTTTCATTGTTAACCTTCTTGTCTATGAAATAGCGGCGAGTCCAATAAAAGCCACCGCGAAGCTTTATAACACATAGCATACCCTTTACGGAATGCTAAAAGTTCAAATTTAAGTCAAACTTATTGAATTAATTCATTGTTTTCATGAAAATATCGAATGCATGTTGATATCTACAATCAACATGCATCGATGGCATTACGAACCCGTTTATCAGACACTGGATACGGTGTGCCTAATTGCTGTGCAAAGTAACTCACTCGAAGCTCTTCAAGCATCCAGCGTACTTCTTTCACATTCTCAGGTATCTTCATCCCTTTCGGAATTTTATTCAGTAATTCTTTGTAATCTTGTGTGACTGATTCCACTTTCAGAATATGCATACGGTCACGATTTGGGTCGATCGGCAGTTTTTCTAAGCGGCGTTCAATCGCGCGAAGATAGCGCAAAATATCAGGCAAGCGTTTCCAGCCACACTCTGTCGCAAACCCTTTAAAAATCAAGCCTTCTATCTGAGCTTTAACATCAGATAGGGCAAAGGCCATGGATAAATCCACTCGTCCTTTCAGTTTCTTGTTCAGGTTAAACGCCGTGGTAAGAATGGTCTCGACCTGTTGAGCAATATCCACTACTGTCTCATCTAAGTTTGCACGTACATGCTCTTTCAATGTATCAAATTTCTCAGAATCCCAGACCAAGCCACCTTGCTCTTCGATCAACTTATCAATACCGCACGATATACAATCATCAATAAGGTCTAACACTTTGCCATATGGGTTGAAATACAACCCAAGTTTAGATTTGTTGGGTAAGTTCGTGTGCAAGTATTTTATCGGTGAAGGTACATTGAGTAGCACCAAGCGGCGCTGCCCTTCCTTCATAACCAACTCCTGCTCAACTTCGGTCTCGAACAACTTAATTTCAACGCTGTCTTTCTTATCCACTAGCGCTGGATAAGCCTTAACATCGAATCCACCTCGTTTCTGAGAGTAAACCTTAGGAAGCTCACCAAAACTCCAAGTATGCAGCCCTTGCTGTTCGATGTCGTCATCCGCAACTTTAGATAAGGTTGCTTGAACTTTATCTTTTAGACTTTCTTTAAGCTCGTAAAGGTCGCGATTTTCTTTGAGTTTACGGTTTCGATGATCCACCGCTCTAAAAGTGATTCTTAAGTGCTCCGTTAACTGAGACAGATTCCATTGTTCTCTAAGAATCTCAACGCCCGTCATTCGACGCAGTTCTTTTTCCAGCGAGTCCAATAGCGGCGCTTCCATCACTTTCGTTCTAGCCAAGAATGCATCGGCATAGTTAGGCGCAGGTACAAAGTTCTTTCTTACTGTTTTAGGCAGCGACTTAATCAAGCTAATAATGAGCTCTTGTCGAAGCCCTGGAATTTGCCAATCAAACCCTTCACTGTCGATTTGGTTTAATATCGGCAACGGAATGTGAACCGTCACTCCATCGTTATCTTCGCCCGGCTCGAACTGATAACTCAGTTTGAGTTTAAAATCGCCTTGATACCAAAAGTTCGGGTAATCCAACTCAGTGACGTGGCTAGCATCGCCCTTAAATAACTGTTCTTTCTCAAAATTCAGCAAGTCTTTGTTCTTTTGACTGGCTTTTTTCCACCAAGTGTCAAAGTGTCGTCCGGAAACGACATCGGTATCCACTCGCTGGTCATAGAAATCAAACAGGTCATCGTCATCAACCAATATGTCGCGGCGACGAGATTTATGCTCAAGCTCTTCTACTTCAAGAAGCAACTTGCGGTTTTTCTTAAAAAACGCATGCTTAGTTTCCCACTCACCTTCGACCAATGCACTACGAATAAAGATTTCACGACTCACTGCCGGATCGATATTGCTATAGTTCACAAGGCGCTTAGGAACAATGGGGATCCCGTACAACATGACTTTTTCATGAGCCATGACGGCCGCTTGTTTTTTGGACCAATGCGGCTCGCTGTAACTGGTTTTCACCAAGTGCTTCGCAACAGGTTCTATCCATTCTGGCTGAATCTTGGCAATGATTCGTCCCCACAGCTTTGAGGTTTCTACCAACTCAGCTGACATGATCCACTTGGGTTGTTTCTTAAACAGCCCTGACCCTGGGAATATATGAAAACGGGCGTTACGAGCACCTTGGTATTCATTCTTCTCTTGGTCTTTAACGCCTATGTGGGACAGCAAACCGACAAGTAAAGCGGTATTAATGGACTGCTCATTCGCGGGTTCTTGATTGACTTTACCATCCATTTCACGCATGGCCTGATGAATTTGAAAATACACATCCTGCCATTCACGCACGCGCAAGTAGTTCAGGTAATCCGTTTTACAATGACGTCTAAATTGATTGCCTGTCAGCTCTTTTTGTTTGCCTTGGATGTAGTCCCATAGATTAACGAAAGCCATAAAGTCTGATTCTTTATCAAAGAATCGACGATGCTTTTCATCCGACGCTTGTTGTTTATCACTCGGTCTTTCACGCGGGTCTTGAATCGATAGCGCTGACGCAATTACCATGATTTCTTTCAAGCACCCTAACTTTGGTGCTTCTAAGACCATACGACCAAGTCTTGGATCGATTGGCAATTTGGATAACTGTCGTCCAATTGGCGTCAAACGTTTACGTGGATCCGTTGCTTTGTCGTTAATGGCACCTAACTCTTCAAGCAAACGAATACCATCTTGGACATTGCGCTTGTCTGGCACTTCAACGAATGGGAAGGCATCAATATCGCCCAGCCCTAATGCCGTCATTTGCAAAATAACAGAAGCCAGGTTGGTGCGTAAAATCTCAGGATCGGTAAACTCACTACGAGACTCAAAATCTTCTTCTGAGTAAAGACGAATACAGATACCTTCAGCCACACGGCCACATCGCCCTTTCCGTTGATTGGCACTGGCTTGTGAGATCGCTTCTATTGGCAGTCGCTGCACTTTTGTCCGGTAGCTATAGCGGCTAATTCTCGCCGTACCTGGGTCAATGACATAACGAATGCCTGGCACCGTTAATGACGTTTCTGCTACGTTGGTTGCTAATACAATGCGTCGACCGGTATGCGACTGGAAGATCTTGTTCTGTTCGCCTGATGATAGTCGCGCATATAAAGGAACCACTTCAGTGTCACGCAAGTTACGTTTATTGAGCGCATCTGCGGTATCACGAATCTCTCGTTCACCGTTCATAAAGATCAGGATGTCGCCAAGCCCTTCATCACACAACTCGTCAACGGCTTCAAAGATCCCTTCAAGCTGATCGCGATCGGCGTCATCATCGCCATTCAATGGACGATAACGTGTATCAACCGGGTAAGTGCGGCCTGAGACTTCTATAATCGGCGCGTCGTTGAAGTGTTTTGAAAAACGCTCTGGATCGATAGTCGCGGACGTGATGATGATCTTGAGGTCTGGGCGCTTTGGTAGCAACTCTCTTAGATAACCCAAGATAAAATCAATGTTAAGGCTACGCTCGTGCGCTTCATCGATAATGATAGTGTCATATTGATTGAGGTAACGGTCATGTTGGATCTCAGCTAGCAAGATACCATCGGTCATCAGCTTAATTTGCGTGTTGTCTGAAATCTGGTCGTTAAATCGGACCTTATAGCCGACAAACTCGCCTAATTGGGAGTCCATTTCTTCAGCAATGCGGTTGGCCACTGAACGAGCAGCAAGTCGACGTGGTTGAGTATGGCCAATAAGACCAAACTTTCCACGACCAAGCTCTGAGCAGATTTTTGGTAGCTGAGTCGTTTTCCCCGACCCTGTCTCACCGGCAACGATGACCACTTGGTTTTCTAATATTGCTTTTGCAATATCATCTTTCTTTTGACTAACTGGCAACAATTCTGGGTAGTTGATCGTCGCTTTGTGCGCGCTACGTTGCTGCGCTTTCATCATTGATTGCGCAATATCCATCGCAATTTCATCAAACACGGCCGTTTTTGACTGCTCATTCTTAATACGGCTCGCACCGTTTATGCGTTTATGCAGACGAAAACGGTCGCGAATCATGCAGTCATTCAGTGCTTTCTTCAACGAATGTGCATTATTGGCTTTAGCCGCCGGATTATTTTTATTGTTTTCAGAGAGAGAGGAAGTCAAAACGTTTCCTAGTTCAATTTTACGATTTACAAACTGGCCGGATTGTAGCACAGCTCAGTGTTGGCGTTAACTCAGGCGACAATAAAAAGCCCCGCTTACGCGAGGCTTTTTAGCTTATATGCCGCTAGCTCAATCACAAATTCACGGCTTAAATCTAAAATGGTTAAAAGTCATACTGTAGGTAAACCGTACTGTAGTTACTGCCGCCTTTGATTCGGCCGAACTGCGATGAAGCTTCAAAAATAGCGCTTCGATGATGTAATGAATAACCTAGCCACAAGGCTTCCCACTCTGGTTTTCTGAAGATTGAACCAATATTGACATCATAAGAGATATCAATGTAGTTCATAACGTGACTGGCACGTTTTTCTTTCTTATCCATTTCTTGCTGTTCAATGTAAGTCACGTTGTCGATATACGACACACCATTACCAACACCAAGTCGCATTTTCACCGGCCAGTTAAAGGTGTAGTAGGCTTTAATAAGTGCCACAAATTCATTGCCTGTCTCTTGCACTTCTGAGCTCCAGTGATGCGCATAGCCTGGGCTCAAATAGATATCAAGAGGCAAACCAAACAACTCATCGGTTAACGGGTGTCCGTAAAAAATAGAGGTTACTTGGTTATTGTATGGGTCACGTTTTCCATTGAACGTCAGAATATCACCCATATCCGATGGCGATGCATAACCGTGCGCGACTCTCACGTATGGCTTCGTGCTGATATCCCGGCTATGTTGTTTCGCTTTAGATGTTGTTGTTTTTTTCTTCTCATTGAAGAAGCCAAACCCTAGATAAACTTCACCCTCAAATCGATCTTTAATGACATCGGAATGATACGCTGCATTATCAAGCATTCGAATGTTCGTCGAACCCAACATGTACAGGTTTGAAACCACATGATATTTGGCATCAACACCCATGGCATAATCGAACGCCCCATTGATGTCTTGGCTATAGCCGTTGTAAGAACCGTAATACTCCGTATTAAATCCAGAGTCTTTGTAACGCAGTGTGACATTCGGCTTTAATTCAAGGTCGCCGTAATCTAGCGTCCCTTGTAACCTCAAGTTAGCGTGTTTGCGAAACTCGTTGTCAGTCATCAATTCTGTATCAAGGTGCCACGTCTCATCCAAGTTGTATCGCAATTGCAGACCGTAATCGAGGGTATCCCCTCCCGCTGCATTTTGTTCATCGGCTGGGATATCAATAAAACGTAGTCGAGTAATGGCATTCAATTCAAATTGTTTATCATCCGTTTTATAAAGATGCGCGCCTGCCGTCATTCCGTCGAGGAACACGTAGTCATTTTTAAAGTACATCATTGGGATGAACGTACTCACGGTAGAATCTTCACTCTGCGTTTCAAAAGGGATATTTGCTGTACGCCAAACCGCGGCAATGCCCCATTCTGCCTCTTGCGCTGCATTTGCGGCCGAGGGGCTACCTAAAATAACAGCCACTCCCAACGCGAGATTTTTCTTTATCATGTCTTACAGTTTCTCCAGCCGAATAATCATTCTTAATACAAAAACTAGGGCTCGTGTCAACAAAATAGACCGATGGTACCGATGGTAGGCAAGCATCATGTCAAATATACTAACAACCGCTACCCCTAAGAAGAAGAGTTGTTATATTATTAGTTTTATTGAATTTATATGTCACGACAGTGTGATTAGCCCATCGGTTGATCGATAGCACCACATTATCGGTGACATAGTTTCCACTATTTAGACCAATCGTGAAAGTATCAAATTTAAAAAATATCCTCGATTCTTTGCCAATTGACAGAGAATGCCACGTCGTGACAGGCGAAAAGTGGCTGCCAGAGCGTCTTGTAGAAGCAAAACTTGATAACGACCTGTTATTCTTAGGGTTTGATAATGCCCCAGATGAAGGGGAAGATGGCGCTGAAGGGCGTGGCTTTGTCGATCATGAAATCGAACTATTACGGACTCGACTGACTGACATCGTGACCCAATCTCAGCATTCAGACATCACTATCGATGCACTGTTGGCATTTTTTCTCGTCGGACATGAGTCCACAAGCAGTGAATTTGTTGAGTTACTTGAATCCATGGATAGCGTAGATAATCATCCTGACCTATCACTGACTTCAACCGAAGAACCGACACCACAAACCCAACCGCTTGAAGAGAACCTATCATGACTGCTCACGTGTTGTCTCTTGCCCCTATTCTTGCAGGTCCAATTTTAAGGCGCGTCAATCCGCACGAGTTTTCATTGTGGATGGCATCGTCGGTTGAGCCAACGCGTCTAATTATTTCATTGCAACATGGTGATACGACGGAAAACTTCGCTATTTCCTACGAACAGTCATACCAACTAAGCCCCAAGTTATGGATCATACTCGCGCATTTCAAGCCTGACTTCGCATTCGATAGTCAAAACCTTGCAACGGACGCCCATCACCTTAAATTGGATAAAACCGCTCGATATGACATTTTTATTGACGAAGTAAACAACAGTATTTTACCAACAGACCTTTCTTATTCTGAAGGGCGTGGGATTGACTTTAATGTTTCTGATCGTGCCGACCATATACTCCATGGTTCGTGCAGGAACCCCCACCACCACAGTGGCGATAGTTTATTGGCCATCGATGCTCAGCTACAAAAGGGCATTCACCATCGCCCTGACATGTTATTACTCAATGGCGACCAGATCTATGCCGACCATGTCGCGGGGCCAATGCTCGACGCTATTCACCAAGTAATTGAGCTTCTAGACCTACCAGATGAAGACTTTACTAAGGGGCCAGTTGCCGACAGCCAAGCGCTGTATCTTCACCCTAAAACCCTTTACCGTAGAGATGATCTGTTGCCCAAAGCAAGACCGCAACAAGCAAGGTTTAATACCAGCGACATCCCTATCTTTAGCTCTACTGACGCTCATAACCATCTCGTCACGTTTTCCGAGTTCATTGCTATGTATCTGTTGGTGTGGTCTCCAGAATTATGGACACATATCAATATTGACCGGCTCGAAGACGCGCAATTCATCGTCAACGGTGAAAATCTATCGCTTCATTTTCAGAAAGAATGGCATGAAGAAAAAGCTCAAATTAATCAGTTCGTTGAAGGCTTGTCACAAGTGCGTCGCGTGCTTGCACATATCCCGACGTACATGATTTTTGATGACCATGATATTACCGATGATTGGAATTTAACCGTGGGGTGGGAAAAAGCAGCCTATGAACACCCGTTTTCAAAACAGATCATCGGTAATGGCTTATTATCCTATTTATTGTGCCAGGCATGGGGAAACGACCCGAGCATCTATCACACCGACTGGCACCGTACACTAACGAACTTATTCAAACCTGGAGAGCCCCCTGCTCAGTTTGACAAGCAAATTCTTGATGAGACTATCTATGATTTGTTGCGGTATGAGCGCTGGCATTTTTCCATCAACTCAACGCCAAAAGTCGTTGTGTTAGATACAAGAACTCGACGCTGGCGATCGGAGTCGAATCTAAACAAGCCCTCAGGTCTTATGGATTGGGAAGCCTTGGTTGAATTTCAACACGAGCTGATCGATCAAGACTCAGTCATCGTTGTATCAGCCGCGCCGATGTTCGGTGTAAAGTTCATTGAAACCATGCAACGTCTGGCGACGATTGCAGGTAAACCACTGATGATCGATGCAGAGAACTGGATGGCGCACCCGGGCAGTGCGAATACATTATTATCGATTTTCACTCATTCAAAAACGCCGAAAAACTTTGTCATCCTATCCGGTGATGTTCATTACTCCTTTGTTTATGATATCGCGCTTCGCTATCGAGAAACCGACTCTCATATTTATCAGATTACTTGTAGTGGCATTAAGAACGAGTTTCCGGCAGTACTGCTCAATCTATTTGGCAAGCTTGATGCGTGGCTTTACACCCCTCGCTCTCCGCTTAACTGGTTTACTAAGCGTAAGCAGTTGAAAATATTTAAGCGCCATCCAAGTCCACCAGCGTCGAACCACTTGGTTAATCGTAGCGGTATTGGCCGACTTAAACTCGATAGTGATGGTAAGCCAAGCGAAATCTGCGTCATACACAGCGACGGCACTGAAACACATTTCCCTGAAATTAATGATCATTCCTAAACACAAAGTGCTTGAGTTTCGCTTCATGAGACACTATGTATTAATAGTTAGGCGTCAAATGAGGATCCCCTATGTTTAGTTCAATCACCTCTATATTTAAACAATTGATCGAGGGTAGCGATTTATCACAAAGCAACACCATTAGCCCAAATCTTGCCATTGCGGCGCTATTGTGCGAAGTGTCGAATGCCGATCATCACATCGACTTAAAAGAGGAGCAAGCGAAACAAACGCTCATCGCTCGCTTACTTGAGTTAACTGATGATGACGCGCAATTATTGATTCAACAGGCAAAAGAGAAAGTGAAAGAATCAGCATCACTCTATGATTTCACATCTGGGTTACGCGAACTGTCTCAAGAGAAACGATTTGAATTAATTAAAGCCATGTGGGAAGTGGCTAACGCAGATGGCATCATTGACCCGTTAGAGGATGCCGTGATTCGTAAGGTCGCCGAACTTCTGTACGTTGATCACAGTGAGTTCATTCGAGCAAAACTTCAAATAGTGAACAAATAGCGAATACATACTCGTCATGTATCTCATCAGTGTCTTTTGAACAGCCAGAGTCACCTCGGCTGTTCGGTTTATGATTGACTCATGACACGAATAGCGACATTGAATCGACTACAACATCGTTAACGCAAGTTTAGCGAGGTTATAAGCATCAACATAACCAGAATGCTGACGCCCTTCCCATTCGATACCTTTTGCTTCTTGCGCAGCTTTGTGACCTATACGCTTTTCCTTGAGTCGATTTTGCATACGATAGAGTGTCGCAAGATTCACAAACTCTTTGAACGGGGGGGTGATACCTTTAGCAATGCATTCTTCGAACAAGATGGCATCATCTCGCCCCCAAGCGGCATATATTTTGTTGCGACCACCAAAGTTTTTGGCCATCGACTGAATCACCGCCGCTAATGGTCGGCCTTGTTTTTCTATTTTTCGCGGGGTAATCCCAGTTAACTCAGCGCAGAATAACGAAACTTCGTCTGTTTCTGGCTTCACATAGTATTGAGCCCGTTTCACCACTTGCTGAGTCACGAGGTCTATTTCTGCCAAACCAACTTCAATGATCTCTCCAGTCGTGCCGACGCCATCAACATTCCAACAACACATTTCAAGATCAAAACAAACGACGCGGTTATAATTCATAGCAACTTTAGATTATCAAATAAACAACGGGCAGAAGTGTAGCTCAAAACAATCGAAACCTCGATAGTCACTAGGTTAACTGCTTTAGAATCACGCAACATTTGTTACGTTACGGCCTTTTTCCTTGCTGATGTAGAGCTGCTCATCGGCTCGGTTCATCAAATGTTCTAACGATTCCCCGCGGTAAACAGCTGCGCCGATACTTAATGTGCAGTGAAATTGACTGTCAATTTCCAACCACTTTAGCAACCGTACTTGCTCACAAATATTCGTTAAATAACGATGCAACGACGTATAATCAACGCATCGACTAATAATCGCGAACTCATCTCCACCTAATCGAAATAACATATCATCAGGGTACATATTACGTTTCATATGCGAAGCAACTGCAACCAACATTTCGTCACCAATCACATGGCCATATTGGTCGTTAATTTGTTTAAAGGAGTCAATATCTAAGATCGCGAGTGAAAATGGCTTACTGCAAGATATATGATATTCAACCAGTCGATTGAATGCCCTACGGTTATACACTTCAGTCAGTGGATCACGTTCAACTAAGTACTGCAGGTCTTTGGTTCGGCGATCGACTAATTTCGTCAAACGCCGCTGCTCGCGTAACATGAGCTGAACAACATAGCCAAGCAGCAATGAAATAATCATACCACCCGATATCACGCACGCTAAAATCAGTCTCTCATTTGCAGCAAGCGAACCATCGTGCCTAAACTGCAGACTCCACTGGCGATCATATAAATCGATTGTGACCTCTTTGCCTTCGCCCAGTATTGTGCTCCAGGATTCACTTTGATACATAATAGGGTCATCTTCTGCGTCGAACCCTAAATCAACAACGCGAATCCCAACCTCTTTACCTATCGATGTTCTCGATACTATCTGTTCAAAATACACCGTTGTCCGAATCACACCAATCACAACGCCTCGCAACGCTGCACCACCCGGCTCAAATACCGGGTGATAAACCAACATGCCTTGTTTTGGAATCGAACGATCAAACCCATCTTGTATCAATCGAATTTTATCCGATAAACTGGGTTGGCCATCGAGCATCGACTTTTCGATAACGCGGCGAACGCGCTCTCTTGAAGAGTAGTACCCCAAAGCTCTTAGGTTAGCAGTGTTAACCGGAAAAATATCACTCGCCACGTAGATGGGAGCATCATTTTCAAGAATATATCCCTGCGTCACCGGCTGATCTTTCGGAACGGTATAGATAGCATAATCAGGGAATCGCTCACGCACCCTTGCCACATGGCTATCAAGTTGCTCTGGATACACTTTTTTCATCCATTGCATAGCGATCAAGCTTTTTGAACTTGCAATTAGAGGCTCAGCAAAAGATGCAAAACTGCGCCAAGCATCCGGAGTGGTGGCATGATAAAAGCCCGCCCCCGAGCCTATAAAGCTAACATCCATCATCACCAGTTCTTTAATATTTTCGGCTTGGTTTTGTATGAGGAAATCAAAATTGGATTCGGCAAGCTTTTGCTGCCCTGTGTAGACGATATGTGTAATAAATAGTGTTATTAACAACCCGATAATGAAGACCATCACTGAGTATCGCTTCACTCCATGATCGCCCGTATTTAAACCTGTATTCATCCTGAATTACTGCCCTAGCTAATAATTATTTTTTAAGCAGTGCTGATTGTTGTTATTTACGCCGTCAGCCAATGTGCCACCATCAGCACACTCACGAATGACTTATTTCACCACTGCATAGATAAAATAACGGTACTGTGTACTCTTATTTTTCACCTATGCATCAGATTTTACACGCCTTTTTCTTCTCCCCTAGTCACTAAGGTTAGAAAAACAGCAAAGATCACTTAAATTTGTAAAATCATCACTATATGCTTATTTATTCACCAATAAACTCACTTTCAAATGACATTATTGTGAAAGCATCGCGCTAAGAGTCTTGATTATGTTAGAATTCGCCCCAAAGTTAGCACCTAATGACAGACACATAGAGAATCCCCTATGACCTTCGATCTAAATGTTATTCCTACAACCTTCGACATGCTCCACGCGGGCCTTGCGGCATCCAGCGTACTGCTTTTAGCTATTGCGGTTTCTCGTAAGAGTAAAGTCGTTGAAAAAATCGTAGAGAAACCTATCGAAAAGATTATTGAGGTTGAAAAACCTGTAGAAAAAATCGTTGAAGTAGAAAAGATTATTGAAGTAGAAAAAGTTGTTGAGAAAGTCGTCGAAGTCGAATCTAAACTCGCCACCGCGCCTACCGACTCAGCAATGCAACTGCTGTCCCTTATGCAACAGGAAGCGCGTATTATTGACTTCCTCCAAGAAGATCTGACGGCTTTCTCTGATGAAGAAGTTGGCGCAGCAGCGCGAGTCGTTCATTCTGGTGGTAAAAAAGTCATCGGCGATTACTTCGTTCTTTCTCCAATTCGTACTGAAGACGAAGAATCGCGCCTCACTATTGAAGAAGGCTTTAATCCACAAGCTATTCGCCTAACGGGCAATGTCACTGGTAACGCACCATTCTCTGGTGTGTTAGTTCATAAAGGCTGGAAAGCGGACAACATCAATTTGCCGAAGTTGTCTGAAAACTACGATGCCTCAATCATCGCTCCAGCAGAGGTAGAATTATAATGGATCACAACGCAAAATTTAGTGTTGGTATCGACCTTGGTACCACGCACTGCGTTATGTCATTTGTTGACGCGCAGGATGAAAACGCCGAAGTAGAAGTGATGTCAATCCCTCAACTGACTTCACCTGGCACCGTCGAAAGCCTAAGCCAGCTTGGCTCATTTCTTTACCAGCCACACGAACACGAGCTTGGCCATGGCTCACGTACCTTGCCATGGACGGAACAACCCAATGCACTCGTAGGTGCCATTGCTCGCAACTTGGGGTCAAAAACCCCTATTCGTTTGGTCGCGAGTGCGAAATCATGGTTATGCCACGGTGGTGTAAACCGTAGAGAAGACTTTTTGCCACAAGGCAGCCCAGAAGAAGTCGTCAAGGTATCACCATTGCGCGTCACAGAATTGTACTTAGAGCATCTTAAAAACGCTTGGAATCACGTACATCCAGACGCTAAGCTCGAAGAACAAGATGTCACCATCACGGTTCCGGCTTCATTCGACCCAGCCGCTCGTGATCTCACGGCAGAGGCGGCGCGTAATATCGGTTTAATGCATCTAACGCTACTTGAAGAGCCACAAGCGGCACTTTATAGCTGGATCGACAATAGCAATGATGCATGGCGCGATGAAGTTGACGTGGGCGACATTGTACTTGTCGTTGATGTGGGTGGCGGTACGACCGATTTGTCTTTAGTTGCCGTTACTGAAAACGATGGAAACCTAAATCTAGAACGTGTTGCTGTTGGTGAGCATATCTTGCTTGGCGGTGACAATATGGATCTTGCTCTGGCTTATCGCCTTAAAATGAAGCTTGCTCAAGACGGCAAAGAGCTGCAACCGTGGCAAGTTCAAGCGATGACTCACGCATGCCGCGACGCCAAAGAAGCGCTTTTGAATGATTCAGAGCTTCAGTCCGTCCCAATCGTTGTACCAAGCCGTGGTTCTAAATTGCTTGGCGCAACGCTCAAAACTGAGTTGACTCAAGAAGAAGTACAGCAAACGTTGGTAGATGGGTTCTTCCCGCAAGTTGGGATTCAAGAACACCCTGTACAGCGTTCACGCGGTGCATTGACGCAAATGGGCCTGCCTTATGCTCAAGACGCGGCGGTGACACGTCACATTGCTGCCTTTTTGAGCCGCCAAAGTAACGCAGCGGATCAAGCTTTCGCAGGAATGCCTGGCATGCAAGCCGCGCCTGAGTTTATCAAACCAACGGCAGTACTTTTTAACGGTGGTGTATTAAAGTCACCTCTGCTTTCTGACCGTCTTTTTAACACCATCAATAGCTGGTTAGACACCGCGAATGCGAGCTCAGCGAAAATGTTGACTGGTCTTGATCTTGACCTCGCGGTAGCAAGCGGCGCGGCCTACTACGGTAGTGTACGTCGTGGACAAGGCGTTCGTATCCGTGGCGGTATTGCATCAAGCTACTATATCGGTATTGAAAGTGCGATGCCGGCGATTCCAGGCATGGCACCACCAATGGAAGCACTTTGTGTCGCACCATTTGGCATGGAAGAAGGCAGCAGTGTCGATGTTCCTAGTCAAGAATTTGGATTAGTGATCGGCCAGCCGGTTCACTTCCAATTCTTTGGCTCTACGATACGTCGTGAAGACAATGCTGGCGTACACCTAGATTATTGGAAGCCTGAAGAGTTAGAAGAACTGCCAGAAATCCAAGTCACCTTACCGGTGTCTGAAGGCAGAACCAGCGGTGAAGTAGTCCCGGTCACACTCTCCTCGCGAGTCACGGAGCTCGGTACGTTATACCTCGAAGCTATCGCCGCCGATAATGGTCAAAAATGGCACGTTGAATTTGACGTCCGTGAAGACGCCTAGCGTTTAGGTTACCCATATTGACCTTTGAAACACCCTATCTCAAACGGCACTTTTTAGTGCCGTTTGTCTCTTCTCATATCTGATTGGAGCGCATCATGGCATCTTCTCAATATTTGGTTGGTATTGACCTAGGCACAACCAACACCGTCGTTGCATTCTGTGAAATTCAAGACGACCTCTCAAACGCGCCCGTTGAATTATTTGAAATCGACCAGCTAGTCGGGCCCGGCGAAGTGGTGCGAAAAGCATTACTGCCTTCGTTTCGTTACCACCCTGCTTCTCAACAAGTCTCCGACTCCGATTTAACACTCCCATGGGAAAACCAGCCAGTAGCCGGCGATCTCAATAAAGTTATTATTGGTGAATGGGCACAAGAGCTCGGCGCGAAAGTCGAAGGACGTCAAGTATCGAGCGCCAAAAGTTGGCTCTCCCACCAAGGTGTCGATCGAGAAGATGACATTCTGCCATGGGCTGGTGCTCAAGACGCAGAAAAAGTCTCACCCGTTATCGCGAGTGCAAGTTATCTCAACCATATTCGCCAAGCGTGGAACCACCGTCACCATTACAACAAGCTTGAAGACCAAGATGTCGTCATCACGGTGCCGGCCTCGTTTGATGAAACTGCGCGAAAGCTGACCTTAGACGCAGCAAAGAAAGCAGGACTACCTCGAGTGCATCTACTCGAGGAACCACAAGCGGTGTGTTATGACTGGTACGCTAGACATAAAGAAACGGCTTCACAAGAGCTGGCTCAAATACCGCTCATATTGGTGTGTGATGTTGGCGGTGGTACGACTGATTTAAGCTTAATTGAAGCAACACATGATGACGACAATACCTTAGCATTGAACCGTATTGGGGTTGGTGAGCACTTGATGCTGGGCGGAGACAACCTCGACTTAGCCCTCGCCCACGTGGCCGAGCAACGTTTTAACCAAACAAAGAAACTGAATGCCGCGAGCTTGACTAAGCTTATCCAACAAACTCGCAAAGCCAAAGAAGCGTTACTCTCAGAAGCGGCACCCGATGAAATGAAGATCACGATGCTAGGAAGTGGTTCTCGTCTCATTGGGGGCACAAAAAGCATCTCAATAAGCAAAACCGAAGTCCACAACATCGCCTTAGATGGGTTCTTCCCAACTACCGAGTTCGGTGAGTTACCCGATAAAAAGCGCAGCGCGGTTGTTGAGTTTGGCCTGCCTTACGTGGCTGATCCTGCTGTGAGTAAACACGTTTCCGAATTCTTGCATTTGCATCAAGAAGTATCAAAAGACGCCCTAAACAGTGACAAAGAGCCTGCGATTCCAGTCGGCATTTTGCTCAACGGGGGCGTGTTTAACAGTCAATTAGTGACCAAGCGTGTTATCGAGCTTATCGAAGGTTGGAAAGGATCGCCTGTCACCCTACTGAATAACCCCCACCCGGATTGGTCAGTGGCGCTTGGAGCCGTTGCGTTTGCTAAAGCTCGGCGCGGTGCCCAGTTAAAGATTGGCGGCGGTAGTGCTCGTTCTTATTTTTTGCACCTTCAGGAAAAGAACAAACTGGGTCAGGCACTGTGCTTGCTGTCTAAAGGCACAGATGAGGGTCAAGAAATTCGATTGTCTGGGCGCCGATTCTCGCTAACGCTAGGCGAGCCTGTTCGCTTTAACTTGTTAACGTCTACCCATGATTTTTTTGGCCAACATCAAAAAGTACAAAATGGCATGTTAGCGAGTATCGACCCAGATCAGTTCTTACCATTACCACCCTACATAAATACGTTACAGGGTGACGATGTCGCGCTCGCTGAGAATCAAAAGCAACGCGTCGAGGTTCAACTGGCTTGCCAGTTAACTGAAGTGGGTACGTTAAAAGTTGAATGCGTCAGTGTTGAAAATGACAATCAGCGCTGGGAGTTAGAGTTTGAAGTTCGCAATAAACAATCCGAACAAAATGACATCAAGATCCACCCTGGTCTTGAGGTGAGTCAGGCGTTAGTTTCTCGGCTATACAGTGGCAACAAAAACAGCGCTGATACCAAAGAAATTAAAACGCTCAGTAAAGAGTTAGAGAAAAAGCTTGGCAAAAAAGAAGCCTGGGACTTTCACTCTCTTCGTTCGCTTGTCGACACCTTCACGCTCGGCCGTAAACGTCGCCGTCGCTCTGAGCAACACGAAAAAAACTGGTTACGTCTTACCGGTTTTTGCATGCGTCCTGGGTTTGGCGATGCCACTGACTCATGGCGTATGGAACAAATTTGGGGCATCTATCAGCAAGGTATTCAGTTTCAAAACCACCAAGGCTGGAGTGATTGGTGGGTATTTTGGCGTCGTGTCTCTGGTGGCCTCAATGAAGAGCAACAGGAAATCATACTGAGCGACATCGCCAAATACCTGCACCCTGGCGCGATGAAAAACGCCAAGACCTTTCAAGCGGCAAAAGACAAAGGTTATGAGGCAATGGTCCGACTCTCGGCCAGTTTGGAGAACCTGTATGTGGATGATAAAGTTTTGCTGGCGAGTTGGTATCTCAGCAAAATCATTAACCAGCCTCAATTCCTACAAGCTCATTGCTGGGCTTTAGGGCGTTTGGGTTCTCGCACGCCATTATATGGCAGTCAACACAACGTCATCCCTAAAGAACAAATTGAGCAATGGTTACCTAAATTGCTTGCGCTTGATTGGTCAAAAGAGTCGATGATAGGCTTTGCGTGTGTATTGATGTGTCGAAAAACAGGGGATCGAACACTCGATATCGCTGATGACTACCGCGAACAGATCTTAACGAAACTTCGTCAAACTAAAGCGCCAGAAAGCTGGATTTCGCTTGTCAGCGAGGTACAAGTATTATCAGAATCAGATTCAAAACGAGTCTTTGGTGACGCATTACCCGTTGGTTTGCAACTAATTAATCACTAATTACTGGTTGCTGGTTGCTGGTTGCTGGTTGCTGGTTAAGACGATAAGCACAAACATTAAAAAAGGTGAGCCCATGTAGGGTTCACCTTTTCTTTTATCTACGCTCAATCATTATTAATAACCGAGTTATTTGATAATGAATCGTCATTTTATAGTGGTTTACTTAACCACATAAGACAATGGGATCTCAACAAGCTGCGGGCCTTGATTCATTGGGTACACAAGGTACTCCCCATGATACTTAACCTTCGATTTGTAATCGGTACGCTTATGCAACATAAAACCCGCTTCATACGCTTTGGTAATAAACTCTGCATGATTACCACGTACAAACCAGCTCATTGGTTTCACCAACTTTTCACCATCAAAACAATCATCACATTGGTTCGCACACAAGGCAAATGAGTTTTGGCCATCCGTAAAAAATTGAACCTTGCTGCCGTCCGTCAACACTTCAGACGTGGTCACACCCCAGTCTGCTTGTTCCATATCTTCAAGGAACGTTTCAATCATTGCATCGGTAACGACTTTAGTTTCATTACCAAAGAATTCTCCATAGTACCCAGAGATACGACGGAAAGTAGATTCAAGCATGGCGTCATTACCTTTCGAACGACCCATTTTTTGCCATCGAATAATGTCACCAGCAATGACTTTATGAAAGCGTTGCGATTTAATACTCTTTGTTACCCAACGAAGCAGGAACAAATTGTTCGACGTCGGTGAGTTAATCACCTTGCCACTCTCATGCCCTTGTTCTAGTTCTTCAAGTGCACTGTTCACAACGTTTTGGATTTCTGAATAATACTCAGACATTATGCTTTTTTTCCTAGTGTCCAATATAAGCCCGCGGATAATACCGAACAAATGGCCATTAATACAATCATTGGCCAAATAGATCCGCCCGGAAGAACCGCAACAATCGCGCCAACCAACGAACCCGTACCAAATCTTAGTGTGCCAGCAAGTGACGAAGTCGTCCCTGCCATTTTAGGGTAACCACTCAATAATAGACCCATTGAGTTACTACCAATCGTAGAGAGTGTCCCAATAAACAACATGACAAAAGGAACAATTCCCCAGATACCAAGATCCAAAAGACCACTTGCTAACAGCCCTAACCCGGCAAAAAGCTGAACGCTTAAGCCAAACTTTAGCATGCCGTGCAGACCCACTTTCTTGACAAGGCGGCCGTTGATACTGGTCATGATGATCATTGTGATGATATTTAAACCAAACAGATATCCAAATTGATCGGGTGTCACCCCGTAAATATCGATGTAGACAAATGAACCCGCGGTCAAGAAGGCAAACATACCTGCAAACGAAAAGGCGCCTGAAAACATCAGCCCCATCGCAACTGGGTTTTTACACAAACGTGCATAGTTTTTTATCGTGGTTCGAAATCGCAATGGTTGTCGATTTTCTGGTGCTAGTGTCTCTGGTATTTTCCACAATACCGCAGCAATAACGACAACAGAAAATGCGGTTAACACCCAGAAAATTGAGCGCCAGCCGAACCAAATAGCAAGGTGTCCGCCGATCATTGGCGCGACTAACGGGGCAAGCGTAATCACTAATGTTACAAACGACATGGTTCGAGCAAAGTCTTCTTTGTCGAACATATCGCGTACAATTGCTTGAATAATCACCGCCGCCGCTGCGCCAGCAAAACCTTGCGCGGTTCGTACTAACGTCAAGGATTCTATACTCGTCGTCGTAGCACTTACCGCTGAAGCGATACCAAAAAAGAACACTCCAAAGAGTAAGATTGGTCTGCGGCCATAACTATCGGCTAAAGGACCATGTAATAATTGACCGAGCGCGAAGCCCGCTGTGTACACCGTAAGTGTTATTTGAACAGCACCAGCATTTACCCCAAGGTCTTGTGCAATCGTTGGCATTGCAGGCAAGTACATGTCGATCGCGAGTGGTGTAAGAGCACCAATTGCGCCAAGAACTAGGAATAAAAGAAGGCCTAGCTGGGGTATGTCGGGCTGCGATAGTGGTTTAGAACTCATATCGCTCCTAATTGATTGCGCTATTATCAGGCATTCCATGCATTCAAATAAGCTAAAAAGACTCAATCATTCCAAATTGAGGTCATTGCCGACCATTGCCTTTGTTACTAAAAAGCTGCTTTTATTCTCACAGAGCTCGTTTCATTGCAGTAAGAAAGCACGAGTAACGGTATGCTTATAACTTTGTCGCCACATAAGTCTCTAGAAATATTCGTACTGCGTTCTTTGTAAACTCTATCGTATTTCTTTAGACAACGGTCGTTCACAATGGGGTGATAGTGCGGCTCTTTAAATCACAACAATAAAATAAGTGCCATGGTATTTGAAAGGCATAACACTTATTCCAGACACTATGATGACAGGCAAGAAGGATTCACCACAGTGATAACACTCTCTTTTGTATTACTTTTTCCAGATCGAGTCAATTTCTTCTTGGGTTAAATAACGATATTCACCAAGTTCCAATTCTTCATCTAGTTCAATTTCACCGATTCGTTCACGATGTAATGCTTCGACTTTGTTGCCTAATGCCGCAAACATGCGCTTAACTTGGTGATACTTCCCTTCATGGATAGTTAACAACACTTCTTTTTCGGCTCTCACTTCTAGGTGAGCAGGCAGTGTCGGCGCTTTTTCACTTCGCAGCTCAATACCTTGCTTAAACTTCTCAACATAATCGTCTTCAACTGGCTCAACCAACCATACACGATATGTTTTTTGGCACTTATGCTTAGGGGAAGTAATACGGTGCGACCATTGACCGTCATCAGTAATCAATACCAAGCCTGTCGTATCAACATCTAAACGGCCAGCAAAATGAAGTGAATCCATTTTGATTTCATCAAGTAACTCAAACGCCGTTTGATTCGAACCGTCTTCATGCGAGCAGACAAAGCCTTCAGGCTTATACAACATGATATAACGAGGACCTTTCACCGTAATTTCACGCTCTTGCCATTCGACACGACATTGCTCGCTTACCTTAACGGAACCGCTTTTTTTTATCTCGTCGTTAACGGTCACTTCACCCTTTCTTAAAAGGATGGTTGCTTCTCTACGGGTGACACCTAGCGAATCACACAAAAATTTATCTAAACGCATGAATACCTCAATCTGATTAAGTCCGCTATTATATGGGCTTTTCTGCCAGATGTAGAGTCAAACTCACTCATATGTACACACTTCGTCCGTATCAAGCCGATTCCGTTAAAGCGGTTATCCACTATTTTCGCAAAAATGACACGCCAGCAGTCATCGTATTGCCTACTGGAGCGGGCAAAAGCCTGGTAATCGCTGAACTTGCTCGCTTGGCCAGAGGTCGTGTCCTCGTTCTTGCTCATGTCAAAGAACTTGTCGAACAGAACCACGCGAAATATGAAGGCTACGGACTCAGTGGTTCTATATTTTCGGCCGGACTGGGAAGGAAGGAAACCTCTGAACAAGTAGTTTTTGCCTCTGTTCAATCCGTAGTACGAAACCTACACCACTTTGCGAACCAATTTTCCCTGCTCGTCATTGATGAATGCCACCGGGTGCCTGAAGTCAAAACTTCAAGCTACCAAAAAGTCATTTCTCACTTAAGCGAAGTCAACCCCGGCATTAAGATACTCGGGCTAACAGCAACCCCCTATCGACTCGGTGTTGGTTGGATTTACCAATATCACACAAAAGGCCTGGTTCGCAGCGACGAACCCCGTTTTTTTAAAGACTGCATCTTCGAGTTGCCGATTCAATATTTACTGGATGAAGGATTTTTAACACCGGCAAAACTTATCGATGCACCGGTTCTCAGCTATGACTTTTCGCAGCTTAAACCTTCGAGTATGGGAAAGTACAAAGAATCAGAGTTAGACCTCGTCATTGAACAGTCAAAGCGAGCAACACCACAAATCATCGAGCAAATCATTCGGTACAGTGCGGATAAACAAGGCATCATGATATTTGCAGCAACCGTTCGCCATGCTCAGGAGATACTCGCATTATTACCTGCCGATAGTAGCCAAATCGTCATCGGTGATACACCGACACCTGATCGCGATTCCATCATCAATGACTTCAAAGAAAAACGAATTAAATATTTGGTTAATGTCTCCGTATTAACAACAGGCTTTGACGCACCGCATGTTGACCTCATTGCCATTCTTCGTCCAACAGAATCCGTTGGGTTATATCAACAAATTGTTGGACGGGGCCTTCGCCTTTCGGAAGGAAAAACGGAATGCCTTGTGCTCGATTATGCAGGGAATACATACGATTTATATCAACCCGAGATAGGCAATCCTAAACCCGATTCGGATTCCGAGATCATTACCATCCCTTGCCCTGCGTGTGGATTTAATAATAACTTTTGGGGCAAGCTCGATAGTAATGGTTTCCTGCTCGAGCATTTTGGGCGTAAGTGCCAAGGATATTTTACCGATGAAGACACCAAAGAGCGTGAACACTGTAACTATCGATTTAGGGCTAAATACTGTAACGAATGTGGCGCCGATAATGATATCGCAGCGAGAATTTGTCATGAATGCGATGCAACCTTGGTTGATCCCGACAAAAAACTAAAAGAAGCGTTAAATTTAAAAGACGCGCTCGTGTTTGAGTGTGTCGATATGTCACTATCTGTACACAAAGACAACAAGGGTAAAAGTAGTCTTCGTGTGAATTACATTGGTGAGAATGAGGCGCAAGTCAGTGAGTTTTGGTCACTCACGACAAAAAAACAAAAAGAAGGGTTTCTTGCCAGGTTTGTGCGACCACACCTTGCTGATAAGCACCGAGAATTTGATGCAACCTCACCGACTAAGGTTGTCAACAATCAACATAGATTCCGTTTGCCCGCTTTTGTCATCGCACGAAAAAGTGGTCGTTTTTGGAAACTTCGCGATAAAATCTTTGATGACGAGTTGAAGTCATAGCATTCAGCTTCTATTCATATTGAAAACATTATACTTTGCATTACAGTAACCATTAACTCTTCTGATAGGTGCTTAACATGACCATTAAACCAAAAGGATCATTTTTGAACTCCCAACTGCCCTTAATCGCGCTATCTTTTATATTGATACTGCCGGCAACCGTTCATGCCGAGTTTTTCTCTGACTCACCTAATGGCCATGAGCTCGTTCAAGATGTCCCTCTTGGTGACGCTCGAATTGAATTTGATGAAGACCAAGATGAGGTGTACGAAGCGGTACAAGATGGCTTAATCCGGCCATTTTCAGAATTATTCGCCACCGTCGAGAATGACCTGAACGGGCGAGTGATCAAAGTCGAGCTCGAAGAAGACGATAATGAGTGGACCTACGAATTAAAACTTATGCACGAACAAGATGTTATTCAGGTTGAGTACAACGCTACCACATTGGAGCTAATGGAAATAAAAGGCCATAATCTTCAAAGAGTGATAAAAAAATAAGCGCGTCAAACCATATATCGGCCGTTCAACATGACGATAAGTCATCATAAGTTTATGACGAGATACCGAAGAGATTATAATAATGAAAATTCTTGTAGTGGAAGATGACCCTAAATTGGGTGAACAAATTTTAGCAACGCTCGAGAGTGCCGAATGGGTGCCTGAACTCGCACAAGATGGCATTGATGCGCTGTATCGTGCAACATCCGAAGAGTGGGACGTTATTGTCCTAGACTTGGGACTACCCAAAATCGATGGGTTAACCGTTCTTAAGGGCATTCGTGACGAAAATATCAATACCCCGGTCGTGATATTAAGCGCACGCGACACCCTAAGCCAACGAGTGGAAGGCTTGAACGCTGGTGCAGATGATTACTTAACCAAACCATTTGAGATGATCGAACTTATCGCACGCATTCGAGCTCAACTGCGCCGAGCATCAGGAAACGCCTCTCCCATCGTACAGATGGGCGATCTAAGCTTGGATACGCGATCGTCGAAAGTCATGTGGCAAGGTCAGGCCGTAAGCCTTACGGCGCTTGAATACAAAGTCGTTGCGTATTTTGTTCATAACGCGGATAAAGTCATTTCTCGCACTGAGCTAGTCGAGCATATTTATAAACAAGATTTTGACCGTGATTCAAATACGGTTGAAGTGTTTATTGGACGCATCCGCAAAAAGATATCACCGAAAATTATTAAAACAGTACGAGGTCTTGGATACCAGCTCAATGCCTAAACAAGACATGGCTCCTTCTCGAGCTTCATCACTAAAGGCTGGGTTTAAAAAACTCAGCCTTAAAACCCGATTACTTCTTGCTGCGTCGTTGTGGTTGTCGGTAATAACCATCGCAGCGGGTGTCATCATCCCAGGCCTGGTTCGTGAGTATCTGGTTCAAGATCTAGAAACACAATTGGGACGCTCAATGGATGAAATTGCGGCCAACTTAGAAACAGATAAGCAAGGTCGCCTAGTTTTGTCGTCACGCCTTTCTGACCCTAGATTTAACCAACCTTATAGTGGATTGTATTGGCACATCAAAACCCCTGCCGATACGCTACGGTCTCGCTCACTTTGGGACAAAGATATATCGCAAAAAGAGCGCGCACACGCGTCTTCTTATTTTGGCGCGCGTGATGAGCGCCTTGTCGCGATAAAAAGAACGGTGTTTCTTCCAGACATAAGTGACGGCGTCACTATCATTGTCGCGCAAGATGAAGATCCTATAGACAAAGCACTGCACACCTTAACAAACCAAGTATGGGTGATACTCGGCATTATGATGCTAGGCCTTCTCAGCCTCGTTGTCGCGCAAGTTAGCTGGTCACTCCGCCCACTTAACAAGATGCAAAAAGAGCTACAAATGTTGCGAAACGGTGAGCGTCAATCCTTAGACGAGCAATATCCAAAAGAGATCGCACCATTAGTGAATGACCTCAACGCATTGATTTTCCATTATCAAGAGTTACTCGCCAGAGCAAGAAACCACGCGGGTAATTTATCTCACGCACTGAAAACCCCGTTGTCCATCTTGAAAAACGAGCAAGCGAACCTAAACGAAGCCGATAGACATAAACTAGCGCCGGCCCTACTTCAAATTCAATCGCAGATTGATTACCACTTAGGCCGAGCACGCATGGCTGGAGCGATGAACATCCTCTCCGTGAAAGCAAACCCAAGTGAACGCGTAGACGCGATGTCTTTGGCGTTTGATAAGGTTTACGCACAGCGAGAAATTGCGCTTATTAACGAATTGGACCCTGACTTGTTCGTCGCGGTTGAAAAGACTGACCTCGACGAAATGCTGGGTAACTTAATAGAAAACGCATACAAGTGGGGAGAAAGCCTTATACGCGTTCACTCTATCGCACTAGATAACGACGCCATTCAAATCATCATTGAAGATGACGGTGTCGGCATCCCAGAGGCACAATGCCAAGATGTGATAAAACGCGGTGTACGCCTAGACGAAACCACACCAGGAACAGGTCTAGGGCTAAACATCGTCAGTGAAATGGCTCATGGTTATCGTGGCGATCTTGTTCTTTCTTTAAGCAAATTGGGTGGTTTAAAAGCAACGCTGACGTTAAGAGCAGTAAAGGATTAAAAAATCTATAGATATCACTCCGAATCTATTGCTCAGACTGCTATTGAATGTTAGTATCCGCGCTCGTTTTGAGAGTATCTTTGATGCTTTTTTAACGATATATGTTCTAACTAGGTCGCTAAGATTAGAACGGCATTTATTAATTTTACTAATTGAGAGTAAATACTATGAAATTCGAAGCAGTAGTACGTACTGAACTAGGTAAGGGTGCGAGCCGCCGCCTACGTCACGCTGGCAAATTCCCAGCAATCATCTACGGTGGTGAAGCAGCACCGATCTCTATCGCGCTTACGCACGATGAAGTGATCAACCAAATGGACAAGCCTGAGTTCTACGAAGCAATCACTCTATTGATTGACGGCGCAGAAGTTAAGGTTAAGCCGCAAGACGTTCAACGTCACGCGTACAAGCCAAAGGTTGAGCACATGGACTTCATCCGTATCTAATTTCCTACCAAGGAATTAGTTGGATAAATCCAACCTTTTGCATAAAAAGATTCTCAGTCTTACCAACTAAGTAATCTAAAGAAATTCGAAACCCCGATGCTACCAACATCGGGGTTTCACCGTTTCTGGGGACTCACATTACTTTTATACCCTACACAGAACACCTGATAATTCTTTGGGAATACATATAGAACTAGGCGCACAGAGCAACGATAGGTTCTGTGTATGACACAGCTTTGAACCAATAATGAATCGTAAAAAAATTCAGAGGTAAAATGGTAACGTAATTTTCTATAATCAGGATAAGGCGTCATTGTCACTTTGATAGCATGAGCCCAGAGGCGCTTGAGTTAACTTCAAAATGATGCTGGAAAATGTCTATTGTTCTCTGCCCTCTCCTCTTCTCTCTTATTAGAAGCTATTTTTGAGTATGTAATACTGTTTTACGAATGTAATCATTTCTTAATTTGCATATGACCTTGATTGGTGTACATGTAGCGTTGCTCTTCTCACCCTTATCCGACGTCAGGCATAAATCAAGGCTAAGCAGTCGACCTTAAATAAATTAATTTAACACTCAGGCCCGTAGCCGCTACCATCATTTAATGTGGCCCATTTTAGGCAATATTTCTTAAGTATTTAGATAGAATTCGTGGCGTCTAGCGACTTAATTAGCTCACCTATTGATTTTCAGTCTTTTCCCGTTAAACATCATTAAATTGGCTAGCGCAATATCTAGTGTTGTACTTAACTTAAAATAGTGGCTTCACGTTATTTATGGGTTAAATAAGCATGAAAAATAAAGGCAAGAACGCGGTAAGTTCAAGTGTAAAGAATAATAAGAAACATGCCTCATCATCGGTACAACAACGAAGTACAAATAAGAAAAATAAATTAAGATTATTTTCGAGGTTCAACGTCAACGTCAATGCATTAAACTTACAAAGTTTAATGCTGATTTTACCCTCATTTGCACGCACTCATGACGATGAAGTGAATGTGAACAGTGATGAGACCCCTCTCGATAAATTGGCACCTGGAAATCTCGATGTAGAAAAAGCCAACCACATATCCGATGATAATACGACCGACAATACCGCCTTCGCTAAACCTGAGCATTCAAATAGCACCACACTAACAGTGGATAACGAAGCAGCAGTAAAACCTACCTCAACCGTAACTCATTCTTCGCATCACTTGACCGATCACTCTCATGCTAAAATGAACATGATTCCCGCAGCAACCAATAACTCAAGCGTTGCGGTGCCAGAGCATCACGATACTGATACACACACAAAAATGTCACCACCGACTCCATTCAATCACGAGGCGACGGTCAGCACGGCAACCGTTGCTGTGGATGAAACCGATACGGCCATCTCGACGTCAGGCACATTAACCAGCACCGATATTGATAATCCGGATAACACGTTTACTCCAGACACCATAACAGGCAACAACGGTGACTTGACCATCGATGCTAATGGCCATTGGACGTTCACCGCCAACAATGCCTTTAATCAGTTAAATGTCGGCGATAAGGTTGAAGAAACCTTCACCGTCTCGTCCGTTGATGGCACCCCATCAACCATCAAAGTGACGATCAACGGCACTAATGATGCAGCGACCGTCAGCTCGGCAACCGTTGCTGTGGACGAAACCGATACGGCCATTTCCACTTCAGGCACGTTAACCAGCACCGATATTGATAATCCAGATAACACGTTTACTCCCGATGCCATCACGGGCACAAACGGTAACCTAACCATCGATGCCAATGGCCACTGGACGTTCACCGCCAACAGTGCCTTTAATCAGTTAAACGTCGGCGATAAAGTTGAAGAAACCTTCACCGTCGCTTCCGTTGATGGCACCCCATCAACCATCAAAGTGACGATCAATGGCACCAATGATAAAGCCACGGTCAATACAGCAACTGTAAGTGTGGATGAGACTGACAAAGCGATAACCACTTCGGGTACCCTAACCAGTAACGACGTCGATAACCCAGATAACACCTTCACGCCAGATGCCATCACGGGCACAAACGGTAACCTAACCATCGATGCCAATGGCCACTGGACGTTCACCGCCAACGGCGCATTTAATCAGTTAAACGTTGGCGATAAGGTCGAAGAAACCTTCACCGTCACTTCCGTCGATGGCACCCCTTCAACCATCAAAGTGACGATCAATGGCACCAATGATGCGGCGACCGTCAGCACGGCAACCGTTGCGGTGGATGAGACCGATACGGCCATCTCGACGTCAGGCACGTTAACCAGTACTGATATCGATAATCCAGATAACACGTTCACGCCAGATGCCATCACAGGTACAAACGGTAACCTAACCATTGATGCTAATGGACATTGGACGTTCACCGCCAACAGCGCCTTTAATCAGTTAAACGTCGGCGATAAAGTTGAAGAGACTTTCACTGTGTCTTCTGTTGATGGTACCCCATCAACCATCAAAGTGACGATCAATGGCACTAACGATGCAGCGACGATCAGCACGGCAACCGTTTCTGTGGATGAAACCGATACGGCCATCTCAACGTCAGGCACGTTAACCAGTACAGATATCGACAACCCGGACAATACATTCACGCCAGATTCCCTTACGGGTAACAACGGTAACCTAACCATCGATGCCAATGGCCACTGGACGTTTACTGCTAACAGCGCATTTAATCAGTTGAATACCGGCGATAAGGTTGAAGAAACCTTCACCGTCACGTCGATTGATGGCACCCCATCGACCATCAAAGTGACGATCAATGGCACCAATGATGCGGCGACCGTCAGCTCGGCAACCGTTGCGGTGGATGAAACCGATACGGCCATCTCGACATCAGGCACGCTAACCAGCACCGATGTCGATAATCCAGACAACACGTTCACTCCAGATTCTATTGCTGGCACCAATGGCGACTTAAC
>NZ_JBHFOL010000013.1:0-149904 GCF_053544015.1 Vibrio sp. E150_011
GCAGATGGGTAGAAGGGACAGGAGCCAGCCAACGCTGATACCGCTGCCGATGTCGACCCGAAAAAAGCCGCCGTTGCTGCCGCAATTGCTCGCGCCAAGGCACGTAAAGCTCAGCAAGCGGCAAGCGAACCTGAACCAGAAGTACCTGAGCTAGCCAACGCTGATACCGCGGCCGATGTCGACCCGAAAAAAGCCGCCGTTGCCGCCGCAATTGCTCGCGCCAAGGCACGTAAAGCTCAGCAAGCGGCAAGCGAATCTGAACCAGAATTGCCTGAGCCAGCCAACGCTGATACCGCGGCCGATGTCGACCCGAAAAAAGCCGCTGTTGCCGCCGCGGTGGCACGCGCCAAAGCACGCAAGTTAAAAAATGAACAACAAGATAAGGAGAACAACTAGTGTCGTTCTTTATTGCTAGCTCTCCACATGCTCATAGTCGTAAACGTACCCCAGATCTGATGAAGGGCGTTGCCTTGTGTGCGCTGCCGGGATTAATAGCGCAAAGCTACTTTTTCGGCTGGGGTACCCTGATTCAACTTGGTTTGGCCGTTATTATTGGTTTAACACTCGAAGCACTGATCATGTTGCTCCGCAAGCGTTCTCCTAAAAGAGCACTTAGCGACTACAGTGCACTCGTCACTGCATGGCTACTAGCGGTGGCTATCCCGCCAATGTCACCTTGGTGGATCGTGGTTATTGGTTTGATTTTTGCGATTATTATTGCCAAACACCTGTACGGTGGCTTAGGACAAAACCCATTTAACCCCGCCATGGTCGCTTACGTTGTGTTGTTGATTTCATTTCCGGTAGAAATGACAAGTTGGATCACTCCGCATTCACTAAGCGGCGAGTCAATTACCTTTCAGGATACGTTTTCACTGATTTTTACTGGCTTTGACGTTGATGGTTATTCCTTACAGCAAATCCGCACCGGTATCGATGGCATCACGATGGCAACACCACTGGATGCGTTAAAGACTGGCTTCAAAAACGGATATACCTCGACTGAAATATTCCAACAACCTATCTTTTCTGGTTTAGCGGGTATTGGCTGGGAGTGGGTGAATTTGGCTTACTTGGCAGGTGGGTTATTGCTCCTTAAATTGCGGGTTATTCAATGGCACATTCCAGCTGCTTTTATCGGTTCACTTATTGTTATCAGTGGTTTGTTTGCCCTCATTTATCCAGGTGAATCTGCCTCTCCGTTGCTACACCTATTGTCTGGTGCAACCATGTTAGGGGCCTTTTTTATTGCCACTGACCCAGTGTCGGCTTCAACAACGATAAAAGGTCGCCTTCTATATGGTGCTTTCATTGGTGTCATGGTGTTTGTTATTCGGACATGGGGCGGATTCCCAGACGGTGTCGCCTTTGCAGTATTACTTGCCAATATGTGTGTGCCGTTAATCGACTACTACACGAAACCTAGAACTTACGGACATTAATGACTATGTTAAACGCGATTCGTAAAAACGGACTAACATTGGCTATTTTTGCCTGCGCTTCTACTGGGATTGTGGCGTTGACGCAGTATCTGACAAAAGATCAAATCCTACAGCAAGAGCGAGCCCAGCTGCAGGCCACTTTGAATGAGGTTATCCCCCATTCTCTCCATGATAATGAATTGTATGCGTCATGTACGCTTGTCACCGATCCTTTGCTGGGTAGCGATTCTGCACAGCCACTCTATATTGCGACTCAATCTGGTGCGCCCACGGCGATGGCAATAGAAAGCATCGCACCTGATGGTTACAATGGCGCTATCCGTATTATTGTCGGCATCGATATTAATGGTGTTATATTGGGCTCTCGTGTGTTGTCTCATCAAGAAACGCCAGGGCTCGGTGATAAGATCGATCTTAGGATCACAGATTGGATGTTAAGTTTCACTGGTAAGCAAGTGACCCCTGACAATAACTCTGAGTGGGCCGTGCGCAAAGATGGCGGCCAGTTCGATTCCTTTACTGGCGCGACCATCACCCCTCGAGCAGTCGTAAAGGCCGTTAAAAATACGGTTAACTATGTTAATGCTAACCGCGACATTATTCTCAAGCAGCCGTTAAACTGTGGAGGTAAATCATGAGTACATCTAGACAACTCGCAAAAAATGGCTTGTGGGACAACAACCCTGCTCTGGTGCAATTATTGGGTTTATGTCCATTGCTCGCGGTCTCTTCAACGGTGACGAATGCCCTAGGATTGGGGTTAGCGACACTTGCTGTTTTAGTTGGCTCTAATGTCACGGTGTCACTCATTCGCGACTACGTCCCAAAAGAAGTTCGAATACCCGTTTTTGTCATGATCATTGCGGCGTTGGTGACCTGTGTTCAATTATTAATGAATGCTTACGCCTACGGACTCTACCTATCGCTAGGCATCTTCATTCCATTAATAGTGACGAATTGCATCATTATTGGACGTGCAGAAGCGTTTGCCTCCAAGAATGAAGTCTTGCCTGCCGCACTTGATGGCTTATGGATGGGATTAGGTATGACGGCTGTTTTAGTTTTGCTAGGCGCAATGCGCGAAATCATCGGTAACGGTACGCTCTTTGACGGCGCAGACTTGTTACTTGGAGACTGGGCGTCAGCGTTACGAATTCAAGTCTTTCAATTCGACAGCCAGTTCTTGCTCGCGTTATTACCCCCTGGCGCGTTTATCGGCGTAGGTTTTCTTATTGCGCTTAAGAATGTCATTGATAGAAAAATTGAAATGCGTCAGCCTAAACAAGACAAGCCTGCAATAGAAAGAGCAAGAGTGACAAACTAATCATGCTTCACCGATGTCTGGCACCGTTCGGACACGAATACTGAGCATTTATTCACTGGAAGAAAAAGTTAGTCAGCAATGAATAATATAAAAAGAAGACAAATTCTAGAACGACTCCGCGAGAACAATCCAAAGCCGGAGACCGAACTTAATTGGAGCAGTCCATTCGAGTTACTGATCGCCGTTCTTTTATCTGCACAAGCGACCGATGTGAGCGTCAACAAAGCCACAGACAAACTTTACCCTGTTGCTAATACACCAGAGGGCATTCTTGCTCTAGGTGTAGACGGGGTAAAAGACTATATCAAAACGATTGGCTTATTTAATTCAAAAGCTGAGAACGTGATTAAGACATGCCGTATTTTGGTTGAGCAGCACGCAAGCGTGGTCCCTGAAAATAGAGAAGCGCTAGAAGCGTTACCTGGTGTGGGTCGAAAAACCGCCAACGTCGTCTTGAATACCGCCTTTGGTTGGCCAACCATTGCCGTCGATACACATATTTACAGAGTCTCTAATCGCACTAAACTGGCGATGGGAAAAACGGTTGACGATGTTGAGGCGAAACTCCTCAAGGTTATACCCAGTGAATTTAAGCTCGATGTGCACCACTGGCTCATTCTTCATGGACGCTATACCTGCGTTGCACGCAAACCACGTTGTGGAAGCTGCATCATCGAAGATTTATGTGAATTCAAAGAAAAAGTAGACATATAGCCGAAGCGTTATTCGAAAATGCTCTGGCTATTACCGACAATTAAGGAGCAATGTCATGTCAAACGGTCGTATCTTACACACCATGTTACGCGTAGGGGATCTTGATAAATCCATTTCTTTCTATAGCGATGTGATTGGAATGAACCTGCTACGTAAAAATGAAAATACTGAATACAAGTACACGCTAGCATTTCTAGGGTTTGGCGACGAATCAGAAGGTTCGGTGATTGAGCTAACCTACAACTGGGGCGTTACTGAGTATGACCTAGGCTCAGCATACGGTCATATTGCCATTGGCGTTGATGATATCTACACCACTTGTGATGCAATTAAAGCGGCTGGCGGCAACGTCACTCGTGAGCCAGGTCCCGTTAAGGGCGGCTCAACTCAAATTGCATTCGTCAAAGACCCGGACGGCTACATGATTGAGTTAATCCAAAACAAGGAAGCAAGCGCTGGTTTGGAGGGGTAATAATCCCCCCTCAAATTATGCCCTTCTAATCAAAGAGCGTGCTTCCTAGCACGCTCTTTTCGTAACACTCACGTCATTGTCAATTCGTCATTAGGTAAGTTAGAATTAGGTAAGCTAGACATTTGTGCGCCCAAACGAGATGACAACACGTTGGTTTTTAGCTTTACCAATCGGTGAGGAGTTATCGGCTATTGGTCGACGCTTGCCATATCCCTGCACCTGAATTCGATCTTTGGGTAATCCCAAAGACTGAAAGTAATCCTGCAATATCAACGCTCGCTTATCAGATAGCTGCTGACTTTCACTCTTGGACTCTGTCGAATCAGTATAAGTAGAGACCAAGACTAAATCGATATTCTGGTTGAAGCGAACGTATTCGGCGATTTGCTGTAAGCGATGCTGCGACGTTTTATTTAACTGTTCGCTATTGGCATCGTAGTGAAGGATTGTAAACGAGATATCTTCGAAACTGTAAGGAAGCAGGTTAGCGATACACTGGCTGAACACGTTGTACTTGGCTTGAAATAATACCGATGATAATGCGACTTCTATCCGTTCATCTCGACTTTGCCAGTCTTGATAGCTAAACGTGGGATAGCGGCCTTTTTCAAGCTCACTCAATAAGCTCCATGCGGCTTGCCCACCAACGTACCCATCAAACTGTCTGAAAAACTGCAGGTTTGAAATGCGATCCGCGCTATCTCCTGGCCGCCAAGGCGGTGGCATAGAAACCAAACTTACATTGCGCGTCTCACCCATCGCTCTTCGCATCTTTAATTCAAAGTCTAGGTTCATCTTCTTACCTGCTTTGGAGGTAAATTGAGCATCACCAAAGTTAGGAATGGGGTGAACGAGCTGACATTCTAACGGAGTGTTAGTGACCATCTCCCACTGAGATTGTGTTGGTGTCGCGACATAACGTTTTTCAATTGCCGCTTCTGCTTGAGGTATCAGTAAACTAGAAAAAACGACTCCACATAGCAACGCACTAGATAACCCTCTTCTAGGGCGCAATGTTCTAGGTCGGAGAGTTCTAGGTTGCAAAGTCGTAGATAACAATGCCCCAGATAAAAACCGAGGTACCAGCGGCAATGTAGATGTGACATTCAATTTCATAGTGATAAATAGACTCAACGTTAGCGTCTTAGCGGCATATCATTGCCGCGACGATTCTAGATTATTAGATCTCTACTCAACACTGCAAAATCCTAGCCAATTATTTAAATTCATCACCAGGCATTGAAGAGGTTAACTTTTCACCACCCATTGCACTTGCTGTTGGTATATCACTACATAAGCTTCCACCGAATGCACATAACAACCGTTACCAATGAAAATGAGCAATAGATTCGATAAATAGCACCAAATAGTGACCAAATTAAATGCCGTGGCAGGTTTGTTATAAGGCCATTATCTGCAATAATGCAGCCTTCGCCACCACTGATAGATCTGAAATGACTGTAGAAAACGAAGCTCTCACCTTAAAAAAGCGATTCCGTGGCTATTTTCCTGTTGTTGTCGATGTAGAGACGGCTGGATTTAACGCCCAGACCGATGCGCTACTCGAAATCTGTGCCATCACTTTGAAAATGGATGATGAGGGAAATCTCGTCCCTGCTAGTGTTTTGCACTATCACATCGAGCCATTCGAAGGCGCAAACCTTGAAAAAGAAGCACTTGAGTTTATTGGTGTACGTGACCCTTTTAGCCCGCTTCGTGGCGCCGTACCGGAGCAAGAAGCGCTAAAAGAAATCTATAAAGTCATAAGAAAAGAACAGAAGCAGCACGACTGTAGCCGAGCTATTATGGTTGCTCACAATGCTAACTTCGATCACAGTTTTGTCAGTGCAGCGAATGAACGTTCAAAATTAAAACGTGTCCCTTTTCATCCCTTTGCGACTTTTGATACCGCCACATTGAGCGGCCTTGCGTTTGGTCAAACCGTTTTGGCAAAAGCATGTAAAACCGCAGGAATGGAATTTGACAACAAAGAAGCCCATTCGGCACTGTATGATACTCAGAAAACAGCAGAGTTATTCTGCCGAATCGTTAATAAATGGAAGGCTCTTGGAGGCTGGCCGCTTATTGACAACAATGAACAATAATTCAAACACAACATTTTAGAGCTTATTATGAACCCTGTCGTTATTTCCGTTTGCATCATGCTGCTACTCGCACTGATGCGTGTCAACGTAGTCGTTGCGTTGACCTTTAGTGCCATTGTTGGTGGTGTCGTTTCTGGTATGTCACTCACCGACGCAGTAAGCGCCTTTGAAGGCGGCCTAGGTGGCGGTGCAACCATCGCATTGAGTTATGCCATGTTAGGTACGTTTGCTGTCGCGATTTCCAAATCAGGCGTCACTGACTTGCTGGCGCAAAGTGTCATCAAACGCATCCATGGTAAAGAGAACGCAGCATCAGCGACTGGCCTAAAGTACGCGGTACTGGTTGCGCTAATCTTGGTGACGGTGTCCTCTCAAAACGTGATTCCAGTGCACATCGCCTTTATTCCAATTTTGATCCCACCTCTATTAGGTGTATTCGCCAAGATGAAGCTTGACCGCCGACTGGTTGCTTGCGTTCTAACGTTTGGTCTGGTCACGCCATACATGATTTTACCTATCGGTTTTGGTGGTATTTTCTTAAACAACATCTTGCTTAAAAACCTCCACGACAATGGGCTAGAAACGATTACTGCCGCTCAGGTACCAATGGCGATGATTCTTCCCGCCATCGGGATGTTGACGGGTCTGGCCATCGCGGTCTTCTTTAGTTACCGCAAGCCGCGTGAATACAAAGAAACTGAAATGACGCAGGTCGACAACGAACCTGCACACATCAACAAGAAAAACATCGTGGTTGCTTTAGCCGGTATCGTCGCTGCATTAGCGGTCCAGTTGACTTCTGGCTCGATGATTATTGGTGCATTAGCTGGCTTTATGGTGTTCACTTTCGGCGGCGTTATTGCTTGGAAAGAAACCCACGACGTGTTCACTAAAGGTGTTCACATGATGGCAATGATCGGCTTTATCATGATTGCGGCGGCTGGCTTTGCTGCGGTGATGAAGCAAACTGGCGGCGTAGAGTCTTTGGTTGAAGCACTATCGACGAGTATTGGCGATAATAAACCTCTCGCAGCCCTATTGATGCTTGTCGTCGGCCTGCTTGTGACTATGGGTATTGGTTCATCATTCTCGACCATCCCAATCCTTGCCACAATCTACGTGCCACTTTCGCTGGCCTTCGGGTTTTCTCCAATGGCAACGGTTGCACTTATTGGTACCGCCGCAGCGCTGGGTGACGCAGGCTCTCCGGCATCAGATTCGACCCTCGGTCCTACCTCTGGATTGAATGCTGATGGCCAGCACGAACATATCTGGGAAACCGTAGTACCTACGTTCATTCACTACAATTTACCACTGATTATCTTTGGTTGGATTGCAGCGATGGTGCTATAAACATCACCGATGAATTGCTTGTACGAGAATAGAAAATAACAAAAAGGCTTGGTCACTGACCAAGCCTTTTTCTATAATGTTGCCTAAGATGTCACGCTAATCTCAGCGAGTGCAGTAACATCAATTAGACCATTGCCTGCTATTCAGCATCACCAGCACTGCGTGCTGCTGCTTCTTTAATTAATGGTTGAAGTTCACCCTTCTGGAACATTTCCATGATGATATCGCAACCACCAACCAACTCACCTTCAACCCATAATTGTGGGAATGTAGGCCATTGAGCATAGCTAGGCAGCTCTGCGCGAATGTCTGGGTTTTGCAGAATATCAACATAGGCAAACTTCTCACCACAGCCCATTAGCGCTTGTGATGCCTGTGAAGAAAAACCACAGCTAGGCAGCTTTGGTGAGCCTTTCATATAAAGAAGGATCGTATTTTCTTCAATTTGCTGTTTGATTTTATCGATAGTTTCCATTGCTTCCTCGAAATACTAGTACTGCGGATGTGTTCACATTCTAGCGAATCGACACAGAATAAAAAGCACAATAATTATAAGGTTATATAATTAACTCGTTTTAGTGTGCATTTGGTGACAACAGACGCCATATTATCGACTAAAACAACCTAAATAGTAGGCTTTTGACGGTAAGAAAAGAGAGATATCTCTTTTAATAAAGTAAAAACTTGCTAAAATAGAAACCAGTCAGTCAATACATTGACTCATATATATAATAAATTGGAAGCAATCAAAGGGTTAATACCCCTAAACCACTCAATGGAGAAGCGAGCAATGGCATTCGAACTACCAGCACTTCCGTACGCGAAAGACGCTCTACAACCACATATCTCAGAAGAGACTCTGGAATATCATTACGGTAAGCACCACAACACATACGTTGTTAAGCTTAACGGCCTTGTTCCTGGTACTGAGTTTGAAGGCAAAACATTAGAAGAAGTCGTGAAGACTTCAACTGGTGGCATTTTCAATAATGCAGCACAAATCTGGAACCACACGTTCTACTGGCACTGCCTAGCGCCAAACGCGGGTGGTGAACCAACAGGCGCCGTTGCTGAAGCAATCAACGCAGCATTTGGTTCTTTTGAAGAATTCAAAGCTAAGTTCACGGATTCTGCAATCAACAACTTTGGTTCTTCTTGGACTTGGTTAGTGAAAAAAGCAGATGGCACACTCGACATCGTCAACACTTCAAACGCAGCCACTCCGCTGACTGAAGAAGGCGTAACGCCGCTGCTAACCGTTGACCTTTGGGAACACGCTTACTATATCGATTACCGCAACGTTCGTCCTGATTACATGAATGGCTTCTGGGCGCTTGTAAACTGGTCTTTCGTTGAAAAAAATCTAGCTCAATAAACTAGAGTTTCAACTGATTTTATAAAACCTGCCTTGTGCAGTTTTTTTTATTTCAGTTGAAAAGAAACCCTAAAGTGCCCCTCACACTTGCCGATAAAGAGAGTGAACATCGAGGGTACTATGCAAATTCATACAGTAGACAAAGCAAATTTAATCAACGAATTACAATGTGGCACATCACTTAGCCGTGCCGTTGTCCAAGGTAGACGCGCGGATTTTTCATTGTTATTGTCTATGCTAAGCCATGACTCTCGAGAAACTAGCGTAGTAGAAGAGTTTGACACCTCTATTACTGATGAAAAAGCATTAAAAAAGAGATTTGATGTTCCCACAGCCCAGAAGCTCAAAGGGGATCTCGACGATTATAGTAACTCGGCAGCCATAGCAAACCAATTCCATCAAGGCGGCCTAGCAAGCGCAAAATTACATCATTATCGTTCTCCGGAACCATTGAGTTTTCAACCTGTCGACACTCAAGGCTTAGCCGAAGAGGTCTATCAAAATCTATCTGGTCACACTCGCCGACAACTGAGCAAGACAAAAACAAATCCGACGATCGATATTTTGTATAATCAGCTCTCCACGGCTTACAGAAAAGACCAAATTTCAATTCGATTATAACCACTTAACAAAGGTGGCAATGAATGCAACATCGACATTCGCTCTCATGCGGATTGTGATGAGTTGCATAATTAGTCGCTCCCAACCCTACTCATATGCAAAACTTTGACACCATTCACATCTCATCTAATTTTTATATACCAAGTTAATAACTTGCTGACGTTACCTTTTTAGGTGCAACCGACCCCCCTTATTCGGAGTCTTTATGGTTATTGATAACTCAATAGTACTCATCACATCTGCTGGAACTACCCTAGGTGCGATGCTTGCTATTCACTTTTCTCGTTTAGGGGCACACGTCTTTCTTTGTGATACAAGTGACTCTCGATTACAGAATACCTACCAGCGCTGCCAAAATTTAACTCAGCGAGTTGATAAAATTCTAGTGAGTGACATTTCCATCTCGTCCATAGAAACGTTGTTTGATACCGTGGAAAGCCGCTCAGGTCGAACGCCTGATGTTCTCGTTAATCATTGGCTCTCCTTACCTCAGCAGTCATTAACGAATTCAGTATCCGGCGAGGCGTTTATTACGCAATTTTCACTATTGGCATCGAGCCTTTTCATGTTTGGGCAAGTGGCGGCCGAACGAATGTCTAGCGGCCAGTCTGGTGTCATCGTTAACGTTGTTGCTCAAGAGCCAGACCAACACCACAGTGATCTAGAGAATACGACCTCAATGGTCACAGGTTTTACTAAGAGTTGGGCAAAAGAACTTGAGCCTCATAATGTTCGTGTTGGCGGCGTTATACCGGTGAAAAGCCACAACTTTAACCTTTCTGGGAACTGGTCTGAAATACAAGACGAGTTGACGCGTACGACCGAATACATCATCACCAATGACTACTTTAGCGGTCGAGTTGTTAGCACGGAGGCGTAGTTATATGGTTCTTTACACTTGCGCTGGCTGCCTACTAAGACGGTTTAATTGAAGCAGCACCCTATTCTCAAACCACGCTTTTCAAGCGATAAAAAAAGCCCCTCTTCTTTTGAAGAGGGGCTTTGATCTTTTCCCGAAATAGTATTCGTGCTAGCGAAAACTACGTTCTCAATTAAGCGTTAGCTTTTTCTTTTTTTGCTTTTGCTGCTGGCTTAGCCGCTTGTTGCTCGTCTGTTTTCTTAATAACAGTCGTGCCTTCAAACGTTTCACCTTCAACAAACGCTTTACCGTAGTAAGAAGCCGTTAGTACTTCTTTCAACTCACTGATTAGTGGGTAACGTGGGTTAGCACCAGTACATTGGTCATCAAATGCTTCAACTGACAACTGGTCTAGTTTCGCTAGGAAGTCAGCTTCTGGAACACCAGCAGCTTGAATTGATAGCGGGATATCTAGTGCAATTTTCAGCTCTTCTAACCATGCTAGTAGACGCTCAATCTTCTGAGCAGTACGGTCACCTGGTTGGCTTAGACGAAGGTGGTCAGCAACTTCTGCATAGCGACGACGAGCTTGTGGGCTTGCGTACTGAGAGAATGCTGTTTGCTTCGTTGGGTTATCGTTCGCGTTGTAACGTACCGTGTTAGAAATCAACAATGCGTTAGCTAAACCGTGTGGTACGTGGAACTCAGCACCCAGTTTGTGCGCCATTGAGTGACATACACCTAGGAAAGCATTCGCAAACGCGATACCAGCGATTGTCGCGGCATTGTGTACTTTCTCACGAGCGATTGGGTCAGCGGCACCATTTGCATAGCTTGATGGTAGGTATTCTTTAAGCATCTTAAGTGCTTGTAGAGCTTGACCATCTGAGTATTCGTTCGCTAGAACTGAAACATAAGCTTCTAGAGCGTGAGTTACTGCATCGTAACCACCAAATGCTGTTAGAGACTTAGGCATGTTCATTACTAGGTTTGCATCAACGATAGCCATATTTGGCGTTAGCTCGTAATCCGCTAGTGGGTACTTAGCACCTGTTTTGTCGTCAGTTACAACAGCAAAAGGAGTAACTTCAGAACCTGTACCTGAAGTAGTAGTAATACATACTAGTTCAGCTTTCTCACCCATTTTAGGGAACTTGTAGATACGTTTACGGATGTCCATAAAGCGCATTGCGAGTTCTTCGAAGTGAGTTTCTGGGTGCTCGTACATTACCCACATGATCTTCGCAGCATCCATTGGAGAACCGCCACCTAGTGCTAGGATAACGTCAGGCTGGAAGCTCTTCATTGCTTCAGCGCCTTTCTCAACAACAGACAATGTTGGATCTGCTTCTACATCGAAGAATGTTTGAACTTCGATACCTTGAGCTTTAAGTAGCTTAACGATTTCATCTGCGTAGCCGTTGTTGAATAGGAAACGGTCTGTTACTAGGAATGCACGCTTCTTACCTTCTAAGTCGCTCATTGCGATTGGAAGGCTACCACGACGGAAGTAGATTGACTTAGGTAGTTTGTGCCACAACATATTTTCAGCTCGCTTCGCTACAGTTTTCTTGTTGATAAGGTGCTTAGGACCTACGTTCTCAGAGATAGAGTTACCACCCCATGAGCCACAACCAAGAGTTAGAGAAGGTGCAACGTTAAAGTTGTAAAGGTCACCGATACCACCATGAGTAGTTGGGATGTTTACAAGAATACGAGCCGTCTTCATTTTGTCACCGAAGTAACGGATACGATCTGCGTTAGTGTCTTGGTTAGTGTATAGACCAGATGTGTGGCCGATACCGCCAATTTCAACCATAGTCACAGCTTGTGCTACTGCGTTCTCGAAAGAAGAAGCACGGAACATACCTAGAGTTGGAGACAGTTTTTCGTGAGCAAATTCATCATCGTAAGACACTTCACCGATGCCTTCACCAACAAGAATCTTAGTATCTGCAGGCACTTTAACACCCGCCATCTCAGCGATAGCTGTTGCAGGTTGACCTACGATCTTCGCGTTTAGGTTACCGTCGATTAGTAGTACTTTGCGTACTTTATCCGCGTCAGCTTTGCTTAGTACATGAGCTTTGTGAGTAGCAAAACGCTCTTTCACTTCGTCATAAACTTCGTCCATAACGATAACTGCTTGCTCAGAAGCACAAACTACGCCGTTATCGAATGTTTTAGACATAAGAACAGAAGCTACAGCACGTTTGATGTCTGCAGTTTCATCAATAACAACAGGAACGTTACCTGCACCAACACCGATTGCTGGTTTACCTGATGAGTATGCTGCTTTAACCATGCCTGGACCACCAGTTGCTAGGATAAGTGCAATACCGTCGTGCTTCATTAGCGCGTTAGAAAGCTCAACTGAAGGCTGGTCAATCCAACCAATGATGTCTTTTGGTGCGCCTGCTGCTACTGCTGCATCAAGAACAAGTTTTGCTGCGTCGTTGGTAGAGTTCTTAGCACGTGGGTGTGGTGAGAAGATGATACCGTTACGAGTCTTCAAAGAGATAAGCGATTTGAAGATTGCTGTTGATGTTGGGTTCGTTGTTGGAACGATACCACAGATGATACCAACAGGTTCTGCGATAGTCATTGTGCCGAATTCTTCGTTCTCTTCAAGAATGCCACACGTTTTTTCATCTTTGTATTTGTTGTAGATAAACTCAGAAGCAAAGTGGTTTTTAATTACTTTGTCTTCAACAATACCCATGCCAGACTCGGCTACCGCTTGTTGCGCTAGAGGAATACGAGCTTGGTTGGCAGCGAGTGATGCTGCACGGAAGATAGCGTCTACTTTCTCTTGTGAGTAAGTTGCAAACTCTTCTTGTGCTGCTTTCACGCGTGCTACGAGTGCATCGAGTTCAGCTAAATTAGTTACAGGCATAGTGGATCTCCTAAAAATATAAAATATAAAAAACTAAAAACTTTTTAGTAAGTTAGCTGGCTAAACTTATACGCTGCTCTAGCCAAATCAGCTCTACTTAGTAAATTGCTTTCATGACTGAGTATAATATTTCACGACGCGAAAAAAATTGACTCAGATCAGTTCTGAAAAGTTATTTACCCACTTAGTAGTAACCATTAAGGATAGCAACAACTAACCTATTGTTTATCAACAAATAAAAAGCCAAATTCCCGTCGATTAAAAAAGTAGCAATCAAACAAAAATCTGAAAAAAATCACGCAAAAATGTAAAAAAGTTTCATTTTTGTACAATAAATCCAAGTAAAACACGCTCCGCGTGCTACAAATAGTATATACAACCCACCCATGTCAGCCATCAGTTATTGACACTTTATTAAAAAGTGCGCCATTGATAACATTTTTCATACATCTCTCAGCCGAAGAGCCAAAAAAACCGACGTAAAATTTCATATTTCTTCACAAATGACTTGGAATACAAACTCATTAGTTTTTCCATTGTTTTTTTGTTTGGAACGTTAGATTTTTTCATTCGCCAAAATGAACGTGTTGGCGTACATTAGCGCCAACTGAAGCGGCATTAAAATGCCGATAGGATTGACTCTAATTTTTTCGAAGAATACGCCCATGAACAACATCGAACTTGCCATTTATTTACAGTTTTTCTTAGGCTTGGTGGCTGCGGTTAACCCCGTTGGCATTATGCCCGTATTTGTATCGCTTACCGGACACATGTCTCCCGAAGACAAAAACAAAACCGCTGCAACGGCCAACGTTGCCGTTGCTATCATTTTAATCGTGTCGCTATTAGCCGGTCAGGTATTACTGGATATGTTCAGTATTTCTCTGGATTCTTTTCGAGTCGCGGGTGGGTTGCTGCTATTGAGCATCGCTTTCTCAATGATGTCGGGTAAATTAGGTGAAGATAAGCAAAACAAACAAGAAAAATCCGAATACGTCAGTAAAGAGCAGATCGGCGTTGTGCCATTAGCGATGCCATTAATGGCCGGCCCCGGTGCTATCAGTTCCACCATCGTATATGGTGCGCGTTACCCTGATATGATTGAAACCATCGGAATTATTATCACCATTGCCTTATTCGCACTCTGTTCATGGCTTTTGTTTCGCTCTGCACCCTTGATTGTCCGCTTTCTTGGACAAACGGGTATTAACGTCATCACCCGTATTATGGGGTTAATACTGGGCGCGCTAGGCATTGAATTTATGGCCAACGGGCTAAGAGCCCTATTCCCAGGCCTTGCTTAGCAAAAAAAAGACATCCATCAGCCCTTCTGACGGGAGGGCTTGCACCAAAGATCCGATTGTCATTCGACTGGTATATAATAGTAGGTAACCTTTTCAGCTTGTTACGTACTTTCATGACAGACAATAGACTCAAGCATAAACTGTACATTATTATATTTGGGACACATACCAAGGCCGGTTGGGTGTTCGATGTCGTACTGATCATTGCAATCTTGCTCTCTCTCGCAGTATTAGTTTTGCACTCCTTGCCTAATGTTGGTGCTGAATGGGGAGGGTTACTTGAGAAGTTAGAATACATCTTTACCGCTATTTTCACGGTTGAGTATTTATTAAGACTCTATTGTTCTCCCAAACCAAAGGCGTATGCCACAAGCTTTTATGGCGTGGTGGACTTACTGTCTATCTTACCCACTTATTTGGCTCTGCTGTTTCCAAGTGCATCGTTCATGGGGGTCTTACGTCTTCTTCGTGTTATGCGGATTTTCCGCGTATTGAAACTCGTGCGGTATTTACAAGATTCCAATATTTTACTGCGCTCATTACTTATGGCGAGACGAAAAATACTGGTATTTTTTAGCTCTGTTGCCGTACTCGTCACGATATTCGGATCATTAATCTATGTGATAGAAGGTCCTGAAAATGGCTTTAGCAGCATCCCACAAAGTATCTACTGGGCCATCGTTACCATTACCACCGTTGGTTACGGTGATTTAGTGCCCTCTACTCCTTTAGGTAAAGCGGTTGCTTCGCTAACAATGTTATTGGGCTACTCTATCCTAGCCGTTCCCACCGGCATCATCACGGCTGAACTCAACAACGAGATGCATGCGCACCGGAATTTGGTCAAATGCCCTAATTGCTCTCAGGCTGGCCATGAATCTGATGCTCTTCATTGTAAACATTGCGGCAGCCAACTTGCGGAACCAGATCAGCGCGTTGTGGTACCTGAAAAGAAACCTTAATCCTTGATGGTTAATTGAAGCGGTACGACTACGTACCGTATTATGCTCATAAAAAAAGCGCCATAGGCGCTTTTTTTATTCATTACGAAATCCTAACGCTGGGCTAAGATGATACGTAGAGTACGTCTAAGTGGCTCAGCTGCGCCCCACAAGAGTTGATCACCTACCGTAAATGCATTTAAGAAATCATCTCCCATCGCCATTTTTCTCAATCGACCAACAGGAATAGACATCGTACCCGTCACCTTCGCTGGTGTGAGTTCTTGAGCCGTGATGTCACGTTCATTTGGAATCACTTTAACCCAATCATTATGGGTGGCAATAATATCTTCAATTTCATCCATCGGAACATTTTGCTTGAGCTTAATCGTCAGTGCTTGCGCATGGCAACGCATCGCACCTATGCGGACACATGTCCCGTCAATTGCAATTGGACTCCCTTGAGAGCCTAGGATCTTATTCGCTTCAACACCCGCTTTCCACTCTTCCTTACTTTGTCCATTATCACGCTTAACGTCGATCCAAGGGATCAATGAACCCGCTAGAGGAGCACCGAACTGCTCGGTAGGAAATGAGGATGAGCGAAGCGTATCCGCCACTTTTCGGTCAATATCGAGAATAGAGCTAGCAGGATTAGCAAGTTCAGAGGTCACAGCATCGTTCACCACACCCATCTGAGAAATAAGCTCACGCATATTTTTCGCACCAGCGCCAGAAGCCGCTTGATACGTCATTGCACTCGTCCATTCAACGAGGCCTTTTTCAAATAAGCCCCCTAAACCAAGAAGCATAAGACTCACGGTACAGTTACCGCCCACAAAAGTATTAATACCTTTATGAATCCCGTCTTGAATTCTTGTTAGGTTCACTGGGTCTAAAGTGATAATCGCATCATTTTCCATGCGAAGCGTAGAGGCAGCATCAATCCAGTATCCTTTCCAGCCAGCTTGCTTCAATGCAGGGTAGACTTTTTCCGTATAGCTCCCACCTTGGCAGGTAATAATCGCATCTAATTGCTTAAGGCTTTCAATGTCATAGGCATCTTGAAGCATTCCTGCATCTTTGCCCAGATTTGGTGCCGGGATACCAATTTGAGAAGTACTATAAAAGACCGGTTCGATGACATCGAAGTCTTTCTCTTCCACCATGCGCTGCATCAAGACCGATCCAACCATGCCACGCCAACCTACTAAACCAACTCTCATTCAATTACTCTCCATGTGATATTTAAAACGCTTCCCCCATCTATAAAATTTTCGAGCCAAGAAAACAAGCGTAAATTCAAATAAAGAGCGGTTTTTTTAACAAACCCAACCAGTTTAGGGTGTAACCATAGTAAAAGTAGTCATATGTGAAAAATCGAACAACATGAAACCCAACATTCTTAACCCCTACGAGCTGTGACAAAGACCCGCTAAACGTCATGTTATTCTGGATCGCAATGCGAAGTAAATTAGTGTTAGTTACGGCTCATTGTTCATCCAAGTTAACGACTGACCAACATTAACAACCAAAACAAACTATTGACGAGTGTACGTTAAGTACTCGTACGGGTATCTTGTTTACGCTGAACCTTCTTGCCAAGCAAGTAACCTAGCCCAAGGGGAGCAAAAAAGATAATCAAGATAAACAAAATGAAATAGATAATGGTGCTCTTGATCAGCTGGATTAACTTGTCCACGGCCAACGTCACGACATCCTGAGATATTTTATCCAAGTCTTCAGCAAACAGGCTTCGTTCATGATTGACTATGATCGCAAACGCCTTGCGCTCACGCTCAACCATTTTTATCAACTCGTCTCTTTCACGCGCAACCATGTCGTCCAAAGCTTGTCGCTCTGCGCTCAATTGAGTCAATTTGTCTTGGGTTTTCGTATCCAAATCATTTAACAAAGGTTGCAGTTCGATCGCCATCTGCTGAGCCATACTCTGCATGTATTCCGGGTTGTTATTGACAAAATCTTGGAATGCATCCGCGCTCATTTGAAAACTCTGCAATGCCCCTCGGATATCATTACCATTGACGTTACTATTCAATGCAATAAGCTGAGCTTTCCAGGTCATCAATTTAGGTGTCTGCTCCGACATTAACGCCAGTCGATCAGACACGTCCGATAACGCTTCTGGCATCGTTCCAAGTGTGGATGTCACCTCACTTTCATCAATCCCTTGTGACTTGAGCCAATCACGATAAGCGGGCGTGCGTGCAAAACTCAGGGTTTCAAAGGGGTGTAAGCGTGCAAACTTATCCACAAATGCCTTGCTTGTTTGGTAGCTATCTCCCTTAAAAAGTGACTGAGCTAATTCGTCAATGCTTTGGCTCAATTGTTGAGACGTCTTCAATGCCTCTTGGCTGGCAAATAACGATTGGCCTGCACCGTCAGAAAAAAAATGCTCCATCTGCAGAGTAAAAACCCACGTATCGATTAAGCCAGCGGGAGGGGAAACTTGGAAAGCAGCTTTTTGCAGCCCTTCTTCAGCATGAATTTTCCAGAGTAAAACATAAGACTGATTCATGACGTCAGATTCAGGGTATAACTCGCTCAATGAATCAGCAGTAGATTCCACTTGTGTGAAAAACTCTCGGCTATACTCGCGAGTCATCAACCTCATGTTAAGTTCTTGCTTGGAGAGTGGAGTCGTCTGACTGTCGAGTTTCACTTCAAGGAGTGAACATCCCGCCAGTAGGGTAAATATAACACCAAGAATTACATTGCGAGTCATCGGCACAATGTTCATGAATTAACCTCAATTTTTTGGACAAAGCAATCAGTAACTGAATTATAACTCAAGGCAGTATATTCACGTTAACTATTGATAGTTATAATCTAATAGAGGGAAATTTCCACGCAACTATCTCGATTGTTCCGCTTGAATGTAGTCTTTCGCTGACCGAATCGCATAACTCAACTGCACCCGCAGGCGCTCCAGCAGCTCTACGGTCACTTCCCCATGATCCTTTAGTACTTTTTCAGCCTCCGATGAGACATGGTGCAATGCTTCCGCATAAATACTGCCTGACACGCCTTTTAAGGTATGAACAACTCGTGTCGCGGCATCTAGATCATTCTCAAGGCATTGTTGGAACTTGGCGATATCTTCCGTATGTTCATTAACAAAGACATCAAGAAGCATCAACATCGACGCTTTATCACCATCTAAGGTATGAAGCATCGTCTCAAAATTGATCGTCGGCCCACCCTGCTCTTCTACGATATCGGCCTTCGGAACTTCACTTTCGGCAGGAGTGCGACTCGCGAGGATTTCTTCATTGTGAGGTGGACGCGACTCCATCGCTTGCGGCTTGCAAACATCATCGGATTCTATTGTATTCTTGCTTGGCGTGGATACGGCCTCAATAGGCGTCACATTCTGCATGGTTGTAGGGTCTTTATCCACCCTGCTGATGCTAATGACTAATTGACGTCGACTCAGGGCAAAAACAGACATCAACGACAGCAAGCTGACTAAGGCAAGAATGAGCAGCTGTTGTCCTAAATAGGTCTCAGATTGTCTCGAGCGTGCTGCTAACTCTGCCACGACAGAATGATTAACGACGCGATCAAGCAGAAACTCCGTATTAGCTGACTGAGCAAGCAGGACCGACGCCTGAGAATTAAGCAATAATAACGATTGTCTATCATCTTGTGGGAGTTGATAAGCCGCATGTTGTATCTCTTCCAATTTGAGATAGACCTGTCGTGCCTCAAGAGCCTCATTAAACAATGCATCAAGCACAACTGAGGACAATTCATTACTCACTTTCTGTCCCTGTTCACTCAGCGTTGGAAGTCTCACACTTATATTTTGCACAAATTCTTTAAGGCGAACCTCATCATGAGACAGCTGTTGAGATTGCTCGATAAAACGTTCAAGAAGGTACACGGTGTGAGTAAGGTCTGACGACGTTCCTGATTCCGTATAAGCTTTTAGCTGCATGGTTTGTGCATGGATAAGCTGAAGATCGAGCTCAATTCTCTGAGATAGCTTCGACCGATAGGGCTGTTGGATAAAGAGAACTTGCCGTAGTTTATCGATACTGATTGAAATCTCACTAATCAGTTTCGTTGCTTGCTCCTCTTTAAATGATACACGTAGCACAAAGGCCGTAGTGACGACCCAAATAAGCAAAATGGCGACAATGGCACGAGAGACAGATTGGCTAGAGTTCAACGACGGCATCCCTTCCCTGGTTTGACGAATGTTTGAAGCGTTACTTCGCAGCAACGCTTCATGATTAGCATATTGAGGTCGCTAGCGGTTGCGACTAAGTTGATCTCGCAAGTTTGGTGGCGTACCTTTGATTGTCAAGGTATCCGTCTCTGGATCATAAAAGACACGCTCGCCAAGTAAAAGGCTATCGAAACTCAGGTTCAAACCACCCCCAGCTCCAACAAATTTTGTCAGCTTGCGGACGGTCGAACGGTCAGCAGGAAAACTTTCCTCAAGTTCATACCCCTGTTCTTGAGTGTAATCCAAAAAGCTTGAGCCTTCATTAGCAGGCAGTTCACCTGACAACTCTCGCACTTGAACTTCGTCACCGGCCTTTATCTGTTCGTTGCAGTATTCGTACACTTGCTTCTTGTAATTGACCGTCTCTTCTTTGTCGAGTTGCGCATCAGCACAAAAATCATTCACCGCTTGCATCAAAATGGTATTTTGTTGCTTCGTATCTAAACCGACTTCAGCCTGTAAAAAATCCAAAAAGAAATCAGCGACTTTGCGCCCGACTCGGCCTTTAATGTAAGTGAGGTAGCGATTAGAGTTCTTATCAATGTCATAACTCGTTAAATCAATTCGAGCAACAATGTCCATTTTGCCGATATCAAGATAATCAATGGCACCAATATTTAACCCCTCAGTGATTTGTAAACTACTATAAGAAGGTAGCAGTCCAATAAACAAATACTCAGTGGCAAGAGATTGATATTGCGCCATAACCAAAGTACCAGCATCAGCAAACGGGTACTTAGATAATTCAGTCTTTAAACGTTGAGCGCTGTCTTGAGAGAAGGAATAGAAATCTTTGTCGCCATTTTTTAATTCATTCAACCAGACTTGAAAATCGCTATCGCTTTTGAATGCGCCAAAGCCTTTACCCGCTTTTGCATTAAAGACGCGATGAAGCTCGGCGACGAGGTTTTCTGCCGAACTGTCATTAGGGAGAAGCTCATCACGATAGTGGACAACTAGCTCTTCCTGCTCATTTATCGTCAGCTGGTGTAAAATAACGTTAGATAGGTTCAAACTCATAGTGAAATTATTATCGATGCTGTTTCGTTTGTGATGCAGAGTAGGGTATCATAAGCCGCTTTCATTATCATTAGCAGAGTCTTTATGCCAATTACATCTAAATATACCGACCAACAAGTTGAACAAATTTTAACCGAAATAGCAGCCGTTCTTGATAAACATGGTGCTGGCCCTGAGCTTTCACTTATGATTGCAGGAAATATCGCAACCAATGTCTTAAATACGGATGTTGCACCTTCACAACGTGAAGCAATTGCGGAAAAATTCTCTAAAGCTCTGATTTCTTCTGTAGAAGCATGAGAAAAACACTAATTTAGGCACGGAATCAATAACGGCAAATGGTAGATAGCGGAAATTCATACGGTGAGCGCGTCTCCCGACTCGTAGGTTGGGGGCACTGGTTTGCGTTCTTCAACATAATTGCAGCGATGCTTGTGGGTACTCGCTACATCTCTGCGTCTCCATGGCCAGACACCTTGTTTGGACAAGCTTACCTCCTGACATCATGGATTGGTCATTTCGGTTTCTTGGTTTTCGCACTCTACCTGCTGATTCTTTTTCCGTTAACTTTTGTCATTCCATCTCGAAAACTATTCAGACTAATATCGGTCTGTTTTGCTACATTCGGCTTAACGGTACTTCTGATCGACACGCAAGCCTACCAAACGATCAATCTCCACTTATCACCTGTGGTATGGGAACTGCTGTTTGGCGATGAGAGCACCGCGGTAAGTAGTGACTTACAACACCTCTTTATTGTCTTACCTCCTATTTTTTTAGCACAGCTTGCCTTATCAGAATGGGTCTGGAAAAAACAACGTAAGCTGTCTCACAAGCATGTCGGACGACCGATCACTGCATTATTTTTCTTGTGTTTTATTTCAAGTCACTTGATTTTTATGTGGGCAGACGCGTTTTTCTATAACCCTGTGACCGTTCAAAAGGCAAATTTTCCACTGTCTTATCCAATGACGGCAAAGTCATTTATGGAAAAGCATGGCTTACTTGACCGTGAAGAATACCTACAGAAGCTGAAAGACAATGAAGGGGCCGTTGATTTAGTCACTTACCCCCTCACCCCAATCGAGTTTAATCGTCGTTCTGAAAATCTCAACGTTCTCGTTGTTAGTATTAACAACCTGCGCAGCGATATGTTATCACCGAAAACAATGCCCGTTAGTTATGGCTTTTCTCTAAACAACCAGAATTTTCTTAACCACTACAGCTCAAGTAATGATGACTTTGGCGTATTTGGTCTTATGTATGGCATACCCACCAGCTACGCTAGCAGCATTAAAGCGCAAGGTAGCGCACCCTTGTTTATGTCTACGCTCAAAAAACAAGGCTACCAGTTCAAACTATACAGCGGCGATAACTTTGCAGATGACCTGTACACCGACACTATTTTTAGAAACTTTCCTATTGCGGACATTTCGTTAAACAGTGACGGGACGCCTTCTAGTTCGCCTATTGGCGATAACCTAGCGATCAAGCAATGGCAGCAATCCGTAGCCGGTGACAAAGGCGCACCTTGGTTTAGTTATATTGAACTAACAACCGTTGATGACTTTGATAGTTACCAGCCAGCCACACCTAACTTATCACCAGAGCAACAATTTATTGCTGCGTATTCAGCTGCCGCCACCGCCGCTGATACAGAATTTGGTAAAATACTTCAGACGCTTGTCGATGGGAAGATGTTAGACAATACCGTGGTTGTCTTGACCTCGAACCATGGCACTGAATTCAACGAAACCAAGACGCGTAGTTGGGGCTCCAACACCAACTACAGTCAGTATCAACTAAAGGTTCCCTTCGTAATGCATTGGCCAGGTAAGTTATCTGCTGACTACACGCATATGACAAGTCATTTAGACTTAGCGGTAACGTTTATGCAGGACCTTAGCGGTGTGTCAACTAACGCGAAAAACTATAGTAGTGGCCGCAATTTGTTTGATGAAAGCAAAAGAAGGTGGATCATTGCAGGCGATACTCGAGAGCTCGCGCTCATCACAGCGAGTGAAACGACGGTTGTCGACAAGTTCGGTAACTACAGTCTATATAACAAAAATTACCAAAAGCTTGATGATAAGAATCCGAAGTTACCGATATTAATGCAAGGCTTTACCGAACTTCAGCGTTTCTACTCAAAAAGTCAGTGACGTCTATAACAAAGAATAACGCGCTCTATAACTTTCGTTCTCAAACCCCAAGCCTATGTACTTGGGGTTTTTTGTCAGTTATGCATAGATAATAGACACTCTAGGTTACTTTTTAATCCAACAGTCAGTAATTCTGTTTTTTTAAATTAAAAAGGGTTTACAAAGAGTAAGATGCCCATTAATATACGCTTCAACAACGGAGGGATGGCTGAGTGGTCGAAAGCACCGGTCTTGAAAACCGGCAAGGGTTAATAGCCCTTCTAGGGTTCAAATCCCTATCCCTCCGCCACTTTTAGAAAAAGCCGCTATTTATAGCGGCTTTTTTGCATCTAAAGCAAAGACGTGAGACCCCGTAAAATGGAGGGTTCAATCAGTCTCTGGCAAAAGATATTCAATACGCTGCAATAGCGCCTTAATTTCTTGTTTTTTATAGCCTGATATTGAGCGAGGAGCACTGCTGCCTCGCTCCAATAACGTGACTGGAATGACCCTTTCAGCGTAGCCATCCGTCAACAACTCTTCGTTTCTCACCTGAAGCGCTAACACCACTGCTTGTAAGCCAATCTCAGTAAAGTCTTGCTTTATTGTCGTCAATGGCGGAGAGAAAAAAGCACTATCTGCAATACCATCAAAGCCAACAACAGCTGCCTGATCTGGTACCGCTATGTTAAATTCTTCGAGTGCTCTGAGTGCTCCTAATGCCATTTGATCACTGGCCACTAGCACAGCATCAAATGAGACCTGTTTTGAAATTGCCTGACGAACAGCCATATACCCACTCTCTGCCTGCCAGTTACCCTCATATTGAAGCGCCACTGTACTCTTGTTTTTTTCGATCACCGACTGCCAACTGTGCAAACGAATCGTCGAAGCACTCGATTCATTCGGCCCTGTGATTAATAAAAACTTGCTCCTGCCACCAAGAATTAGGTGCTCTGCGGCTTGTTTAGCGCCTTCTCTGTGTGCACCACAGATATGATGCACATTGGATTTTTCTGGCACATCAATAAATATCAAATGTAAATGGGAAAACTGCTCTAGCAAATAACGGGCATCCACCGATGTCAGCGGAACGTTGAGGATGACACAATCTACTTGTTGTGCGGTCAGTTCCCGGATCGATTGCTGTATATTATCCAACGATGGCTGAGACACAACTGAAAACGCGACACCATACTTCAGTTCGTGGGCTTTCTGTCGCACCCCGTTTGCTATAAGAGCCGCACCATGCAGCGCCATGTCCAATGTAATTAAACCGATACTTTTTGACTTTGCTCGGCTGAGCATCTGCGCGCCTTTATTTGGCACGTAACCTAGCTGCTTAATTGCTTGGTTAACTCTGTCCCGCGTTTTTTCTGCGACCTGTTCAGAACCATTGGTAACCCTAGATACCGTCTGAGTTGATACACCGGCGAGTTGAGCTACATCTTTAAATGTCACATTCATAACTAAATATTCTCTCTAGCTTCTCATACTCACATCCTAACTAAAAACTCTGTCCCTCTCTTTGCGCGGCTTCAAAATGTCACAAAACACATTAAAAAATGTTTCCGAAAACAGTCGATCTAGCGCAAAATTCGCAATATAAAAAGCCGATCACAATCACACATAACTAACATCTCGCTATTAATTCAACGTCACGAGCGCAAGATAACTCTCAAATAATGTTCACGAAAACAACGAGACTATCATGAGCAACTTTGTTCACTTAACGAGTAAAAACCAAAGCTTAATCATCAAGGTTGACCGTGTCCCAGAAATTTTGCACTGGGGTACTAAAATTGCTTCTATCGACAATGACCTGTTGCTGTCGACAGAGCGGCCTATCTCTCAAGCGCGTTTAGATGTAGATGTACCACTGTCGTTATGCCCTGAGTTAGGTAGCGGCCACTTTAATGCCCCCGGTCTCGAAGGCCATAGATCCAGACATGATTGGGCTCCCGTCTTTACCACAACATCAGTGTCAGCAGATGAGCACAGCGCTTGTTTTGACCTTATTGATGACGTCGCAGGGCTTGAGCTTAAAGTCGAACTCAAACTGGATAGCGAAACAGATGTATTACAAAAACGTGTAACCGTTAAAAACATCACCTCCACCCCTTACCATCTAGGAAAATTGTCTTCGACGCTCCCTTTGCCAAGTCATGCTAATGAACTCATGACATTCCACGGCCGTTGGTGTCATGAATTTCAGACTCAACGTCAACGATTCGACCATGGTGGCTTCATGCAAGAAAATCGTCGCGGACGCACTTCCCATGAAAACTTCCCTGGCATGTTTGTAGGCAGTCATGGCTTTAGCGAACAACAAGGGCTGGTCTGGGCGTTTCATTTAGGCTGGAGCGGAAATCACCAAATGCGTGCAGACGTTCGAAGTGATGGGCGACGATTTGTGCAAGCTGGCGAACTATTGCTTTCTGGCGAATGCCTCTTAGAAGAAGGACAAGAGTATAAAACCCCTTGGCTTTATGGTTGCTACAGCAACACTGGTCTTAATGGCGTAGCACAACGATTCCAAGCGTTTGTGCGCAACAATATCGTCTCATTTCCGACTGATAAACCTCGCCCAGTTCATCTTAATACCTGGGAAGGGATCTACTTTGATCACAAGCCTGACTATATCATGCAAATGGCGACAGAAGCCGCTCGCATGGGTGTTGAACGCTTTATTATTGATGACGGCTGGTTTATTGGCCGCGATGGTGAACGTACTGCATTAGGCGATTGGTATCTCGACGAAACTAAATATCCAGATGGACTAGAGCCCGTGATTGACCACGTCAACCAGCAAGGCATGGAGTTTGGTCTTTGGGTTGAACCCGAGATGGTGAGCCAAGACTCTAACCTTTACCGAAATCATCCGGACTGGGTACTTGGCCTTAAAGGTTACCATCAGCCATCCGGTCGTTGGCAGTATGTGTTAGACCTTCAAAACAACGATTGCTTCAATTACCTATTTGAACGACTAGATACTCTGCTGACACGTTACTCAATCACCTACCTGAAGTGGGATATGAATCGTGAGCTTGTTCAGCCCGGCCACCAAGGCAAAGCCGCTGTCCACGGCCAGACGCAAGCACTCTATCGCCTCATTGACAAACTCACTGGTGCCCATCCATCTGTTGAGATTGAATCTTGTTCTTCTGGAGGAGGTCGCATCGACTTCGAAATTCTCAAGCGAACCCACCGTTTCTGGGCATCCGATTGCAATGACGCCCTAGAAAGGCAAGCAATACAGAAAGGGATGAGCTATTTCTTTCCACCAGAGGTAATGGGCGCACATATTGGTCCAGCTGAATGCCATTCAACAAATCGCCGTCACCACATTAATATGCGCGGCGTTACCGCCTTTATGGGACACATGGGCGTTGAACTCGACCCAGTGAAAGAGTCTGACGAAGAGAAAGCCGCGTTCGCTCATTACATTGCCCTACATAAAAAATACCGCCATATCCTACATTCCGGGCGGAGTTTCAGAATTGACCCCGCCGACCAAAATCAGCACATCTATGGTGTCGAAACCGATGATGAAATGATCATAACGGTATGCCAGTTAGCAATGCCATCTCATGCCCTTCCATCGCCGCTGCGCATTAGCTGCTGCGACACAAACAGTCAATATAAAGTGACCATAGTGGAGATGCCCCAGACCAGTTTTCAGTTAATGAAACAACGCCCTAAATGGCTTGAGCAAACACTCACACTACATGGTGACAACCTAAAAGAAATTGGTATTACCCTACCCATTCTTGACCCGGAATCCGCGCTTATTGTGCATCTACGAAAGATAAATTAATTCTTACCTAGCCCCACAGTATGCATTTAAGTGACGTGTATCGTTCACCAACTTCGCATTCTGTGCGGGCAACCCTACACACAAATGACTCGGAGTAGTCATAATCACTACGACTAACGTTTAAGGAAACAAAATGTCTATTACAGTATTACTATCGTTCTTGCTGTTTACAGGCTTTGTTGTCGCATTTACCTACAACAAAGTGAAACACGACAAAAACACCTCTCAAGATGGTTTCTTCCTCGGCGGGCGAAGCCTGACTGGCGGACTGATAGCCAGCTCTCTTATTCTTACCAACCTAAGCGCGACTAGCTTTGTAGGAATGAGTGCGCAGGCATATACCCACAACATGAGTGTTATGGGTTGGGAGGTCGCCTCGGGCGTTACCTTGGTCATTATTGCGCTATTACTCGTACCACGCTATCTCAAGCAAGGGATAACCACTATCCCTGACTTCCTTGAGAGCCGCTATGATATGTCCGTCAAAAAGTTCGTAACCTTGTTATTTTTATGCCAATACGTTATCAATATTTTGCCCACTACCCTCTATGCTGGTGCCGTCGTTCTTGGTGAAATATTTGACGTTCAAGCCTTACTTAATATTTCTGAATTCAGTTCGATTGCTCTCATTTCTGCCACCATTGGTCTGCTTGGATTCTTCTACGCTATTTATGGCGGATTAAAAGCTGTTGTTATTGCAGACACGATTAACGGCGTTGGTTTGATCGTCGGCGGAATGATGATACCTGTTTTTGGTCTAATGGCGCTGGGTGGTGGTAGCTTTGGTGAGGGGCTCGACATTCTATTGACGGCTGCGCCAGAAAAGCTTCAGTCTGTCGGTAAAGAAACTGACCCGCTACCATTCTCAACGCTATTTACCGGTTTGTTACTGGTTAATCTCTATTATTGGGGAACAGACCAATCGATCATCCAACGAGCTCTTGGCGCTAAGAATCTAAAAGAAGGTCAAAAGGGTGTCATTCTGGCGGGGGCAATCAAGGTCATCTCACCTCTGTTCCTCATTATTCCTGGAATCATTGCTTTTCATATGTTCGGCGCAGATGCCGGTAATCCAGATACCATGTACACCCGATTAGTCAACGAAGTCCTACCAAAACCATTAGTTGGCTTTTTCGTCGCGGTAATGTTTGGGGCAATCTTAAGTACCTTCAATGGCGTACTTAATAGTTCGACCACCTTATTTGCACTGAACGTCTACAAGCCATTATTTGGTCAAGGAAAAACTGACGAAGAATTGGTGGGTAAAGGTCGAATCTTTGGCGTCATCATCGCGATTATCTCGGTGTGTATCGCGCCATTCATCATGTATGCTCCCGAAGGACTATTTCAATATTTACAAATGGTAGCTGGCTTTTTTAGTGTGCCTATTTTTACCATTGTATTCGTTGGTTATGTATCAAAGCGCGTCCCAGCCATTGCGGCTAAGGTCTCACTGGTTGTGTTTGTCAGCTCTTACGCGGCGATGCAATTGATATTCAAGACACCGATTCACTTCCTACACCAACTCGCGATTCTATTTGTCGTGTGTACCACCTTGATGTTTATCATTGGGCACTTTATGCCAAGAGAACAAGACTACGTTATGCCCGTAAACGATACGATTGACGTAACGCCTTGGGCGTTCCGCTTTGAAGCGTCGGCCATCATTCTGTATATGGTTTTAGGTGCGTATATCATGTTTTCTGACGTTGGCTTCGTTTCTAACGACCCAACCATCATGCAGGTCTATGGATTCTGTGGCGTCATTATGATTGTCGGTATTGTCTTACGAACCATGAGACGCCGTAAAAACAAGTGCCTAACACCGAGTTTATAGGTTCTCACATCACGCGATACCTTAGATCTGCTATCGCGCGTTAAAGCCACGTTAATTTGCCCTAGACAGTATTCTGATCTGGGGCTTTTTTACATCAGGATTTGCTAATGGAGATAATTAGTTGGCGTCGACGCATCACACCGGGCACAAGAGTGAGGAGCACAAACAATGCGCGAGATTGGTAATAAATTGTGGAGGTAAGTAGCTAGCCTCAGCACTCAGAAGGCATGATGGGTGTCTATTGCTCAGTGTTCCATGAGAAACATACACTAGACTCTACAAACCAGACTCGATACAAACCTGAATCAATTACGCCGATGCTACGGGTTCTGTAGTCTCAGACGAAGTCGCATCTTGCGTCGATGAATCTTGTTCAGCTTGTTCATTCAATAAGGCTTGTTCCGCCTCTATTTTTGCACGTTCTGCTTTAGAAATGTAACGAGGCTTATTGCTCGTTTGCTTCTTTGCGTTCGCTTTTTTTACGCGAGCTTTATGAATTTGATTAATCTTTTTTTTGCGGTTCATGGCGTCTAATATCCGTCAATAGTGTGAGGCCGAGCATAATACCCCCCTCTCTTAAGTTAATCCAGTCGATTAACATCATCATTGTCACCTTGAACGAAGCTACCGAGATGCAATGAGGACCGCCTCGCTTCAATCATGGGGACAATCTGCGACACGATATCTCTGGGAAACGTTTTTATATTCGCTAACTCCGCCAATGGCACCCATTGTACTGCATGGATGTACGACTCATCATTAAGCCCGCTTAAGTGATGTAATCCTAGCGAGCCGCTCCAGCTTTCAATTTGATAAAAAAGCTCCACGTGGTAGGTATTGCGGGCCGTTTCCAAAAACTCTCGTACAAACAGCAATGGCCCGACGACGACATCAAGACCGGTTTCTTCTTTATACTCCCTGACAAGGGCGTGCTTGCTACTTTGATCCGAGCCTTCAAGCCCACCACCAGGCGGAATCCAGTATTCACCGGAATGTTCATCGCTCACTTTTAATAGCAGAATGTTGTCGTTGTTTAGTGCGATCCCCGCCGCTCGAATACGGTGTTTCATTATGCCTTCTCCCACACTTCTCGGCCTGCGTTGATCAACGCCATATGTATTGGAACAAGATCGGCATGATGGCTACGGTATCCACCGCCAATCACACACGCAACCGGTAAACTTGCCGTTTTACAGCGATTCAATAACCAACGATCTCTTTGCGCAATACCTTCCGTGGTAACGTTAAGATACCCGAGTTCATCCCCTTCATGAATATCAACGCCAGCGTCATAAAGCACAAGGTCGGGCGAATGTAGCCTTATTGCCAAGTCCACCACATTATAAAATGTAGCAAGAAATTCGTCATCGCTAACGCCTCTTGCCAGCGGTACATCAAAATCTGATTGTGGCTTGCGGGCAGGAAAGTTTTTCTCACAGTGAAACGACAACGACACGATCTGAGGATTGCCTTCAACCAAGGTCGCCGTGCCGTCACCATGATGAACATCACTATCGACGATCAAGACCTTTTCAATACCTCGATTCAGTGCATGTGTTGCCGCAAGTACCAAGTCGTTAAATAAACAAAAACCGCTGCCAAAATCGTAATGAGCATGATGGTAACCGCCACTCAAATGGATCGCGACTCCATTCTCCAGTGCTTTATCAACGGCTAAGCAAGTACCGGCTGCGGAGATAAGTGTTCGTTCGACAAGTTCTGGACTCCACGGAAAACCGATACGACGCATTTTAGCGGCGGGTAACTCTCCGCATAACAGCGAATCGACATACTGACGGCAATGAACTTGATACAGCTGTTCAACACCAAGTGGCTGTGGCGAGTACACGTCAAATGTGGCTGAACCTTGACTCAAATACTCAGCATTTATGGCTTGATAAAGCAGACGGTATTTATTAATCGGATATCGATGACCGTCTGGTAGCACTAGGTCAGAATAGATATGATGATAGATTAAGGGAACAGGCATGAATGATCTTGTCGGTTTGGAAAATGTGATAGTTGAAGTTTAACGCGAGGTGAAGTAGATGAAAACCGTACTAATAACAGGGGCTAACCGCGGGATAGGCTTTGCCTTGACTCAAGAATACTTAACGGCTGGTTATCAAGTTTATGCCACTTATCGTAGTGAGTCTTCTTCACAGGCGTTGATGGCACTTTCTATCCAGCATGAATCACTCACCACTTATAAACTGGATATCACCCGCTATGATGAGATGAGTCGGCTGTTCCAGGACTTCCCTACTATCGATATCGTCATTAACAATGCCGGCTATTATGGCCCTAAAAACTATGGCTTTGGCAACACGGATCCGGAGGAATGGCGCCGCGTTTTCGAAATTAACACCATTGCCCCTCTTAAGCTCGTTGAAATACTTTGCCCTAAACTGCAAGCTTCGTCAGTCAGAAAAATTATTTGTTTGTCTTCTAAAGTCGGTAGCATGACTGAGAACACCTCCGGTGGCGGCTATATTTATCGCTCATCTAAGGCGGCACTGAACTCGGTAGTAAAAAGCCTCAGTAATGACCTTTCATCAGACGGCTTTACGGTTCTCGCATTGCACCCGGGGTGGGTTCAAACGGAGATGGGAGGCCCCAACGCGCTCATCTCAACACAAATCTCCGCCAAAGGGTTAGTTTCTGTCATTGAATCAGCAACGTTAGAAGATTCGGGGCGATTTCTTAACTATGATGGCCGTTCATTACCATGGTAACCTTAATGGTGTTTGGGCAAACTAGCTCTGTAGGCTGTAGTGCATCGTTTGATACGACCTTTGAAGTAATAACCTATTGTAAATTGCTGTAAATATTCACTTTACCACGACATTTGTTGCTACGCTGAATAGCGTATAACCACTGTATGAGTAAGGATTATGAATCATTGGCTTCGCATTAGTACTATCACGGCCATCGTTATTGGAGTGACGGCGTCAGGGGTTTGGCTAACCTATCCCGAGATGTTTTCCTCCTCAACAACAAACACAACCTCTTATCGGACAGAGTCCTCTAGTATTGGTGATATCAGCAACACTGTCAGCGCAACAGGAACACTTGCCGCTGTCGATGACGTGGTCGTGGGCGCACAATTGTCGGGTCAGGTGATAAAAGTGTACGCTGACTTCAACGACGTCATTGAAAAAGATCAATTGTTGGCCAAAATTGATCCGGCCTCATTTGCCGCTCAAGTTGCACAAGCAAAAGCACTTTCTGAGAAAAGTGCCGCCGATGCGACGGCACAACAACTGCAGATCCAACGAGCACGACTCAATTATGAACGCTCAGTGAGAGAAGTAGAACGCGCTCACGTGCTGTATTTAAAGAAAAACGTTTCTGAAGATGCGTTAGACGACCTACAAACGACGAGTAAACAATATCGGTTAGATTGGCAGCAAAGCATCGTTCAACTCGAAATACTGCAAGCGACCCATGCAGCCAACCTTGCTAGTTTAGAGCAAGCTCAGATTGAACTCGACCGTACCAATATTCGCGCACCAATCAGTGGTTTCGTTATCAACCGAAATATTGAAGCGGGTCAGACGGTGGCCTCTAGCTATAACACGCCCGAGCTCTTCACATTAGCGAAAAGTTTGACTGAGATGGAAATCGAAGCCTATATCGACGAATCAGATATCGGCTTAATTGTTGAAGGGCAAAAGGTCAGTTTTGGTGTTGATGCCTTTGCCGATCGCAGCTTTAAAGGTGAAGTAAAACAAATACGTAAAGCCCCACAAACCAATTCGAATGTTGTCAGTTACGTGGTTGTCATTTCGACCAGCAACCCAAGTGGGGTGTTACTTCCAGGGATGACGGCAAACCTAGAAGTTGCCATAGAAAAAATGGACGGCGTACAGCGAATAACGAACGCGGCCATTCGCATGGCCAATCGATATACCGTCTCTGACAGTAATGAGGCGAAAGGCCCGCTGTCTCGCTTAAAATATTTAAACCTAACAAAAGAGCAAACGCTCGCAATCCAACAAGCGCTGCCCAAGAAAGCCCCCGATGCTTCTCCAGATGCAGACAGACAACGTCGACAGCAGTTCAATAAAGCGCTAGCGGGTGTATTAACAAAAGAGCAGCGTTCATTGCAAAAGCAAATTCGAAACGGGCAAGTAAAAATGGGACCAGTGTTGGTGCTCCGCGACAATAAAATGGAGACCATTTATGCGGAACTTGGTGTATCCGATGACACATTCACAGCCGTAATCAACCCCGATCTATCGAATGAAACTATCGTTACCCAATATAGGGAGAGCAACCAGTGAACGCGGCAATAAGGTGTCAGCATATCAGTCATAGCTTCCCTACCGGTGAAGAGCGCTTTCAGGTTCTTGATGATGTAAATTTCACCGTGCAGCAAGGTGAAATGGTCGCAATTATGGGACCATCAGGATCTGGGAAATCCACATTGATGAATATGATTGGCTGCCTAATGACGCCTGAAGATGGCCAAGTTTCAATCCTTAACCAAGAAACACAAGATCTCAACAAAAACCAACTGGCAGAAGTACGCAGAGACCATATCGGTTTTGTTTTCCAACAGTTCAACCTACTGTCTCGCACATCCGCGCTCGATAATGTCAAAATGCCTTTAATGTACTTCGATAAACCTATTAAGGACGCCGATAGCCGCGCCAAGAAATGCCTTGAGCTTGTCGGCTTAGGTGACCGACTTCATTCTCATCCCAATCAACTATCCGGCGGTCAACAACAACGAGTAGCCATTGCCAGAGCCCTTGTCAATCAACCTGACATATTGTTGGCCGATGAGCCGACAGGCGCACTTGATAGTAAAACCGGTAACGATATTGTGGCCCTGTTTCACCATCTCAACAGCCAAGGCCAGACCATTATTATTATCACTCATGACCATGAAGTTGCGGCGCAAGCCAGTCGCATACTGCACATTCGAGATGGGAAGCTACTGTCTGAAGACGCGCTCAAACATCTTGATACATTGAGGGGGTCGGCATGATACTCATCAGCACCGCGCTGTTATCTCTTAAGCGCAATCTACTGCGATCTATATTAACCACATTAGGCATTATTATTGGCATCAGCGCCGTCGTCATCATGTTTGCATTGGGTGAAGGCGCACAACGGCAAGTCGAGCAACAGATTGAGAGCTTAGGTACCAACCTATTAATGGTCCGACCCGGCTCTATTAAGTCTGGTGGCGCTTCAAACGCAGTAGGAGCAAGCAACAAACTGTCGATGAGTGATGTGGCTATCATAAAGAACGAAATCCCCGAAATTATCGCGGCAGGCGCGTCAGTGGATAGTCAGGCACAAGTTGTCTGGGGCAACCAAAACTGGAGCTCTACGATTCAAGGCACGAACGCCGATTACCTTGTTGCCTCCAACTGGGGCGTGACATCCGGGCGGCTGTTTGATGAAAGTGAAGTTAAAAAAAGTGCCAAGGTTGCCTTAATTGGTAACACCGTTGCCACCGAGTTGTTTGGGCATGCTCAGAGTGCAATGAATGAAACCATACGCATCAATAAGGTTCCCCTGACTATTATTGGTGTCTTAACATCAAAAGGGCAAGACATGCGGGGACAGGACCAAGATGATATTGTGATAGTGCCGATCTCGACCGCAAATCGAAAAATCATTGGCCGAGACAATGGCAAGAGTGACCGTGTCAAACGCATGACCATCTCCGTTGAACATCAAAATGACATGGACTTTGTAGCCGAAGAAATCGAGCGACTGCTTATCCAAAAACATAGAATTCCGTCCCATCAGGTCAGTCCTTTTAAGATTATGAACCTCACCGCTATGTTGAATACTCGGGCAGAAGCGAACAAGGTATTTTCTTTATTGTTATCAGGTGTCGCCGCCGTTTCGCTGCTCGTGGGGGGCATTGGGGTGATGAACATCATGTTGGTGAGTGTCACTGAGCGAACCCGAGAAATTGGGCTTCGAATGGCCGTGGGTGCCAAGCCAAAAAACATCTTATTACAGTTCCTCATTGAAAGTGTTGTGCTCTGTTTAGTTGGGGCATTACTGGGGATTATTATTTCGTTAGTCACAATAGCGGTATTACAGCACGGTTTAGGCTGGCAATTGATCGTATCACCAATGATCATTATGGTCAGTATATCCGCCACAGCCTGCATCGGCATCGGGTTTGGTTTCTACCCGGCTTATAAGGCTTCTCAGCTTGACCCTATTGAAGCACTAAGATACGAATGACGAAGTACGATTGCGATACGAGTGCAAACAAAGACGCTTAACCACTTTGTTAATAAAATACCGCCACATCACGTGATATGGCGGTATTTTATAGGGCTACTTTGACTTCCTCGGGCTTTTTCTTGGCTTACTGTTACGTTTTTTCTTAAAAGCCGGCCGTTCCACCTTGGGTAAGTTTCTCAACGATTCAGGCACTGGCTCTTCTTTAACCCGACGCATCAACTCATCCATTTTTTGGGTGAGACCTAGCATAAAGGGAGCGTATGAATACGTTTTTTCGGCCATACCTTGAAGCTGATGTTCCCAGTGCGCCGTCATGTCCGGATAGGTCGATTCATCTGGTAATGCATACACTAAACCTCGACCTGCAGGTGAACCTAACACTGCCTTGCCATCGCGTCTTAACAACTGCCTTTTAAACAAGGTATCCAGTATGCCTGCACGAGTCGCCTCCGTACCGATTCCATCGGTGTCTCTTAGGATTTTTTTCAACGATGGGTCAACAACAAAGCGGCCAATACCCGTCATTGCCTGCAGCAGCGTTGCCTCAGTAAAATGACGGGGAGGTTCCGTTTTTTTCTCCAATATTTGTCCTTCACGACAAAGCAACTCGGTACCAACAGGTAGAGCTGGCACCGCATCAACATCTTCCTCCTTGCTGTTAGACTGCTTACCAAGCAAGACGCGCCATCCTGGTTCTTGCATACGCTTGCCTTTTGATACGAAGAGTCCACCTTGGATATCAAATTCGAGCATCGCTTCGGCATACACGGCTGGCGGGTAAAATTGCATGACGTATTGACGAGCGATCAACCCATAAACGTTCTCTTCGTAGTTCGACAGTACACTGTTCGACTTTTTAGGTGTTGGGATGATGGCATGGTGCGCATCAACTTTGCTGTTGTTCCACGCTTTTGACTTGCGACTGCTATCCGCCCCATCCACATGAGCCGCACAAGCTTTACTATTATTTTTTATTGCAGCGAGTACTTCATTGGCCTGGTAGAAATGGTCATTAGGTAGGTATCGACAATCTGAACGCGGGTAAGTGATCAGTTTATGTTTTTCGTACAAGGCTTGGCAGACATCGAGAACCTGTTGAGCGCTCATGTTGTAACGTTTGGCAGCGTCAATCTGCAACGCGGACAACGAATACGGCAGCGGCGCATTTTGCTTGGTCGATTTGTGTTCAGACTTTACCACCTTAGCGGGTTGGCCTTTAATTCGACTCGCGACATTCTCAACCAGCTTGCGATTAAGCACTCGACCTTCTTCATCTTGCCAATTCTTACAGGCTTCACTTGGTTTCCAGCGAGCTCGAATATCAAAGCTACTTTGACTGTCTTGATAAGGAATGAGTGCATGCAGCGTAAAGTAATCCTTGGGGATAAAATTTGCGATCTCATCGTCACGTCGAACCACTAATCCTAAAACGGGTGTTTGTACTCGCCCCACAGAAAGCACACCTTGGTAACCCGCTTTTTGGCCCAATAATGTGTAGGCACGAGACATATTCATCCCATACAGCCAGTCTGCTCTTGAGCGAGCCAATGCAGAGACCGAAAGCGGTACAAACTCTTTGTTCATGCGCATCGATCCAATGGCTTTCTTTACCGCAGGTAGGTTCAAATCACTAATCAATAACCGTTGCGCATTATCTTTCTTGGCTTTGCTGACCTTACAATAATCAATGACCTCGTCGACAAGTAACTGCCCTTCTCGGTCAGGATCGCCCGCGTTAACTAATTCGCTTGCTTGTTTGACACACTTTTTCACCACGGCAAGTTGCTTTGCTGCCGTTTTTCTAGGTCGAAGCTGCCACTGTTCAGGAATAATGGGGAGGTCAAGGAGGTTCCATTTTTTATACCGGTCATCGTAAACATCGGGCTCAACCTGTTCAAGTAAGTGGCCGATGCACCATGTCACCACATCACCATTACCACATTGAATAAACCCATCCCCTTTCTTCTGAGGGTTAGGTAAGGCCGCCGCGATTGCGCGACCTAAGCTCGGTTTTTCTGCGATAAATAGACGTGTCATAAAAATATACTGGCAAAAGAAAAGGTAAGCTTAACCAAGCTTACCTTTATTAATCAAGAAAAACTGTATAAATAGACAGTTACAGGAACTCTATAAACTTAGAAAGGTCTCGCTCGGGGGCTTTCATCGGGGTGCAACCAGGCGTGCCAACATAAAGAAAACCAACAATTTTATCGTCTCCTGTCACATTAAATGCTTGTTTCACATGCTCATCAAACATCCATTTACCAGAGCGCCAAAAGGCTTGAAACCCTTGCGCAACCGCAGCCATTTGCATTGCTTGAACGGCGCACCCAGCGGAAAGGTATTGCTCAAATGCGGGTACTTTTTCATGTGGAGTCACGCTGGCAATCACCGTGATCACCAGTGGCGCTCGAAACGGTGCTTTTTGCGCCTTATCAATCACATTTTGCTCACGACCCGCGAGCGTGCTGGCCTCTGATAAAATGGTCGCAAGCTTGTTAAGACCATTGCCTTGAGCCAACACGAACCGCCAAGGTGTTAAACCACCGTGATCGGGCGCACGCAGTCCTGCTTTTATGATATTTTCCAGTGCGACCCCTTCCGGTGCCGGGTCACTTAGCCGGGCAATTGAACGTCGGTTAAGCAGCAGTTCTAAGGCATCCATAATACGTCCTTGGAGTTAATGTTGTTATCGGTCTCTGCATTAATAATAACAAATACCCAACGTGTTAACACTACTATTGATAACCATTATCAAACATCATATTTAATGTTCTATGGTTCACTTCAACCATCACCCGCGTTTTTTATCTCTCTAACTTAGAGGCTGCAGGCCTAAAGCTTAGCCGCTAGCTCTACACCTTGGCGAATTGCACGCACCGCATCTAACTCTCCGGCATAATCAGCACCGCCAATTACGTGCAGCTTATCTCCAAAGTCAGGCCATTGCGCCTCAAATGGTTTCACGGATTCTTGCCCCGCACAGACAATCACCTTATCGGCAGGGATCAGTTTATGCTCCCCCTTAATCGTGATGTGTAGGCCTTCGTCATCAATTTTTTCATAAGACACACCGGCCAATAGATTAACGCCGCGCTTTTCAAGGATCTTTTTGTGGATCCAGCCAGTTGTTTTTCCAGGGCCCTTGCCAACACGTCCTGCTTTTCGTTGCATTACCCAGACGTTAGTCTCAGCTACTGTATCAGGGAAAGGGTACAAGCCACCCGGATGTTCCACTTGAGTATCGACCCCCCACTCATGCAGCCAATCATCAAGCGTATGACCAACTGGTTCGGTCAGCATAGAGGCGACATCAACACCGATGCCACCAGCACCCATTATCGCGACGTTTTCGCCGACGTATACCTTGTCACGAATCAGTGTTTGGTAATCGATCACCTTATCAGCATTATCAATACCTTCCAGTTTCGGCATTCTCGGCTTCACCCCAGACGCCATGACCACCTCATCGTACTCTTTCAACAAATCGGCATTGGCTTCGGTTTCTAGGTGTAGCTTTACGCCTGTCTCATCAATTCGATTTGCAAAGTAACGGATCGTCTCACGAAACTCTTCTTTGCCAGGGATCTGCATGGCGAGACGAAACTGGCCACCAATTCGATCGCTTTTTTCGAACAAATCAACGGAATGGCCCTTCTCTGCAAGCATAGTGGCACAAGCTAGCCCTGCAGGGCCTGCGCCGACGACGGCAATACTTTTGGACTTAGCGGTCGTTTTAACGATAAGTTCCGTTTCATAACAAGCTTGAGGATTCACCAAACAGGTCGCGCGCTTACCCTTAAAGGCATTATCCAAACACGCCTGGTTACAACCAATACAAGTATTGATTAATTGCGATTTTCCTTGCTCTGCTTTTTGAACAAAATTAGGGTCTGCTAAGAAAGGTCTCGCCATTGAGACCATGTCCGCGTGACCTGACGCCAATACTCGCTCAGCTTCTTCAGGGGTATTGATTCTATTGGTGGTGATCACCGGAACGTTAAGGTGTGGGCGAACCTTTTCTGTCACCCAAGTGAAGGCTGCTCTGGGTACCTGTGTCGCGATGGTTGGGACTTTGGCTTCATGCCACCCAATACCTGAGTTTATTATGGTGACGCCCGCGTCTTCTAGAGCCTTACCTAACTGAATAACCTCGTCAAATGTGCTGCCCTGCTCAACTAAATCAAGCATCGACAAGCGGAAGATGATGATGAACTCCTCCCCAACAGCAGCACGTACCGCTTTAACAACTTCAATCGCCAAGCGGATACGATTTTCATAGCTCCCGCCCCATTCGTCATATCGAACGTTGGTCCGTTTACAAATAAATTGGTTGATGAAGTAGCCTTCCGAACCCATTATCTCTACGCCATCATACCCAGCAGTTTGCGCTAAGGCTGCGCTATTCGCATAGGCTTCAATTGTTTTCCAAATCTGGCGGCTACTAATTTCACTGGGCGTAAAGGGGGTGATAGGTGATTTTATTTTTGAGGCACTTTGAGAAAAAGGGTGATAGCTATACCGCCCAGCGTGTAGGATTTGCAATGCAATCTTACCACCATGCTTATGTACAGCTTCTGTCACAACTTTGTGTGCCTTGGCATGTTTAGGCTTACTAAACTCAGCAGCAAAGGGAGCGAGGCGTCCACGTAAGTTGGGTGAGAAACCACCCGTGACGATCAGTCCAACCCCGCCTTTAGCACGTTCTTCATAGAAAGCCGCCAATTTTTGCAAGCCTTCTTTATGTTCTTCAAGCCCCGTGTGCATCGAGCCCATCAAGACACGATTGCGAAGTTGAGTGAATCCTAGGTCTAGAGGTTTTAGTAGGTTTGGGTACATGGCGACTTCACTTTGCTTTTTATAATTGTGGTCTGACCAGATTATTACAACAAGGTTAATAAATCAAACTTACGTTTACATTCTTACAACATAATGCAAAATAATTTTTGATTATTTGAACTTCATCGATGATGATAAGTCTCTAATTTTTATGATGATGGCTTTTGATTGGGTGAAAGTCGTCACATTCACGTACAATTACAATATTCATACAGCTTATTCATAGTCGTAACACTAGACTACAAGCTGTTATTTAGGGATGCAGACACTCACTTCGTGTGTTGTGGAGAGATGATGAAAAAAATAGTTCGATTTATTGGGTTAATCTTCAAGGGATTCTGGAAAGTGATTAACTTTACCAGACTTGCCATTGTGAACCTGTTGTTCTTTGCCGTGATCGCCCTGCTTTATTTCGGTTTCACTCAGGTAGAACCAAGCGCTCCGCCAGTTAAAAAAGAAGCCGCGTTAGTATTAAATATTGCCGGCCCAGTGGTAGAGCAAAGCACCTATGTGAACCCAATGGATTCGGTCACCGGTTCTTTGTTTGGTAAAGACCTACCCAAAGAGAACGTCCTGTTTGATATCGTGGACACCATTCGGCATGCCTCGACAGATGACCATGTCACTGGGTTGGTGCTCTCTCTACGTGATATGCCAGAAACCAGCTTAACAAAGCTGCGCTATATCGCCAAAGCCATCAATGAGTTCAAGGCAACCGGTAAACCTGTACTTGCTTATGGCGCTTTCTATAACCAAAGCCAATACTACCTAGCCAGTTATGCCGACAAGGTCTATCTTGCGCCTGACGGGGCGGTGTTAATCAAGGGTTACAGCGCGTACTCAATGTACTACAAAACGCTGCTTGAAAAGCTTGATGTTACGACACACGTCTTCCGCGTTGGCACCTACAAATCAGCGGTTGAACCATTCTTACGTGATGATATGTCTCCGGCAGCCAAAGAGTCAGCAACACGCTGGGTATCCCAACTTTGGGGCGCTTACGTCGATGATGTTGCCACCAATCGTCAACTTGAACCTAGCGTCTTAACACCAACGATGGACACCTTCCTATCCGAGTTGAAATCCGTGGATGGCGACCTTGCGGCTCTGTCTAAAAAGTTGGGACTTGTCGATGAATTAGCCACCAAGCAACAAGCCAATCAAGCTATGATTGACGCATTCGGTAGCGACGGAGATGGTAGCTTCAATGCTGTCGGCTATTACGATTATCTCATGACGATTCCATTTGATATTCAACCACCGAAAGACAGCGTTGCTGTCGTCGTCGCTAGCGGTACCATCATGGATGGAGAGCAGCCAAGAGGCACGGTGGGTGGTGACACTGTCGCAGGGCTTCTCAAACAAGCCAGAGAAGACGATTCGGTTAAGTCCGTGGTTCTTCGTGTTGATAGCCCAGGCGGAAGCGCCTTCGCTTCAGAGGTTATTCGTAACGAAGTCGTCGCTTTGCAAAAAGCGGGCAAACCGGTCGTGGTATCAATGTCTAGCCTCGCCGCATCTGGCGGTTACTGGATCTCAATGAGCGCTGACAAAATTATTGCTCAGCCAACGACGATTACCGGTTCGATTGGTATCTTCAGCGTTATTACCACGTTTGAGAAAGGATTGAGCAACATTGGTATCTCAACCGATGGCGTAGGCACTTCCCCATTCTCGGGTGTTGGTGTGACGACAGGCTTGTCCGAAGGCGCATCAGAGGCCTTCCAGATGGGGATTGAAAATGGCTACAAGCGCTTCATTACCCTAGTCGCCAACAATCGTGATATGGACGTTTCCGATGTCGATAATGTCGCTCAAGGTCGAGTATGGACAGGCAAAGACGCCCTAGAACGTGGATTGATCGACCAAATTGGTGACTTTGATGACGCCGTTGCGCTAGCGGCGGAGTTGGGCAACTTAGACGATTATGACGTTTACTGGGTTGAAGAGCCATTAAGTCCAGCGCAGCAGTTTATCCAAGAGATGATGCAACAAGTGAAGGTGTCGTTGGGGTATGATATCTCGAGTATGCTCCCAGAGAGCCTACAACCGGCAGCTGCACAGATTCAACAACAAGCATCGCTAGTAGAAAGCTTCAATGATCCTAAAGGTCAGTACGTTCTCTGCTTAACGTGTAATGTTGAGTAAGCAACATGATTTAGATTTAACCACTTGTTAAATGCCCTAAGAGCCGCCGTTTCGGTGGCTCTTTTGTTTGATTCCGCTATAATCCTGCCACCTGTTCTAAACATTGAAGTAATGTCGATCATGACAAGAAAACACATCTACATCGCCTACACTGGCGGAACAATTGGGATGAAAAAATCATCCAATGGTTACGTCCCAGTCGCGGGATTCATGGAAAAACAACTAGCAAGCATGCCTGAGTTTCATCGTTCAGAGATGCCTGAATTCACTATCCATGAATACGATCCCTTGATTGATTCTTCCGATATGACACCAGCGGATTGGCAGCAAATTGCCGATGACATCCGAGATAATTACGATAATTACGACGGTTTCGTTATCCTCCATGGTACTGATACCATGGCTTACACCGCGTCAGCCTTATCCTTTATGTTAGAGAACCTAGGTAAGCCAGTGATCGTCACGGGATCGCAGATCCCTCTCGCGGAGCTTCGCTCAGATGGCCAAGCTAATTTGCTCAATGCGTTACATATTGCGGCAAATTACCCGATTAATGAAGTCACGCTGTTCTTTAATAATCAGCTTATGCGTGGGAATCGCAGCACAAAATCTCATGCTGACGGCTTCAACGCCTTTACGTCACCAAATTTACCGTCGTTGCTAGAAGCTGGTATTAACATCCAGCTCAGCAATGGTGTAGAAATCAATAAGCCAGCAAACGGTGATTTCCGAGTCTGTAATATTACGCCTCAGCCTATTGGGGTCATCACCATGTACCCAGGCATCTCTCACGAGGTGATCCGAAACACGTTGCTTCAACCGGTTAATGCTATGATTTTGCTTACATTCGGTGTGGGTAACGCGCCACAAAACCCAGCACTACTCGCGCACTTGAAAGAAGCGTCAGAACGTGGGGTTATTGTAGTCAACCTGACGCAATGTCTTGCAGGGAAAGTAAATATGGGTGGCTATGCTACGGGATGTGCACTGGCCGACTCTGGTGTCATTAGCGGCTACGATATGACACCAGAAGCCGCATTAGCAAAACTGCACTACTTATTAAGCCAAGATCTTAGCTATGAGCAGATTAAACGACAGATGTCAGAAGTGTTGCGCGGTGAGATGAGTAAGTAAGCGTCTGCACTTAAGAATCAACCCATTGAATAACAGTTCACACACCCAACAAGGTTTCACCCTAACGCGTTGATTATGTGAACTGTTAATCGTGAGTACGATTGATAGTGAGAATGGATTGATACAGTCAGCTGGTGAATAGTGACAACGCGTTAATCCCGCCAGTGGCCGTCTAATTACGCCATTATTTCATTGTTTTTAGTGCTTCTAACACCCCTTGTGCGGCATCCTCAATCAAGTCAAGAACCTGCTCAAAGCCTTGCTCCCCACCGTAGTATGGATCGGGTATCTCCTTTTGTTCAGAGTGACCATGACTTAGGAAAAGCGATAATGCGCTCTGTCGATGTTCGGGACACCTAACAATAAGATCATTGAGGTTGTCTTCATCAGCAGCCAAAATCAAATCAAAGTTATAAAAATCCGCATCAGTCACCTGCCTCGCCGTTATGCCTTCAAAGGAATACCCTCTCGATTCTGCCGCCACTTGGGCCCTTGGGTCCGGAGATGCCCCCTCATGAAAACCAATCGTCCCCGCGGAGTCCACCAAAATATCCAGTCCTTGCCTTTGTGCGCAAGCTCTAAGCACCGCTTCTCCCGTTGGCGAACGACAAATATTCCCCATACAGACGACTAATACTTTCTTCATTGCTATACCCTTAAAATTTAACTTGTTTTTTTCTCACGCTATTTCATTATCATAGAGTGTAGATGGGTTTATAGAAACTCGATTAATGAATAAAAACAATACTCAGCAAGGGAATCGTCATGTCACTTTCGGAAGAGCAAAAACAACAGCGCCATAAAGACCGTCAGCAGAAAGTTAAAGAAAACGTTGATAAAAAAATTGCCAACGCCCAAGAAGAAAAAGGATTATTGTTAGTCATTACTGGCAACGGTAAAGGCAAGTCGACGGCAGGATTTGGTACCGTAACCCGAGCGATTGGTCACGACAAGAAAGCGGCCGTTGCGCAGTTCATAAAAGGAACATGGGCAAACGGAGAAAAAAACCTGCTCGAAAAGCTGGGCGTCGAATTTCAGGTGATGGCAACCGGCTTTACTTGGGAGACTCAAAATAAAGAAGCGGACACGCTAGCTGCGCAACTAGTCTGGCAGGAATGTAAACGAATGCTTAAGGACGAAAGTATCGATGTCGTACTGTTCGACGAACTCACGTATATGGTGAGTTACGGCTATATCGATTTAGATGAAGTCGTAGAAGCCTTGACGCATCGACCTAAAATGCAGTCGGTGATAATCACAGGCCGCGGCGCTCATCGTACATTAATTGAGCTCGCTGATACCGTTTCTGAGGTTAAAAACGTTAAGCATGCTTTTGAATCTGGCGTAAAAGCGCTCAAAGGCGTGGACTGGTAATAAAATAGCCAGTTTATATCACCAGAGCGGCGAACCGATGCTGCCCATCTTGAATTTAAGGCCGTGCTGGTCGCAACGCTTGCTAGCACTGATGAGTGCTTATCTTGGTTTTTTCCCTTGCCGTTAAGCTGGTAACGTTCCGCACATTATCTCAAAAACAAAAACGGTGCCCAAGGGCACCGTTTTTTAGCTTTTAACTTTTAGCTTTTAACTTTTAGCTTTTAGCTTTTAGCTTTCAATATAGCCACTAGCCGATCAGTTGAACAATCCTTTCAATAATCCATCAACGGCTTTCTTCGTTTTCTCATCTTTGATGCCAAGGCGTTCTGTTGCTCGCTCCACCTCTTTTTGCGCTTTTTGTTTAAGCACGTCATCGAACACGAGTGCGAACTTAGGCGCTGCCCATGGACCCGTTATCTTGATTGGAATCGTGACATCACGCAGTTCGGTAATGCTCTCACCGCCTTGTCCTTCGAGCGTCCCTACCACCGATGTACTCACCAAGAAGTCAGCCGTTTCGTTGATGTAATTAGCCGAGCCTGAGCCCTTAATCCGTAACAATGGCGACTCGGCTTTCATATTGTTCGTCGACACAACCCCTTTATTGAAGGTAAGCGTTGCCGTCATCGCGCTAAAGTCTGTTTTTTGTGGCTCAGACTTACCGTCTAACGATTGTCCTTTAAAGCGTGCGTAGTTTTCACGAATCATTTGTGCAACGTTTATACCGTTGACCGCACCATCCGCAAAGTTAATCTTGACCGTGCCTTTTAGGTTTTTCTTGATGCCTGTTGGCGTTAGACTTTTACCGGTAACGTTGACGTCAATATTGCCCGTACCCTCGAGTTTGTCGTTATTGGCAACATCAATAAGCAATGGTTGGACTTTAACCCCTTTAATGGTCTTTATTGCGCTATAGCTTGCTGGTGATTGGCGAGCATCCAATTTCGCTTTTGCGGTAATCGAGCCTTGATAAAGGTTTGAACTAAATGAAGTCAGTTCAGCAATCCCACCTTTAACATAAAAGTCGCTTTTCACTTCCTGCATGCGAGCGTTAGCTGCTTTAAACTTGTCAATCGAGATTGACCCTTTAACATCTAATCCTTTCAATGCAGATAGGTCAGGTTCAACCTCTTTACTTACCGCTCCATCATTTGAACTACCCGCAGACTCTTGGGTATCTGACTGCGCCGTCTCAGAGGCTTGGTTTAACCCTAGAAACTCATCAAGATCAATGTCTGGGCTGTGCAAGGAAAAACGAACCTTGGGAATGTCAGCAAGTTGTACCGTCGCTTTACCATCCAGCTTTATCTTATTGACGGTGAGTTTTTGTAAGACGAAGTCTAAGAAGCTTTTATTGAGATCAAACGTCAAATTAGAAGCCATACCAATCTTCATAGGAGATTGAGGCAACGCATCCCCTTCAACGGTCGCATCCAACGTCAATGCATTTAACTTCAACATCGTCATCGCTTTATCGATCTCAAATGCGGTGCCGCCTGTCGCATTGAGCGTCATGTCCGCAACTACGCCCTGTACGGTAAAATCAATATTGTTGGTTTGGTCAAATTCAAAGGTATTCAATTTCAACTGTGCGTTATCAATCTTATTCACCCCATCATCGAAGGTGGCATCAAACGCGATGTTCTTTAGCGCATAGCGACTAAAATCTTGGCTAAGCGTAAAGTCCGCTGTGCCGTTGGCGGTAAAGGTCTGCGCATTAGGTTGGCCTTTCGCTTCCATTTGACCTTTGACTTCAAACTGAGCCGTTGTCCATTGATCAGCCGCAAACTCAGAAACTGTCAAACCAACATCGTATAACTTGGTATGCGAGCCCGTTTTAGCATCCGAAATATCGAGTAAGGCATTTGAAACCGTCACGCCGGACAGAGAAATACTCCAGCCATCAGCCGAAGAGGCCGTTTGTTGTTGCGGTTGAGTCGTGTCATCGGTGGTCGCAGCTTCAGCGGAGCTGTCTTTAGATGCTGTCAAGGCGTCTAGGTTTGATGCGCCATTTGGCAACGTTTCGAGGTAGACTTGCGCCCCATCCAGATTGATTGAACCTATCTCGAGTGTTTTGTCCAGTAACGGCATTACTGCGATACTAACACCCACTTGTTGAACGCTGAATAGGTTCGGGTTGTTGAATCCTTGTGGATTCTTAAGATTGGTTTCTCCTAATTCAAAGCCAACTGATGGGAAGAATTGCCAGCTAATATCACCATTAATCTCCAGGTTGAGTCCAGTTTGAGCCTGAACCTGTTCGGTAATCATAGGCTTAAATTGATTTGGATTGACGAAAATCGTTAGGCCTACGATACCAAGTAGAACGACGACAATAGGAATGGCGATGACGAGAAGAAGTTTTTTCATTGGCAACGTCCTTTGCAAGGCTGAAAATAAAAAAGTGGCACTAAAAGTGCCACTAATTCATTAAAAAATAAAGTGATTTAATTGCGGCTCGAGTATTGATTTAGTATAGAACGTTACTGAATCAATACTCAAGAAATCCATCCGAAATTAAGCGCGAAGTAACTTCGCAATATGCGCTTTCAACACATCGATAGCAATACGATTTTTACCACCACGAGGAACAATAATATCCGCGTATTGTTTAGAGGGTTCGATAAACTGCATGAACATCGGACGTACTGTCGTTTGGTACTGCTGCAAGACCGATTCCATCGTACGGCCACGCTCTTCTACATCACGAGTCACGCGGCGAAGAAGACAAATATCTAACGGCGTATCCATAAACACCGTGGCGTGCATCAACTTACGAAGGCGAGGATCCGTTAACAACAGAATCCCTTCTAGGATGATCACTTTTTTTGGTGTCAACGTCGTCGCGTTGCTGGTACGGGTGTGTTCAGAGTAGCTGTACTCTGGAACTTCGACCGCTTCGCCTCGAATCAAGGCCTCAAGGTGATCGCACAATAGGTTGTGGTCCAGTGCACTTGGGTGATCATAGTTTGTTTTAACACGCTCTTCCATGCTCAGATGGCTTTGGTCATTGTAGTAACAATCTTCCGTGATGACACCAATTTGGTGATCGCCTACTTTCTCGCGCAATTCGTTATAGATAGTGCTCGCAATGAGACTTTTTCCAGAAGCAGAAGCGCCAGCGATACCGACGATGACACATTGATTATTATCAGACATTCTTTGCACCTAGTACATATATGGTGGTGAGGACAAAACCGGGTAATTATAGGGATTTCACCCCTTATATACTAGACGATTGAGCAGTTATTTGATGGCCATTTTGGTCTTTAACTAACAAAATCCAAATTGCAATCGATTACTTCACCTTGTCCTCACCAACCTTGAACATTCTAGCGTCACTGAACCATGGTAAATTGGATGGCGTCAGGTCTCACTTTGCCACCCCAATACAAATCTGCACATACTCTTTCGGCCAACGCATGATAGATCGCAGCGTGCTCACCTTGCGGGTCTGAAGCGACCGTCGGCGCGCCGTTGTCAATCGACTCACGAATATCAATATGAAGTGGAACTTGTGCAAGCATATTGATACCAAATTTTGATGCCATCCACTCTGCGCCACCCGAGCCAAAGATGTGTTCTTTTGAACCGCATTGGCTACAAATGTGGTAGCTCATATTTTCTATCACCCCAACCACTGGCACAGAGACTTTCTCAAACATAGCGACGCCTTTAATGGCGTCAGCTAACGCTAGGTCCTGCGGGGTTGTCACAATCACTGCCGCTGTCACAGGGATCTGTTGAGACAATGTAAGCTGAATATCACCCGTACCCGGAGGCATATCAAGAATCAAATAATCCAAGTCTGGCCATTCCGTTTCGTTTAATAATTGCGCCAGTGCTTTTGATGCCATTGGGCCACGCCAGATTGCCGCATCGTCTGAACTAATCAAGTAACCTATCGATTGAGTATAAATACCGTGTGCTTGGACGGGTTGCATCCACTTCCCATCACGAACCTCTGGGTGTGCATCCATTTTTCCAAGCATCAGCGGAACCGACGGCCCGTAGACATCTGAATCCAAGATGCCGACCTTGGCTCCGAGTGCACTAATCGCAAGTGCTAGGTTAACCGCTGTCGTTGATTTGCCCACGCCTCCTTTTGCAGACGTTACCGCAATGATATTTTTGACGCCTTTCACTTCAGCCGCTACCGTTGTCACCAGTGATTTGGTTTCACTCGATACAGAAAAATCAAACGGCGCGACACGCTGGCTCTCTTGTTCTTTTCTAATCCACGCTTCTAATTCATCGACCGTCGTTTTATTGGCAAACGGCAAGGTGATTTTAAACTCACCACTGGCTAATACAGTCACCACATCCGGAATTTCGCTCCAGCCTATTTTCAGATTGTTTGCTGTAAATTCACCTAACCATTGACAAAATTCTTGTTTCGACTCGAACGCTCGCATCTGGGATTCCTTATAATTGCTCTCACCATTAAGACTAGCACCGAGTGGCCAGAACCAGAACCCCAAAAAAGTTAAGGGGATCGACTCTGGATACCTTGGAGTCATGGCGAGCATCATGTAGTATTAGCCAATATTTTACACTGAATAAGAAAGCGAAATTTAAGTATGGCAACCGATCCAAGAAACCTTACCCCAAGGAAACTGTTGGTAACCTGCGCGCTTCCGTACGCGAACGGCTCAATTCACCTTGGTCATATGCTTGAGCATATCCAAGCGGATATTTGGGTGCGCTACCAACGCCTGCGCGGCAACGTAGTTAACTTCATTTGTGCTGATGACGCTCACGGCACACCAATCATGTTGAAATCTCAGCAGATGGGGATCACGCCAGAAGAAATGATCGCAGCCGTTAGCGAAGAGCATCAAAAAGACTTCGCTGGCTTTGACATCAGTTTTGATAACTACCACAGCACGCATAGTGAAGAGAACCGCGAATTAGCATCTCACATCTATCTGGAGCTCAAGAAAAACGGTTTTATTTCAAGCCGCACGATTTCTCAGTTATTTGACCCAGAAAAAGAAATGTTTCTTCCCGATCGTTTCGTTAAAGGCACCTGCCCGAAATGTAAATCTGAAGACCAATACGGCGATAACTGCGATAATTGCGGCGAAACGTATAGCCCAACGGAGCTTATCAACCCTAAATCTGCCGTGTCTGGTGCTACGCCCGTCATGAAAGATTCAGAACACTTCTTCTTTGACCTTCCGCAATTCGAAAGCATGCTAAAAGAGTGGACACGCTCAGGTTCATTGCAAAATGAAACCGCGAATAAGATGCAAGAATGGTTTGAGTCAGGTCTTCAACAGTGGGATATCTCTCGTGATGCGCCTTATTTTGGCTTCGAGATCCCAGGCGAGAAAGACAAATTTTTCTACGTTTGGTTAGATGCACCTGTTGGTTACATGGCGTCGTTCAAAAACCTCTGTGACAAACGTGACGATTTAGATTTCAACGAATACTGGTGCAAAGACAGTAAAACTGAGCTTTACCACTTTATTGGCAAAGACATCGTTTACTTCCACAGTTTGTTCTGGCCAGCGATGTTAGACGGAGCAGGTTTCCGCAAGCCTAACAACGTTTTTGTTCATGGCTATGTCACAGTGAACGGCGCGAAGATGTCTAAATCTAAGGGCACCTTCATCAAAGCGGCTACGTACCTTGATCATTTAGACCCTGAATGCTTGCGCTACTATTACGCTGCGAAACTCAACAGCCGCATCGATGATCTAGACTTAAACCTCGAAGACTTCACGCAACGCGTTAACTCAGACGTGGTGAACAAAATTGTTAACCTCGCGTCCCGTAACGCCGGCTTTATTAGCAAGCGTTTCGAAGGCAAGTTATCGGATACTTTTGCCGAACCTGAGCTTTACAACGAATTCGTTGCTGCAGCAGAACGCATTGGTGAATGCTACGAGTCACGTGAGTTCAGTCGCGCTATTCGTGAGATCACGGCACTTGCTGATAAAGCCAACCAATACGTTGACGAAAAAGCACCGTGGGTAGTCGCGAAAGAAGAAGGCAAAGACCAAGAACTACAAGATATCTGTTCAGTCGGTATCAACTTATTCCGCGTGTTGATGGCTTATCTCAAGCCTGTCATGCCAGAGCTCACGGCTCGTACTGAAGCTTTCTTAAATGAAGAGCTGACGTGGGACAGCATCGTGAACCCGCTGACCTCTCATGAAATCACCAAGTTCAAAGCACTGTTCAACCGCATCGACCCTAAGAAAGTTGAATCTATGGTCGAAGCGTCTAAAGAAGATGCCGCTATTGAAATGGCCGCAAAAGAAAAAGCGGAAGCAGCAAAAACAGAAACTGAGCTGACTAAAGAGCCAATTGTCGATGAGATAGAATTTGACGACTTTGCTAAAGTCGACATGCGAATCGCTCGAATCATTTCCTGTGAAGAAGTGCCGAAAGCAAACAAACTACTTAAATTCCAATTGGATATTGGTGGCGAGACTCGCCAAGTATTCTCAGGCATTAAGTCAGCCTACAAGCCAGAAGAACTCGAAGGCAAATTGACGGTAATGGTTGCGAACCTAAAACCACGTAAAATGAAATTTGGAATGTCCGAAGGTATGATCTTAGCCGCTGGTCCTGGTGGCAGTGATCTTTGGATTTTAGAACCTCATGACGGTGCTCAACCGGGTATGCGAGTGATGTAATTGAGCTTCACTTAACCCTTCAAAAAGGGTGTGTTCATCAACAAAAGCCAGCCTTCGTGCTGGCTTTTTTATCATTTACTCCCCCCTCAACTCTGGTGCAATTGCACCAACAGCATCCAATCAATATCATCCTTGAACCAATAGTGAAAGTAAGGCATTGATTTTAAATAATAGTTTTCTTGGCATCTAGATTGCAACGACTTAAGGCAGTGAAACAACGACAACGAGGAGGTCGTTATGTTTATCTTAGTGTCCGTGATCATTTCGCTTGGGATTTTATTCGTGATATACCGTTATTCACGTCAACAACAGCACAAGTTTGAGCGCCGATATCAACTGATTGTTCATCTTAGAGATCTCGTTAACCTCATAAGGCAACATCGCTCTATCACTCACTTTGCGCTAATGTCTCGCCACAAAAAAACCAGACACATCGATAAAGTCGAACAAGAGATCGACATTCATTGTCAGGAGCTCATCCAACTCGCTCATTTCAACAATAAGCCGATGTACCGTGTTCTGCATAATAATATCTCACTGCTGATTCGCTCTTGGAAACGCAGCAATGTTAACAAGAATCAAATCATACATGGCAAAATGGTTCGTCATACACTGTTGTTAATTGATGAACTAATCGTGGCTTGGTTGGTCGACCTTGAGCAAAGCGAACTAGAGTTAACATACAGTGAGGTTTGGCATGGCGTTATTGATTGCCTTGATTGTTTGACTCAGTTTCGAATGTGTATTCAAAACTCCGATACCACGATGGGAAAACAACAACTATTACATTATTGCCATGTCATACAGCGTAAGGTGAACCGTTTAAGCGTTACACGCTCTTACGCCACAATTCGTGTCCCAATGGCCAGCGCAGCGATGATCACGATCGATGACATACTCGCTCAGCCAGAGAGCCCGATCGATAAAGAGGCCATGTATCAGTTAAGTTCAACGCTTTCCGACTTCATCTTTCAGACTTATGATGATTGTATTGGGGAATTGGCCGAAACCCTTTATCAACCATTACCTCATACTGCCGCTATTTAACCCCTCTTAATCGAAACAATAAAAAGCCGCCTCGAGGGCGGCTTTTTATTGTTTTGTCGGCAAGTATTCAAACCTAAACAACGTTTTCTCTTACATAACACGAACAAAATTTTACCAAAACCTAACCATCATCTTCAGTAAAACTCGTTGGCAATGTTGTTTTCATTTCATTCCACATATGGCCACTGTCTAAACCGTATTGGCGAATAACCATCGGCAAACGGTCTCGATCACCAGACTCACAAATAACCAGCAAGTCCTTATAAAAATTTAGTGCCAATGTTCTTGCTTGGGCGTTAGAAAAATAATATGTGCCTACGCGGTCATACAGTTTTTTAACCCCATTGAAGATCAATCCGTAAATTTGATTCCCGGAATGAAATGCTAATCGCTGAAACAACATGTAATCATAAAAGTTAAACGTGCGAGCAATTAAAGCGATCTGACGCTTCTCTTCGTCTTTTTCGGTTTCATCTTTTACATGCTGACGAATCTTGTCTTCGTACGGTGAGGTTGCAACAAATGCATCCCATGACTCTGCGTTAAGTAAGCTCTCACAGGACTCAATCACACCCTCTATAGTGCGTTCTGAGTTTTCTTTGTTCGCTTTGAATGCATAGCGCATAAAAATCGGGCTAATACTCGTTCGAGCAGCAAGCAAATCTTCAACAATCGACGTTGCATTATCAGCATCTAGGGTCATCAACGTATCGAGAATATGTAAACCGGAGGTTTCCATAAACTGGTTCACTTTTGTTGGTTTACCATGCTGAATGGTCAACCAACCATCTCGAGCCAGACGCTGTAATACCTCTCGCAATGTGGTCCTTGTGACCCCAATTAGCTCTGATAACTCACGCTCTGCCGGTAAAATTGAACCAGGGGGAAAGCGACCATTCCAGATACTCTCGATAATATATTTTTCAGCGAACCCTGCTGGGCTCTTCGCCTTAATCACCATTATGGGGTTTATCCAATTAATTTATTCATTTGGTTATGGAACTCATCATACCACTACTTAAAGAATTTGGTAAACCTACACTACTTATATCTGTAACATTAAAAATATAGAGTATTGACTCTATATTGACATTTTATTAGCGAAGTGCCGTTATTGGTGATGAATATGAATCACTTGCCCCTGTTAATAATGCTGCTACATACTCATGCCTTGGTACGCATGCAGTTTGTCCCTATAATTCAATATGTCTATTATTACGTTATATCCGAAGGTTCGATACTTTTCGCACAGAATAACTTACTTTTTTACGCCCTTCACATACCTTATTATCGATGAGTCTTATTTTAAACAATCCATGCTCACACAGATGTTTAACTTCAAGGCATGAAACACCGCAATTTACTTATCTTGCATGGATCGCGTTTTTGGCAAAAACTATAAAAATCAACCCCTAAAATTGTAATTTTTGTTGACTAAATTTAACCAAAGAGTAGAGTTGCGGTCGAAGCAAGGAGTGCTTTGAAACTGAGAGACTTGGCAAGTGAACGCAGTTATTCGCTAACGTGCAACCATGTTTGTTTTCTAAGTTTTTACAGTTCAACTTTTGTTTGGAACTTCCTCTCAAATACTCTAACGCACCCTTGCAATTGTCGATTAATAACAACAAAGAGTATTAGTATGCCGATGTCTCTAGGAAATGCTTTCATCAAGAACTTCCTTGGTAAAGCTCCGGATTGGTATAAATTAGCGATCATTGCTTTCCTAATTATCAACCCTATCGTTTTTTTTCTGATTGATCCCTTCGTAGCTGGTTGGCTACTGGTTATCGAGTTCATTTTTACGTTAGCAATGGCGCTAAAATGCTACCCATTACAACCAGGAGGGCTGCTCGCGATAGAAGCTGTCGCCATGGGGATGACCAGTCCCGCCATGGTAAAACACGAAATAGTCAACAATATCGAAGTATTGTTATTGTTGGTGTTTATGGTGGCAGGCATCTACTTCATGAAACAACTATTGTTGTTCATGTTTACTAAAATTTTGCTCGGTATCCAATCCAAGATCATTTTATCGTTGGCTTTTTGTTTTACCGCCGCTTTCTTATCCGCATTCCTCGATGCATTAACCGTGATTGCCGTCGTCATTAGTGTCGCTGTAGGCTTCTACTCGATCTACCATAAAGTCGCATCCGGCAAAGGGTCAGGTTCTTCTCATGATCATACTCACGATGAAGAAATCTCTGAACTGACGCGTGACGATTTAGAAGACTATCGAGCTTTCTTGCGCTCACTACTCATGCATGCCGGTGTTGGTACTGCCCTAGGTGGCGTAATGACCATGGTAGGCGAACCACAAAACCTGATTATTGCCGATCAAGCTGGGTGGCTGTTTGGTGAGTTTATCATTCGCATGCTACCAGTTACTGCACCAGTATTCGTACTTGGTCTTGTCACTTGTGCGTTGGTTGAAAAATTTAAGGTATTTGGCTACGGCACTAAGCTACCTGAAAACGTTCGTAAGATTTTGGTTGATTTCGATCGAGAGGAACGCAAATCTAGAACTAAGCAAGACGTTGCAAAGCTTTGGGTTCAAGGCGCTATCGCTGTTTGGTTAATTGTGGCGCTTGCCATGCACCTTGCTGCGGTTGGCCTCATCGGCCTTTCCGTCATTATTCTGGCGACAGCGTTTACGGGCGTGATCGAAGAGCATTCAATGGGTAAAGCATTCGAAGAAGCGTTGCCGTTTACTGCTCTACTTGCGGTATTCTTTTCTATTGTTGCCGTCATCATCGATCAAGGCTTGTTTAAGCCCATCATCGATGCTGTCCTTCACGTTGAAGATAGCAGCAGCCAACTCGCGCTATTTTATGTTGCCAACGGTATCTTATCGATGGTATCAGACAACGTCTTTGTCGGAACAGTCTACATAAACGAAGTAAAAACAGCACTCAACGAAGGCATCATCACTCGCGATCAGTTCGACTTGCTGGCCGTTGCTATCAACACAGGTACGAACCTACCGTCCGTTGCAACACCAAATGGCCAAGCGGCGTTCTTGTTCTTGCTTACATCAGCACTTGCCCCGCTCATCCGTTTGTCTTACGGCAGAATGGTCGTGATGGCACTGCCTTACACCCTAGTACTGGCACTTGTTGGTTTGTTTGGTATTGTTTATTTGCTCGAACCGATGACCGCTTGGTTTTACGACGCGGGCTGGATTGTCGCGAACTCAAGTAAAGTTATTGAGGCCGCAGTCTCATCTGGGCATTAATTTTTAGTTGATTGTGAAACTAATCCACGATAAAAAGCTCTGAGTATTCAGAGCTTTTTTTATTCCAAGGACGAATCAGTGACCATTCTCTCCAACATCAAAGCATTTTCAACAACACGTCTATCATGGGTTTTGTTATTTGCTTGCACATTAATCTTTGAACTATGTGCGCTTTTCTTTCAGCATGTCATGATGCTGGGTCCGTGCGTCATGTGTATCTATGAGCGAGTGGCAATGTTCGGTATTTTAGGTGCCGCGTTTATTGGCATGCTCAATCCAAAAAATGTCGTCTTGCGCTGGGTTGGGTTTGCCGCATGGGGTGCATCCGCGGTAAAAGGCCTCACCTTGGCTCTTGAGCATGTCGACTACCAGTTTAACCCCTCTCCATTCAAAACCTGCGACCTCTTCGTCACATTTCCGGATTGGGCACCACTCAATGAGTGGGCACCATGGCTATTCGAGGCTTACGGCGATTGTTCAAAAGTTGTTTGGCAGTTTTTAACACTGTCTATGCCGCAATGGCTTGTCATCATTTTTGCGGGTAACCTTTTCGTGTTAGCGATCATTATTTTATCTCAAGGTGCTAAGCAGACCCGCTCGCGTGCTAGAGGTTTTCAATAAGTGGCACTTGATTGAAACCAGTCTGTCGATGTTAAAAAGCCTCCAACAGGAGGCTTTTTAACGACAATTCGTACATTCATTACTAATGTTGAAGTTATTTACCACAACATTTTTTGTACTTCTTACCGCTTTCACAAGGACACGGGTCATTTCGTCCCGTGTCTTTAAACGGATTGACTGACTGAGATTGATGACCAATCATCATCTCATCCGCGGCCAGTGCTATCTCGTTGATCATATGATCAACTTGTGGGATTAACCCTTCAAGTTGCGGTAAGGTCTCAAACCCGGCTTCCGTCATTTGCGCATGCGTTTGTTCTTCATCAATCGCCAACATTAGCGTCGTTAACCAAGCTTGCAACATGCGCATTGTGCCATCATTGGGCGACTTTTTTAGCCATAACGGTTCAACATGCTCCCAAACCATCATAAAGCCTTGCGCAAAATCGGCTAAACGCTCTCGACTTTCACCCACTTTAGGTAGAAGGCTGTACTGATTAGCTTTCAAATACGCATACTGTGCATTTAAGTGTGCGACGACCCAGTCTTCCTGTGACTTGTCGTAATCAGCAATCACGCTCGCAAGCCAGACCGAAGGTTCAAGTGGAGATACGGTAAAGTTTGCGGCTAAGATCGCCCCTTCTAGATAATCGGCCGACTCGCCTTGCCACGCTTCTGGCAATTGAATGAGGTTCATAAGTTCAATTCTGTATTTAGGTTTGCCGCAAGTATATTTCGAGCGTGTCGATACATCAATGGTCGATTCTTGATCGCTTTCCAGATAGAATCGCCGCTCCAGAATTATGAGAGTGCCAATATGCGTGTTGTGCTAGGTCCGATGGAAGGTGTTTTAGACCATTTGATGCGAGAGATTTTGACTGAGATTAACGACTATGATCTCTGCGTCACTGAATTTGTGCGTGTTAGCGACCAATGTCTCCCTGACCACGTTTTCCAGCGTATTTGCCCTGAACTCGCGCAAGGGTCACAAACTAAATCTGGTACGCCTATCCATATTCAATTACTTGGCCAGCACGCACAATGGATGGCAGAAAATGCGGTAAAAGCGGAACAGATGGGGGCGAGGGGGATCGACATTAATTTTGGTTGCCCAGCGAAACTAGTGAACAGAAGCAACGGTGGTGCCGCCATGCTTCAGTATCCTGACCAAATCTACCAAGTCGTTAAAGCCTGCCGTGATGCCGTCGACGCTGCCATTCCTGTAACGGCGAAAATTCGCCTCGGTTGGGAGAATCCAGACGATTGTTTCGAGATCGTTGACGCCATTGAACAAGCCGGCGCTGCCGAACTTACGGTTCATGCTCGAACCAAAAGCGGTGGGTATAAGGCCAGTGAGATTAAGTGGGATTATATCACTGAGATCCGTAAACGCACGTCACTGCCGTTGATAGCCAACGGTGAGATTTGGAACTACGCGGATGGCCAGCGCTGTATTGAAACCACCGGTGTCGATTCATTGATGGTATGTCGAGGCGCATTTAACGTGCCTAACTTAGGCAATGTCGTCAAACATAATCATTCCGTGATGCCCTGGCATGAGGTCGTTGACCTATTATTGCAGTACTCCACATATGAAATGAAAGGTGACAAAGGCTTATACTATCCGAACCGTGTGAAGCAGTGGTTTGCTTATCTTCGCAACCAATACCCTCAGGCGATGGATTTATTTAGAGAAATTCGCATCCACAAAACCGCTGCACCCATCGTTGCCGATATAAAACGCTATCGTGACGCAATCGATGGTGCAACGACCCTGTGACCATTAAGTGCTAGCGCCGGAGATTCTTAACTGCCAGAACTAACGGCTTATTACTAGAGTTGGCTCATCAATCATTACCTTTCGGCGTTGGCAAGCAGTATTGACCCTCTCCCGCCAATCGTCACGGTAAACGCACTGTCTTGAACCGGTTGAGACTTCTTCGTCCACCAGCAATGCAATACATGAAGATCGGTGGCAAGCTTCCATAACGGTAGTGTCACTGTGATGTCACGATCTGAAAGGTTAAAGCCGCTGATCACAACTTCCCCCCCGAGTACTCGTGCAAAGACAAGGCATTGCTCACTCACCGACAAGGTGACAAAGCTGCCTTTCTGTAACGCTTTGAACTGCCGTCTTGCCGCGATTAGATGCTTAAAATACACTAACCAATCACTATCCACTGTCTTATCCCACGGAAAACATCGGCGATTATCGGGATCATGCCCTCCTTCCAAGCCCACTTCCGTGCCGTAATAAAGACAAGGTGTACCAACATACGTCATTAACAGTTGCGACGCGATTTTGACTGCTTGTGAATCCCCATGCAATGTCGTCAAGAACCTTTCCGTATCATGGCTGTCCAGTTGATTCAGTTGTGACAACTGGTTGGCCCACGGCACTTTGGCTTGCGCCTCCAACAACCAAGCTAAGAAGTCATGGCAACCTATGTCAATGGGATCAAATTGAATGTCCTTATGAGCCAATAGCGCCCTAACTGGGTGGGCGAACCCATAATAGTTCATTGAACCGTCTTCTTGATCGCCTTGTAACCAACTCGTCGCCTCAAAGAAATGTTCACCTAACATGTAAGAATCTGGCGAGACCGTTTTCATTGAATGACGAAACGCTTTAACGTAGTGGGCATTATTCGCGGCCCCTTCCCCTTCTCCCAGCATATGGATAACATCAAAACGCCAACCATCAATAGAATATGGCGGTTTTAACCAATGTTTGATGACAGAGTTTTCATTGAGATAAATCTCGTTACGCACTGGCTCGTGATGGAAATTGAGCACCGGCAACGTATCAATGCCCTTCCAACCGACATAATCCTGACTGGCACCATCAAAAAAATAGTAGTCGCGATATGGGCTGTCTACCGACCCATACGCCCCATTGCCTTGCTGTGATTTATCAAACCATGCGTGCTCGGTCGAGGTATGGTTCAGCACCGCATCCAACACCACTTTCATACCACGTTGGTGAATATCAACCGATAGCGCTGCGAACTGCTGATTGGTGCCAAATTTTGGGTCAATCGAAAAATAGTCAACGGTGTCGTATTTATGATTCGAGTAGGACGTGAATATAGGGTTAAGGTAAAGGGTGGTGATGCCCAACGCCTGTAAATAGTCTAGTTTTGCTTGTATACCCGCTAAATCGCCACCGTAGAACTCGACCGCCCCAGTATTACCGTGCTGACCAACCGGCTCCCCCCACTGTCGTTTAACCGATTGTCGATTCTTACCAAGATATTGATATTCACCTGTTTCTACGCTCAAGGACGGGTCACCATTACAGAACCTGTCGGGGAATATTTGATAGAACACTTGTTCTGACACCCACTCTGGTGGGCGATCGACACGATTGTATTTAAAGTGATACTCTCTTCCTGGCATTCTGGGTTGTACCCCTCTGCCATCTAACCAATATTGCTTGGCTCCTAAGATTGCTTTGAACGTGTAGTATGTGACGTCTTTATCAAGACTCATCGGCAGCTCAGCACGCCACACCCTCAATTGTCCTTTGAGACCCATAGGCTGCATCTCAATCATATATTCTTCATTATCAGGTTCATGCCTGAGCAGAACACGCTCGAAAGATAGATCTTCGGTTAATAATTCAATCACGAGATAGCTCACGTTCAGCGTCACGCCATCGGTAGTTTGGGAGTGGTAGAGATAAGGTGTGCTCATGGGTATCTTCTTATTAAACGATTGAGATAAGACTATTTTAATTAACTTCCCCTATAAAAAAATCCCCCTTCAAATTGAAGAGGGATCACAGTTGGTAGGGTTAGAACTTAGGGCGTAGCGACAACCTCATACACCTTAAATAACTAGCTAAGCAGCAAGCTATCATCCGCTAATTCTTCGCCTCTTACCTTAGAGAACATCTCAAGTAGGTCCGGTACCGACATATTGGCGCGCTGGTCACCGGCAACATCCAACACGATCTCACCTTGGTGCAACATTACTGTTCTATCACCACACGCAAGCGCATCTTTCATCGAGTGAGTCACCATCATAACGGTCAGGTTAAACTCATTGATGACCTTTTTTGTCAGGTCGATAATGAAAGCCGCCATACGAGGATCTAATGCCGCAGTATGCTCATCGAGTAATAGTAATTTACTGTCAGAGAGCGTCGCCATCACTAAGCTCACGGCTTGGCGTTGACCACCTGACAATAGCCCAATGTTGTCACCTAGGCGATCTTCTAATCCCAAGCCAAGAATACTAATACGCTCTTGAAATAGCTGACGACGTTTCGAGGAAAGTGACATACTCCAGCCTCGTTTTTTCCCGCGCATGTAAGCCAATGCCATGTTCTCTTCGATTGTTAAATCTGCACAGGTCCCCGCTAGTGGGTCCTGAAAAACACGTGCGCATTGATTGGCGCGCTGATCGACAGTTTGCCTAGTGACATCCATCTCATCAATCAAAACCCGACCACCAATCATTGGTGTTTCACCTGTCACGGCGCCTAGTAAGGTTGATTTCCCAGCGCCATTAGAACCAATAACCGTCAAAAACTGATGCTCTGGAACCTCTAAATTCACACTTCGTAACGCGCGGTTTTCCAGGATCGTTCCTGGGTTAAAAGTGACCTGAATATCTTCTAATCGAATCATGTTACTTTCCCCGTTTTGCCTGAATTTGAATTTGCCTTATTCTCAACAGGCTTACCGACCTTTTTTGCTTTAAGGTTCCCCTTAATCTTCGGCGCAATCAACGCTGCGGCAACAAGGATGGCCGTAACCAAGTTAAGATCTGATGCCTGTAATCCGAACATACCACTACTTAAGGCAAACGCGACCGCAAGGCGATACAAAACGGACCCAACGATAACCGCCACAACAGCGATCCAAATTCGTCGACCAGGAATAAGCGTTTGACCGAGAATAACAGCCGCTAGGCCGACAACAATCGTCCCCACCCCTGAAGTCACATCAGCAAAGCTGTTCGTTTGAGCAAACAGCGCGCCTGCAAAACCAACGAACCCATTTGATAACGCCAAGCAAAAATACGTGTATAACGCGGTGCTTGCGCCTTGAGCTTTCACCATACGTGCATTGACACCCGTCGCGCGAAGCCCTAAACCAAAGTCACTATTCAATAAGCGGACAACAAACCAAGCGGAAATAAGGACTAATACACCAACAACGATAGGACGAATGTACATTGAATCCCCCATCATTTCGAATGGCGTTAAAATCGTCTCCTCACCTAACAGCGCGATATTAGGTCGACCCATGATTCGGATATTGATAGAAAATGCAGCGATCATCGTCAAGATAGAGGCCAGAAGATGCAAAATACCGCAACGAACCGCTAAAAAAGCCGTGACCCAACCTGTCGCTGCGCCAGCAACAATAGCCATTCCCGTTGCGAGCCAAGGGTTAATTCCAGAAACGATGGCCGTTGCTGCCACTGCAGCGCCCATAGGAAAACTACCATCAACACTCAGGTCAGGGAAATCGAGCACTCTGAAAGTAAGATAAACACCCAGTGCCACTAAGCCATAAATAAGGCCTATTTCAATGGCACCGAAAAATGCAAAAGCAGACATAACAACTCCTTTTCTGCTTATTTATAAGGACCGAGTAGAGCACTCGGTCCGGAATAGGAACAAAACCTATTTAACGCTGGTCGCGCGATCCATGACGGTTTTAGGAATCGTTAGACCCAATTTTTTAGCGGCCGTCGCATTAATAACGAGATCCGACCCTTTAGCGACTTTAACATCCAGTTCACCGGGATCTTTACCATCTAAAATTTGTGCAACGTAGTCCGCCGTTTGCACGCCTATCTGGTAGTAATCAAAGCCAAGGCTTGCTACTGCACCACGCTCAACATAAGACGTTGCTGCACCAAACACTGGTGTATTCGCTTGGTTTGCTGAAACAATCATACCTTCAATTGCACTGGCAACAGTGTTATCGATCAACGCGTAGATAATGTCTGACTTACCAACAATTGCCTGAGTCGCAGTTTGAACATCCGCCGTTCTAAGCGCTGTTGCTTCAACCAATTCGATACCATGTTTCTTGGTGCTTTCTTTCAACAGCTCCATCAAACTCACGGCATTAGCTTCGCCAGGATTATAAACCACACCGATCGTTTTCACGCTTGGCATAATTTCTTTAATAAGCGCAACGTGCTGGTCAACTGGAGACAAATCTGACAAGCCCGTTACATTTTGTCCTGGCTGCTCTAGTTGCTTAACTAACTTTGCGCCTACCGGATCGGTCACGGCAGTAAAAACAACTGGGATATCACGCGTGGCAGAAACAAGCGCTTGTGCGGTCGGCGTAGCAATTCCGACGAGCACATCTGGGCGTTCACCAACAAATTGGCGAGCAATCTGAACCGCAATCGCAGGATTACCTTGCGCTGTCTTATACTCAAATTCTAAATTCTTACCCTCTTCATAACCGTTGGCTTTAAGGCCATCAACCAATCCTTGTCTTGTCGCATCCAACGCTGGGTGTTCAACGATTTGTGAAACGGCAACTTTTGCCGTTTTTGCCATAATGCTGGCTGAAGACAACAATGCTGCCCCCGTTAAAATCGCGGTGGTAATTAGCTTGCTTGCTTTCATCTTGACTCCTTGATTCAGCAACTCGTTTTTGTGTTTGCTGTGACGACACCCCATTATTGAATTTGAGGTGTAATTATTATTTTACGATCTATTATCGATGTGATTTATTAATCACACTTAACCAATATTACTACCAGTAAGCACACCAAATTGAAAGAAGTTATTAACATCTGGCGCTGCAAACGTGCGGACAGGACAGTTTCACAAAAAACATTCCCTCCGCTCCGTACATAATACAATACAGGATGCGCTGTCTATTTTTCAATGACGAAACCATAGCAGTGAGCGCACGACAAATAGCAATGGCCAACATGAACCACGATGACAACTTCCCGATCTATTACTAATCAGCATTCCCGACTATATTTGAAATAACGTCGTCTTAAAGGGATAAAAATGGACATAAAATCTCTCATCCGTATAGGTCTTATAGGATGTATAGCTTCAACAGCTAACGCTCAAGAATTTGAAAGCAGTGAGCATAAAAAGCTCACGCAAGTTTCTGGCGTACCATGGGCAATCGAAACCTTTTCTGATACGCATTTTCTCGTCTCGATTCGTTCTGGTAAATTGCTACTACTCAATAGCAAAACTGGCCATTCCGAAACCATTGCTGGGCTACCTGAGATTTATAGCAAAGGACAGGGCGGGCTGATGGACATAGTGCAAAGCCCCAAAAATGATAATGAGTTCTTTTTTACTTACGCGAAGCCCGTCGATGATGGGGGTGCACCGACGCTTGCAAAAGCCACGCTTGAAAATAAAACCCTGGTCAACTGGCAAGACCTATTTACCAGCAACACGGCAGTAACGACAGGTCGTCATTTTGGTAGTCGGCTCGTTATTCAAGATAATAAAGTGTTTATGACCATTGGTGATGCGGGAGATAGGGACAACGGCCAAAACACCAAGACCCACGCAGGAACCATCGTAAGGCTAAACCTTGACGGTACAATCCCTAGCGATAATCCATTCATTGAGGATGGGAATTACCTACCAGAAATTTACAGCTATGGGCACCGCAACCCCCAAGGTATTGCTTATCACCCTAGGACCCAACAATTGTGGGCAATCGAACATGGCCCTAGAGGCGGTGACGAACTCAATTTGATTATAAAAGGTCAAAACTACGGCTGGCCGGTCACTTCACACGGAAAAGAGTATTGGGGGCCGTTAAATGTTGGCGAAGCGCAAGAAAAAGAAGGGATCGCCGCACCGAAAAAAGTCTATATCCCATCAATCGCACCAGGTTCGCTTTATATTTACCCACATCAGTACTTTCCTCGCCTAGAAGGTAAGCTATTAATTGGTGCTTTGAAGTTGACTCACATCAACCTACTCGAAATCAATCAAGCGGGACAAGTGTTGGAAGAAAGGCGTTACTACGAGGAGTTCAATGAGAGGATAAGAGACATTACCTCTGATACGAAAGGCGTCGTCTGGTTTACGACCGACAGCGGTTACATCTACCAGGTCTCCCGCGCATACGAACCACAGTAGTCACCAAAAAGCGAAGATCTTACTTATGTATGAAGACACTCTGATATAACTCTATAACTCTTATCATAAAAAAACAGCCTGCTACTCAGCAGGCTGTTTTAAAAATTCAATGCCATTATTAGAACCAACGCTCAAACGAGCTGCGGTCGAGCTGTCGAAAAGCATTATTCAGCATAACCGCCAATTCTTTGTAGCGAGGTTTTGCTTTCGGTGGCTCTAAGGCATAACCCGTTTCCGTCACCTTTTGATGAAGCTCGCGGTACCAAGATGCCAGTGCAGGAGGTAATGTGGTGTTTGACCGGTTTCCCAACCACCACATGCCTTGTAGCGGTAGACTGATCGCAAACAATGCAATAACAATTGTTTGAGGTAGCGCTTGTGCGTTGTTGAAGACCATCTGAGTAAGCACACTAATAGCCGCCACTGCAGGCATCACTTTCACAGCAAACTTTGTCGCCTTAATAATGCGCTGTTCTGGAAACAGAGGCGTTAACTCTTTTCTCATCGGCCAAGTATCCATGTACTTCTGACCATTTTTCAAACTCTGAGTTAAGCTTAGTCTTTCACTCATCGGCAACCTCACTAAAAAAAAGTTTAACCATTCAAATAAAAACGCAAAATATTGACGAAAGTTAATATTCTTTCAAATTTATTTTGTTATCATTACGCAATATCGTTATTCTCTGCGTAACCTCAATCTCATTGTTGACTTTATTTTCGGATAAGGCAACCCAGAGATGAACGTCGCAAGGACGCAAAGGTGATTTTCTGAGAAAATCGCTTATGATTATACGGCAATTGTTGAATTTTTGATCAAGGCTGAATCGTAACAATTTGTGCGATCTCAGCCTTGAGATATTTATACCCTTGATCTTCGATCAGACAAATTACAGGTAACCTTTAATGTCTAAGCTAGTTTTAGTTTTAAACTGCGGCAGTTCTTCTCTTAAGTTCGCTATCGTTGACGCAACCAATGGTGAAGAACACCTAACAGGCCTTGCTGAGTGTCTTCACCTTCCTGAAGCACGTATCAAGTGGAAACTTGATGGCAAACACGAAGCACAACTTGGTAACGGTGCTGCTCACGAAGAAGCATTAGCGTTCATGGTAGAAACTATTCTTGGTTCTAAGCCTGAGCTTAAAGCTAACCTAGGCGCTATCGGTCACCGTATCGTACACGGTGGCGAGCAATTCACTTCGTCTGCACTTATCACTGATGATGTTCTTAAAGGAATTGAAGGCGCTTCAACGTTTGCTCCTCTTCACAACCCTGCGCACATCATTGGCATCGAAGCGGCTAAGCACAGCTTCCCTGAGCTTAAAAACGTAGCGGTATTTGACACAGCATTCCACCAAACAATGCCTCAAGAGTCTTACCTATATGCCCTTCCGTACAACTTGTACAAAGAGCACGGCATCCGTCGCTACGGCATGCACGGTACTTCTCACCTATTTATCGCTCGTGAAGCTGCTGAGCTACTAGGCAAGCCAACAAGCGAACTAAACATCATCAACTGCCACCTTGGTAACGGCGCATCTGTATGTGCTATTAAAAATGGTGAGTCTGTAGATACTTCAATGGGTCTTACTCCACTTGAAGGTCTTGTGATGGGTACGCGTTGTGGTGACATCGATCCTGCGATCATCTTCCACCTACACGACGCACTAGGCTACTCTGTTGAGCAAATCAACAACATGCTAACGAAAGAGTCTGGCCTACAAGGTCTAACGGAAGTGACTTCTGACTGTCGTTTTGTTGAAGACAACTACGGCGAGAAAGAAGAAGCAACTCGTGCGATGGACGTGTTCTGTCACCGCCTTGCAAAATACGTTGCTGGCTACACGGCAACTCTAGACGGCCGTCTAGACGCTATCATCTTTACTGGTGGTATCGGTGAGAACTCTGCACCAATCCGTGAAATGGTTCTTAACCGTCTAGGCGTATTCGGTATCGAAGTAGATAACGATGCGAACCTTAAAGCACGCTTCGGTGGTGAAGGTACTATCACTTCAGCTGACAGCCGTATCCCAGCAATGGTTATCTCGACTAACGAAGAGCTAGTGATTGCCGAAGACACTGCGCGTCTAGCAGGTCTTTAAGATTCAAACTGGCTGACCTAATGGTCGGCCAGTTTTTTATTAAGCTCAGTTTTTCTCGCTTGCCCCCAATCGAAGTGCACAAATGCACTGAGCTTCTTCCCCCCTTATTATAGTTAGAGGTGCTCAAAGAATGTCCCGTACTATTATGCTTATCCCTACTAGCGCAGGCGTCGGCCTAACTAGCGTTAGCATGGGTCTCCTTCGCGCAATGGAGCGTAAAGGTGTTAAAGTTTCTTTCTACAAACCAATTGCTCAACCTCGTAGTGGTGGTGATCAGCCTGATCTAACCACAACTATCGTTGCCGCGAATAGCGATATGCAAATTGGCTCTCCTCTTCAAATGTCTGTCGCAGAAAGTCTAATCGGCAACGACAACATGGATGAGCTGTTAGAGACGATTGTAGAGCGTTACAACCAAATCAATAAAGATGCAGATGTGACCCTAATCGAAGGTTTGGTTCCAACTCGTAAGCACCCATTCGCTAACCAAGTGAACGCGGAAATTGCAGCGACACTTGGTGCAGAAATCGTCATGGTTGCAACACCAAGTACAGACAACCCAGTACAGCTTAAAGAGCGTATTGAAGTAGCGTGTTCAAACTTTGGTGGTACAAAGAATAAGAACATCTCTGGCGTTATCATCAACAAATTGAACGCACCAGTCGATGAAGCAGGCCGTACTCGCCCTGACCTTTCTGAAATCTTTGATGATGCAGACACTGCAAAACAAAACGAATTGAAAGTGATGGAAATCTTCAACACTAGCCCAATTCGTGTACTAGGTTGCGTGCCGTGGAGCATCGACCTTATTGCAACGCGTGCTATCGATATGGCGCAGCACCTTAATGCTGAAATCATCAACGAAGGCGACATCGCCACTCGTCGTGTGAAAAGCATTACCTTCTGTGCACGTTCACTGCCAAACATGATTGAGCACTTCAAACCAGGTTCATTGCTTGTCACTTCAGCGGATCGTCCAGACGTTATCGTTGCTGCTGCACTTGCTTCAATGAACGGCGTTGACATTGGTGCTATCTTGCTAACTGGCGGATACGACATTCCAACTGAAATCCGTGACCTAATTAAGCCTGCACTTGATACTGGCCTGCCAATCTTCAAGGCGCAAGGTAACACATGGCAAACGTCTCTGAACCTGCAAAGCTTTAGCATTGAAGTCCCTGCAGATGATAAAGAGCGTATTGAGTTCATCAATGACCACGTTGCTGGCCATGTTGATGGCAACTGGATTGAATCAATGACGGAAGGGACTGAAAAGTCTCGTCGTTTGAGCCCACCAGCATTCCGTTACCAGCTAACTGAGTTCGCTCGTAAAGCTGGCAAGCGTATCGTCCTTCCTGAAGGCGATGAGCCACGTACCGTTAAAGCGGCGGCTATCTGTGCAGAGCGCGGTATTGCTGAATGTGTGCTTCTTGGTAACCCTGAAGAGATTCGCCGCGTTGCTGCGCAACAAGGTGTTGAATTGGGTGCTGGCGTACAAATCATCGACGCCGATGCAGTACGCGATAACTATGTTGCTCGTCTTGTTGAGCTTCGCGGCGCGAAAGGCATGACCGAAGTTGTGGCTCGTGAAAAACTTCAAGACTCTGTTTTCCTAGGCACAATGATGCTAGAAAACGATGAAGTTGACGGCCTAGTTTCTGGTGCGGTACACACGACAGCAAACACTATCGTCCCTCCGTTCCAAATCATCAAGACTGCGCCTGATGCGTCTATCGTATCCTCTATCTTCTTCATGCTTCTGCCTGACCAAGTATTGGTTTACGGTGACTGTGCGATCAACCCAGATCCAACGGCTGAACAGCTTGCTGAGATTGCTATTCAGTCTGCAGATTCTGCGACTGCATTTGGTATCGAGCCTCGCGTTGCAATGATCTCATACTCTACTGGTGAGTCTGGTAAAGGCGCAGATGTTGATAAAGTACGTGAAGCAACGAAACTTGCTCAAGCGAAACGTCCTGACCTTATCATTGACGGTCCGCTACAGTACGATGCTGCTATCATGGAAAATGTTGCCGCTTCTAAAGCGCCTAACTCTCCAGTTGCCGGTAAAGCAACCGTATTCGTATTCCCTGATCTAAACACAGGTAACACGACATACAAAGCAGTACAACGTTCAGCTGACCTTGTATCAATCGGTCCAATGCTGCAAGGCATGCGCAAACCGGTTAATGACTTGTCACGTGGCGCGCTAGTAGACGACATTGTTTACACTATCGCTCTAACAGCAATTCAATCAAGCCAAGAGCAAGGCTAATTAATGTCGCTAGCGAGATAACATTCACGCAAGCAACAAATCATTAGTCCTATGAAAAAGCGCCTTCGTTACCGAAGGCGCTTTTTGCTTTTGAACTCTTAATTCTTAATTCTTAATTCTTAATTCTTAACGACTTTAAATCGCTCATCACCTTGATTTGACAACACTAGATACCTTCTCGACCATGCAACGATTCTAAATCTAAATCAGGCCCCATCGGCACAATTTGCGTTGGATTAATCCCGGCATGACTAAAGTAATAGTGACGCTTGATATGATACATATCGGTTGTCTCTTTCACCCCAGCGACCTGATACAATTCTTTGAGATAGCCTTGAATATGCTCATAGTCAGCAATGCGCTTTTTGTTGCATTTAAAGTGACCAACATAAACCGCATCAAACCGCACTAAGGTCGTAAACAAGCGCCAGTCTGCTTCTGTTATCTGACTTCCCGCTATGTAGCGGTGCTGAGATAGATGCTCATCAACTTTATCTAAGGCATTGAATAACTCTGTATACGCCTCTTCATAGGCATCTTGCATCGTGGCAAACCCACAGCGATATACCCCATTATTTATCGCTGGATAGATAAAGTCATTCCAATCATCAATGCTTTTGCGCAGTTTCTCGGGATAATAGTCGTCCGTATTTCCTGTTAACTCGTTGAACTCAGAATTAAACATGCGAATAATCTCAGACGATTCGTTACTCACAATCGTCTGCGTTTTTTTATCCCAAAGCACAGGAACGGTAACGCGACCTGAATAATCTGATTTTGCTTTTGTATATATCTCATAAAGATTTGAGAAACCGAATAAAGGTTCAGGAAGCCCAAAAGACCAACCTTGGCTGAGCATGTCAGGGCATACTACGGTTACATCAATATGAGGTTCGAGTCCCTTTAATGCACGAAAGATCAACGTTCGGTGCGCCCAAGGGCATGCGAGAGAAACGTAGAGATGGTAACGGCCCGATTCCGGCAGAAACTTTGCTCCAGCCTCATTTTTCACCCAATGGCGAAACCCTGCATCTTCACGGACAAACTTACCGCCACTGGTTTTTGTGTCGTACCAAACGTCATGCCATACGCCATCAACTAATTTACCCATTACCCACACTCACTTTATTCTGCTTTGAAACCAGTATAGAAAACGAGATCGCTAAGGTTCAGTGGGGTAGGTAAAAGAAGATGTTCGAATAAACTGAAGGAACAAAAAAAGCGCGACTCAAATTGATGTCGCGCTTAGGCCTGTCACAGGCTGAAATTATCGTCTTTGCTGTTCATAACGCTTAAGCGACATAGCGCCGCTACTGCGAAAATAGAGCGAACTAGACCGAAACGTTAAGGCAAGACACGGCGTGCACATCTGAGCCTTGAATGGTCGGCTTTTGCTGAGCACACTGTTCCGTTGCTTGAGGGCAACGAGTCCTAAATACACAACCAGACGGTGGGTTAATCGGCGACGGCAAGTCCCCTTCCAACATTTGAATGGTTTTAGAACGCTCCAGTCTTGGATCCGGGATCGGTACTGCTGACATTAGCGCGCGCGTATAAGGGTGCTTAGGGTCAGCAAACAAAGCATCGGCTTCACCGAGTTCAACAGCGTTACCTAAATACATCACTAGAACACGGTCAGAGATATGTTTTACTACCGACAGGTCATGCGCAATGAACACTAGGCTCAAGCCCAGTTCCGTTTGTAGCTCTTTAAGTAGGTTAACCACTTGCGCCTGAATCGACACATCAAGCGCCGAAACCGGCTCATCACAGATGATCATTTTGGGTTTCAGAATCAAGGCTCGAGCAATCCCGATACGTTGACACTGCCCGCCAGAAAATTCGTGAGGATAACGGTTGATCACGTTAGGCAACAAGCCTACTTTCGTCATCATTTCCTTCACTTGCTCCTTCACTTCTTGCTTAGATAGTTGCGGATAAAATGTTTGTAGAGGCTCGGCGATGATATCACCAACGCTCATACGTGGATTCAATGATGCCAACGGATCTTGGAAAATCATCTGAATCTCTTTGCGCGTTTCACGGCGCTGAACCGCTTCCATCTTAGTCAGGTCTTGACCTAACCACATGACTTCGCCTTCCGTTGCTTCAACCAAGCCAATAATCGCGCGAGCAAACGTCGATTTTCCACATCCTGACTCACCAACAACGCCTAAGGTTTCACCTTCATAAAGGTGAACGTCGATACCATCAACCGCCTTAAGGTTGGCAGGTTTTGACCATGGCCACGAAGATTTAGACGCAATGCTGAAATGCACCTTGAGGTTTTTAACATCAAGCAGTAGAGATTTATTATTTGAAATAGCGTTCATCGTACCCAAGTCTCCCAATCAGAAAAACACGCGCGTTGGCGATCTTGCCCAAAACTCGTCAGTATCGGTGCTTCTTTACGGCAACGATCGGTCACTCGATGGCAACGCTCTTGGTAAGGACAGCCTGTTGGCAAACGCAGCAGGTTAGGTGGGTTGCCCGGTATCGTCGGTAGCACCGCTTCTACGCTATCGAGACGTGGAATCGCTTTAAGAAGACCTTCTGCATACGGGTGCGTCGGCTGGTAAAATATTTCGTCAACCGTCCCATATTCCATGGTACGACCGGCGTACATCACCAATACCTTGTCACACGATCCTGCCACAACACCCAGATCGTGGGTGATCATGATGATAGCGGTATTAAATTCGCTTTTAAGCTCGTTAAGCAAATCCATGATTTGTGCTTGAACGGTCACATCTAATGCGGTGGTTGGTTCATCGGCGATAAGCAGTTTAGGCCGACACAACAACGCCATAGCAATCATGACACGTTGGCGCATACCACCGGAGAACTCGTGAGGGTACATGGTAATACGCTTGCGAGCCTCAGGGATTTTTACTGCTTCAAGCATGCGTACCGATTCTTCAAATGCTTCTGATTTTCCCATGCCTTTGTGAAGCATCAGTACTTCCATCAACTGGTCACTCACCTTCATATAAGGGTTGAGCGACGTCATCGGGTCTTGGAAAATCATGGCAATTTGTTCAGCGCGCACCTTGTTCAAGGCCTTTTCAGGCAGATTCAGAATCTCGTTGCCTTCAAACTTTGCACTGCCAGAAATAATACCGTTTTTGGCCAGTAGGCCCATAATCGCAAAAACCGTTTGCGATTTACCTGACCCTGACTCACCCACAATACCTAAGGTTTCACCTTGGTTTAGTGAGAAATTTAAATCGTTAACTGCGGTAACAATACCATCTTGCGTGGTAAATTCGACTCGCAGATCTTTGACATCTAATAAGCTCATATTGTTTCCTTTCTCTAATTCTTATCTGTCTTTTGGATCAAGCGCGTCACGAAGACCATCGCCCACATAGTTGAAGCAGAACAAGGTCACGACCATAAAGATGGCAGGGTAAATCAACTGCCAAATCGCCACTTCCATGGTTTGAGAGCCTTCTTGAAGAAGCGCGCCCCAACTTGTCATGGGCTCTTGAACACCTAAGCCAAGGAAAGAAAGGAAAGATTCCGTCAAAATCATGCTTGGAATCAGCAGCGTTGAATACACCGCAACGATACCCAGTACGTTTGGAACAATGTGCTTTGTAATGATTTTCCAGTTACTCACACCAGAAACATACGCCGCTTCGATAAACTCTTTATTACGCAGACTGAGTGTTTGTCCACGAACAATACGCGCCATATCCAGCCACGCAATCGCCCCTATCGCCACAAAGATTAGAACGATATTTCGGCCAAAGAATGTCACCAGTACAATCACAAGGAACATAAAAGGCACCGCGTATAGGATCTCCAGGATACGCATCATGATACGATCGACACGACCGCCGATGAATCCCGACGTTGCGCCGTACAAGGTACCAATTAATACCGCAACAAACGCCCCCAAGATACCGACCATCAGTGAGATTCGGCCACCGATTAGCGTACGTGTGTACAAGTCGCGACCCAAGCTATCGGTACCAAACCAGTGATCGGCGCTCGGCGCAGCGTGCATCGCATACCAATCGGTATCATCAAATGCGTGCTGAGCAAACATCGGTAAGAAAATCACCGCTAGCGTCATTAAAATCAGAATAAATAGACTGACCATCGCCGCTTTATTGCGCATAAAACGAATACGAGCGTCTTGCCACAAACTGCGGCCTTCAATTTCTAGATTCTCGGAAAATTTTTCAATCGCTTCCAAGTTTTCTTTTTTCGTTAACATCATTACCGCACTCCCTTAGTAACGAATTTTCGGGTCAATCATCGCCAGTAAAATATCAACGATAGCGTTGAAAAGAATGAATAGGAAACCAATCAAAATGGTGACTCCCATTACTAGCGAGTAGTCGCGGTTAAAGGCAGCGTTCACAAACAGTTTACCGATACCGGGTAAGCCAAAGATCGTTTCAACCACTACTGAACCGGTGATGATGCCAACAAACGCAGGTCCCATGTAAGAAACAACCGGGAGCAATGCAGGTTTTAAAGCATGCTTGAGAACGATGTAACGGTAGCTCAACCCTTTCGCGCGAGCAGTACGGATAAAGTTACTGTTCAGTGTTTCAATCATGCTGCCACGAGTGATACGGGCAAACGTTGCCACGTAAAGCAGCGACATTGCCATCACAGGTAACACGATGTACTTCATGCCGCCATCGTGCCAGCCGCCTGCTGGAAAGATATTCCAATGGAGTGAAAACAGGTAGATCAATGCGGGTGCCAACACGAAGGATGGCATCACCACCCCGAGCATGGCGGTCGACATTATGGTGTAGTCGACCCAGGTATTATGCTTCAAGGCGGCAATGGTGCCGACGCTTACCCCCATGATCACGGTGAATATAAAGGCAATAAAACCAACTTTTGCAGACACAGGCAGTGCCACGGCAATCAGCTCATTTACGGTGTAATCTTGATATTTGAAGGAAGGACCAAAGTCACCTTGTAGAATGTTCGTCAAGTACGTGGTGTACTGCTCAAACACAGGCTTATCAAGACCATATTTTGCTTCGATGTTCGCCATCACTTCCGGAGGAAGGGGACGCTCACTTGAAAAAGGGTTACCTGGTGCAAAACGCATCAGGAAGAAAGATACGGTAATAAGCACCAACAAGGTTGGGATTGCTTCGAATATCCGTTTCATAATGAATTTAAGCATAAACTCACTCATCCAGTCTGTGACAATTTAAAATAGAAGAGACCCTGCGTGTGCTTTCGCACACACAGTGTCTTATATCGTTATATTTTTTATAGGGTTTTATTTAGCTTTGATGTAGAGATCTTTAGAATAGATCTTATCTTCAGCGTTACCTTCAGGGTAACCACCAAGCTCAGGTGACACGAGACGAGTCGTCACGTACTGATAAATTGGTGCAATAGGCATGTCTTTCGCGAGTAGTTTTTCAGCGTCGATATAAAGCTTAGTACGCTCTTCTTCAGAAGTAGAAGCCAGTGCTTTTTCGATCACCGCATCGTACTCTGCACTCTTGTAGTGCTGACCCGCTGTTGTGTTAGCGCTCACCATTAGAGTTAAGAATGAAGAAGCTTCATTGTAGTCACCACACCAGCCAGCACGTGCAACGTCAAAGTTACCTGTATCTTTACTGTCTAGGTACGATTTCCACTCTTGATTCTCAAGTTTTGCATTGATACCCAGTTCTTTTTTCCACATTGAAGCAATGGCTACCGCAATCTTCTTGTGGTTTTCAGACGTGTTGTACAAAAGATCAAATTCTAGAGGGTTACTCTTCGAGTAGCCGGCTTCTTCAAGGAGACGTTTTGCTTCTGCAACACGCTCTTTTTGCGTCAACTGACCGTAAGCTGGAGTCACCGGATCAAATCCCGCTGTGATTTCAGGCGTTAAGAAATAAGCAGGTTTTTGACCTTGACCAAGGATCGCTTTAGAGATGATATCGCGGTCCATTGCATAAGACATCGCTTTACGAACGCGAACGTCGTCGAACGGTGCTTTTTGTGCATTAAATTGGTAGTAATAAGTACAAAGGTTACCTTTGATAGCAACGTCTTGTGGGTATTCTTTTTGTAGGCGACGGAAGTGCTCATTCGGTACTTCGTAAGTGAAATCTAATTCACCAGACAAGAAGCGGTTCATTTCCGCTACTTGGTTTTCAATTGGTAGGAACGTTACCTTGGTCAATACTGTCTTATCTTTATCCCAATATGTATCGCTCTTAACAAGCTCTAGACGCTCGTTTACTACCCATTTGTTTGGTACAAATGCGCCGTTACCTACGAAGTTTTCTGGCTTCGTCCATTGGTCACCAAATTTTTCGACCGTTGCTTGGTGAACAGGCTTAACCGTTGTGTGACCCATCATCATTACAAAATAAGGAACCGCAGTATCCAAAGACACTTGTAATGTATGGTCATCCAGTGCCTTAACACCTAGCTCACTCTTGTCTTTCTTACCAGCAACGATGTCTTTTGCATTCGCCATCTTGGTGTATTCCATATACCAAGCGTACGGAGAAGCCGTTTTAGGGTCAACTGCACGTTGGAAGCTGAATACAAAGTCATTGGCGGTTACAGGGTCGCCGTTAGACCACTTCGCGTCATCACGAAGATGGAATATAAACGTTTTGTTGTCTTCCGTTTCCCAAGACTTAGCAACACCGGGGATAGTTTTGCCGTTTGCATCTTGGTTGACCAAGCCTTCTAGAAGATCACGAATAACATGTGATTCTGGAACGCCTTGAGATTTGTGCGGATCAAGTGTTGCTACTTCTGTACCATTACCACGTACAAGCTCTTGTTTATCTGCTAGTTTTGTGCCAGCAGGAACGTCTGCGGCAAGCGACGAAAAAGAGGTGGCAGCCACTGCCATACTCGCGCCTAGAAGAAGGGCTTGAGTGATTTTGTTCTTATACATGCATCTAACTCCAAGTAATTTTTATTGCATCCATGACGTCTTCGTATATTTGCTAGAACGGACAGCATTTTAGATTAATTTAGCTTCAACAATGAGCACAAAAATCTAAATCCATACAAAGATTGCGGTTCACATTACCAACCTTCAAAGTAATTTGCCATTAATTTGTAACAGAAATGGCATAACAAGCCTGTTTGCTCGAATAACCAGCAGATTACCCTGAAATATCGCTAATCCTTTAAAACTTATCGCTACAAAGTGCTAGATAGACAAAGGTGGTTATTCAAAACTCTTAAAAGAACAAGTTTTTTAGAACAATACACCATATATATCTACACTTATTTAACAATTAACCCTCATTCTACCCTTTGTACAGAATGTTCAAGTGTCAAAATAAACCTAAATGTGATATTTATCACATCAAATAGAAAGTCTTTTTTTTTACTCGATAAAGGTCACAAATTTTTCGGACTACACCGTTTATTTGGTACGTTGAGAATAGAGATTATCACGCAGATTAATGAGCCACTAAATCAGTAACGACCTTCTAGAATTCAATATCACGTCATTTTTGGGCATTATTTTTTACAAAATTTGCACTTAACAAACAAGAAAGCAAAAAAAACCCAGCCTTTGACTACCAAAAAGACTGGGGTAACTGGAGGTTTGCGCGGCTCTAGCGCAATCTCAGATAAGGAGATGTATTATATGACCAGAAAGCGTTGCTACTTTGCGCATCATCAACACAGATAAATGTTAAATATTTTTAACATTTACTTCCATAACCCATTCAGGGGACATCGTGAGTGGTTAGTGAACATGTTTCCCACCAAAATATACCGTCAAAGGATCAATGTTACTGTCAGATGGCACTGACGAAGCCGCCTCCAGAAAAAGGGAGAACAGCTCGGATTGTGACGATATCTTTAACTTATTATGTATTCGCTTTCGATACACTTTAACCGTTTCCGTACTGACCTCCAATAAAGGAGCGATCGCCTTTGTCGAATAGCCTTGCAGCACAAGTTGCGTGACCTGACATTCTCGCTCACTCAAAAAGTCCTTACCGAAATTGCTAAAAATATCGTTGAGTTGATGGCCGATGGTTCGTTCTTCATTATTGCTCATTTTAAAATGCTTACTCACGGCAGCCTGAATGAGTTCAAAATAAATATCGAGGCGAGACTTTTCATCGCAAGACACCGCTTCTTGCTCACGAAGTCCGAGTGATAGCACAACATTAAATTCTGCGGAACACTGTATCAACATCCCAACCTCTTTCTTTAACCCAGTTTGCTTATACACCTGTTGGTAGTAATCGCTGGTATAAAATTCATCGGGCGCAATGTCGTCAAGCTTGTAAATTCCATCTTTAATGCCCGCCCTTATCAGCTGATAAAAGGGATCAAGAACTAACGTATTGAGCAACTCTTTATTTTTCACCTCGTCACAGAAGTAATCTGAATCGTTATAGATCATGACAGGGGGTTGGCCTTGGTTAAATCCCATCACCACTAGGCTTTCATAACCAATAATTTGAGTCACAAGCTTCGATAACTCTGACAGAAATTCAGCCTCCCCAATGGCCGTTACCACACTTGGGTACTTGTCACTAAACACTTGCCAACCTTCTATAGGTAAGGACATAGACACTCCTTATTGTCATTGCCATTCTATCAATAAGGATTTACCACGATTAGTGGCGTACCTCAACGCTTCCCCCTCCAACCTATTCGCTTCAATCAAAGAGCGACAGCTAACCTATTAGTTCTTCGGATCAAGAGTGAATGTAAGTGAATATTTCTTACATATTGGCAAATATAATTAACATCAAAAAGGACAATAACGATTTTTGATAGCATCCATCACAGTTTTAATTCGAATTTTATAAAATAAGTCTACTTCGATAACCAACTCGACTCGACCCAGCATCGGATTCCGCTCCGCTCCTCATCACGCTTATCTATTAACAGGCTTGTTATGCAAATAATTTAAAGGCCGAGCCCTAGGGTAACAACCCCAAAGCACCATTACCGTCGCTTTTAAGCACCATTTGAGTTCAAGCAAATAGCGTTACCTTTGTCTTTAGCTCGCGATGTAGGCAACAATAAAAACCATCACCACAAACACAATTTAAACAAATTTAACAAACCCGTAACCCAAAGGGGGACTATGGCAAAAAATCCATTCAGCACATCATGGAATAGCTGATAAAAATATATCTTAGAGACAAGGAATTGGTTATGAAAGTCACACAAGTAGAAAATCAAGCTATGGTCGCTGGCTTTGTCATGTTCTGTATAATGGCAATTGCTGGTTACGTTATGATGGGTCCAAATTACGTAGACTCAAACTTAGTCTTCGTCGATGCGTTATTCTCAACGCTATCTGCTACCTGCACACTTGGGGCAATTATGGTCTCTCGCGTGGTTGCGAAGCATTACGCAAAAGTGCCCGAAGGTGAAAGTAACCCTGAGAATTACTATGTATTATTTCGCGCAAGCCTTTTAGTTCTTGTGTTGCTGCTTGCCTTAGTCGGCGCTGCAGAAACGCTTGTTCTTCTCTATGGTGGGGCGACAGTATCTCTTCCTAACGCTGACCTATTTGCTATGTACTTCCTTGGTATTGGCCTTTTTTACTGCGTTTTATGGTTCCTTTATGCTCGCGCTAATCGTAAAGTCAACGGGCAAAGCTCTCTCTTAACAGCAGAAACACTTAACGCTAAAGTGAATGCTTTCTTACTCATTGGCGTGATGTTTATTTATATTGCAGTCATCAACATCCAAGCGATTTCAAGTATTTCAATAGGGCAAAGCTCGATTGGTGCCATGGCCGACAACTTGATACTTCTTGTTATCATCGCGGTCATCTCGCCAGAGCCAATTAAGTTAGCGAAAAGTGCTCTTAAGCAATTACGAACCAATAAAACCATGGTCTCCATCACTGGCCATAAAGCATGATGATTTCAGTACGCTTTTAAAAATATGCGAATGACTAGGTGAGAGGGATCGAGCCAGTCGCTAGTTGTTAATAAAGAATAGAACTGTGAATATATAACACAAAAAGCCACCTCTCCTCGAGGTGGCTTTTTGTGTTTATCGCGACTCAATTGCTACAACAAGAGACTCGTTTGACATCTCTTGTTCTGTTGCTACTCAACTAACGTGGCAACAGCTTGCTGCAGTTGTTGTTTGATTTCAGCATTAAGAACGTCACCATTCTCAACGTCAAAGTTGTCATAAAAACTTGGTACAGAAAGACTCGCTTTTACATTACCACCAAAATATGGCGCTGAATTCAAAGCGGCGGCCAACACATTTGCAGCCCCACCCGGTCCCGGTGAAGTCGATAAGTACACAGCAGGTTTTCCAGCAAAGACTTCACGTTCAATACGTGTCGCCCAATCAAACAAGTTCTTATAAGCCGCTGGAAAATGACCATTGTGCTCTGCATATGAGATGACTAGAGCGTCAGCCTGAGCAATCGCTTCTAGAAACTGTTTAGCGCCATCAGCTTGTCCGATCTCTTTCTCTTTGTCTTCGCTAAAAAGAGGAACTTCATACTGATTGATATCAAGCACTTCAACATCAGCACCTTCAATTTGGTTTGCGGCGTACGTCGCAAGTGATTTGTTAATAGATGTACTACTAGTGCTTGCGCCAAATGCGATAACTTTCATGATGATTCCTTATATTCTTATTGCTGCTTGCTTCTATTTGTTAATAGATTAGTCCACTAACAAAAATCAACAAGCTAGAAAATCTCACTAAGTCATTCAATATTTTCGAACAAGGTTAAACCAGCGCTTGCAGTTCAGCCCAGAGTGCATTAACAATGGTTCGATCTGACGGGCTTAATTCTGATTTTGCTTCATCTAAGCTTACTTGGATACGAGCCTTCAATATTGCAATGTCGTCGATCTCTTCTTCCTCACAAGAAGCCGTAGATAGCGAAATGTGTCCGCGTAGGTAGCCCCCAGCAAACAACTCGTCGTCTGACGCTTCTTGGATTCGTGCGTCAATAATTTCGATAAGCTGTTCTTCGTATTCAATAATCATATAAAACGTTGTCCTAATTGTGTCGTTCAACGAACAATAAACTGTTCACTGGTTAATTCTGGGGTACCGTAATGCTGCCTGAGCGCAAGCGAAAGCTGTGCCACTCGAACTGGCAGCCCTTCTTGCAATATTTTATCTAATTCATCTTTCACTTTTTGCATGAACACCAACCGATCAGGTTCGACATCACCATTTAAGTTATCGCAGCTTACTGAAAATGGAAAACCAGCACTGGTTGCTAAAATCCATTCATAGGCTTGTGGACGAATCTCAACTTTTTCAAATTCAGATTGGACTTGTTCAGTACGACCATCGGGTTCATACCAATAACCGAAATCTTCCAGTAGTCGCCTCTGTGGACCAGCCACACACCAGTGTGCGATCTCGTGTAGCGCCGAAGCATAAAAACCGCGGGCGAATATAATACGATGGTATTCGTAGGTGTTATCAGCTGGCAGATAGATCGGCTCATCGCCACCCAACTCTAGAACGGTATTATAGTCGCTGAATGTCTGGTTAAAAATCGTAATTAAGTCTTGATATTGGTGCTGCATGGTCATTTTATACTGCAAATATTAGGGCCATATTGTCTATGGAATTGGCAACAAGGTAAAGTCTCTATCTGTCTTTTGTTCTTTCTCGTTTATTTCTCTTTTATTCATTAGTTTTATTTATCGGTAAAACGTTTCCGTTGTAGTTAATTTCATTCGTCAACAACACTTATCCCCCCTACACTAGCGCATCTTTTTCTTTTGAGATTCACATCATGTTACTCAGTGTTTTGTACATTATTGGTATTACGGCCGAAGCGATGACAGGGGCCCTGTCTGCGGGTCGACGTAACATGGACTGGTTTGGTGTCATGCTTGTTGCCAGTGCGACCGCTATTGGCGGGGGGACGGTAAGAGATATTCTGCTGGGTCACTACCCACTAGGTTGGGTAAAAAACCCAGAGTTCTTGGTCATCACCTGTATTGCCGGGGTCCTAACCACTGGGCTTGCCAAATGGATAATTAAGCTGAAAGGTGTCTTTATCCGACTCGATGCGCTGGGATTAGTTGTTTTCACGATTATCGGTACTAACGTGGGTCTGAGTATGGAACTGCACCCTTTCATTTGCATCGTTTCAGGGCTAGTCACGGGCGTATTTGGAGGATTACTGCGTGATCTTATCTGCCGACAAACCCCGTTAGTGCTGCATCAAGAGCTATACGCCTTGGTTTCCGTTGTCGCGGCATGTCTCTACTTGGGGCTACTAGAGCTTGGTTTAAATACACTACCAACAACAATTATCACCATTGTAGTAGGTTATACATTGCGCATGGCAGCCGTGCGCTTTAAATGGCGACTTCCTAATTTCAAGTTAGATACCGAAGAAGCCATCCATTAGACGTGACTCATTGGTGCCTGGGGCTTAAAACGAATAAAGGTCTCGTCAAAACGTAACGAGACCTTTACTTGAGTTAATCACTCTCGGCACATACGCGATTCTGAACCGAGGCTGGTGCAGGCTCATAGTGACTCAACGTCATACTAAAACGCCCCTCGCCTCCGGTTAACGCTTTCAAGCGACGAGAATAATCTTGCAGTTCATTAACCGGCGACTTTGCTTGCAACCGCGTGGTGGTGTACCCCGTCTGCTCAGTGCCTACAATCAACCCTCTATTGCCCGACAAATCGCCGGTCACGTCACCAACACAAGACATGGGAATGTCCAACGCAAGGTCAACTATCGGCTCCAATACAATAGGACCCGCTGACCTTACTGCGTCTAAAAATGCTTTTTTACCGGCAATCACAAACGCAATTTCTTTGGAATCAACAGAGTGATATTTACCTTCATGAAGCGTCACTTCTATGTCTCGGATAGGGTTCCCCGAAATCGCCCCTTCTTCCAGTGCCTGGCGAATACCTTTTTCAACAGCCGGTATCAATGAGGTTGGAATGGAAGCCCCAACGACCTTATTGATAAAAGAAAATCCTTTACCACGTTCTAAAGGCGTAACCGATAACGACACCTCGCCAAACTGTCCAGCGCCACCACTTTGCTTTTTATGCCGGTATCGCGCGTCTGCTGGGCGAGTAATGGTCTCAAAATACTCGACACTGGGTTGATGAGTATCGACCTTGAGCTTGTAGACCTTCTCCATTTTTTCTAGTGCAATGGTGAGGTGAAACTCACCCTGGCCACTCAACACAGTTTCGTTTGTTGCGGCACGATGTTCCAACTTAAGAGAAGGATCCTCAGCCAAAATTTTCGTCAGCACATCGGAAAGTTTCTGTTCATCCCCACGCTTCGTTGGCGTCAGAGCTAAACTGTACATGGACTCAGGAAACAACAGGGTGCGAAATTTCACGCCGTCTTCGTCATGGGAGTCATGAATCAACGAATCGAAAGCCAACTCATCCACTTTCACCATCACGCATAGTCCACCAGCTTTACAAGACGCAATCTCTTGACGTTTTTTCCCTTGCAATGAGTATAAATGTCCTACCTTAAAAGCCTTACTATTCTCACCCACATAGAGTTGGCTACCGGCGGTAATCTCCCCTTGGAAGACTCGAATATAAGCAATTTTGCCAAGGTAAGGGTCGACGCTGACTTTGTAGACATGCGCGACGGTATGATCACGCTTATCACAATTAATCGCCACTGACTGGCCATGTTTTTCTAACAATGGCGGATTCCCTTCATCAGGCATTGGCATAATTTCAGCTAATGTACGCAGTAATAAATCACAGCCTGCTCCTGTGTCCGAAGACACAAAACAGATCGGTATGACATGCCCTGTCCGTAAAGCTTCTTCAAACGGATCGTGAAGTTGCTCTGCCGATAGCTCCGAGCCTTGCTCTAAATAGACCTCCATTAAGGATTCATCCATCTCGACAACTTGGTCCACCAGCAGCTCGTACGATTCATCAACACTACTAAATAGCGTCGCTTGCTCAATGTTGGGTTCAAAATAACAATCGACAACCTCTGCGGGTTTATCCGATGGAAGATTGATGGGTAAACACTGCGCACCAAAACGTTGCTCTATTTCATCAAGGTATGCCATCAACCGCTCTGGATGTGCGTCAATTTTATTAATGATGATCATCTGACACTTACGCTGTTGGTTAGCAAAAGCAAAAAGCTGTTCAGACACTTGATTGATCGGGGTGCTTGCATCAAGGACCAGTGCCGTCGCTTCGACCGCAGGGAAAATACTGAGCGTTCTGCCCATCAGTTCCGTTTGCCCCGGAGTGTCGATGAGGTTGATACGGTGCTTATTCCACGTTAGAGAAATAGGGGTAGCTTCAACACTGTGTTGATAATGAATAGACTGGTCATCAAAATCGGTGATTGTGTCGCCATCTTCAACGTGCCCCAAGTGTGAGCTGGAGTGCGATTCGAAAAGCAAGCGTTCGATTAAGCTGGTTTTACCGGTACCGGTTTGGCCAATAAAGGCAATATTTCTGATTTCATAATGGGACATAACAGGCTCCTTAAATGATAGAAAACACGTGTACACGTCGAGTCGGCGGTTTCCCGCCTTCTCGTCTTCCATGTCATTTTTTGGATTCCTCTACTCAAGAAGCACCTCCTTGTCACCGGAGTAGATAGTCTGACCCTATAACCATATTATTTATGTGACTAATTTCATGTCGCCGTAATTTTTATAGTGACCATGACGCATTTCCGTTATTTATGCGATGTTTCGTGAACCAATACAAAAAAACGCCCCGAAGGGCGTTATTTTCATATTTGTTGCATCCGTTGTGCTTCCACACTAGGCGATTAGATTTTTGGCGTCTCTGTTGTCACGCCGTGGTTTTGACCACGATGGCGCAATAGATGGTCCATCAGTACAATCGCAAGCATTGCTTCTGCAATGGGTACCGCACGGATACCCACACAAGGATCGTGACGACCTTTAGTAATAAGCTGGGTCGCTTCGCCGCTTCGGGTAATCGTATCACCCGGAACGGTGATGCTCGATGTTGGCTTCAAGGCAATACTGGCAACAATATCTTGCCCAGTAGAAATACCACCTAGAATGCCACCAGCATGGTTGCTGCTAAAGCCTTCTGGGGTTAAAGGGTCGCGATGCTCACTGCCTTTTTGCCCAACCACATCGAAACCGTCGCCAATCTCTACGCCTTTCACCGCATTAATGCTCATCAGTGCGTGAGCAATGTCAGCATCAAGCCTGTCAAAGATAGGCTCCCCAAGACCAACTGGGATATTCGTTGCGACGACCTGCAACTTGGCACCAATCGAATCGCCCTGCTTTAGAAGCGCACGAATCAGCTGGTCAAAGTCATCAACCTTATCGGCATCAGGACAAAAGAACGCATTGTTTTCAATCTCGTTCCAATCTACCTTATCGATGCTGATATCACCCATTTGTGACAAATAAGCGCGAACCTCAACACCAAATTCTTTTTTCAAGTACTGTTTTGCAATCGCACCCGCGGCGACACGCATCGCAGTTTCACGCGCTGAAGAGCGACCACCACCTCGGTAGTCACGCACGCCGTATTTCTGATGATATGTGTAATCAGCGTGACCAGGGCGGAATTTGTCTTTAATTTCTGAATAATCTTTAGAGCGTTGGTCGGTATTTTCAATCAGTAACCCGATTGACGTACCTGTTGTTTGACCTTCAAAGACACCAGACAGGATCTTGACTTCATCCGCTTCACGTCGTTGAGTGGTATAACGTGATGTGCCAGGACGACGGCGATCGAGGTCAACCTGGAGGTCTGCCTCTGAAATTTCCAATCCTGGAGGGCATCCATCAACGATACAACCTAGCGCGATACCATGGCTCTCTCCGAATGTTGTCACTCGAAAGTGTTGTCCGATACTATTTCCTGCCATTACTTCCTCTGTTTTCTAGAACAAGCCCGCCTCAATACAATAGCTTGTTCTTCTGCCTGTCTGTTCTTCGTGATTTCATAGTGACGACAAAGCCTGACGTTGTAAAGCCCCAAACAAAAAAACGCCGCAATAATCATTGCGGCGTTTTCGTTGAAATCATGACGGTAATTCGTGAGCGCTATGCCACGAACAAAGGCATGCTAGTCTTTATAAATAGCGAAATCATCCGCGCACGCTAGCAACTGTTCACGACTTAGCATGAACACGCCGTGGCCGCCATTCGCAAACTCAATCCAAGTGAATGGAATATGCGGATATTGTTCCATCATGTGTACCATGGAGTTACCCACTTCACAGATAAGGAAGCCATCATCAGTCAAATAATCCGGTGCATTACACAAAATGCGTCTCACCAACTTAAGACCATCACTCCCAGCAGCCAAGCCAAGTTCTGGCTCATGCGTAAACTCTTCTGGCAATGAGTTCATATCTTCTTCATCCACATACGGCGGATTAGTGACAATGAAATTGTACTTGTCTTTCGGCAGGTCGCGGAATAGATCGGAACGAATAGGGAAAACTTGCTGCTCTAGGCCGTGGTCTTGAACATTTTGCTCTGCCACTTCCAGCGCATCTGCCGAGATATCGATAGCATCCACTTCGGCGTTCGGAAACGCATGCGCGCAAGCAATGGCAATACAAGCGCTTCCTGTACACATATCCATGATACGTGTCGGTTCTTCTGTTAGCCAAGGTTGGAACTGCGCTTCAATCAACTCGCCAATTGGTGAACGTGGCACAAGAACGCGCTCATCAACAAAGAACTCCAATCCACAGAACCACGCTTTATTCGTGAGGTAAGCGGTTGGCGTTCTGTCGTTGATGCGTCGAATGACTCGTTCAACGACTCGCAAGCGCTCACTGCTCGTTAGGCGAGAGTTCAATACATGCGGTGGTACATCAATCGGCAGATATAATGTCGGCAAGATAAGCTGAACGGCTTCATCCCAAGCATTGTCTGTACCGTGTCCGTAGAAAAGACCCGCGGCATTAAAGCGGCTAACAGTCCAGCGTATCAAGTCTTGAAGTGAGTGAAGCTCGGAAACGGCCTCTTCCACAAAAATCTTATCCAAAATTGCCTCCAAAAAGCGCTACAATACTACCCAATAACGACGTTCACTGAGTTTTTCTAAAAAATGAGCCAAAATGACACCGACGCGGATGACGATTTCGCCCTTTTTAGGGGTGAAGTACAGGGCGTAAAAAAGTTGCGACAGGATACCATAGTCCAGCAACCAAACCGAAATAAGAAACAGAAAGAAGCAAAAAGAACGCATCGAGAGGCCTCTGATGCCGAGTTCTATTTTTCTGATGAATTTGTGCCTCACTTAAGCGAAGACGGCCCGACCCGTTACGCGCGTGACGATGTATCCACTTACGAAGTTAAAAGACTGCGTCGTGGTGTGTATGTCCCAGACGTATTTTTAGATATGCACGGCATGACTCAACAAGAAGCCAAGCGTGAGTTGGGGGCAATGATTGCTCACTGTGTAAAAGAAAGCATTCATTGTGCCTGTGTGATGCACGGTATCGGCAAACACATACTCAAGAAGAAAGCGCCTCTTTGGCTAGCACAACATCCCGATGTGATGGCATTTCACCAAGCCCCTCTCGAGTTTGGTGGCGACGGCGCATTGTTGATTTTACTCTCGATTCCTGAGAAATAATGCGCTAAAGCGACCCGAATCTAAATCATTCATACCAAATAGCATGACATTCAAATAAGTAATACGCTCAAATAAGTAACATGTTGAAGCTAGGCCATCTGAATCATCAGATGGTCAAACGTGTTTTGTCAGTATTGTCAGACTAAGGGTGAAGATGCCAGAGTAATTCGCCCTGTCTTTTGTCAACATCGTAGTCCACACACACCAAACCCGATGTAGGGAACATAGGCGCGTTGATACCGCCCACCAATTCTGCCGTCAAATAACCGACCAATGGCAGATGTGATACCAATAAGATGGAGTCTAACGATTCTACTTTCGTCAATGCGTTGATAAACTCCGCGACATCTTCCGCCTGACCATAGGGCGTAATGTCATCACATACGGCAACGTCTTTGCCGTTAAACTCAGCACTGATGATATCCCATGTCTGCTGCGCTCTTAAGTAAGGGCTCACCAAAACCATATCAAACGATGAAAATCCTTTCTGTTTACATGCACGTGCAACCGCAAGAGAACACGCTTCGCCATGTGGAGTGAGGGCTCTCTCTTCATCCGAAGCGGCATAATGAACCGCTTCTCCGTGACGCATTATAAAAACTTTCATACCTTTACCTGTTCAAATCGGCGAGCCCAAAGTATGTTTAAAGGACTCTATATGACCATTACTCAAGAATAAAAAATTAATTATATCAATTGACTTGCTAAAGGCGTCGACTTTCTTAACAATTTAATGAGTAAACTAAGAAAAATTGTAACTTTATTTTTGCGTGTCTCTTATTAACCGTCATAATTATTCTACTCAGTGAGTTTAATGAATATTTGGCAACAACTGTTAGTAGCATTTATGAGAACACTAGAGTTACCCATGAGACGACGCGTTTTTTGCCAGATGCTTGGTATGCCCGTCCAAGCTTTCGCTTAATCTGGAGAAGATAAGTGCATCTAAGTCCTAACGATAACCGTTCCTATCGTACCCTTACCCTCGATAACGCGATGCGGGTCTTGCTGATTAACGATCAACACGCTCAAAAATCGGCGGTGGCGCTCGCCGTGAACGTCGGTCACTTCGATGACCCCGACGATCGAGAAGGTCTCGCCCATTATCTAGAGCATATGCTGTTCCTCGGGACTGAAAAATACCCTAAAGTGGGAGAATTTCAATCCTTTGTTAGCCAACACGGTGGTTCCAATAATGCTTGGACAGGCACCGAGCATTCTTGTTTCTTCTTTGACATCTACCCCAACGCTTTTGAACGAGGGCTTGACCGCTTTAGCCAGTTCTTTTCTGCGCCCTTATTTAACGAAGAAGCGTTAGATAAAGAACGACAAGCCGTCGATTCAGAATACAAACTCAAACTTCACGATGACGGCCGACGTTTATATCAAGTACAAAAAGAAACCGTCAACCAAGCGCACCCTTTCGCCAAGTTCTCTGTCGGCAATCTCGATACGCTAAGCGACCGAAACGGCAAGTCAATCCGAGATGAGATCTTACACTTCCACCAACAAGAGTACTCGGCGGATCTCATGACTCTTGCACTCATCGGTCCGCATGACCTAGATGAACTCCAACAATGGGTTGAAGATAAATTCAGGTCCGTCACTAATCAACAACGCGCAGGAAAACGGGTTGAAACGCCCTACATGACGCCAGAAAATACCGGTGTCGTGGTTCGAGTGGAACCCATCAAAGAAATCCGTCGATTGACCCTCGCATTCCCAATGGCAGAGACCAATCAGTACTATCACAGCAAACCCTTGTCTTATTTTGCCAATTTATTAGGCCATGAAGGCAGTGGCAGCTTGATGTTGTTTTTAAAAAACAAAGGCTGGATCACGTCACTCTCCGCAGGTGGCGGCGCATCAGGCAGTAACTTTCGTGAGTTTTCCGTTGGTATGACACTGACTCAAGAAGGGCTCAACCACACCGACGACATCATACAATCGGTATTCCAGTATATCTCGCTTATCAAGACGGATGGGATGCAAGAGTGGCGTTATCTTGAAAAACGCGCAGTATTAGAGTCGGCATTTCAATTTCAAGAGCCAGCGCGTCCTCTGGATGTGGTCAGCCACCTCGTCATGAACATGCAGAATTATCAAGTTGAAGACATCATGTACGGCGACTACAAGATGGCAGCGTACGACGAAACGCTCATTCGTCATTTTGGCGAACAACTGACAACAAACAATCTCAAGGTAACGCTTGTCGCGAAAGAGCAACATTTTGATAAAGAAGCCGAGTGGTATTTTACCCCCTATTCCGTCGAGCGCTTCTCCGATGAGCAGCGTGCATTATTTGTTGAAGCAGAGTCCACACTCCCACAGGATCTGCCTTTCTCATTGCCAGAAAAAAACCCGTTCATCATTTATGATTTGAGCAGCTACCCAGCCGAATCCAGCGGTGAATACCCGGTATTATTGGAAGAGCTTGATGGCTTTCGTCTATGGCACCTTCAAGACAGCGAATTTAACGTGCCAAAGGGTGTGGTTTTTATTGCCATTGATAGCCCACACTCAGTAAGCACACCACGAAATATCGTTAAAACTCGCCTTTGTGTTGAAATGTTCCTTGATTCACTCTCAGAAGAAACCTACGAGGCTGAGGTTGCTGGCCTGAACTATGATATGTACGCACACCAAGGTGGTGTCACTCTGTCTATTTCTGGCTTTAGCAAGAAACAACCACAGCTGCTCAACATGATCCTGCAGCGCTTTGCGACTCGCGAGTTTAATCAGGCCCGTTACGAAAGTATCAAGGCGCAGCTATTACGCAGCTGGAAAAATGCCTCTAAAGACCGTCCCATCTCTCAGTTGTTCAACCAAATGAGCGGTATTTTACAACCTAACAATCCACCCTACCCTGTGTTGATCGAGGCACTTGAAACCATCGATGTAGACGAACTGCCATCATTTGTTCAGTCGATCTTATCAGAACTCCACATCGACATGTTTGTCTATGGCGATTGGCAGCGTCAAGGTGCTATCGATATTGCGACCACGTTAAAAGATGCACTTCGCCTTGCTGACCAGCAATATGAAGAGAGCCTGAGACCACTCGTCATGTTGGGCAAAAACGGCAGCTTCCAACGAGAGATGTTTTGTGACCAAGAAGACTCCGCTATCGTAGTTTATTATCAATGTGATGATATTTCGCCACGTAGCATTGCACTGTACACGCTTGCCAACCACTTAATGTCCGCGACTTTCTTTCATGAGATTCGCACTAAGCAGCAGTTAGGGTATATGGTCGGTACCGGCAACATGCCTCTTAATCGCCATCCTGGGATTGTACTCTATGTGCAATCTCCCAAAGCCGCGCCAGGTGAACTCATTCGTTCGATTGACGAATTCTTAAATGCGTTTTATATGGTGCTGTTTGAGCTCGATGATTACCAATGGCATAGCAGTAAAAAAGGCTTATGGAATCAAATATCGACGCCCGACACGACACTAAGAGGACGAGCACAGCGCTTATGGGTGGCCATTGGTAACAAGGACACAAATTTTGATCAGCGCGAAAAAGTGTTAGAGCAGCTCAAAAACCTGACTCGAGCCGATATGATTCGCTTTGTGGTTAACGAGCTTAAGCCACGTACTGCCAATCGTTTGATCATGCATAGCTTAGGAAAAGCACACCTTGACGCACCTCGCTTAAACGTCGGGCTCGAGATTGGCTCCATCGATGAATTTCAGCTACGACCAAAAGATACGGATTTAGGTTAGCGTGGTCTATTAACCACAAACAATAAAAGCCATCCCTAGGGATGGCTTTCCATTTCATCTAACACGGTAAACGAATGACAAGCGTTAGTAGAACGTCTCGTTTAGACCCGCTCGAGTCAGCAAGCCATCACACGGTGCAAATCGGTCACCATGTTTTTGCGCGTGTTCGTTCATCATCTCAACCACCTTAGTGATACCGAGCGTATCCATATAGTGGAACGGTCCACCAAGGAACGGCGGGAAACCAATCCCGAAGATTGCGCCAATATCGCCATCTCTTGGGCTTTGAATGATGCCTTCATCTAAACAACGAACCGCCTCATTCAACATCGGTAATACACAACGCAATGCCATCTCTTTTTCTGACGACTTCGCTTCCGGTTTCAGCCCTAGCACACTATAAACTGAGCTATCGACTGACTTTTTCTTACCTTTATAGGTATAAAAGCCTTTGCCCGATTTTCTGCCTTTGCGGCCATCATTCAACAGCTTGTCAAAGACATCCGGCCCTTGGAATCGCTCGCCCAATTCTGCAACCAAAATAGGCATAATTTTTGCGCCGATATCAACCCCAACCTCGTCGAGAAGCGTAATAGGCCCAACAGGAAAGCCAAAGTTAAGCAATGCTTTATCTAGGGCTTCAATCGGCTCATTAGCCAAAAGGACGTTGGCGGCTTCATTCATGTAAGGCGCCAAGATTCGGTTCACGTAGAAACCCGCCTGGTCTTTAACCACTATGGGGGTTTTACCTTGCTTCTTCGCTAAGCTAACCGCGGTTGCTACTGCCTCATCAGAGGTGGTGTCATGTGGGATAACCTCAACCAGTGGCATCTTATCGGCAGGGCTGAAATAATGCAGCCCCACCACATTCTCAGGCCGTTGTGCTTGTTCGGCAATCTGACGAATAGGCAGCGACGACGTATTGGTGGCAAAAATAGTATCTGGACGCGCATGAGTTTCGACATCTTTTACCATCTGCTGTTTAAGCGCCAAATCTTCAAAGACCGCTTCCACCACAACATCGGCTTGATCGAAGCCGGTAAAGTCCGTGCCTCCTGCCATTTGTAGCATCTGTGATTGCAATTCCGCTTTAGATATAATGCGGCGCTTACGCTTTTTCTCATACAGCTTGTAGTTGTAGCTTAAGGCATTAAGTACGCCTTCATTCGCCACATCTTTGATTCGCACCGACGCCTTAGCCTTGCTCACCGTGACGTGAGTAATGCCTGCGCCCATCAACCCCCCACCTAAGACCACGGCATTTTTCACCGTTTTAGGTTGAGCATCACGACCCAATTCTTTCTTCATTTCTGTCGTTGCAAAGAAGATAGAGCGTAACGCTTTAGATTCGGAGCTCATAACCAACTCACCAAAGCGTTTAGCCTCGTATTCCAACCCTTTCGCCATGCCTTTTTCTAGGCCGTAACGAATGACGGCAAGGATGGCATCAGCCGCTGGGTAATTACCACGAGTTTTAGCATGGGTCTTCTTCGCGGCTTGGTCAAAGATCACTTTTCGCCCAAGTCCTGTGCCAGCCATGACGAGTTCTTTATTAGACAGTTTTTTCGTTTTGCGCTTTTTACCTTTGTCTAAGAACTGCTTAGCCACATCCAGCAAGATGGTTTCTGGCACCATGGCGTCAACAACACCTAATTTCTTAGCTTTCTTAGCGCGAAGTTGCTTGCCGGTAAGGATCAAATCTAATGATGGCAATAAGCCAATCAATCGAGGCAGGCGCTGCGTGCCGCCGGAACCTGGCAACAAGCCAAGTTGAACCTCAGGCAGTCCCAACTTAGTAATCCCAGCGTCCGTACATACACGGTAATCACAAGCCAAGGCTAGCTCTAGCCCCCCGCCTAGACAAGGACCATGTATCGCAGCAACCACAGGAAACGGCATGCCAGCCAGTCGGCCAAACATCTCTTGTCCTTTTGCCGCAAGGCTTTGCGCCTCATCAGCGGACGTGCAAGCCGCCAACATACGAACGTCTGCGCCAGCGACAAAATTATCGGGTTTTAAAGAATGTAGGATCAAGCCTTTAAGGGACGACTTCTGTGCATCGAGTTGACCAAACACATCCGCCATCTCGTCAGCGAATGCCGCTTGCAGCGTGTTCATCTTTTCGTTTGGTACATCAATACTTAACCAAGCAATGTTTTGCTCATCTACTGTTAGCTGAAATGCTTTTTGATCACTCATTATTCCACCTCCAAAATCATCGCTGCACCAAGACCACCAGCCGCACAAGCGGTATTCAACGCCAATCCACCGCCACGTCTTTGTAGCTCATTAAGAGTTTGGGTAATCATTCGTGCTCCCGTCGCCGCAAACGGGTGACCGTAGGCAATAGAACCACCAAGCACGTTAAATTTATCCATATCGATTTCGCCGATCGCTTTGTCGCGCCCCAGCATCTCTTTAGCAAACTTATCACTGCCAAACATTTTCACGTTCGACAACGCTTGCGCTGCAAAGGCTTCGTGCATATCGATAAGCGTTAGGTCCGATAACGAGATACCCGCGCGATCAAGTGCCATTGGGGTCGCATACGATGGCCCCATTAGCATATCTTTTTGTACACCTATCGCAGAAAACGCATAAGAACGTATGTAACCTTTTATCTCCAAGCCCAACTCTTTTGCTCGGCCTTCGCGCATCATCATAATAGCCGCCGCACCATCGGTAAGCGGCGTACTGTTCGCGGCCGTCACGGTTCCGTATTGGCGATCAAATGCTGGGCGCAGCTTTGCATAACCGGCCAGCGATGAGTCATGACGAATGTTGTTATCTTCGTCTAAATACTTTCGATACGGTTCGGGGAAAGCGGTCATCACCTCATCTCTCACCTTGCCGTCTTTCCAGGCTTGCGACGCCAAGCTATGCGACCGGTGTGCGAGTTCATCTTGCTCGAGACGAGTAATGCCGTATGACTTGGCCATTTGTTCCGCGGTTTGCCCCATTGACTGACCCGTTGAATATTCAGCGACAGCAGGGGGAACGGGCATCAAATCTTTAAGAGAGAGCTTCTTTAGAATACTCAGCTTTTGTCCGACAGTTTTGGTCTTGCTTAGCGCAAGCAAATTCGCCGCCAGTGTTTTAGATACCCCAATAGGCAGGACTGAAGAAGAATCGGCGCCACCAGCTATTCCCACATCAATCGTTCCCGACATGATGCTTTCGCAGACGTTCGCTGCCGCTTGGAAACTCGTGGCACATGCGCGGGTGACACTGTAAGCATCAGTGTGGATGTCCATTCCTGTACCTAGCACGATCTCGCGAGCAATGTTCGGCGCTTCTGGCATTTGCACCACTTGGCCAAAGACGACTTGCTGTACCAATTTAGGGTCGATATCAGTTCTTGCCATCATTTCTGCAACAACCATTTTACCTAAATCAACGGCAGGCACCTGCCCGAATTCTGTGCTTTGTTTTGCGAAGGGAGTACGAAGCCCTGCAACAATGGCGATTCGCTCACCATTGCGTGTGGTAAGGTCGAGCTTCCTCACATCCTGATTGCTCATAGTTTATCCTTTCAATAAGAGGTCTGACCACAACATTGTAACGAAGATGTTAAAGATTTAAAACGTTCGTTTGATAAAATTTCGAGTCTTTATTGAATAACGTGATAGGGTCGACCAAAATTGAATATGAGATTTCGTTCAATTGGGTGAGAATAGCAGTAGGTTTTATGTTATTTAAAAGTAAGTTAGCGAACAGCGTATAAAAAACATCTATGGCGTCGCGCCTCATTTAAAAGTCGCTGGCGAACGATTGTCACCCAAAAAAAGTGCCGTAGAAAAGTAAATGACAGGTAAAAAAAAACCACACAATCAATTGTGTGGTCGGAATGTATAAAGCAATTAACTTGCGCCAATTGAAAATAATCAGTTTCCTGATTAGGAGAAAGTAAAGTCAGCCTTCAAAAGGAAGTGTCATCTTGCTCAACATGTCGGTTTCGAAAAACCAACGAGATGACAGAAACTAATATAACGATTTCGCGTTTATAAAATTTGCAGTAGATCAATTTTGAGTGACTTTACTGGCCTTATGTAACAAAAAATGCCAATCACAGAGCAAAAACGGGGGCTCCTGTGTCAGTGATAAAAAAAATTCGAAATAAATTTTCAGATAGTCCGGTCAACTTAGATATGGATAAACAAAGAAAATACGAAGCACTTGTACGTGCCTATCATCGTGACCTGTTCCGATATGCTTATTGGTTATGTAAAGACAAGAGCATTGCGGAAGACTTGGTTCAAGAAACCTGCCTCCGCGCTTGGAAATCTTTAGATAGCCTCCAAGACGAAAAGGCAGCAAAATCGTGGCTAATCACGATACTACGACGTGAAAATGCAAGACGCTTTGAGCGCAAGCAGTTCGATCTCGTGGATATCGATGATTTTGGCAACGAGGCCAAGGTATCTGATGACCCGCACCATCAACAAGAGTGGCTTCACGCCCAGATAATGAAACTCGATGTTGAGTATCGCGAACCGCTTTTTTTACAAGTCGTGGCTGGCTTTAGTGGCGAAGAGATTGGTGACATACTCGATTTAAACAAAAATACCGTCATGACCCGACTGTTTAGAGCCAGGAACCAGCTCAAAGATATGATGGAGTCTAGCGCATCACCAAGGGGGCAACAAAATGGATGAATTAGAATTCCGTCGTCGCATTATGTCCGAACCGAAGGCGAGAGATACTGAGCTGCTGGAAGCTATTCAGAATAACGACGCCAATGCTAAGTTTATGGATGACATCCTGTCGCTGGATGCGCGTATCGAACAAGCCATGAAGGTCGATGTTCCCGATGACTTAGCCGATAAAATACTGTTTAATCAATCAAGCACCAACGTGGTAAAAGTGAACTTCAGCAAACGCGCCATGTCGCTCGCCGCATCCATCGCATTCGCCTTTGGCCTTGCGGTGGGTCAGGTAAATTGGGGAGGCGCTATTGTCGCACCAGCTCATGCCTCGATGAGTGACACCGCGATTGAACACGTTCATAACGAAATGGGCTTTATTGACCCACTCGATGAAAATGTGTCAGAAGCACAGATCAACGCGAAGCTGCTGCCGTTTGCTTATCAGATTGGTCAACAATTCCCTTACCACGTGTACTATCTTAATCACTGTGGCTTTGGTGACGCAAATGCGATGCACATGGTTTTCCAAGGGGAGAAGGGAAAAGTGACACTTTTCCTTACAAAAATACCCAGTGAACAAGCGAACCTTTTCGATAAAGACGGTATGTCAGGGCTGGTTGAACCGATCGGTGACGCAAGCTTTATCTTAGTCGGAGAGAAAGGCGAAGACTTTTCTAAGATCGGCGAAAGTATAAAAGAAATACTCGATCCTGCGGCTTAATTCGTCCAAAAGGCTTCATTTCATCATGAAGCCTTTTTTGTATGCAAATTTTGTCAACACGCACCAATAACTAGAGTACAAACTCTAAAAATAGACATTTTCGATACTTTTCCTGTCAGATACTCATCATTTATATACTTTTCACTTCTTTTTTACTACTGGTCTGATTTCTATTGCCTATACTACCGATTAGGATCAGCCCCAAAATTGAGTATTAACTCAATTCAATAACGCCCATAGAGGCGATTACATAAAGGATGTATATAAATGACAACTTCGCGTCTGTATAAGAAAACACTAGTAGCAGTGGCCGTGTCATCACTCACACTTGCTTCGCAGCAAGTCGCAGCTGCTGGCTTCCAACTTAACGCTCAATCTGCAACCGGCTTAGGTCGTGCTTTTGCTGGTGATGCGGTTATCGCTGATAACGCGTCGGTTATGGCTCGTAACTCAGCTGCCATGGCATTGTTTGACTCACACCAATTCTCCGGTGGTGTGAACTACATTAAAACAAGTATTGATGTCAAAGATATAGACTATGTTACAGGTCCAATAGCTGATCAAAATAATAGCAGCGGAACTCCTGTCCCAAACATTTACTATGTTCACCGCCTTAACGAACAATGGGCATTAGGTGCAGGAATCTATTCAAATTTTGGTACAAACAACAATTTTGATGACAGTTTTGGGGCGGGTAGCGGCTCATTAATAAACGGTATCCCAGCAGCTTCAGTTTTTGGTGGGACTACAGAGATCTCTAGCATCAACTATGCATTGAGCGCTTCATACCGTTTAAACGAGCAATGGAGCTTTGGTGGCGGCATCGATATAGTACAAGGTAGTGGCAAACTAATACGTGAAACTGGATTTCCTGGCAGCTTAAACACAGCTGTGGATATCGAAGCTGACGGTGTTGGTGTTGGCTTCAACCTCGGTACCGTGTTCGAACTTAATGAAGACAATAGATTTGGTCTTTCTTATCATTACAGTCCGGAAATTGAAGCGAATGGCACTGTGATTTACTCTGGTGACCCCGATGCTGACAGCATAAAATTGCCACTTCCAAGCATGGTTGAGTTTTCTGGTTACCACAAAATTCAAGATACCAAGTTCGCCGTTCACTATAGCTTACAATGGATTGGTTGGAGTGCATTTGACAAAATCGTAACCAATAATAACGTTACCGTTAAAGATTACGAATGGAAAGATGGCTACCACGCAGCTCTTGGCGGTACGTATTACTTGAATGACGAGTGGACTTTACGTGCTGGTTATATGTACGACACAGCGGCACAAGACAAACTAACTTCAATTTCAGTTCCTGACTCTGATCGCCAATGGTTGTCTGCAGGTTTTGGTTACCACTTCAAACAACACCACACGGTTGACTTTGGTATCACTTACCTAATGGGCAAAGAGGTTGATGTTCAAGAAACATTAGATCCTGCGCTTGGAACAATGCTTACAGCAACCACACAGGCTAATGCTATCCTAGCAGGTATCCAATACAGCTATAGCTTCTAATTGCTAGCCAGTTGAAAGCGTAGCACTTTTGTTGAAAGGGCCGGTTATCCGGCCCTTTTTTGTGCCCAAAATTTACATCAAGTTACCCCATCCAAACACCCAAAAGCCGCGCTATTTACATAACTGGTCAAACCTGCCCTTCATATTAAGTTACATGTGTTCGCTGAAAAACTGAAACAACCTCATAACAAGTAACATATATCTCCCAAATTATATAAATTCAAAGCATTTAACTCCAAAAATGCGCCTTTTGTAATAAATAAGTGTTAAAGCATTTGCTCTAAAAATACAATCGCCGCTCAAAATAGAAATGCATTGAGCGAATAATAATGACAATATCAACACGTACTCCCCTTTCCATAGCAGTGGTGCTAGGTTTACTTTCTTCTACGCAAGTGTCTGCCGCAGGCTTCCAGCTTGCTGAGTATTCAGCGACGGGCCTAGGCCGTGCATACGCTGGTGAAGCAGCGATGGCAGATAATGCCAGTGCACAATGGCGTAATCCTGCCATGCTGACTTACCTAGAAGGCACACAGGTTTCTGGCGGCGTGTTGTATGTTGAACCGAATATTGATGTTAAGGGAACAGCTGACACAGGATACACAGAAGCGAAAGACATTGCTCATAGTGCACCAGTACCTAACCTGTATCTCTCTCACCAACTCAATGACCGGTACTTTGTTGGTTTAGCGTTAAGCTCTAACTACGGCATGGAAACCGAGTTAGACAGCAATTTCGGCGCAACTCAATATGGCAACGAAGCGAAAGTAATGACTATAGAAGCGGTGACAAGTCTTGGTTACAAAGTAACGGATACCGTGAGTGTTGGCGGTGGTATTCGCTTTATCACCGGCGAAGGTAAAATTGGCGCAACCGCTCCGAACAACAGTATTCCGGGTATCGACAAGGGTGATTATCTTAAATACGTTGAAGGTACCGATTCATCATGGGGCTACCAATTAGGGGCAGCTTGGCAGATTAATGAATCTAACCGTATTGGCTTTGCCTATAAATCTGAAGTCACGATGGACTTTGACGGCTATGGTGAAGGCGCTGGCTTCAGTTTTAGTGGCAAACAAGATGGAAAACTCAGCATTGCTCTCCCTGCAACAGCAGAACTGTCATCATTCCACCAGTTAACGCCAAAATGGGCAATTCACTCTAGCATTAACTGGACACAATGGAGTAGTTTTGACAAGTTAACCGCCGAATTTGCAGACGGCTCTAGTTCTGAAATTAAAGATGAGAACTGGAAAGACAGTTATCGTTTCGCGGTTGGTACTACGTATAGTCTAAACAAAAAAGTCACGCTTCGTGGTGGGGTCGCTTATGACATGTCAGCAGTTGACGACAAGTACCGTACCACTACCATTCCAGAAACCGACCGTACCTGGCTTAGTGCGGGTGCAAGCTACGCATTCAGTAAGCAGTTTACCATTGATGGCGGTTTGACTTATATCATGGCGCGAACGGCTACGATTGACGAGCCACGAGTTCCGTCTGATGGCCTAGCGGACATGTTATACGGTGGATTCACTGGCGAAATCTCTGGTGATGTATGGATTGCCGGCATTCAAGCCAACTACCGTTTCTAATTTTACTGCGTAAATACGTTGTTACTGACACGATAATCTCAGTATTGGTAACAACGTAAACACAATGCCTAACAGCGTGTCACTCCTGCGCAGGCAGGAACCTAACTAAGGCTGGGGCTCGCTGAAAGTCGATCCCAGCCTTAGCTGGGATGATAAACTTTTCTTCTAGCACTTTTCTTCTAGCACTTTTGCTGTATAGCTTTATCTAGAATCTTGCTTATCAAAACGCCACTCTGAGAGTGGCGCTTTATCTGGTCATCGTGAATCTATTCAAAATCGTCTAAGTAATCATCGATATACGCTTCTTGCTCTTCGTCCACCTCATCATTTGTCACTTCGGCGTTGTAGTCCTGACGTTGAATATAGATATCTCGAGTGAGTGCATACGGATCCGGCGATTGTTCAAGTGTGACTTCTTGCGGCACCAACAATGCTCGTTTCTCCATTCCTTCTAGTGCCCACTTACCAAAACTGGCCCAGAAGTTAAGGTATGAGATCGGCGGGTAGAAGCCATCAACGGTATCAGCAAAAGAACGCACTGTAGTTGGGCCGTAGCCCGGCACCATAATATAAGGACCGTGCCCTACACCATAATGCCCAATCGCATCACCAAACTCTTTCTTATCTCGCTTTTCAATTCCAGCGGCTGACGCAATATCAATAAAGCCTAGCAACCCTAAGGTACTGTTGATCCAAAAACGATTAAAATGGTCTAAAGCTTTGCCCCCATTACCCATTACCGCATTGTTGACGGCGCTGAAGGGTTCATCTAAGTTCGCTAGAAAGTTACGTACACCAAGACGCACAGGATCAGGAGTATAATTGACGTATGCCAATGATACTGGGCGAACAAAGTACGGATCGAGATAATCATAGTTCAGATCCCACATCACACGGTTAAAGCCTTCAATGGGGTCATAGATGTCTGAATCTGTGACAGATTCATCGGCAGTGTTGGTCTCTAAAGGCGTGTTGAGATTAGGCGTCTGATCGGAGTCCGATGCCAAGGCAGGTTCAGAACTCACGGCAGTATTATTACTGGGTTCTGATTGCTGTAATTGCTGTGCTGTTGTCTCTTCAACGTCAGTCGATTGAGCTGTTTCATCCGGTGCCGACGAACAACCAAACAGAAATACGCTAGAAACAAAAACGGCAAAAAGTGTCTGCTTTTTGCCGGTTAATGCTGATTGCATAACCTCTTCCATAAGTCGCTGCAATCTGAGTTTTTTTAGTTTTTACTTTCTATAACCATATGATTTATAGAAATAATGCTCGAGATTGCTACTGTACCACTTTGAATGAGTATACATCCTAGTATTCAAGCATTCTAGGTTTAGTCGCAATCAAGATGCATTTAAATAACAATCATTTCATCATTATTGATTATTAATGAATGTAACCGAGCGTTAGCACTGGTTAATATTGCTGATTGATATTCACCTCAATCGTATCACCAAGCTTGCCCGGTTGGCTCTCGCCATACCAGTCACCCTCACGGGTAGACACGTTGCCATCGCTATCAATTCGCGCACGAATCATAAGACCATCTAGGTCAGACAGCTTTCGGCCTTCCATCATGCTGTCTTTATCATCCAACACGACAGTGCGAGGGAATGTACCCACAGGGTAACGAGCGGCAGCTATCGGCATTGGCGCGCCGTCGGCAGTATGAGCCGAAACAATCAAAAACGACGTCGGTCGTGCAGACATTTCTGGTGAAACGGTAATATTCACCGCAACTGCGTTTGCACTGACCTGCCCCGTTTTGTGTTCCGTTTCGCCAAGACGCGCTTCCGCACTCTCGATACTGCGACTCAGCATTTCGTAACGGCTATCATCAGGACCAATCAACTGTTGCATAATGCCCCAATATTTAGCCGCACCAGCAAAGTCTTCGCGTTCAAACGCATCAAAGGCCAACAAAGAGAACACACGCAGATCAACATAGTCTTCTTGAATTAGCCCCGTCAACAAACCACGGGCGCGATTCTGATCCATTTCGTCTTGCGACATCATCAACGCTTGAGCGAACCCTAGCTGAACATCAGCATCTTTTGGCGTTAAACGGTAGGCATTTTCCATGGCATCTGTTGCCGTTGTCACATCACGATTTGCCAAGGCAATACGACCGAGTAACAACCAACCAGTAGAGTCATTCTTTTGGTAATGCAAGCGAGTTCGAAGTGCCAGAGTCAAATCTTGCATTTCTTCTTCGGTCATCGGCTCTGCAGACCCTGCCATCAATTTCTTCGATAACTCAGGCAGGTTTGCGGAAACGTCTTGCCACTCTTTCACTTTTGTCGCACCACCAAAGGCAGCGTACAGGCCATAACTCATACCAACAATCAATATCAGTGACGGCACAAGTACGGTCATTGGAGAGATCGCCGACTTGTCCTGCTTCTCTTCTTTTGGGATGTCATCAAGCAGAGACTGCTTAAGATCAGAGATGAGGTCTTGTTCGTTTTCAACCAAGCCTTCTTCTGTCTCGATCGCCAACTCGCCTAAACGGTCTTTATAGAGCGCTTTGTTGAGATCGTCACGTAGCTGCTCATCGTTATGTACTTTTTTACTGCGCAGTGGAATCGCTAACATGAAGCAAGCAACAACGACTAATGCGACAGTCGATATCCAAAATAGTGTCATTATTGCTTATCCCCTGTCTTTTTTTCATCTAGCAAGGCGTTAAGCTCCGCTTCTTTTTCATCACTCCAGTTACTGGTGCGTGCTTTTTTGATTTTGCTTTTACGACTTCTCAAGATAATCATACCAAAACCAATCAGGACAACAGACAAAGGCCCTGCCCATAGAATAGCGGTGCCCAGAGTCAGTGGCGGATTGTAGGTCACGAAATTGCCGTAGCGAGCAATCATGTAGTCAACGATCTCTGACTTAGACTTGCCGTCTTTGGTCATCTCATACACTTTTTGACGTAAATCTTGCGCCAATTCTGCATTTGAGTCGCCAATAGTATTGTTCTGACACTTTGGACAGCGAAGCGTGTGATTCAGCTCTTGGAATTGAAGCTCTTGTTCCATCGAGTCAAATTCATGGATCTCAATCGCGGCCTGAACAGAAAAAGCCAGCACGAGCGCAGAGATCCCAGCGATTAACCACTTTCTCATTGTTTCGCCTCCTGCAGGAGTTCTTGATACATCGGCTGAAGTTTTTCGCTCCAGTTTCGAGCATTCACATCGCCAACATGGCGGTAGCGAATCACGCCATCCGCATCAATTAAGAAGGTTTCCGGTGCACCATAAACGCCAAGGTCTAGACCCAGCATACCGTCGCCATCAAACAAACTAATAAGGTATGGGTTGCCCAGCTCTTGCAGCCATTGAACCGCTTTATTACGCTGATCTTTGTAATTAAGTCCAATGATTTTAACGCCATCTCCCGCCAACTCGTTTAGATATTGGTGCTCGGCATAACACGTTGGACACCACGTCGCCCAAACATTAAGAAGAAGAGGCTCACCTTTAAAGATAGATTGATCGTAAAGCTTGCCAGGTTCGACTAAGTCTTCAAGCCGAAACTCTGGAACCTGTTTGCCCAACAATACGGACTCTAGCTTGGTCGGATCATCTCCTGCCGAATTGCGGCTCAACTGAACCGCAAAGACAGTAACAAGCACCAAAAAGAAAACCAACGGAATAAACAGTATCTTTTTGTTCATTACGCTTTCTCCTCTTCGGCTGACGGTTTACGGAAGCGGTAACGCTTGTCGCTAATGGCTAAGGCACCACCAATCGACATGAATATCGCACCTAACCAAATCCAACGAACAAACGGCTTGTGGTAGATACGGATCGCCCAAGAACGCCCATCATCAAGCTGCTCACCCATCGCAATATACAAATCACGAGTGATACCGCGATCAATCGCCGCTTCGGTCATCATAGACTTCGCGGTGCGATAGAAACGCTTTTCAGCATGTAAGGTGTTGATGTACTTACCGTCTTTTGTGATTTCGAAATCAGCAATATAGCCATCATAGTTAGGACCGTCATGATCACGTAGACCTTTGAAGTAAAAGTCATAATCGTTGATTTGGTAGTGTTCACCCGGCGCTAAACGCACGTCACGCTCTACGCTATAGTTCTGCACCATTGCAATACCAATCACAGTGACCGCCATGCCTAAGTGAGCCATGATCATAGCCCAATGGCTGCGTGGGAGTTTTCTTACCCCCACCATAAAGCTGTGACGGTGAGTCGCACGTTGATAGAGCTCAAAGCCGTGCATCGTGACAATCCACGTGGCCATTACCCAGCCAAGGAACGCAAGACCTGTGAAAAACTCGGCCAGCAACATAACCATTAATGCCGAGAACGCTAGCGAGATCACGCCAGAGATAAGCATCGGTTTTATGAGCTTCGATAAGTCATCACGCTTCCAGCGAACCAGAGGACCGATACCTAACAAAAACGCAAATGGCACCATTAACCACGTAAACAACATATTGAAGAATGGCGCACCAATGGACACGGAACCCAAACCAATCTGTTTATGGACGAGCGGCAGCAATGTACCAATCAACACAACAACCAGTGCGGCTATGAGTAAAATATTGTTACCTAGCAGCGCATTTTCACGCGACACTAAATCAAAGTTACCCCGAACTCGAACAGAGGCCCCTTTCACGGCGAACAATAGCAATGACCCACCAATCACAAAGACCAGGAAGCCCAAAATGAACATACCGCGCGATGGATCGGAAGCAAACGCGTGTACAGAAACCAAAATACCTGAACGAACTAAGAACGTACCGAGTAAGCTCAATGAGAACGCAGAGATTGCAAGCAATACGGTCCAAGCTTTGAATGTGCCGCGTTTTTCAGTGACCGCAAGGGAGTGCATGAGCGCCGTACCGGCTAGCCAAGGCATGAATGAGGCGTTTTCAACCGGATCCCAGAACCACCAGCCACCCCAGCCAAGTTCATAATAAGCCCACCATGAACCTAGTGCGATACCCAACGTTAGGAAAACCCATGCCGCTGTAGTCCAAGGACGGGACCATCTTGCCCATGCCGTATCCAAACGGCCTGTCATCAATGAAGCAATCGCGAAAGAGAAGGCAACCGAGAAACCAACATACCCCATGTACAACATCGGCGGATGGATAATCAAGCCAGGATCTTGCAATAACGGGTTGAGGTCACGGCCATCAACTGGGAAGAATGGCAGCGTACGCAAAAACGGGTTAGACGTGACGATAATAAACAGTAGGAAGCCCACGGTTATCATACCCATCACAGCCAAAACACGCGACACCGACTCTTGAGGCATGCCACGACTGAAGGTCGCGACGGCCACAGTCCAACCTGCTTGGATTAAAACCCAAAGCAGCAACGAGCCTTCGTGCGCGCCCCATACCGCTGTTAGCCGATAATACCAAGGCAGCATGGTATTGGAGTTACTGGCAACATAAGTCAGGGTAAAGTCGTTACTATAGAAAGCCCATAGCAGAATAAGAAATGACATCAACAACATTAAGAACATGCCCCAAGACAACGGTCTTGCGGTGTTCATCAGCATGGTGTTGTTTCTTGAGGCACCAATAAGCGGCAAGATACTGAGCAGAACCGAAAGGCTCAGCGACACTATCAGGGCGAAATGCCCAATTTCAGCAATCATTGACCGCTTCCTTGTTTTTGTTCAGACGAATATTCGAGTGGCGCATGAGTTTTCTTCATCGCTTCGGCGACTTCAGGAGGCATGTATTCTTCATCATGCTTCGCTAATACTTCAAAGGCTTCTATCGTCGTTGGATCGACCAACACACCTTGAGCCACAATGCCTTGCCCTTCACGGAATAGATCCGGAAGGATACCATCGTAAACCACCGTCACTTTCGGGCCGACATCCGCCAGATCAAAACTGACACGCAGTGATTCATTGTCTCGTTTTACTGAGCCTACGACGACCATGCCGCCAATACGCAAGCGCTGGCCAACCTCTGGCAGAGAGCCATCATCTTTACCGTTTACCAATTCCGTTGGTGTGTAAAAAAGGTCCATATTCTGATTTAACGCATAAAGAATGAGTCCCACGGTGGCACTGATGCCAATAAAGATAGCAAGGATAATTCCAAGCCTTTTCTTACGCCTAGGGGTCATAATGTATTCTCCATATTTTTCGCCGCGTCAATCCGCGCTTGTCTGTCTACTTTAGCCTGAACCTCTTTGAGTAAGGTCTTGCCGCGTGAAACACTGGTTAAAAGCAAAATAAAAAGTGATAAAAAGGTAATGCCAAAGGCGCTCCAAACGTAGCCTGCATAACCGCCCATCGCAAAAAAGTCACTTAATGAATCAAAATGCATGGTCATTACCCTCGTGGCTTAAGTTTTTGATTGGCAAGAGCAATCACCCACGGGCGATGACCTTCCTTACTGATAATTTCGTTACGAAGTCGGATAAGCGTCAAAGCGCCAAAGAAAAATGCAAAGCCTATGATATTGAGCAATAACGGCCAAAGCATATCACTTGAGATTGACGGTTTGGCAAACTTGGTAATCGACGCGCCCTGATGGAGTGTGTTCCACCATTCAACAGAAAAGTGAATGATCGGCAGATTGACCACACCGACAATAGCAAGAATGCCCGCTGCTTTAGCGGCGGTTTTTTGGTCGTCAAATGCATGATAAAGCGCAATAACGCCGAGATACAGGAACAAAAGGATAAGTTCAGAAGTAAGACGTGCATCCCACACCCACCAAGCGCCCCACATCGGCTTACCCCAAACGGCGCCAGTCAGTAACGCAATAAAGGTAAAGACTGCGCCAATAGGTGCCATTGCAAGGGCCGCCATGCTCGATAACTTTACCTGCCAAACGAGCCCAACAAATGCGGCGATCGCCATCGACATGTATACACCCATTGACCAAATCGCCGACGGGACATGGATATAAATGATCCTAAAACTATCGCCCTGTTGATAGTCAGATGGAGCGAATGCAAGCCCCCACACCGTACCAACAGAAAGACAAGCCAGCGCTATCGTGGCAAACCACGGCAACAAACGACCACACAATTGATAAGCAGTTTCAGATTTGGCATAAGGATGAAGCCATTTCCACATAGTGTCTCTCACTCTTTTAACAACATTGCCGTGTCTCTACAATGGACACACGCGCATAATAATTATTAGTTAACGCTGACTCTAAGGGCAGCGCTGATAGCAATTGGGGTTAATGTCATCGCACCTGCCAACATGGCCGCCAACAAGGCTAACTGCCCGTTATACGCAACACCCAGCGATGCCGCATCAATTGCAGACGTAGCAAAAATCAAAATAGGGATATAAAGCGGCAATACCAATAAACTTAGCAAGACCCCTCCCTTTTGCAATCCAACCGTTAACGCAACACCAATGGCGCCAATAAAGCTTAACGTTGGTGTGCCCACTAACAATGTTAATACCACCGCCAACCACGTATCGAAATCTAGTGATAGCAAAACAGAAAGCAGTGGGCTAATCAAAATCAGCGGCAACCCCGTTAGCAACCAATGTGCGATAATCTTTGCCATCACTACCAATGATAATGGTATGGGCATGAGCATCATCTGCTCCAACGCGCCATCTTGGAAGTCATCTTTAAAGAGGCGCTCCAAGGATAATAAAGCCGAAAGCAGTGCGGCAACCCAGACTATCCCAGCCGCAATGCGTGCTAATAAATTTGGCTCTGGCCCTATACTCAAAGGAAAGAGCGTAATGACAATAATAAAAAACCACAATGGGTTAAAAATGTCCGCTTGACGTCGAAAAGCAATAAGTAGTTCGCGACGGATGATTTTCATCGTAGAAGCTAACATACTACGCTCCGAGCTTAATTTTTTTTAGTTTAGGGCTTTGACTAAACATATCTTGATGGGTGGTCAACAATACAATGCCACCTTTGTTGGCATGGTTAAGAAACAAGTCTTCCAATACCTTGACACCCTGTTTGTCAATCGCCGTCAATGGTTCATCTAGTATCCATAATGGTTGCTCACTCAGCCACAAACGCGCTAACGCAACTCTTCGTTGTTGACCAGCGGATAACTGTGCAACTGGCACGTCCTCACGCCCAGCCAGTCCGACTTGGGTCAAGGAATCAAATATCTGAGATTCAGAGGTATCAGGAGCATGAATCGACTGGTAAAACTTTAAGTTTTCAAAGGCGGTCAATTCTCGCTTAACACCCGTCTGGTGCCCCAAAAAGAGCAACGATTGGTGATACTCTTCTCGATTGGACTCAATCGTTTCATCTTTCCATCGAATTTCGCCACTTTCTCTATCACCTAGACCCGCTATGATTCGCATCAAGGTGGTTTTTCCAGTGCCGTTTCGACCTTCAATCTGAACTAGGTCCCCGGATTGTAACGAAAATGATAAATTTTCGAACAATACGCGTTCATCTCGAATCGCGGTTAACTTTATGACTTCTAACATTCATTTACGTGCTGGGTCGAAAAGAGGTTCATCTTACCATAGCTATAAAGCGACAATAGGATAATGATCAAACTCGCTTCACGAAACTTGAGAACAACGCGCCAAGCGTTGATACCATTACCAATCAACTAACCCTTAAGTATTATAAAATTAAATTTTTTGCGCCATAATGACTGTTAGAATAGCAGACGTCATTTTGCTCGCGAATAGGAAAACGTAATAATTTATTATGAATGTAACAAGAAAATAACAAGTGTATCTCTTTAATATCAATACACTTGTTAACAACTATCGAGGACGCTTTGGCGTTTGATAATTTCTGATTTGAGGTTTGGCAGTTTGACCGCGCGTGGTATTTAACGGTGGAACCCGTTCTTTGCCTGCAATCTTATTTTGCAGTGACATCATGAGTTCAGCTTCGGCTTTTGGCAGCTCGCACTCTTCAATCAATTCATTGATGTCCGCACCAAGTTTAACCATCTTGTTGGCACGAGTGTAAAGACGGCCATCGCTATCGATGTTTTCTAATTCAACGACACGCTCAGTCAAGTGACGGATAATATCCTCTTGCTCTGAGATCTTTTGACCCAAACCCACCAACACCGAGCGAACTTCAAGCAATTGTTTATTGCACTTGTCTAACTCTCTGTCTGACTGACGAATCTGTTGACGGCTTGTATTTTTGTGCACGTTTAACTGGCGATGAACTTTCACTAACCAGATAAAAGCCACAATAAGCGCAACCGCCCCTATCCATGGTAGAGGCGATTGAAATGGCAATGACTCAAACATTATAAGTAAGCCATATCGTCCCACTCATCTTCTGAGAGCAGTTTATTTAAGTCGACAAGTATCAGTAACTTACCTTCACGATTACTCACGCCTTGAATGAATTTCGCACTTTCATCGGTACCAACACTCGGTGTGGTATCAATTTCTGAAGAGCGTAAATACACCACCTCAGCAACACTATCAACTAAGATACCGATCACTTGACGCTCTGATTCAATCACAATAATACGTGTATTATCGGTGGTCTCACCTTGCATTAAGCCAAAGCGTGAACGTGTATCGATAACCGTAACCACGTTGCCACGTAGGTTGATAATACCTAACACATAGTCTGGCGCACCGGGAACAGGCGCAATTTCCGTGTAACGAAGTACTTCGCGTACTTGCATTACGTTGATGCCGTATGTTTCCTCTTCTAATTGAAAGGTTACCCACTGCAACACTTCGTCATTAGCTTGGTCTTTTCTTAGTTCTACATCCATCGTCTGAGACATGATTTTCCTCTCAATATCTTAATTGCGGAGCCATCCACAATGGCATCATTCTTGTTGTTATTGTACTGAATTAACATCTAATCCAGCATTAAGCATTTCAATTAGTTCTGACACATGCACTAGTGCACACATTTTTTCTTTTACCATACCGGCAAGCCAAGGACGTTTACCTGATTGCTCACGCCAACGAACGGCTTCTGGTTGCAGTTGTTCCGTGCCTTTCAATTTCGTTGCGGCAAGGCCCCAATTACTTTCTCCAAGCATCACAATGTATTCATAATCCAATTTATAATCATCACCGTTCAGCACCTGAGGCATCACCCAGCGTGCCGTATCGACAACATCGAACTGGCTATCTCGACTCGACTGCAAACCAAGATACCATCCAGGTCGTCCGATCAAATGACTAAGCTCTCCCATTTGATGAATCCCGCCCAACTCATCAAGCGGAACTGCAAATGTCACGTCATTAACCGAAAAATACAATACTTGAAAACTTTCACTGCGCTCGGTGCTTTGCCAACTATCAAGGTGGCCACCACCAACGTCTCCGGTCGACGCGGCCCCGATATGCGCGTCTGCTGATTCGTTTTCGCGGCTTGTGTCAGTGCCTACTTCAGGCGCTGTCTCGGCAATTGCAGGCTGTACATCAACAGAATCATGACGGTCGAGGTTTAGATTTACATCCACGCTTTTACTAGTATCGGCAGTTAACCCATCAGCTTGAGGGTTGGATTCGTTCGCGACCGCTTCTTCTGTCGCGATCTCCCAACCCTGAATCTCAGTCTCTAACGACTCGTTACTATCAGTTTCTGACTGAGACAAAGTCACGGCATCCGTGTCCCCGCGCATGCCATCAAATAGCTTTTCTAACTGTTGTAAATTCGGCGGTTCATCGTAGTCAATCGGTGCACTCGTTGATGGATAAATAGCAGGTTGCGTCATCGACGATTGAGCCGGTGATAACCATTCTCTTGGCTCCGGTAGGCAAGCCGCGGAGTTTGCATCCTCGCTTGCTGCAACCTTGCTTGGCGAGTGGAGTTCGCCGTCTACTTGGCTACCAGCGTCAACATTTTCAGTGGCCGTACACTGAGCATCTTGTTGAGACAAAACATCGACGGCGGTATCTATATCTACTTCCACATCTACCGCTATATCAACAACATCGTCTTCTTTGGATTCCGCATCGGATAGCACCGTCGATGGAGGAAGGCCGTCAATGTCTTCTGAAAAGTCACCGATACCAAGTAATGAGTTGAAATAGTCATCAAGCGCCTGTTCGCTTGATAGAGGCGTCTCATCCATTGCCATCAATTGCCAGCCTCTCTAAATAAATAAGCAGTTGCTTGTAGGCAAACACCCCTCGACTACCAGAAGCAAAGTGTGATGCTGGTAAGTGCTTGAGGCTCGCATCTCGGAACTTGGTGTCAATCGGCACCGCTGAGCTCCAAACTTGATCCGGATAATCCTGCTTCAATTGTGTGAGCGTTTGCAGCGATGCACGAGTTCGTTTGTCATACATCGTGGGTACAATCGTCACTTTAAATGGTCGTTGACGAGACTTTTGCATGATGGCCAATGTTCGAACCATTCTTTCCAGCCCTTTCATGGCCAGAAATTCAGTTTGAACTGGAATCAGGATACGATCGCTGGCGGCCAGAGCGTTTACCATCATGACGCCAAGGATAGGTGGACAGTCTATGAGCACATAATCGTAGTGGTCACGCAGCGTGAGTAACGCTCGCTTAAGAATAAGCCCCATACCACTGCGATTACCCATGACACGGTCTAGGGTCGCCAAAGACATATGGGCTGGAATCACATCAATATTGTCTATCTCTGTGGCATGAATCAGTGCTTTGACTTTAGGTTCGGTAAATTCCTTTAACTGAAACAAGTCAAATAAACTCTGAGGTAAGGTGTCTGAATCCATGCCGAGGTAAGTCGTCAGGGAGGCATGAGGGTCGGTATCAATTAATAACACGCGGTGACCTTTCTGAGCTAGAAGCCCTGCTAAGGTTACCGTGCTTGTGGTTTTTCCGACGCCACCTTTTTGATTCGCAACACTCCATACAATCATGTTGCTACCTCTTTAATTCAACAAGAATACGTTCCGCGACGCGTTCTAATGGTAGGTCTTCTGTCGAGATTCCCGCTTTTGCAACGGCTTGCGGCATTCCATATACCACGCAGCTTTCTTCATCTTGTGCCCAGATGGTCGAACCAGCCGCTTTCAACATACGAGCACCTTCTCGGCCATCTGCACCCATACCGGTTAATACAACCGACAACACTTTGTCTTGGTATATTTTTGCCGCAGACCCGAATGTCACATCGACACAAGGTTTGTAATTCATTCGCTCACCGCCATCAATAATTCTGATTTTGGCGTTAGATGGGCGTCCTTCTAGCATCATTTGCATGCCACCAGGTGCAAGGTAAGCCACACCGGGCTTAAGTACGTCCCCATCAGCGGCTTCCTTAACGGTAATTTGGCATAGCGAATTTAAACGAGCTGCAAAGGCGGCAGTAAACGTCGCGGGCATATGTTGAATAAGCAAAATAGGATGTGGGTAATTTCTCGGAAACTGCGTCAGTATTTTTTGTAACGCAACTGGCCCACCTGTTGAAGTGCCGATCGCTGTCAATTGATACTGTTTTCCCGAGGCACGAAAACGAGCTTGGACAGGCGCCGCTGGCGTGACGATGGATTTGGATAGGGTACTGTCTGACGCTTTCAACGCCGCAGTGCGAGTTGAGGCAGGCTCAACTCTTGGAGTACGACTCGCCATCGGCATGCGGCGAAGCATTGCTCGCCGACTTGCAATGTGCTGGACACGTTGCTGTAACAAGGTGACCGCTTCGTCTTTGTTGCGAGCGATGTCTTCAAACTTCTTAGGTAAGAAATCCAACGCTCCGGCCTCAAGTGCGTCTAACGTCGCTTTAGCACCGTCATGGGTCAGCGATGAAAACATGAGAATCGGCGTAGGTTGCTTTGCCATTATCTCACGCACAGCGGTAATCCCGTCCATCACAGGCATCTCAATGTCCATGGTGATAACGTCAGGTTTTAGAGAAAGCGCTTTTTCAAGCGCCTCCTTTCCATTGACCGCCACATCAATGACTTCTAACCGAGGAGCGGCGTTAATGATGTCACTAACTCTACGACGAAAGAAACTCGAATCGTCTACTACTAACACTTTGATCGACATAGATTTCCTTATCAGATACGCGACGCGGCAGCGTACTGCTTAAGCAAATCAGGTACATCCAAAATAAGCGCAATATGGCCATCACTGGTAATCGTTGCCCCCGCCATGCCAGGCGTGCCCTGCAATAATTTATCGAGAGGCTTAATCACTACCTCTTCTTGACCGATGAGTGTATCGACAACAAAGCCAACCCGTTGACTGCCAATCTGAACAATCACGACATGACCATGTCCCTTACGCAACTCAACTTGATCGGCATGAGAAGCAAGCCAGTTTCGCAAATAAAATAGTGGAATCGACTTGTCACGAACGATGATCGTTAATTGACCATCAACAACATTCGTTTGGCTAAGATCAAGGTGGAATATTTCATTTACGCTCGCCAGAGGTAAAGCAAAAGGATGTCCTCCCACTCCAACCATTAGCGTGGGTAAGATTGCCAGTGTGAGCGGCACCTTAATCGTGATCTTGGTACCCGTTCCAAGCTCTGAATCAATATCAATCGAACCATTAAGTGTATTGATGGCCGTTTTCACCACGTCCATACCTACACCGCGTCCAGAGATATCCGAGATCTTTTCTTTGCTCGAAAAGCCAGGCATGAAAATCAGATTGAAGCACTCTTTGTCGGTCAGACGAGAAGCCGCATCTTCATCCATCATGCCGCGTTTCACCGCAATAGCACGCAGTTTATCTGGGTCCATACCTCCGCCATCATCAACGATAGCGAGCTCGATATGATCACCTTCTTGCGACGCCGAAAGTGTGACGGTACCGGTTCTAGATTTACCGGATTGTTCGCGTACATCCGGCATTTCAATGCCGTGGTCGACCGAGTTACGAACCAAGTGAATCAGAGGATCCGCTAACGCCTCAACCAAGTTTTTATCGAGGTCTGTCTCTTCGCCTTGCATCACAAGAACAATGTCTTTGTTCAGGCTGCGTGCCAAATCGCGGATGACGCGAGGAAAACGTCCAAATACCTTTTTAATAGGTTGCATACGCGTTTTCATCACCGCACCTTGTAAATCGGCGGTCACGACGTCTAAATTAGAAACGGCTTTCGACATTTCCTCATCGTTACTGTTTAGCCCAAGGCTAACCAGTCGATTGCGAACCAATACCAACTCACCCACCATGTTCATAATGGTATCAAGGGTTGACGTGTCAACACGCACGCTTGCTTCAGCTTGCGGTTTCTTTACTGGTGTCGCTTTTGTTTCGCTGTTTGTTGGCAGTTTTTTCTCTTGCAAGACAGGCACAGAAGCGACGGGCTGAGCTTCTTCGGTCTCTACTGCAACGGTTGGTCTCGGCGACAGCGTCGCTTCGGGTACCTGAGTAGGGACAGACGATGTCGACCCCTTCAATACTGAAATCGGTTGGGTTGCCGCTTCCAATTCTTCTGGCGAAGGACCATTACCTACACCATGAAGTTCATCCAACAGTTTTTCAAACTCTTCATCAGTCATCAAATCTCCACCATTAGGTGGCGAGGATGGAGAAGGCGGTGGTGTCGATACCGCGGCTGGTGGTGGCGTAGCATCCCCTAAGGAAGGGCCTTTTCCTATACCATGCAACTCATCCAGAAGCTTTTCAAACTCATCATCCGTAATATCCGACGAGCTAGCATTAGCCGCGACAGGCGCTCGATCCACAGCAGCAATCGCTGGTGATGGGGGTGGCGTCACCGCATTTTTTTTCTGATTAGGCGCTGCACCTTTACCGTGAAGCTCGTCAAGAAGACGTTCAAATTCGTCTTGAGTAATGTCGTCAATTGAGCCACTTTGCACGTCGACTGAGCTTGGTTCAATTGCCGCTACAGGCTCAATTATGGGTGCAATGGGGGCGATTTGGGGCGCAATAGGGTCAGGTACGTTTTCATTACTGGTCGCCGGTGAGCTAAGGCGATGCAGCTCTTCCAATAAATCAGGATCGGCAGATGACATTGTTTCTGAATTCTGCACGGCTTGGAACTGGTGGTTAATCGTGTCCAATGCCCTTAGCATCGTATCCATCAAGCTTGCGTTAACGCTTCTTTGACCATTACGAAGAATATCAAACACGTTCTCCGCGCCATGGCACGTATCAACGAGTTCGGTCAGCGCCAGGAATCCAGCACCACCTTTAACTGTGTGAAACCCTCTAAATATCGCATTCAGCAGATCTTTATCTTCAGGGTTGTTTTCTAGCTCCACGAGTTGTTCAGACAACAATTCGAGAATTTCACCCGCTTCTACTAGAAAGTCCTGAAGAATCTCTTCATCTAATTCGTAGCTCATAATCCACCTCTAAAACCCAAGACTCGAAAGCAAATCATCAACTTCGTCTTGCGAGGAAACGGCATCAATGCGTTCATGAGGATTGATAATCGGTCCTTCAACGCCAACTGGTGCCTGCTTTGGTTTTGTTGTTATTGATTGTTGTTCGTCACTGAACACTTTCAAAATTTCCACAAGCCTTGTTTCCACTTCACTCACTAACGTGATAACGCGGCGTATGATTTGTCCAGTAAGATCCTGAAAGTCCTGAGCCATCAATATGTTGGTCAACTGAGTTCGAAGTTCAGTGCTGTTGCCCTCAACCTGAGTCAGTAGATTATCAATTCGATGACACAAATCTTTAAATGTTTGTAGCTCGACACGTCCATGCATCAGTTCATTCCATTGTGGACGAACTTGTAGCAAGCACTCATGGAGGTTGTCAGCCATTGGCAAACAATGTTCAACCGCATCCATGGTTGTATTGGCCGAAACCTCGGTCTTGTTAATAACGTATTCAAGACGGTCTCGCGCTTCAGGAATTTCGTCATTGGCAATCTCGTTGAGACGAGTATCAATGCTAAATTCACTCAGTGCGTCGTGCAGATCTCGTGTCAATGCTCCTACTTCTTGAAGCACCTTACTTTCACTGCCGCCTTGAACCATTATGATTAGCTCATTCGCCTCTTGTTGTTTGCCTTCTTCAAGCAGTTCAACAAGTTGCTTCGCTTGTTCCAATGAAATCATTCTGAAATAGCCGCTTTGCTATAGGAGCGCGTTATAAGCGCTCAAAAATTTTATCTAGTTTTTCTTTTAAGGTTGCTGCGGTAAATGGTTTAACAATATAACCATTCACACCGGCTTGTGCCGCTTCAATAATTTGCTCGCGTTTTGCTTCAGCTGTAATCATTAAAACGGGTAAATGCTTTAACTCGTCATCCGCTCGGATATGGCGAAGAAGATCAATGCCTTGCATGCCTGGCATATTCCAGTCAGTCACAACAAAATCAAAATCGCCTTTTTTGAGCATAGGTAACGCCGTTAAACCATCATCAGCTTCAAGTGTGTTGCTAAAGCCCAAGTCGCGTAGAAGGTTTTTGACAATACGTCGCATTGTTGAAAAGTCGTCAACAATAAGGATTTTCATGTTTTTATTCAAAATTGCCTCCACTGACAGAAAGATCAGTGATTATTAATTATTATCAGTCCAAGCGTTGAGCTTGGTACGAAGACGCTGCATCGTTTGACTAAGTATTTGGCTAACGCGCGATTCGCTGACGCCCAATACCTCTCCTATCTCCTTCAAATTTAACTCTTCGTCATAATACAAGGATAACGTTAACGCTTCACGCTCGGGGAGCGTTTTAATTGATTCAATTAACGCTTCGCGAAAAGCTTCATCCGCGACACCCTGAAATGGCGAGTTGTCTTCATCATCAGTAGCAATAGAGACCGAGTCCTCTGAAACGCCTAAATCTTCAATACCAACCAAACGAGAACAGCTAATATCTGTTAACGCTCGGTGATACTGTGTCAAACTCATCCCTAAATGCTGCGCAACCTCACTATCGGTAGGCTCCCGGTTAAGTTCGACTTCAAGAAGAGAGATTGCTTGAGATATATCACGACTATTTTTATGTACCGACCTTGGCACCCAATCGCCACGACGAATATCATCCAGCATAGAACCACGTATACGAATACCCGCATACGTTTCAAAACTCGCGCCTTTACTACCGTCGTAGTTTTTTTGCGCTTCAATCAAGCCGATCATGCCGGCTTGAATTAAATCTTCCACCAGTACATTTGGTGGTAGTCGCCCAATTAAGTGGTGCGCAATCCGCTTCACTAATACTGAGTATTTCTCTAAGAAAGCTTGTTGACCGCTTAAATTGGCGTGCTGGTCATAGGTCAAAGCTTTATTCACTAAATGGTTCCTCTACGGCAGGTCTATTTAGCAAACGCTCCACAAAAAATTCCAAGTGTCCACTTGGAACCTTGGGTATCGGCCAAGTGAGCGCTTTACTCGCTAAAGAGTTCAATGCTAATGCAGCAGGAGAACGTGGAAACGCATCGACAACAATTTTTTGTCTTTTCACTGCTTGTCGCACTTTATCATCTAATGGGATGCATGCGACAAGTTCAAGACTCACATTGAGGAATCTCTCTGTGACTAATGTCAATTTTGCGAATAATTCTCTGCCTTCACGGTAACTGCGAACCATATTCGCCACAACTTTAAAGCGTTGTACTTGATGCTCACGGCTGAGGAGTTTAATCAACGCATAGGCATCCGTAATTGATGTAGGTTCATCACAAACCACAACGACTACATCTTGAGCAGCACGAGAGAAACTCACGACCATGTCCGATATTCCTGCTGCAGTATCGATCAGCAGAATATCCATATCGTCTTCTAAGCTACCAAATGCTCTGATAAGACCGATATGTTGTGCATGGCTAAGCTCCGTCATGCTTTGTGTGCCCGACGTTGCTGGTATAATGCGAATACCGTGTGGCCCCTCAACAATGGCGTCTTTAAGCTCACACTCTCCTGCCAATACATGACCGAGGTTTTTCTTGGAGCGAATCCCTAGCATTACATCGACATTCGCTAGACCTAAATCAGCATCTAAAACCATGACTTTTTTGCCTTGGCGAGCCATACAGATAGCCATTCCTAGTGTGACATTGGATTTGCCAACGCCACCTTTACCGCCAGTAACCGAAATCACTTTCGTATGTGTCGGTTGAGCCAAACGCCTCAGGCCACTTGCTTGGTCATATATCATGTTATTTGTCATATTCGATTGCACCTAAACCCCCTCCATGTCGCTGTTCCAAAAGTGGGGTTCGTTCTCTGTCGACTTCTCAAGTAATTCGTTCGCTTTAGCGACCATGTATTTTGGCTGAGCGATTACAATATCTTCCGGGACTCGTTGCCCGTTTGCGATGTAAGTCACTGGCAGCGCATTTTGCACTACAACACTGATAAACTCTCCCAAACTCAGTGATTCATCGAGTTTGGTCATGATGCAGCCAGAAAGCGGGATGCGTCGAAAATGATCCAGTGTTTCTTGTAACACCTGGCGTTGCGCGGTAGCAGGTAACACCAAGTAACTATTAATATTCTCACCGCTTTCTTGCATCAAGGTATCAAGCTGTTCAGACAAGCGGACATCTCTTTGTCCCATACCGGCGGTGTCAATCAAAACCAGACGTCGATTTCGTAACTGATATAATACATCGGCCAGTTCTTCAGAATCTTTAGCCACTCTTACCGGACATCCCATAATTCGGCCATAAATCGACAACTGCTCATGGGCACCAATTCGATAAGTATCCGTAGTAACTAGCGCGACATTGTCTGAACCATATTCCATGGCGGCTCTTGCCGCTAGTTTCGCAACCGTGGTCGTTTTGCCAACACCAGTAGGGCCAAGCAAAGCGACAATGCCCCCTTGGCGAAGGATGTCTTGCTTACTCACGACAATTTGGTCCGAAACTAACGCCAATAGCGCCTTCCATGCCTTTTGAGGCGGCGTATCTTCAGGGATATAACAAGCCAGTTGGTCCGCCAACTCGGGTGACAGCCCCATGCGCTCGAGTCGTTTGATCAGCATGGCACGAAGGGGTTCTCGGCGTTCAACTTCTTGCCACATCAATCCGGAGACTTGATGTTCAAGTAGGCGACGAATGGATGACATGTCTTCCTTCATCGATTCAAGCTCTTCACCAATTTTGCCATCTCGCTTATTGGAAGGAGAATGACTAGTGGGCATATGACTCGCGGGGGATCCCTGATTTATGCCATTGCGACCTAATGCATTTCTAGGCTCAGTCCTTTCTTCAAATGACCGTTGCTGAGCAGCGTACGGGCTCTGATTATCGCGCAGGTTATTGTTATCACGCAGGCTACTGTTATCACGCAAGCCACTGTCTCGCAGACCACTATCGCGTAAACCATTATCACGAGCGCCATTACCTTGTGTATGATTGTCACGCATGCCACGTTCGGGCGTATTCGATGAATACCCACGATTTCCCTGAGCATATTGATATTGATCGCTACTTTGATAGGCGTTATTCATTGACGCAGTGCGCTCAGATTGACGCTCTAGCAGCGCAGACAGTGAATCTGTTGGTTTGACTGGTGGTGTTGGTTCGCTGGAAGCAGGACCACCGCGATAGTTTTTCAGCATATTAGCAAAACGATCGGTCACCGACGGTGCATTCGTTGCGCTTCTCGGGTTCAGGCTAACGTGGTCGTCTTTTAGCTCACGCTCGCCAGCATAGTCCGATGGGTTTGATTGAGTGGGTGGGGACAATGCCTGCCTGCTCATTTGACGAGGGGCTGACTGGTTACCATCACCATCGACCGCGGCAACGATTTCAACACCACCCGCCACTTTCTTATTCGACATAATAACAGCCTCAGCACCAAGTTCTTCTTTCACTTGCTGCAGTGCTTGTCTCATATCTCTGGCAAAAAATCGTTTAATTTTCAACGGTCACATCCATTTTCAATACCGGCATTCATAGGTCTTAATGTGTCAGTTTTATGGTCAACAAGAACAACTTGTTCATTCTTAATTACCGACGGCCTGTACGATACGTATTTGTTTTTCATCAGGTATTTCTTGGTAAGACAACACTCTCAAATTTGGAATGGTGTTCTTTACAAATTTGGCTAACGTCGAGCGAAGTACACCCGAAGTCAGTAAGACGGCCGCTTCACCTTTCAGTTCTTGCTCTTGCGTGGCCTGCGTCAATGACGCTTGCAAACGCTCGGCTAAACCAGGTTCAATGCCTGCAGATTCTCCACCTGCCGCTTGCATAGTTTGATGCAATATTTGTTCCAGTTCAGGAATAAGTGTAATAACGGGCAATTCAGGTTCTATTCCATTGATTTCTTGAACAATTAGTCGTTTAAGTGCAATTCGTACAGCAGCCGTTAAAACGTCAGGTTCTTGACTCTTTGAAGAATATTCAGCCAATGTCTGAACGATGGTTCGAATATCTCGAATAGGAATGGCTTCGTTCAATAAGTTTTGTAACACCTTGACCATGGTACCTAATGGCAATTGTTCAGGAACAAAGTCTTCAACCAGTTTTGGTGCGCTTCGGCCAAGTAATTCGAGTAGGTTCTGGACTTCTTCATGCCCTAGCAGTTGTGCAGCATTGTTGGTGAGCAGTTGGCTAAGATGGGTGGCAAGTACCGTTGAAGAGTCCACTACCGTATAACCTAATGCCTGCGCATGTTCTTTTTGTACCTCTTGAATCCATACGGCTTCAAGGCCAAATGCGGGGTCAATCGTCGACTCGCCATCAATGAGGCCATAGACTTGCCCAGGGTTAATCGCCAGCTCTTGATCGGGTCGAATTTCCGCTTCACCCACCGCAACGCCCATCAGCGTGATGCGGTAAGAGTTTGGTGTGAGCTCCAGATTATCTCGAATGTGAACCGCTGGAATAAGAAAACCAAAATCTTGTGATAGCTTTTTACGTACCCCTTTAACACGCTCTAACAATTCTCCGCCTTGGTCTCTATCGACCAAAGGAATCAATCGATAACCGACTTCTAAACCTATAACATCAACAGGATGAACGTCATCCCAAGACAATTCTTTAGGCTTGCTTGGTGAATCGCCAGCTTGAAGTTCCGCGGGAAGGTTTTTTTGTTCTTCTGCTTTCTTGTGTTTCTTCGTCATCCAATACGCCCCGCCACCTGCCAATGCAGCGAGTAACAAAAATGCGAAATGCGGCATGCCAGGGACAATACCCATTATTAACATGATACCGGAGGTGATCATCAACGCCTTTGGATTATCAAATAGCTGAAAGACAACCTGTTGCCCCATATCCTCGTCAGTATTTTGACGCGTCACCATAATAGCAGCGGCAATAGACAATAAGAGCGAGGGAATTTGGGCAACCAAGCCATCACCAATCGTCAGTAGCGTATAAATCTGCAGGGCTTCGCCAAATCCTAATGAATGCTGCATCATACCGATGCCAAGACCGCCGACGATATTAAGGAAAAGGATCAAGATACCCGCAATTGCATCGCCTTTCACAAACTTTGACGCACCATCCATCGAGCCATAAAAGTCGGCTTCTTTGGTCACTTCAAATCGACGGGTTCGCGCTTGGTCCTGGTCAATCAGCCCAGCATTTAAGTCCGCATCAATGGCCATTTGCTTACCTGGCAAGGCATCCAAGGTAAAGCGGGCACTCACTTCTGAGATACGACCGGCACCTTTTGTCACCACCATAAAGTTGATGATCATTAGAATCATAAAGACAATCAGGCCAACCGCATAGTTGCCCCCGATGACCACATTACCAAACGCCTCGATAACATTACCCGCAGCGCCACCGCCTTCATGACCATCGAGTAAGACAACACGAGTCGAGGCAACATTCAATGCCAAACGTAATAGTGTTGCGATTAATAGTACCGTTGGAAAAGCAGCAAAATCGAGAGGGCGACGGGTGTAGACCGATACCAGTAAAACCACCATCGCTAAGGCGATGTTAAAGGTAAAAAACAGATCGAGAAGAAACGCCGGTATCGGCAGTATGATCATCGCCAACGCAGCAAGGACCATAATTGGAGCGCCAATAGCAGGCAAAGCTCGACTTGATAAAGCCGGCATCTTATCGGCGAACGGTAACGTTAATTTCATCGACTACATCACTGCGGGTGGTGCATATTCGCACCAGAATTAAAATACTTCAGCGGTATATGCAAAATTCATACCCAATGTACGTCATTATTTTGACGCGCCACTTATGTCGTCTTATCAATGATTAATGTCGAAACCTCAGGTACTATTCGCACAAAATATTACAGGGCCAACAGGGTCTAAAACCATTTCATATGGGAACTCAGATGAAAATTGCCGACTTAAAATTATTTATCAAGGTTGTTGAACTTGGCAGCTTTACTGGAGCGGCAAATGCGCTCGACTTACCTAGAGCAAACGTGAGTCGTCGTATCAATGAGCTTGAACGAGAGATTGGCACGCAGTTATTTCATCGCACAACACGAAGCTTATCGCTCACCCATAGCGGCAATACATTTTATGAAGAAATCACCAGTGCAATCGAATTGTTTGATCGTGCCCAGCAATCAATCACGACATCAGCTCAAGTTATTTCAGGCAGAATTAAGCTAGGTATCCTACCTGAGACATATGAATTATTGCAGCCAATCCTATTTGATTTCCAAGACAATTACCCAAATGTCGAGTTAGACATCCGCAGCATCAACAACGGATTCAATGAAATGTTCCGACAAGGCCTCGATATCGCAATGCATGGTGGTCGTTTAATCGATTCCGACATCGTCGCGAGAAAGGTGATCAGTTTTGGGCGAACTTTAGTGGCATCGCCTAGTTACCTAGAAACGTTTGGCGTTCCAATTTCGATACAATCTCTTTATGAACACAAGTGTATCTGTTTTCGCTGGCCTAGTGGTGATATCGACGATAAATGGCATTTTAGTACCGGCCATTTTTCTGTCAATGCCCGACTCATCTCCGATAGCGTAGGGTTTATTAAAGGCGCGACACAGCAGGGACGTGGCATTAGCTTTCTTCCTACGATGATGATTCAGAATGAATTAAAAGCTGGACGGCTCGTATCTTTGCTGCCCCATGAAACCACGCTGGAAGCTGATGGATGGCTACTTTACCCACAGCCCAAAACACTGAATCAAGCAAGTCGCTTACTTATTGAACATCTTTCTGAAGAAATTCCTAAATTAAACTTATTGTCACGAATTATGTGACAGTAAGTCTCAATAAGACCGGATTATCTCCCCACGGTTCACGATTATGATAGCGCCATAATAATGGAGCTATATGATCATGAACAGAATGAACCTAATAACACTCAGTATGGTGTCAACGCTAGTACTCACAGGTTGTCATCACCCCCAAGTCGCAGCCAATGCACCGACCCATAAGAAAACCCTTCAAGTTGTGCAACTAAAAGACTCCCTTGAGCATTCAGCTAAGCATTTTAACGGGGTCGTTCGTTCGCAAGAAAAAGCCAATCTCACCTTTCGAGTGCCAGGTACGATTTCTACTATCCATGTTCGTACCGGCCAATTAGTAGCACAGGGCGACCCAATTGCGCAGCTCGATCCCCATGATTATCAGGTCGCGTTAGAAGAGCTGCAAGCTAAAATGCTTGAAGCCAAATCCGCACATAAACTCGCAAAGGCAGAATTACGCCGTGTCAAACAAGCGACTGAGGATAACGCCATTGCCAGCGTCAATCTTGATCGTGCCACCAGCGGATATGAACGCAGTCTTTCGGCTATTAAAGTCGTTGAAAAAAACATCCAACGCGCCAAAGACGTACTGCATTATACTCAGCTAACAGCTCCATTTGATGGAGTCATTGGCAAAGTAAACTTCGAGCAGCATGAACAAGCCTTGCCCGGTGTCGCTGTCGTTACCCTTCACAATACCGACCAATTAGAAGTTGAAATCGATGTCCCTGAAAACATGATTCAACGCTTTGAGCTTGGTGAACAGGGCACCGTTTCTTGGCATCATTCATCTGAACCAGTCAACGCGCGCATTACAGAAATCGCTCCGCTGCCACATTTGATCAAGCAAACCTACACCGTGACTTACGCTATCGATGACGCTAGCAATGAGAACAACAACCACAAAAAGTTGTTCCCCGGTAAATCTGTGTCTGTCACCTCAACGCTCACCAATATTGATGAAGCGCACTGCGTGCCTTATTCGGCTATCGTGGGCGAAAAAGAAACACTACATATCAATGTAGTACGTAACAAAACCGTGGTCACTACCCCCGTCGAACTGCGTTCACTCGATGCCTATCAGGCTTGTATTACCGGGCCGATTTATCGTGATGATTTTGTTGTGGTCAGCGGCTCAAGCTATCTACATGATGGCGATATCGCGGATCAATTAATCATGCGCAAGCAGTAAGGAATACTGACCATGAAGCTTGCTGAATTCGCAATTCGTCAACGAACGTTTTTGCTATTTTTCACCGTCCTAAGCATTATTGCTGGGATCTACTCTTATTTTGACCTTGGTAAACTTGAGGACCCAAGCTTTACCATCAAAACAGCAGTGGTTGTTACGCTCTATCCAGGCGCATCAGCAGAACAAGTTGAATACCAAGTCACCGACACCATCGAAACCAAACTACAAGAAATGGGCGAGTTGAATAGACTTCGCTCACTTTCTCAACCCGGTGTTTCTATGGTGTTTGTTGACCTAAAAGAAAGCCTCAACTCTTCTCGCCTTCCTCAACAATGGGATTTATTACGTCGCAAAGTGCAAGACGTCAAATTGCAACTGCCTACGACGGCACAAATCAGTATTGTCCAAGACGAGTTTTCCGAGGTGTACGGCATGCTTTTCGCTGTCCATAGCCACGACGCCAAGCCCGAAGAACTACGCCAGTATTCAGAAGAGCTGCAACGCCGACTGAAAACGGTTAAAGGCATCAAGAAAGCCGAACTGCACGGTGTTCAACCACGAGCCGTCTATATTGACCTTCCTGATGAGCGACTCGCTCAATATGGTTTATCGATGGCGCAAGTCTGGAGTCAACTCAACACCAGTAACATGACGTTCGAGGCAGGCCAATTCGACGCTGGAAGTGAGCGTATTCGTATCCAGCATGGTAGCGAGTTTCAGTCACTTGCCGACATTAAAAATCTAATGATTCAAGGCGGGTTCAATGAACTCGGCACCGGTCTAATTCGATTGGGTGATATTGCGGATGTGACCATGGGGTATCAAACGCCCGCATTGACTGAAAACCGCTTTAATGGCGAACCCTCCGTCACGCTTGCTGTCAGCCCCGTTAGCGGCATTAACGTGGTGTCCTTAGGCGATAGTATTCATTCGATTATCGACGAATTTAACGCAACATTACCCCTTGGTGTTGAAATTTCACCCATCGCCTATCAACCTGATGAAGTTGAGAAATCGATTGAAAACTTTGTGCAAAACTTAGCCGAAAGTGTCGCGATTGTTTTTGTTGTTTTATTGATTTTCATGGGATTCAAAAGCGCAGTCATTGTCGGTGGTAGCCTATTGCTCACTATTTTGCTGACGCTGGTTTACATGAATATCAACAGTATTGACCTTCATCGAGTATCACTTGGAACCTTTATCCTCGCACTCGGTATGTTGGTTGATAATGCCATCGTTATTACCGACATGATGACAGCTAAACTCAACAAGGGCATTGAGCGCACAACAGCCGCTATCGAATCAGTCAAAGAAACCGCCGTGCCACTGTTTGGCGCAACGATCATCGCGGTTATGGGCGCCAGCCCTGTGTTATTTTCCAAAACTGATGCGGCTGAATTTGCTGGGTCTGTCTTCTACATCATGGCTTCATCATTGACGCTGTCTTGGCTCGTCGCCATGACGTTCACGACGCTGATGTGTTGGATGTTCCTCAAACCGAACACAAAAAGCAGCGCCGATAAGCAATCTCGCTACAAACAAGCGGTCTGCTGGACGGTCGATAATCCTAAGCGAGCCTTGTCTGCACTGATTCCACTGATACTAGTGACCGTACTTGCGTTGCCTTATGTCGCCATTAACTTCCTGCCGCAGTCAGATCGCGCGATCGTGTTTTTTGACTATTGGTTGCCTAACGGCGCCAAGGTTGAACAAACATCAGCGGACATGAAAAAGATCGAAGCTTGGTTACTCAAACAACCCGAAGTTGAAAGTATTTCTAGTGCGATTGGCGCCAGTGTTCCACGATTCTCCGTCACCGTTGAGCCTGAGCCTTTTGATTCGTCCTACGGTCAGATTTTGATTAACACGACCGACTATTATGCCATTTCTGCTTTGGTTTCTCGTGGCGACAAATGGGTCGCAGAAGAATTCCCTAATGCCCAACCTCGCTTTCGCGCATTGAAATTGGCTACCGCAGATAAATATGCCGTTGAAGCTCGATTCTCTGGGCCAGATGAGCACGTTTTACATGATTTATCACGCCAAGCACAAGTCATCATGGCCAGACATCCAGATGCGAAATATGTCCGAGATGATTGGCGCCAACAGAGCAAAGTGCTGACACCCATTATCAACATGGACAAAGCGCGCCGCGCTGGCATAAATCGAGCGGACATTGCGTTTGCGATGAAGCGCGCTTCCAACGGCATGCCTTTGGGACAGATGAATCTGAATGACGAATTGATACCCATTCAATTTCGCGGCTCTGAACCCACCATGGCATCGTTAGAAACCCTGCCGGTTAAATCACTGCTTGGATTGCACAGCGTTCCTCTAGGTCAAGTTGTCGATGGTTTCGAGTTAAGTACTGAAGAAAGCATGATTTGGCGACGCGACCGAGTAAAAACCATCACAGCACAAGCCGGTGTTGCTCGTTCAAGTACACCTGCAACGGTGAGAAACAGCATCAAGGAAGAAATCGAAGCGATCGCACTACCACCCGGTTACCACATGGAATGGGGCGGAGAATATTATGATGAATATAAAGCGGTCTCAGACATCGTTAAACAGTTACCAAAAGCACTCCTTATTATGGTGATTATCCTAGTGGCGATGTTCAACGGATTCAAACAACCCGTCATTATTTTGTCCACGATTCCCTTGGCTGCAACAGGCGCGACCTTTGCACTGCTTGGGTTCAATAAACCGTTCGGCTTTATGGCGCTGATCGGGGCAATTACCTTGATGGGGATGATCATTAAAAACGGCATCGTTTTGATGGACCAAATTGAGCTTGAAAAACGCAATGGACGAAGCTTATCGGATGCCATCAAGGAAGCGACCATCAATCGTACAATGGCCATTTCAATGGGGGCATTAACCACCGCATTAGGCATGATACCGCTACTGAGTGACTTGCTCTTTGACCAGATGGCGGCAACCATCATTGGCGGTTTAGCCGCCGCAACCGTGTTGTCTTTATTTGTGATGCCAGCTCTCTATCGCTTGGCCTACAAAGAGAGCGCTGCGTCCACCGCCGCAGAGCAATCATCAACATTGACTATTAAAGAGCAGAAGGCATAACCACATGAGAATAAAGCCAAGTCAACGTCGCTTAACCAACGTGCTTAACCTTGCTCCTATTGCGTTAGCGTTAACACTCGCTGGGTGCTCCGTCGGTCCTGATTACCAAGCTCCGATGGTCACACTGTCCGAGGCATATCTGCATGCCGATAATCAACAACATGTCGTCAATGAACATTGGTGGACACAATTCAATGACCCGGTACTCGATACCATGGTCGCTGATGTTCAGCGGCAAAATATCCCACTCAAGATGGCAGCTGAACGTATAAAAATGGCCAACAGCTACAAGTCGATTGTGGATTCATTCAAAGTCCCTACAGTTAACATTGGCGCAGGCTATTTTAATTATCAGTTGAGTAAGAGTGATTCCTTGTTAGGTCCCGCGCTTAACCCTATCGGGGATTCTATGCCAACAGGTACCGCGCTTGACTCCGCCACACTGCTGGATAACCAACATGACGGCGTATTTGCCGGTGCGAGCATCGGGTGGGAAATGGACCTTTTTGGCCGGCTTGACCGTCAATCAAACGCAGCAGCGATTCGAGTAGAGCAAGCCGAAATCTATCAAAGCGGCTTAACAACCTTGATGACGGCAGATATTACCCATAACTATCTGCAGTATCGTGGAGCACAAGCGCGTTTAGAACTTGTAAAAAGTAACCTTGCAGACCAAGAGAAAACCTTGTTGCTAGTGAAGCGCTTGGTGAAAACCGGTTACGGTTCAGAGTTGGACCTTGCCCAAGCTCAGAGCATGCTAGCCGCCACCGAGTCTGTAATACCACAGCTTGAAATCGCTCAGCAGGTGCACAAACAACGCATGGCTACCTTGTTAGGTGAGCCTCTCACTCGTGTCGATATTAGATTGGCAAAACACAGTGAATTGCCCACTCTCGAGGGAATTATACCGACAGGATTACCATCAGATTTACTGCAACGCCGACCCGATATTCGCATCGCAGAACGTGAAATGGCGGCAATTAATGAAGAGGTCGCAGCCAGTATTGCCAACCGCTACCCTAAGTTCTTCCTGACCGGTGCGCCAGGCGTATCAGCCAGTAGCTTTGATGATTTGTTTAGCAGTGATTCCTTTGGCTGGTTTGCATCGGCTGGGGTCAGCTGGAGTGTCTTTGATGGTGGACGCGGCGAAGCCATGGTCGAACTCAACGAATCTCGATTTAACAATGCCGTGTTGGCTTATGAATATTCAGTCAACACCGCAATTACCGAGGTCGACTCAATGCTCTTTGCGTACGGGCGTAGCCAGCAAAACGAACTGCGAATAGGAGAAGCTCTGAGCGCATCGGAACGCGCTGTCACAAAAGCCCGTTCCTTATATAAAGCAGGGTTAATTAATCACTTAGCATTACTTGATGCACAGCGACAACATCGCATGATGGAAGATCGAACGATTGCGGCACGCTTACAAACCGCACAAGTGACCATCGGCGTCTACAAAGCCTTAGGAGGAGACTGGCGACTTGAAAATACAACGCTGTAGATGTCGCTAACATTGTAGATGTCGCTAACACTGTAAACGTCGATAACGCGGTAAAGTCACCCATAAAAAGCCGTTCATAATAAAGTAAAGGCGTACTCTATCGAGTACGCATTTACTTTATCGGTTTGATTAATATCGCATGTCTTTGGGAATCGTAATTTGATCGTTTTGTAGCGTCGGTCTTTGCCCCCCCTTCTTACGATACTGTTTGAGCTGATATACATACGCTAGGATTTGAGCCACGGCTGCGAACAAGCTATCAGGAATTTCTTGTTCTAACTCGGAGGTGTGATAAATAGCACGAGCTAAAGGCGGTGATGGGATAATGTATATATTATGCTCACGAGCAACCTCTCGAATTTTTAGTGCCATATGGTCGATCCCTTTGGCAACTACGATAGGTGCTTTGTCTTGCCCTTGTTTATATCGAAGCGCAACAGAAAAGTGTTCAGGGTTGGTGATAATCACATCGGCTTCAGGGACTTCTGCCATCATCCGGCGCTGTGCGGCTTCACGCTGAAGCATACGAATTCGACCTTTCACCTCAGGTTTCCCCTCCGTATCCTTAAACTCATCCTTGACCTCTTGCTTAGTCATTTTGAGCTGTTCGGCGTGCTGCCATATCTGAAAAGGGATATCAATTGCTACTACAATCAGCAATGTGGTACTGATTAATAAGATAAAATTCAGCAAAATATCGAGGGCATGGAAGATGTTTTGTGGAAAGACCTCAACGCTCAATTGAAACAAATCGGCACGTGAGGCACTGACCAAGTAAAATGCCATGCCTGCGACTAACGATACTTTCAAGATAGATTTGATCAACTCCACCCAGCTCTGCATCCCGACCATACGTTTTAGGCCGCTCATCGGGTTCATTTTCGACATTTTCGGCATGGCGGCTTTGGCAGAGAAGCTAATGCCCCCTACCCCGGCAGCGCCTGCTAGTGCAGCAACAAACAGCACGGCTAGGATCAGCAGCAAGGGTAAAATGAGACCAGATAGCGCGCCTAGAATGACATCAAATAGCTTAGTATGATCGAAGATTTCTTCCCGAGTAAGGGTAAAGAATCGCCCCATGGTGTTATACAGTGCTTTGGCTAAACCATCACCAAACATCATCAACGACAACGCACCGACAATCAGTACAGAGACTGAGGCGAGTTCTTTCGAACGAGCAACCTGACCTTTTTCACGCGCCTGTTTTAACCGCTGGGGCGTGGCGTCCTCAGTACGTTCTTGTCCATCAGATTCAGCCATACCTGTCTCCGTTACTCATCCATTAACACGTCAAACGAATCAGGCGGCAAACCTGGCCTTCAACATCTATCCAATACAATTGATAGTGGCTATACAGCCCTGCCAATATATACCAGCAGATCATCAACCCGACCAACAGCGCAAAAGCAAAACCCAACGAAAAAATGTTTAATTGTGGGGCCGCTCGGGTCATAACACCAAATGATAAGTTGACCGTTAACAGCGCGATAATACCGGCCAGTGCCATACTCAGCGCCGTCTTAAACATTAGGCTCAACCAGCCTGCCATCTCACGAAAATCCACTGCGGTGAGGTGCCCACTGCCTATTGGCAATGTTTTGAAACTCATAACGACCAGTTGGATCATCTTGAGATGACCATCGGTCGCCAAAAAGAACATCGTTGCCAGAAACATAAATAGCTGACCTAACAAAGGCGTGCTCTGCCCATTCGCGGGGTCTACCATTGACGCAAAGCCCAGACTGGATTGCATGCCAAGGATCTGCCCTAGCATAACAAACGTCTGAATCATAAATATCGTGACCATACCCATTGAAATGCCAATAAGCATCTGTTCAGCTACGATCAAAAAGCCTTGAAAAGAAAACAGTTCAATGTGTTGTGGCACAGCAGGTAGGGAAGGCATGACGCCAAGTGTCAACGCTAGTCCGAGGAATAGTCGAATGCGCGGTGACACGAAATTGGCCCCTGTCACCGACATCACCATCAGCATGGATGAAATCCGCACGTAAGGCCAAAAATAGTTAGCGAGCCATTCAATAACGGTACTGGTTGGATATTCCATGGCTTAGGTTACCAAAGAACCTGAGGGATTCGTTCGATGATTTCAAAGAAAAACTCCATCATCATTTGCGTCCCCCAATGAGCAAAACCCATCAATACCAACAGGGTAACAATCAACCTCGGTAAAAAGCTTAATGTTTGTTCATTGATCGACGTGGCGGCTTGGAACACAGCAACAATCAAGCCCACTAAAAGGCTAGGAATAATAATGGCACACACTAAGATGAGCACCATCCACAGCGCATCACGAAACAGTTCAACAAACAGTTCAGGAGTCATTAGCTACTCCAGCTACAAGGCAAAGCTGCCGGCCAAGGTCGATAGAATCAAGTTCCAACCATCCACCAAGACAAACAACATAAGCTTAAAGGGTAAAGAGACAATCATCGGTGATAACATCATCATACCCATCGCCATTAATACAGATGCCACCACCAAATCGATGATTAAAAAAGGTAGGAACAGCATAAAACCAATTTGGAATGCGGTCTTTAATTCTGAGGTAATAAACGCGGGAATTAGCACTGCAAGTGACACATCTTCAGGGTTTTCCGCTGTAGAGCCTGACATCTCAACAAACGTCTCAAGATCTTTCACTCGAGTTTGTTTCAGCATGAAGGATTTCATTGGGCCTTGCGCCTGATCAAACGCTTGCTTTGCCGATATTTCTTCATTCAAATAAGGCTGGATGGCTTGTTCATTCACCTGACTTAATACTGGCGACATGATAAATAATGTCAAAAACATCGCAATACCAATAATCACTTGGTTAGACGGTGTTTGCTGCAGCCCCATCGCTTGCCTAAGAATCGACATCACGACAACAATTCGAGTAAAGCTTGTCATCAAAATGACCATGGCAGGCAAAAAGCCCAACATGGTCATCAAAGCCAGGATCTGAAGATTCACTGAGTAATCTTCACTGCCATCCGAATTGGTTTTCATTGTGAAAGCAGGGATACCCGGACCAGTAGCAAACCCGCTAGCGGTCGAACTGCCGGCCGCGCCCTGATCGCTTTGCATTGCAGATACGGTCACGCCACTATCAAGGGCTGATGAGCTAGGAATCGGAGTCGTCAACGCCTCTTCTGCAAAGCTAACTGGCGCCAGCAAGAGGAACATACCAAAGAACAGTACGCGAAAAACATTAATCATGCTGGCCCTGCTTTTTCATCAGTTTAGACAGCTGCGCAGCAAAAGCAGGTTGTGTATTTTCTTCCTGCGTGAGTGGCGTGTCTAATTTGGAAATCAGCTGAATCGATTGGGCCGTAATCCCCACTAGAAATTGCTCCTCCCCAGCCTCCACAATCGCAATACGCTCTTTTGTGCCAACCGGGATTTGGCGAACAATTTTGAGACCTTGCTGGTTCATCATTGACGGTACTTTCATACGTTTGAGTAACCATGCCAGTCCTAGAATAACCACAATGACAAGCACCAGCGCGCCTAACGTAGCCGCTAAATCAAACGGGGATTGCCCAGCGGCTAAGCCCACAGGCGCAGACTCATTTGGCTTTTCTAATGCCGACACCGACGAAGGTAGCAACGCACTGACGATAAAAAGCGAGCATAGATTGTGTATTTTCATGGTTAACGTAACTTTTTAATGCGCTCTGTTTGGCTGATGACATCGGTGAGACGAATACCAAACTTATCATTCACCACAACCACTTCACCATGAGCGATTAAGGTCCCGTTAACCATCACATCCAGTGATTCACCGGCAATTCGATCGAGCTCCACCACAGAGCCTTGGTTAAGTTGCAGCAGGTTGCGAATACTAATTTGTGAGCGCCCAACTTCCATGGATATCGTCACTGGGATATCCATAATGGTGTCGAGTTTACGGCGTTCATCGTCTGAAATTGGTGTCGAGGAATCTTGCAGTTCATCAAGTGGCGCGGCAAGCACCTCATCGACATCAATGTCAGGAGCCATTGGGTCTTCCCCAAGTGCCGCTGCCCATTCATCCGCTAGTTTTTGGTCGTCTGTCATACCCATATCTTATTAAACTCTCTTATTCGTTCTCATCGTCCACATGTTCGAGCTCGGCCATAATATCCTTACCTAGGAAAGCCAAATCCGTTTTCACCACATCTGGGCGTCTAATCTTCTCTGAAACCTGAACCGCCATTTTTTCACCAGTTCGTCCCATTTTTACACGATAGGTTGGTAAATCTTCCACAAACATTGTGGCGTTTTCTGGCATTTCAATTGGAATGATATCGCCGACTTGCAACTCCATCAGGTCTCGCAGTGACACGTCTTTCTCGAGCAGGTTTACACGAAAATTAACGGGCACATCCATAATTTCCTCACGAAGTGCACTGCTCCAGCGAACGTCGGTTTCCATCTTGTCGGATTGAACACCGGCATCAAGCAACTCACGTATCGGTTCAACCATGGAATACGGCATCACAACGTGGAAGTCACCACCGCCACCGTCCACTTCAATATGGAAAGAGCTGACGACAATTACCTCGGTAGGGCTGACGATGTTCGCCATGCTTGGGTTCACCTCAGAGTCCAAATACTCAAACTCCACGCCCATGACCGGCGACCATGCCTCTTTATAGTCCTCAAAAACGGTCTTCATCAGAAGCTGAATAATGCGACGCTCTGTCGGAGTAAACTCACGCCCTTCAATTTTGGCGTGAAAACGCCCATCACCGCCAAAGAAATTCTCCACCAGAATAAATACTAAGCGTGCTTCCATTGTGATCAGCGCGGTGCCTTTCAAAGGACGAAAACGCACCATATTTAAACTGGTCGGGACATACAACGTGTTTTGATACTCGCCAAACTTCATCATTTGGACGCCGTTAATCGACACCTCAGCCGTTTTCCTCAGCATATTGAACAAGCTGATGCGCATATGTCTAGCAAAGCGTTCATTGATCAGCTCTAGCGTCGGCATCCGACCGCGGACAATGCGATCTTGAGAAGAAAAATCAAAATGCACGGCATCGTTTGGGTCTTGATCCAGTTCTTCCTCTACCTCATCAACATCGTCGACACCGTGAAGAAGCGCATCAATCTCGTCTTGGCTTAATAAGTCAGTCACACATTACCTACTGGATTACAAAATCGGTAAAAAGTACACGCTCAATCACTGGCTTTCCAACCACTTGAGAGAGGCTGCTTTGAATATCGGCGGTCGCTTGATCTCGTAATTCGACACGACCGTTTGAGCTTCTCAGTTGATCCACTGAAGCCGATGCAAACGTCGACAACAATGTACTTTCAATTAAAGGAGAATGATAACGCGCTAACTCTTCATTATCGAGCCCACGAACCATCAATTGCGCCTTAATTTGCACCATACGGTCACGCTTTGTTCCTGCCACATTAAAAACGAAAGGTTGCGCGATATTGACGTATGAAATAGGGTCGACCACGACCGTTTGAGCACTATTTTGTGTCGATGACGTCTGGGTCGCTTTAGATTCCGAGCTAAAGAACCAATAAGCCGCACCACCCGCAATGAGTAGCACTAGCAAAGCGGCAATAATGATAATGAGTAGCTTTTTTTTGCTATTGGGTTGTTCTTGAATGTCTTCAGGCATATCGATGTTTACTTTTTGTTTTTCGCTTTTATTTTGGGTAAGTCAGCGTCCATACTGGCCGCCCACTTATCGAGTCGTTTCGCGTTTAGAGCCGAACCCACACATTAGGCATAATAACTTATACCGTCTTCTTTTTTAGAGATATTTGCAGTCATAGTGACACCTTCTTCCATGGTATCAGAATCACCTTGAGCACTTCCTACACCACTTGATGCCTGATCCTGTGGACCATGAGAGGCATGCCGCTGTTGTTGTCCTGAGTTCTGTTGTTGGACAGAGGTGTCTGCCAATTGAATACCTTGTTGAGAGAGCATCTCACGTAGCCTTGGCATCGACTGATCCACCATCTCACGAGTTTGTTGGTTTTGTACGGTAAAGTGTACCGTTGCCGAGTCACTATTCAGTGTCATGCGGATTTGCATGCGTCCCAACTCTGGAGGATCCAATCGAATATCAATTTGTTTCAGATTCTTAGCCATCATCATTTGGATGCGCTCTGACACCTGATCACTCGCGTTTTCTTTTGTTAACACCAATGGCGATTGTACATTTGTCGTGCCCTGGGCTTGGTCCGCTCGAAGTGCCTGGGTACCAAGGGCGGCACCTGCGGCAGAAGCTTGTGTCAGCCCGTTTAATGGCTCACTACCTAGCGTCTGGGTGGGCTTCAACCCTTTCGGATTGGTACCTGCAATGCCTTTTGTCCCTAACAAAGATGCGTCAACCGACGCCTTGACGGCATGACTAGGATCTTTATGAGCTAACATACTTGCCGCCGCAAGCGTACCCGTTACTGCTGAACCTTCATGTACACCTGATGCAGGGAGCTGCGATGATGGCGTATGAGTAACAGACGATTGTGCTTGTGCTTGTGCTTGTGCAGATAATTGCGCCGTTGTTGACTTATCTAGGGTAGCGCCAGCCGCCAGTAAGGATGCTTTACCTTCCAGCTTAGCTTCATTGGAGGTATCAGCTTGAGACCAAACGATCTGAGAAGATTGGCTCTTAGATGGCTGATTTTGCGTTGAATGACTTAGCGGCGAACTAGTATCGGCTTTAACGGTTCCATCACTCGATGCCGCTAATGCTGCTTTACCAGTTTGTGATACCGCCTCGGTGCTTTGAATTGATGTGGACGACGTTGGTGTATCGACAGCGGTTACAGTGCCTGGCACGATAACGTCAGGGTCCGTAACATCAACGGCTTGCGCAGCATTTTCATTCAGCGCTTGATCATCAACTAAGCGAGTAACGTCATTAGAAGCCGCTATTTCGCTAGCGTTTACTACTCGCTCTTCACCAAAAACGGTTGAATCTTTAGAAGCCGTTGCGGCAACGCCTGCCGCGACGAATGCTTGTTCACTGCTATCGACTGAATTGGTTGGTGCGGCTTTCAGTGCCTTGTTTGATTCGTCTAATCGGCTCAACAGTTGAGCGCTCTCATCCATGGTATGTTGAGCGTTAGTATTTTTAACCGGTGACTTATCAGAAGACGGCTCTTGAGAAGGTGTGTTTTGCGCTGTCCATTCCGTCGCGTGAGCCCCTGAAGTGCCTTGTTTTGCGTGACTATCAATCTCCGCACTGGTTGCTCCCGCCGCTAACGCCATTTTATTGACACCTTGCTCTGAACTATCTTCCACTTCATGCTCAGAAGCTACTTCTGCTTGGGAGGCACTAGAGTTATTTTTCGGGGCAACGTCAGTATCCGATTGAATCATTTCACCGTCATCATCGCTGGCCGCCAGCGCTGCATCAGGTATTGATGCGTTATCGGCAACCGAAGTACTCGCCGTATCAGAGCGGTCATTTTTTATTTCTGAACCGTCAAGCTTTTGTTTTTCATCTGAATTACTACCCGTCAATGCGTTTTTCAACGTATCGAAAAAGCCAGCTTCCTCTGAAGATGCTGGGATGTCTTTCGTCGATATAGGGTCGCCACTTGATTTGAGGCTAGACGCTGGCGACACATTATTGCTTAAGATAGACAGACTCATTCCATTCGGGCCTACATAATATTAATGACACGACGAGAGGCAACACACTGCCACCACGCTTTATTGGTGGTTATGATGCAATTTTTATACCGGAGTATTGGAGGGGCTGAAGAAGGTGAATCATGAAACAACATCGTGTTGTCATTATGTGCGTCAAAAACAATAGTAATCTAACTTTGTGTCTTTCTTCGGGCGAATAAAAGATTAGAAAACTCGTCCATTTCTTGTTGTTCTTTTTTATCCGCCAAGCGTGCTTTTTCCTTTGCCTTTTTATCTAGCATCCATTCATACGATCGACGCTGCTTACGCGTGTTATGCCAAAACTCTTGGCAGTCTTCCACCTGTTGCTTGAAGTGTGACTCGGCCGTTTTTTGCTTGGTAAGGGTTTCATCAAGTTGCGTCAAAAAACGGTTCAGGTGGCCGTATTCGCTGGCCGTTAGCCCTTCTTTCCCTCGTCGTACAAGTTGATTACAGTAGTCGAGACGATATTGTTCTATCTGTTTTACCTGCTCATAATAGCCGTCCAATTCAGAGCGTGCTTTATTCAGCGCCAACACTGCTTGTTGTTCATTATCCTTAGCTTGGCTTAATAGAAAATCGAGCGCATTATCCATAAACGATGATCAACTAACCTTGTAATATTTGCTTGAGCATATTCACACACATATCGTACGGAACGCTTTCTTTCATGCTTTGCTGAAGATACTGATCGAGCTTAGGTTTTAACGTAAATGCCGCATCAATAGCAGGGTCAGTACCGGGTTTATACGCACCGATTGACACTAAATCTTGGTTCTTTCGACATACCGATAAGACTTGTCTCACCGCTTTAGACATCAATACATGTTGATCGTCTGTAATTTGTGGCATCACACGACTCACCGACTTCTCTACGTCGATGGCAGGGTAATGACCAGCATCCGCCATTTCACGAGATAACACAATGTGACCATCTAATATAGCTCGTGATGCATCAGCGATAGGGTCTTGAAGATCATCCCCTTCCGTCAACACGGTAAAGAATGCGGTAATCGAGCCTTGGTTGTCATCGCCATTGCCCGCTCTTTCCACTAAGGCTGGAAGCTTAGCAAATACCGACGGTGGATAACCTTTCGTCGCCGGCGGCTCACCCACGGAGAGCGCAATCTCTCGCTGCGCTTGTGCAAAACGCGTTAATGAATCCATAAGTAACAGGACATCAAGTCCCTGATCTCGAAAATATTCGGCAATAGTCAATGCTGTTTGGCAGCCTTTCAATCGCATCAACGGCGAAGAATCGGCTGGGGCAGCCACCACAACGGAGCGCTGACGACCTGTCGTTCCAAGGATTTCTTCAATAAATTCTTTAACTTCTCGGCCACGCTCACCAATCAAACCCACAACGACAACTTGTGCGGTCGTGCCTCGGGTCATCATCCCTAAGGTTACCGATTTACCGACACCAGAACCGGCAAACAAGCCGATTCGCTGACCTTTACCGACGGTCAACAAACCATTGATGGCTTTTAATCCCACATCTAATGGCTCAGAAATGGGTTTACGTGCTAGTGGGTTAATTGGTTGAGCATTGAATGACGCGCGTTTCTCTGTGTATATATCACCTAACCCATCAAGGGGGTTACCTACACCGTCAATCACTCGACCAAGTAACTCCATCCCAACAGGCAATCCTGTTTCAGCCGTCATTGGGGTCACTCGTGCCCCTGGCAAAATACCGGTAATCTGCTCACTGGGCATTAAGAAAAGATGTTCACCAGAAAACCCCACCACCTCGGCTTCCATTTCACCACTCATGGTTTCAACTTTGCACAAACTGCCGATTGGGGCTTTGCAACCCGTTGCTTCTAGCGTCAAACCAACCACTCGGACAAGCTTACCTGAGGCAACTGCGCGTGATTTATGCCCAGACACTTTATACTGTGCCAGGCGGTCAGACAGCCCCTGCATCAATCAGCACCTTGGTGACGGTTGGTCCCACAAAAACTTTGCAATACACTGCGAATGCGTTCTTCCATTTTGTAGCTCACGCTCGATTCGCCCGCTTCAATTTGCACATCGCCACGACTAAGAGCGGGCTCAACGACCAGAGTCCAGTTACGGATATCTAACTCAGCATCTCCGTACGCGGCGCGAATAATATCGACATCAGCTGGGTGAAGCTTAAGCGTAATAGCATGGCCGGCAATAGGCAGAACCTCAACGGATTGCTTCACTGTATCGAGAATAAACTGAGGGTTGGTCTGCACCTCAACGTGCACGACTTCTTTGACTAAAGTCAGTACCATATCCACTAGCTGCTTTTCAACTTGATGGTTCATCAGTTCAAGCGGTTGAGCGAATTGATTAGCCATGCCCATGAAAATTTCGACCTGTTGTTTAATGTATTCTTCACCGGCAGCAACACCTTCGGCTTTACCAAGATCTAACCCTTCTTGATGGCCAGCCGCTAGGCCTTCTTCTTTGCCCTTTTCAAACCCTTGCTTAAATCCGGCTTCTTGTCCTTGAAATAAGCCTTCTTGATAAGCGCCTTGCTTGATGAGTTCAATCTGCTCTTCGGTTAGCTCAAACGGTGCGTCTTCTAGTACGGGTTCATCGCTAGGTGTCCAGCTTGGATCGTAGTTAAATGCAGTTTCGCGGGCTTGTTGGTTGGTTTGCGATGTGTAATCAGGCAAACCCCACGAGTGCGCGGATTCCATTGTATTATCTTCTGAAGGACGCAAAAAACCGCGCTTTCTATCTCCAGCCATGATTGTTACCTTTCATTGGCATTACAAGAATTCGTCCGCACCACCAGAAAGCATCAACTCTCCGCTGTCGGCCATTTTTCTCGCAATGGTCAGGATCTCTTTTTGCGCCGACTCTACATCAGCGACACGGACTGGCGGCATTGCCTCAATATCTTCACGCATCATATCAGCAGCACGTTTAGACATATTGCCAAAGATTTTCTCTTTAAGGCCTTCATCGGCACCCTTGAGTGCACGTTGCAAGACATCTTGCGGGACGTCTCTAAGCAGTTTCTGAATACCTTGGTCATCAACCTCAATAAGGTTCTCAAATACAAACATCAGGTCTTGGATATAGGTCGCCATATCTTCGTCTTGGTCGCGAATTTGATCCATGAGTATGCCTTCGACACTGTTGTCTAGGTAGTTCATGATCTCCGCCGCTGCTTTCAGGCCACCGATCTTCGCGGCTTGAGCCCCCGCCTGACCAGCAAACTGTTTCTCCATAATTTCGTTCAATTCTGCCAGAGCCGAAGGTTGTACTTCTTCTAGGTTGGCAATACGCATCATAAGGTCAAGACGAACACGCTCTGGAAACTGCGATAAAATTTCCGCCGACTGGTCCGCTTCTAGATACGACAGGACAATGGTTTGAATCTGTGGGTGCTCATTAATGATAATGCTGGCGACCTGACGAGGGTCCATCCACTTCAAAGAGTCCAAGCCTTTTGAGCCGGTCCCCAATAAAATTTGGTCCACTAAGTTGTTGGCCTTGTCTTCGCCCAGTGCTGCCACCAAGGTATTACGCATGAAGTCTTCACTACCCATGCCAATATTGGTGTACTTTTGAATATCTTCTAGAAATGCACGATGCACCGCACCGACCTTGTCTTGACTCAAATCACTCGCTCGCGCCATTGCGCCGCCCACACGCTGAACCTGTTTGGGTTCAAGGTGACGAATAATGCTGGCCGCGTCTTGTTCATTTAAACTCAGCAGTAAGATGGCGGCTTTTTCTTCACCACTAATGTTAGAGATATCGACGGTGGTATCGGCCACCTGCCCACCATTACTGGGTATTAAGTCATTTGCCATTAGTTTTCAACCATCCAATTTTTCACAACTTGCGCAGCAAGCTCCGGCTCATTCGCCACCAGCGCTCGAACTGCTTTCAAGACGTCTTCATCTTTGTGTAAGTTAGGTAAGTCAATCCCGGTGCTAAACTCAAACAATTCACTACTATCGATGTCCCCACCAATCAAACTTGTCTCACCATCGGCTCCAAGTGGTAAGCCATCTGGGCCATAAAGCTGATCATCGCTTTCTTGCACCGCAGGATTAAGAAGTTTTTTCATTGCTGGACGGATTAAGACCAACACAACAACAATGATGACCATTGCGCTCGCAAACCAACGAATCCAGTCATTGAAGTTAGGGTGCTCCCACAAAGGTACATCCGCGAGTTGTTCCGTCACGGGGGTCTCAAACGTCATGCTCAATACATTGAGTAGATCGCCTCGACTCTCGCTAAAACCAACCGAACCAATCAATATTTGTCGGATTGCCGCCAGTTCACTTTCAGAGCGAGGCACATAGGTGACATCGCCAGTATCAGGGTTGACTTGTGCACGGTTTTTAATGGCAACGGCAACCGTCTGTCGGTTCACCACGCCACTTTGCTTACGCTCATGACTGATGGTGGTATCTAATTCAAAGTTACGAGTCGCTTCTTTATGCACGGAACCTTGTCCAAGCATCGAGCCGTCCTTCATTTGAGCGACGTCGGTTGGAATGGAGGCGTCAGCGGGGGGCTGATTACTTAATGCGCCGGGTACACCAGCGACGGCATTGCCGTTATTGTAATCTTCAAGTGTGTACTCACTTCTCGTCGCTGGAGTGTTGGGGTCAAACTGCTTTCGAGTTTGCTCAACAGCACTAAAATCGAGTTCAATGTCCACCTGCGCGGTATAGTTACCCAAACCTAAAATGGGGATTAATACCGAGTCGATTTTCTCACGCAGAGCTTGCTCTTGGTTTTGCTCAAGTTCTTGCTCTTTTCTTCTTGCCGCTGAGGTCGCATCTTGTGAGCCGGAGCTTAACAATCGGCCGTGCTGATCCGTGACCGTGATTCGAGTGGTCTTCATGCCAGGTACAGCACTTGCGACCATATCAACAACCGAGTCGACTTCTTGACGCTTAAGCACAGAGCCCGTAGCCAGCGTAAGGAAAACCGAGGCGGAGGCTTCTTGGTTATGACGGACGAAGACACTTTGCTTCGGCAGGGCTAGTAGAACACGCGCCCCACGAATTTGCTTCATTTGTTCAATGGCTTTACCAAGTTGCCGCTCTCGACTCAGCTTCAAGCGCTCTTGTTCAAGACGCTGCGAGACACCGAAACCCATGTCTTGCATTAGGATATCGTCGCCAGTATTGGAAGCGCGATTCAAACCAGCTCGCACCATATCAAGTTTCAAGTTGCTGTATTGACTAACCGGCACACTTAGGGCATTGCCCTCAAGCTTATATTCGACTTTTTTCTGATCAAGATAGTCTAGGACCGGAATGAGTTCTTCCGTTTCATATACCCCTAATGGACGCATTTCAGGCTCTTTCACCCAAAAAAACAGCATCACAATCAAGGCCACACAAATCGAAATTGAAAGGACTAAGACAATCTGTCTTAAAAGGTCGAGGTCACCCACCGCCAAGTCAAACTTAGAGCTGCTTTTCTCGTTGATGTCCGGGTTTTGACCGTCGATGAGATCTGAACTCGCGACCATACTGGAATCCGCGCCATCCATTACCGTTACATCTGTTGAATGATTATCTTGAGCCACTGTCTACTACTACCTAAATTATACGGGCATATTCATGAGCTGTTTGTAGGCATCAACAAGCTTATTTCGCACTTGGATAGTCGCCTCAAAGGCTACGCTGGATTTGTTTCTGGCAATCATGACATCAGAGAGCGACACATCGGCATCGCCTCGATCAAAACGCATCTGCAAGTTACCCGACGATTTTTGTAGTCCATTCACATTGTTTACTGCTTGTGAAAGCATGTCACCAAAGTCTGCACCCACTTGCTTTGCGGTTGGCGTCGCTTGTGAGCTTGATGCTTCCAGCATCATGGCGTGCATCTCAGTGTTTAATCCATCTACTCTCATGCTTTCTCAATCACTGTCACTTTCTTGACAGTGTCCTTCATTTGTCAGCGCTGTATTAGTTATCAGCAAAAATTATGCCATGAAATGTATCACAATGACTAGCAGCAACACGGTGAAAACACGACGTCAACAGTATTCTAATTAGAAATTTCAATGCCCGCGTCACGCATTTTCGCTAGCTTGTAACGCAAGGTACGTGGGCTAATACCCAGTTTCTCTGACATTTCTTTACGGCGACCTTCGCACTCTTTTAAGGTCTCGAGAATAATGGCAAATTCTTGGTCTCGCAGCTCACCGCCTAGCCCTTCTCCTACAGACATCAATTTATCAACACTATGTGTCGGGTCGGCAATTGGCGCGACAGCTGGTGTGGCGGGAACTTGCTCCGTCACGCTTTCCGTATTGGGGTTGGCGACCGCTTGCTGCAAGCCTACCGCATCCTGCCAATCAACACCTTCTAACAGGATATGTTCAGGGGCAATCGTCGCGTGGTCACAAAGAATCAGCGCTCGTTGCACAACATTATCGAGTTCACGGACATTGCCAGGCCAAGGATATTGCATGAGTTTAGTCAGCGCCGACTCACTAAATGTTGGCACTGGAAGACCTAACTTCTGGCAGTGTCTTTCTGTTAAATGTGTGGCTAAAGGCGCGATGTCGCCCGTACGCTCGCGAAGTGCAGGCCAAGAAATTGGAAAGACGTTCAAGCGATAGTACAAATCCTCACGGAAATTTCCCTCTTGGACATATTGTTTGAGATCGCGGTTACTGGTCGCAAGAACACGAACATCTAACGCGATGCTTTTTCGGCTTCCTAGACGTTCAACTTCTCGTTCTTGCAGAACACGTAATAGCTTCGCTTGTAGATTAAGCTCCATCTCACTGACTTCATCGAGTAAAATGGTGCCGCCCTGCGCTTGCTCAAACTTTCCCGGACAAGCTTGTATTGCGCCAGTAAACGCGCCTTTCTCATAACCGAATAAGGTCGCTTCCAACATATTATCTGGTATTGCTGCACAGTTAATGGCAATAAAGGGGCCATTAGACCGCAGCGACTGATTATGAATATAACGCGACATCACTTCTTTACCCGACCCGCTCGGCCCAAGCACCATGACACTAGCATCCGTTTTAGCCACTTTGTCCGCCAGCGCCAGTAATTGAATACTCTTCGGATCGGCGACAATAGCATCACCATTGCTCTCCGATTTTACCGGAGCGTAACGACTCACCATATTCAACAGTACTTCAGGTGCAAACGGCTTCGCCATATAATCAATCGCGCCTTCTTTCATCGCAGCAACAGCGTCTTCAATATTGGCATACGCGGTCATAAGCAAAACCGGTAAATTAGGCCAGTGCTGCTTAATATTTCTAAGTAGCGCTAGACCGCCCATTCCCGCCATTTGTACGTCGGAGACGACAATATCGACAGGTTGGGTTTTTAATTTCACCAAGGCATCTTCAGCACAATCCGCTTCTACCCAGTCGTAGCCTGCGAGCGCTAATGTATCGACGAGCGCCTCACGCAACCCCTCGTCATCCTCTACAATCAATACTTTGCTTTGAGCCATCATTCTTGTCCTTGTTGTGTTGCGTCAGAAGCAGGCTGTTCTGCAAGAGGCAGGCACATCGTAAAACACGCCCCTTCACCTACTTCTGAAATCAATTCGAGTCGACCGTTATGGGCGCGACACACCATTTGCACCACCGCTAAACCCAAGCCTGTGCCTTGCGAGCGAGTGGTAAAAAACGGTTCCATTATGCTTTGCTGTAATTCTTTAGGAACGCCAGGACCATTGTCCTGTACTGAAATCTTTAGTTCATTGTTTACAGGGCGAAAAAACACATCGACTTGTGCTTCTTTCCCGCTAATCTGCACCGCATTTAACACCAGGTTACTCAACGCCGATGCGATCGCATTCGCATTACCCAGCAGTTCAACGTGGTCTTGTTCCACTTCGATGAAATAATCGATGTGATTACTTTTCAACGCTGTCTCAACCATCGGTTGGTACTCAGCAACCAAGTCCTTTAATGAAAAAGGCTGAACCACTTTGTTGTCGCCTCCCTTAGCAAACAACAGCATGTCATTCACCTGCTTCTCGAGGTCGTGGAGTCGATCCACAAGCTTGATTTGAAACCGTGAACGTGTGGCGTCATTCAGGTTAGGCGCTCCTAGGTTGGAGGCATATAACATGGCGCTCGATAACGGCGTGCGTACCTGGTGAGCCAATGACGCCACCATCCGTCCTAACGAAGACAAACGTTGTAAGTCACTGACTCTTGACTGAAGCAGACGCGTTTCGGTTAAATCGGTGATCAGTATCAGTTGCCCCGTCGAAGAGGCGGAAATCGCTAGGCGTACCTTCCGTCCATTACGTAATGACACCTCATGACCATCATCTTCTTTAGGGTCAAAAACTACCTGAATCAAATGAAACCATTTTTGACCAACGAGTGGCAATTCAAGAATTCGGTGCGCCTCAGGATTCGCTTCCCTCACCACACCCTGGGTATCCAATAAAATGACACCAGCAGGCATTGCTTCTATAACTTGCTGATAACGCTCCACTTGTGATTCCAAAGAATCTAAATGTGAAGACGACGGCTCGTTCAGATCGGCGGCATCATGTGACGACAAGTTCATGGATGAAGCATTCCTTTTTCTTTGCCAAGCGCAGCACGTGTGACATCGTAGATATGACGCCGACACTCCCAGCTTAGAATATACAGTTCTGTAAAAACAACTTAAGCCCGTAATGCAAAAGGCATGCCGGGCTTAAGTCTTTGTTTTATAACGATCATAGCGCGTCAAAAAAATGCCGCGTCAATATTTAGCGTGACTCACGTCACGTAGGCTAGCGATTTAGACTGTATTTTCTCATTTTCTCTACAAGCGTTGTTCGTCTCATTCCAAGCATATCCGCGGCGCGAGCAACAATGCCATCTTGAGCATCTAGTGCTTGGTTGATCATATTCACTTCCAAGTCTGCCAGCATCTCTTTCAGATTGACCCCTTCCGCGGGTAACGCTTGGGGGGCGTTATAATCGTCGATTTCTGGCTCACTGAGGCTAAAATCATCAGCAAAAATACTGTCAAAAGCATCTCGCTCTTGTTCTTCCACCGTTTTAAAGGCATTCATTTCAGGCTGGAATTCCGGGATATCACTATAGCGATACTTCACTGGTAAGTGATTGACATCCACCAAGCTGTTCGGGTACAGAATCACCATTCTTTCCACTAGATTCGCAAGCTCTCGTACATTCCCCGGCCAATCATGTTCCATTAACGAGTTCACCGAACGCGGTGTGAAACAGATAGGTTCTCCCCCTTCCGCCTCTAAGCGAGTTAGGAGTTCTTGTAGCAAGAGTGGGATGTCTTCTTTTCGGTCTTTTAATGATGGCATTTCAATTGGAAACACGTTCAAACGGTAGAAAAGATCCTCACGAAAATCTCCACATTGAATCATATTTTCCAGATTGCGGTGAGTGGCAGCGACAATACGCACGTTGGCCTTTAACACCACCGTCCCGCCAACACGCTCAAAGACTCGCTCTTGCAAAACTCGCAGTAACTTGACCTGCATCGACATTGGCATATCGCCAATTTCGTCTAAAAATAATGTCCCGCCTTCTGCTAGCTCAAAGCGGCCTTTTCGAGAAGTAATCGCGCCTGTAAACGCTCCCTTCTCATGACCGAACAGTTCACTTTCGAGAAGATCGGGGGGAATCGCCCCACAGTTGATAGGTACAAATGGCCCACCACGGCGGCTCGAATGATAATGAATATTGCGGGCAACAACCTCTTTTCCCGTCCCTGACTCACCCAATATAAGTACGCTAGCTTCCGAGCCAGACACTTGCTCAATAAGGTGTCGTACGTCTTGGATACCCTTACTTTGGCCAACAAGGCTTCTAAATAAGGTGTTTTTCCGACTGTTCGAGGGAACCTGAACGCCTTTGCGCCCTAGAAAATCTTGGCAATGTCGCAGCGCATCACTCAGTTGCGGATAATTCAAAGGTAACTCAAGCTCACCAACATAATTCGTCAGTGGCTCTACCATTCCAGAGAACTCGCTCGTGACAAGCAACGGCACGTGATTACTCTGAGAGAGTTGAGATAATAAGGCTTCAGAAAAGGTAGGGTGACTTACTGCCCCTACAATGCAACCTGACCATGCTTGGGACCAATCAACTTGATGGATATCACTTGAAGGAATCGTGACACAGTGCTCGCCGACAAACTCTAAAATGGTGTTTAGATTGGTACGAATTTTCTCATCGTCAGCGATGACGAGTAATTTAGCTAAACCATGCATCTTGTGAGAGTAACGCCTCGATAAAAAATGATCACCAAAGTAACGTCAAATATTTGTCATTGCACTCTATAAGCGCCACTCACTTACCAATTGGTCACTTTATACAATTGACTTTATAAAATAGCGAGTTGGAAACAAAAAAACGCCATCTGGCATCGGATGGCGTCTATTCTATTGACAATAACCTTATAAGGCAACTTCATCGCCCTCAGTTTAAGAGGTTAATTCCGCTTAAATACCGACTTCTTCCGCGGTTAAATTGTGAAAACCCGCTGGGATTTGGTCCCATGCAGACTTAATTTCGCGGATAATATCGATAACGTCGTCGATAGGCTCAGGGTTATTATGATGATTGGCTTCCGTGATCTGAGTGATCATAAACTCATAAAGTTGGTCAAGGTTCTTCGCGATATCCCCACCATCGTCCATCGAAAGGCAGCTGCGCAATGCAATAATAATATCAAGCGCTTTACCGATACGCTCTCCCTTCACAGGGATATTGCCTTGCTGCATCGCCGCTTTGGCTTGAATCAGTCTTTCTATCGCTCCGCCCATCAGCATCTGGATGACTTTGTGCGGTGAGGCAGCACTAAGCTGGCTGTCTACGGATACTTTCTTGTAAGCTTGTAATGAACCACGCATCACTGTCCTCTCAAATAAATTTTTGGTACTGCTGCAAAGATTTTTTACCATGTCGGTATTTTCTGAGCGACAGTCCGAGTTGTTCGGTTTTAGAGTGCATCTTGGTGGTGACGTGCTGGGTCTGTTCAACCGCTAGCCGCCACTCCTCACTCTGTTTTAAACGAGGGTTACGCTCACAAGCAGCAATCAACGTCTTTATTATCTGTTCTCTTGTATCGACCAAGGTGTGAATTTCTTCAGTATTTAACTCAAGATTTTCCAAATGTGATAGCAATTGGTGATCCGTATCACGTAGTTGTTTGAATATCGTCACTTCCCAGACCTTTTCCCATCATTAACAGCAAGTTAAATAGTCTAATGTCTCGTTTTGCCGTGTCACTCAAAGTGTACCTACGTTAAGACAAAGCATTCATCATTCCTGCCAATTGTGATTGCATCTTTCCGGTCGCATCTTGCATCGCAGCAAACTTGTCATGGGTCCGTTTTTCCAGCCCCTCCATGCGTCGATTTAGCGTCACTTGGTCATCGTTCAGGCTATAATTTCGCTCTGTTAAACTTTTCTCACGAGTTCGGATTGAACCCGTCACACCAGTCATACTATGAATGGCATCTTCGACCTTTTTCGCAAAGCCATTATTACCACCAAAAAAATCTTCTAGCTTATTGAAATTGTTATTCAGCTGCTTATCAAGCATCTGGTAATTGATTTCTAGGTTACCTTGTCGCGTGGTGGTAATACCGAATTCTGTGAGTGTTTTAAGGTCATCGGGTGCCCCTTCCACAGAGCTTGAGAATACGCTTTTCAAACGCGAGTCTGCGCTTCGGACTACACTATCACCGGCTAATGGCCCAGTTTGGCCCGTCGTTGGGTCGGCCTTGGCCAAGTCTTTGGATACGTGGAAGAATTGGTTATAGGCATCAACAAACTGCTCGATGTCCGCACGGACACTTTGCCTATCGTACTCGACGCCGATTTCAGCGGGGCGCTCACCGGGTTGGGTGGTACCTTTTAAGGTTAAATCAACCCCTTCGATCGCATCCTCAATGACGTTATTGCTACTTGCGAGCTCTGCGACCCCATCAAGCACAACAATAGAGTCTTGCGCGCCTTGAACTTCAGCCATTCCCTTATAGATTTGTAATGAACGCTGAGCTTCCGCTAGTTCCGCTTGCGTTGTTTCAACTTTCTCAATTCGCTCACGCTCTTCTGGTGTGAGCTTTTCTCGTTCAATCTGTTTCGCTTCCGCTTCATTCATGTCACCATCAGCAACCGCTTTAGCAATGGCCGCTTTTTCCGCTGCTAGTTCTTGTTCTAACTTTGCTTGTGCTTCAGCTGGTGTGACATAAGAATCGGTGAGCGTTCCTGAGGCCGTATTGGTCCAACCCGGTACTTCTTGGGATTTGGCCAATGCCTTATCGTCGAGTTCAGGCTCTGGTGCTTGGTAGGAATCCATCAATGTGCCTGATGCGGTCTCAGTCCAGCCAGGAATGGTATCTTCTGGGCGGCCAGATGTTGCCTCTTGTTTCGCTTGCGTATCAATATCACTATCGGCCGCAGTGTCATCTAGTACTGCGTTGTCATCGTCAACGACATCTGCTTGAGTCTTTGCTTCTTCATCCGTCAATGTCGCATCAGTCGCGGTCATTTCGGAGGATTGGTCGGGAAGCCCCAATAATGCTAGAGCATCAGATTGAGCTTGTTCAAGGTCTTTTACTCGTTGTTCTATCGTCTTGTACTCAAAGCGAAACAGTTCATTACCAGCCTCGGCTTCGACATCAATTAGAATGTTTTTTTCGGCGCCAGATTGGTTCGCAGCAACGATCAGGCGAGGTCCGTTCATATCTTTAATGATTGAGGCGCGGATACCAGGATTATCGCGAGCACCGTTAATCGCTCGAACGACATCAACAAGTTTAGAGTTTTTACCAAGAGATAGGTCGAAGTTATCTTCGCCTAGAGAAATTTGCAACTTACCCGGCCCAAACCTCGTGTCATCAGGGACAACATCGGAGGCCACTTTATGGCTCTGAGCAAGTTGCAATACATCGACTGCATATTTGCCAGCAATCGCATCCGTAGAGGCGGTTGCCGTGACAACATTTTCTTCAGAAGTATCCACGCTGCGCACTGCAAACGCTTTTTCCTGACGAAAGTTTGCCATTAGGTTTTTCATCGTATCTAGTGACTCTCTGAGCCGCCCATAGGCACTGATACTGGAATCAATTTTAGTGCGTTCATAGTCAATACGCTGCTGCTTAGGTACGCGCTCTGCATTGACTATTTTACTCACCATGGAATTGATATCCATGCCAGAAGACATCCCTATCGGGCCCATATTCACCAAACCGCTTCAAGTTAATACATTCACTATACGCCTACATTAGTGCGTAAGGTGTTCATTAAACTCGCATGTCGATACTGACAGAGGCGTGTTTTTCAAGGCGTTCGAGAACAACAAGTAAATCTTCATCCGGTACCTGGCGAATAATTTCGCCGGTATCGCTGGCAAAAATGGTCACAATATGTCGCCCTGATTCTTCGTCCTGACGGATCGATAAACTGGTGTTCATCGTTGTCAAAAACTCATCTAGACGTTCGACCATTCTTTCACGTTCAACATCATTAAGATCTTGACGTTCTTTTGCAATATGTTGAATAACTTGCGAAGTCTTATCTTTTGCTAAGGCTTCATTCTCGTTTTTTTTCTCAGGGTTAACCCTATGAGTCTCAGGTGTCTGATTGACCCGATTCTCATTTGACTGACTCTGCGTTGCCGCACTTGCTGTATTATTTGAAGCAATTTTTGTGCCACTAGACGTGGCAAAAGGCTGAATGTTCGATGCGTAGGATGAAATATCCATAACAGTCTCCCGTTTCTCACCTTAATTGCCCATGTTTAGCCCAATACCTCATCGTTATTGGGCTAAACATGGTAATTGACGGTTACCATAATGAACCGTCAATACGACTTGCCTAAGGTTGTACTTGCCTTGAATTAACCTAACAAACTAAGTGCTGCAGACGGTGATTGTTTCGCTTGCGCCAGAATCGAAGTACTTGCTTGCTGCAAGATCTGGTTCTTGGTCATCGCTGTCGTTTCTTTTGCATAATCCGTATCTTTGATGCGGCTGTTTGATGCGTTTACATTCTCGTTAATGTTGCTGAGGTTGTTAATCGCATGGTCAAAACGGTTTTGGAATGCACCTAAGGACGCACGTTCTGAATCGACGTTTTTCAACGCACCATCAATAATCGCAACCGCTTCTTGAGCCCCGCTAACCGATGTGACATCGATATCTTTTACCGTGACGTCTTTTGCATCACCAATGCTCAGTTCAGAAGCCAAGTTACCGCCAAACTCTACATCACCAGTAACTTTTTGATTCGCGGCAAAGAGCTGCATTTTCCCGTCTTCACCAACAGACGCTTTTACATCGCCGCTTTGGCCGTTGATGTAAGTAGCGAGTTGTTCAATGTCATCACCTTGTTTGGCTGTGATTGAAAGCTCAACTTCTTCACCTTGTTTATTGGTGTAATTCATCGTTAGCTGTGCATCTTGACCTACGCGCCAACTCGCATCTTTGCCTTCTTCAGAGGCATAGCTTTTGCCGCCCATACCTGCTGTGTCAGAACGCATGTTGCCCATAGACAACATGACAGCCTCACCCGAGTCAGCACCGATCTGGAACGATTGTGTTCCGTACGTGCCGTTAAGAAGGCGGTTACCACCAAATGAAGTGGTTTCAGCGATACGGTTTAGCTCGTCGTTTAGCGCCGTCACTTCTTCTTGGATAGCCACACGCTCTGACTTGGAGTTAGAACCATTTGAAGATTGAAGAGACAAATCACGCATACGTTGCAAGATGTTAGTAGTCTCATCCATTGCCCCTTCTGCGGTTTGTGCGATTGAAATACCATCGTTGGCATTTTTCACTGCCATGTCTAGACCACGGCTTTGTGCATTCAAACGGTTAGAAATTTGTAGACCCGCAGCGTCATCTTTTGCGCTGTTGATTTTATAGCCAGAAGACAGACGCTCCATTGACTTGGTGGTGTTCTCTGCAGCTGTGCTTAGATAGCGCTGCGCTGTCATTGCAGACACGTTAGTGTTTACATTAATCGCCATAAATTGATCTCCTTAGGCATTTTTGGGTAGATGGCCGCCGAGTCTCTCACCTCACGTTGGCACATCTATATCATTTCTCTCATTCCCTTTAACGGCGACTAAATTAGAACCTTTAGGAAAAAAAAACGCTTTTTGGCTAATTAATTCAATTGATTGGGCAAATGTGATCCTGATCTGGCATAACGTACTCACTGAATTATTGATTTTTTTTCAAATAAGCACGCTCTAGCGATCATTCAAACGAAAAAAAACCAGAGCATAAGCTCTGGTTTCATAATAAAGAGTCGCGACGATTATGAACAATAACGATTCAATCCAAAACGCTATCAATTCACAACGTGATGTCGTTAACCTAGCAGACTCATTGCCGCTTGAGGCGCTTGCTTGGCTTGTGCCAAGATTGAGCTTGAAGCTTGAGAAAGAATTTGGTTCTTCGTCATCTCAGTGGTTTCTTTGGCGAAGTCAGTATCTTTGATACGGCTCTTCGAGGCATTCACGTTTTCGTTAATGTTATCAAGGTTGTTGATCGCATGGTCGAAACGGTTTTGGAATGCACCAAGTTCAGCACGGTGGCT
>NZ_JBHFOL010000014.1:0-136165 GCF_053544015.1 Vibrio sp. E150_011
TAGTCACCGTTAAGTACCGTGAGAACTTACATCTTCCAAAGGAAAATGGAGCGATACATCGGGTTCGAACCGATGACCTCAACCTTGGCAAGGTTGCGCTCTACCAACTGAGCTAGTATCGCATATCAACAGCAAGTGCTATTGATTAAATATGGTTGCGGGAGCTGGATTTGAACCAACGACCTTCGGGTTATGAGCCCGACGAGCTACCAAACTGCTCCATCCCGCGTCCGAATTGTAGTCACCGTTAAGTACCGTGAGAACTTATACTTTGCCACTTAAAAAAGTGGAGCGATACATCGGGTTCGAACCGATGACCTCAACCTTGGCAAGGTTGCGCTCTACCAACTGAGCTAGTATCGCATTGAACGTCTTTCGTCGTTCAGGGCTGCGAATTATAAGAGCATTTTTTTGTGATGCAAGTCCTATCGATAAAAAACATTCATTTTTTTTCTGTTTGATGGAAAAGCACACAAAAATACCTTATTTTTCTTGAAACTAGGATAAATCAGCCCCGCTATAATTAATAAGAGTTACTCACTAAATCGAAAAAATAGTATCACGATAGTATTTAAGCTCTGCAATTGATTCACGAATATCATCCATAGCTAAGTGTGTACCTTGTTTAGTAAACCCGTCTAACACCTCTGGCTTCCAACGTCGTGTCAATTCTTTCAACGTACTGACGTCGATATAGCGATAGTGAAAGTACTGCTCTAGCTCAGGCATGTGTTTGTACAAAAAACGGCGATCTTGACCAATGCTGTTACCACAAATTGGTGACACGCCTTTGGGTACCCATTTTTCAAGAAAGGCAATCGTTTCTTCAATGGCTTGTTGCTCGGTGTATGAACTTTCTGTCACTCGATCAACTAACCCACTCGCCGTGTGAGTATTTGTGCACCAGTCATCCATTTTTTCCAATTCACTGTTCGGCTGATGAATCGCAATCACCGGGCCTTCAGCGAGTATGTTCAGCTGGCTGTCGGTAACAATACTCGCAATCTCAATGATTTTATGTTGCTCAGGATCGAGCCCAGTCATCTCCAGATCAACCCAGATTAAATTCTGATCACTAAAAGACATATCGCCCTCGTCTATTTGTTTTCTGCCAAAAGAGGTACTATACCGAAATAAATTTCAGTAACCCAAATGGTTTGATGCTTAGCATCATAGAATTATCGTGGCGAAAAAGAAAAAACTGACTAAAGGTCAAGTGCGTCGAGTACGCAGCAACCAAAGCAAAAAGCTAAAACAAGAAGAAGCCATACAGTGGGATGAATCCATGCTGGGATCGGTGAAACAAGGTTTAGTGATTACTCGTTTTGGTCAACATGCCGATATTGAAGACCTTGAAACTCAAGAAGTTCATCGCTGTAACTTACGACGAGGAATTGAATCTCTAGTTTCAGGGGACCACGTAAAATGGCGTGTCGGTATCGAATCCATGCATGGTATTTCTGGCGTTGTTGAAGCCGTAGAGCCTCGCACTTCTATCTTAACGCGTCCAGATTATTACGACGGTCTTAAACCGGTAGCTGCCAACGTTGACCAAATGGTGATCGTGTCTGCCATCGCGCCCGATCTCTCATTTAACATTATCGATCGCTATCTAGTTGCGTCAGAAACCCTGCAGATCGCCCCATTGTTGGTGCTAAACAAGGTTGATTTAATCGCGGAAGAAGATAAAGCGGCCATTTACGCTTCCCTTAATGCCTACAAAGGCATCGGGTATGACGTGGCTTTTGTGAGTAAAGAGACCGGCGAAGGCATAAAAGAGCTCGAGGGCTATCTACAAGGAAAAGTGAACATTTTTGTCGGGCAATCTGGGGTTGGAAAATCCAGCCTAGTCAATGCGTTGATGCCTGAGCTCGATATTGAAGAAGGCGTAATTTCGACAAATTCGGGGCTTGGTCAACATACCACGACAGCCGCACGTCTTTATCACTTTCCGTCCGGTGGCGATCTCATCGACTCCCCTGGCGTCCGAGAGTTTGGCTTATGGCACCTAGAGTCTAACGAGATTACAGAAGCCTTTGTTGAGTTCCGGCCTTACCTTGGTGGTTGTAAGTTTAGAGACTGTAAACACCTTGATGATCCGGGTTGTATTTTGCGAGAAGCGGTTGAAAACGGCAATATCGCAAGAGGTCGCTTTGATAATTATCATCGTATTCTTGACAGCATGGTAGAAAACAAAGCGAACCGACAATACTCTCGTAGCAAAAAGGCAGACCTGTAAATTCATTTGAATTTGGGATGCATATTACGCTTAGTGTCAGTCCTTAAGCTTGACTAGGTACTGACATTTTACGAGATTTATTTTACTATCTCGCGCCCTAAACTCGAAACTCTCAATTAATGTTGGAATAGTAAGCAATGGATAAGATTAAAGTTGGACTTCAATATTGGATACCACAGCACGGACTAACCCGTCTGGTTGGTAAACTGGCATCGGCTAAAGCCGGTGGTCTAACAACAGCAATCATTCGTTGGTTTGTAAAACAATATAACGTCAACCTGGACGAAGCTCTGTACTCAGACCCCGCTCATTTCGACACGTTTAATGAGTTTTTTGTTCGTGAATTAAAACCTGGCGCCCGCCCTATTACAGACGGTGACCATGTTCTTGTTCACCCCGCAGACGCGTGTGTCAGCCAATTCGGCCCAATTGAAGATGGTCAGCTTATTCAGGCGAAAAACCATCGCTATACTGCTCAAGAGCTGCTTGGTGGCAATGAAAAGCTTGCGCAAGAGTTCACCGACGGTGAGTTTGCCACGCTGTATCTGTCTCCACGTGATTACCATCGCGTACACATGCCTTGTGATGGAACACTTCGTCAAATGATTTATGTCCCTGGCGATCTATTTTCAGTGAACCCACTCACCGCAGAGAACGTACCCAACCTTTTCGCCCGAAATGAGCGAGTGGTTTGTATCTTCGATACCGAATTTGGCCCAATGGCACAAGTACTTGTCGGTGCAACCATTGTGGGTAGCATTGAGCTCATTTGGGCTGGGACAGTGACGCCTCCAACAGGCAGTTCAGTTCATACATGGGACTACCCAGCAGAAGGCAACAAGTCTGTGGTATTGAAAAAAGGCCAGGAAATGGGCCGCTTTAAGCTAGGCTCAACGGTCATCAACCTTTTTGCCAAAGATAGTGTTCACTTTGATGAAACGATGGTCAATACCGCAACAACCGTGATGGGTACGCCATACGCACACCGTGCCGATAACAGCGTCAACTAAATCACGCTTGTGTAATCTTGTTTAAAATAACGGCGCAGCTTTGCGCCGTTATTTATTCTTGCTTAACGCCGCTTTATCGATGCCTTTCAACCATAATCGTTGACGCAAAACAACATTCCCACCAATAATTTACGCTTGTTTTCAAAACTCTAACGGCAGTCTAAGACCCTAGTACGATTATATTTTAATCTATCGAGTAGTTTGCTTTCACTCGAGATAACACTGCCTATGCTTAAGATAAATAACGGGATTTTGATCCGGCTTCTGATCTGTTTCATCATACCACTCGGTGTCTTAATGATGCCGATCGATGCCATACCTATCGACAACCTCACATTAATTCAGCATCGATTGCTCGCTATCTTCCTGCTCGCGGCACTCCTTTGGGTACTTGAACCTGTACCGGTCTTTGCTACCTCTATTCTCATCATCGCCTTAGAGCTGGTGATGATTTCAGATAAAGGCTTACACCTATTTCGTACGCCACCAGCGGGGCATGATCTTGGCGAATTGATGAAATACACGGATATCTTTAGCGCTTTTTCATCTCCTATTATTATTCTGTTCATGGGCGGATTTGCACTGGCGATTGCTGCATCAAAATACGAACTGGACAACAACCTCGCACGCGTATTGCTAAAACCATTTGGTCATCAACCTAGATTCATCATGCTTGGGTTAATGCTCATTACCGCTGTTTTCTCGATGTTTATGTCCAATACGGCGACCACTGTCATGATGCTGGCTTTACTCGGCCCCATTGTGGCTTCTGCCCCTAAAGGCGATATTGGCATCAAAGCGTTAGTGTTATGTGTCCCTATTGCAGCCAACACAGGGGGAATCGCGACACCAATAGGTACGCCACCGAATGCCATTGCCTTGCAATACCTTACCGGAGACAACACCATCGATTTTCTTCAGTGGATGATGATGGGACTGCCGTTTGTCATTATTCAGCTGACTATTGCTTGGTTCCTGTTGCAGCGTTTTTTTCCATCATCTCAAGATAAAATGGTTTTGAGGTTAAACGGTAAATTCCAAAAAAATTGGCGAGCCATCGTTGTCTATGTCACCTTTGCTAGCACCATCTTGCTTTGGATGACCACCAAACTACACGGCATGAATACCTACGTGGTTTCCATCATTCCACTGGCTGTTTTTACACTCACCGGAATCATGGGTAAAGAAGAGCTAAAGCTGATTAACTGGGATGTACTCTGGCTCGTTGCTGGGGGGATTGCGATTGGCATTGGGCTTGATAAAACAGGGCTTGCCGTAGCGCTTGCTCATGCCATCGATTATGAGTCATTATCGCCAATGGCGGTCGTACTCACACTGTCTGTCGTCTGCTGGTTAATGGCCAACTTCATGTCAAATACGGCTACCGCTAACCTGCTCATGCCAATAGCAGCTGCAATTGGTGCCTCGATGGAGAGCCTTGCCAGTATTGGTGGCCTGCAGGGGCTTTTGGTTGTGGTCGCCTTCTCCGCGTCTCTCGGTATGATCCTGCCCGTTTCTACGCCGCCTAACTCCCTCGCCTATTCTACCGGCCTTATTGAGAGTAAAGACATGGCGAAAATGGGACTTATCCTTGGGGTAATTGGCTTGCTTATCGTTTATACCGCCGCTTGGATTCTCACCTAACCCTATAAGTGCAGCGAAATTCATCGCGTCGGATGGATTTCGTTGCACTTTGAAGAGGCGCATAGTACAACCTGTTTATCGATAGGACTTCGAATTGAATAGGGAAACTCATGGGGTTTGAGTGGTTTGCGCTTATTGCCGCTTTTTTATGGGCAGTATCCAGTATTATTTCTGTCACGCCAGCGCGCCATCTTGGCTCTTTTGCCTACAGCCGATGGCGAATGGGGTGCACCGCGCTCATCTTAACGACCATGGCCCTACTCACCAGTGGCTGGGGCAGTGTCAGCTATCAACATATCACGCCTATGGCACTCTCAGGCTTGATTGGCATCTTTATTGGCGATACCGCCTTGTTTGCCTGCTTAAATCGAATGGGGCCTCGACAAGCAGGATTGTTGTTCTCTTGCCATGCTGTCTTCTCCGCCATTCTTGGTTACTTTCTATTTTCTGAAACCATGACGCCAATAGAGTTGATGGGCTCTGCATTGGTGTTCTCTGGCGTCGCAACCGCCATCTTCTTTGGGCGCAAACAAAATAAAGCGTCAACAAACAGCTTAGAGGACATTCGAGGTAAAGCATCCGTGGGTATCGCGCTAGGCATTACAGCAGCGCTGTGTCAGGCTTTAGGCGGTATTATCGCAAAACCAGTGATGCAAACTGCTATCGACCCCGTCGCGGCTTCAGCCATTCGTATGATCACCGCCTTTGTCGCCCATAGCTTGTTTTGGCTAACAGGTGCGAAACTTGCTAAAAGCCTTCGTCCCATCACCCTACCCATTTTTGGAATCACTGCGCTCAACGGGTTTCTTGCCATGGCAGTCGGTATGACCTTGATTCTCTTTGCTTTGCAAACCGGTAATGTTGGTATGGTGGCGCTGCTTTCTTCCACGACACCTATCATGGTATTACCATTACTTTGGTTATACACCAAACAACGCCCTAACCGATACGCGTGGTTAGGTGCGCTACTGGCCGTCTTAGGAACCAGTATATTGGTAACCTAACCCTCATGGGTAGTGCTTTTCGGTATTAAGCCTTATCGCTCCAAGCTACATAAGCTACATAAGCTACATAAGCTACATAAGCTACTAAGTAATTAAGTAATTAAGCCATTAAGCCATTAAGCCATTAAGCAATAGGAAACGGAAAGGCGGTCACTTGATCAATATGTTCCGCGCCGACAGCCAACATAATCAGTCGGTCAATACCCAATGCCACACCCGCACATTGTGGCAGGCCGGCTTCAAGTGCAGCAATCAAATGGTAATCAATCGGCTGCACAGGTAAGCCCATTGCCACTCTTTTTTGATTGTCTTGTTCAAAACGTGCAAGTTGCTCTTTCGGGTTATCCAGCTCATGAAAGCCATTAGCAAGTTCAATTCCCTGATAATAAACCTCAAAGCGATCGGCGACCCTTGGATCATCGGCGTTAACCTTCGCCAGCGCCGCTTGTGACGCTGGAAAATCATAAACAAAAGCAGGCGTGTTCGATCCAATCGTCGTTTCTACCCCGACACTAAATAACAATTGCAATAACGTATCCCTGTCATCTTCTATGTCAGCGATATCAGACAACCCTAAGGTGCTAGCCGCGACACGCAGCTGCGACATGGAAGCCGTTAACGGACAAACATCCAGAGCTTGAATGAACGCTTGTTGGTAAGTCATTCGTTCTGCTTGTGTTCCACCTAACACCATCATCAATAACTCGTCCATTTCGTCCATCAGTTGATGATGGTCATACCCGACTCTATACCACTCCAACATGGTGAATTCCGGATTATGGTAACGGCCATTCTCTTCATTACGAAATGCCTTGCCGATTTGATAAATCGACCCGCTGCCCGCTGCTAACAGTCGCTTCATGTGAAATTCTGGGCTTGTCATGAAATACAGTACCTGTCCATCGGCGTACCCAGGCCCGACAAATTCGGTTTTAAACGTCTGTAAGTGCACATCGGTCACCGTGGCGTGACTCATAGCTGGCGTCTCGACTTCCATCACTGATTTTGATAAGAAAAATTGACGTATTGAGTGCATAATTTCGGCACGTTTTTTTAACAGAGGCATTGATGCTGTTGGCTGCCAGTCACTGTAAATCATAATCAAACTCATTAGCTGTAGTTATTGATAATTGTACAAACTTGAAGAACTCACCTGATTATAAGTGACGTTAGTCACACATCATATAAATACTATGCTTCTCCATGCATTTCCGGTGAAAAAACCTAACTCAATCAATTTTTTTATAAAAGGGGTTCTCTACTATAACCCTTAGTTTTTATCGGCTTATTTAAAGCCTAATTATTACCCGCGAGTTCCCTCGCATTCACCCTCACACTGGAGGATAACTGTGAAGACAATTACCACAGATATCGCAGTCATCGGCGCTGGTGGCGCTGGTCTTCGAACTGCTATTGCAGCCGCTGAAGCAAACCCTGAATTGGACGTTGCTCTTATCTCAAAAGTTTACCCTATGCGCTCGCACACTGTTGCTGCGGAAGGGGGATCTGCCGCTGTAATCAAGGATGAAGATAGCCTAGACAATCATTTCAACGATACCGTTGGGGGTGGTGACTGGCTTTGTGAACAGGATGTTGTTGAGTATTTTGTAAAAAGCGCAACAAAAGAAATGATCCAAATGGAGCAATGGGGTTGCCCTTGGAGCCGTAAAGAAAACGGTGAGGTCAACGTACGTCGCTTTGGCGGAATGAAGGTCGAACGTACATGGTTTGCGGCAGATAAAACCGGCTTCCATATGCTACACACGCTCTTCCAAACCTCAATGAAGTACGACAAAATCAATCGCTTTGATGAATATTTCGTTGTTGACCTTCTTGTGGTTGAAGGCGAAGTTCAAGGGCTTATCGCCATTCATATGTCTGAGGGTGAGCTGGTCACCATTAAAGCCAAATCCGTGGTGCTCGCAACAGGTGGTGCCGGTCGTGTTTACCACTGCAACACCAATGGCGGCATCGTAACGGGCGACGGCATGGCGATGGCGTATCGTCATGGTGTTCCACTGCGTGACATGGAATTTGTTCAATACCACCCAACTGGGCTACCAGGTACAGGGATCTTAATGACGGAAGGGTGTCGCGGTGAAGGCGGTATTATTGTCAATAAGAACGGCTATCGTTACCTCCAAGATTATGGCATGGGTCCAGAAACCCCTGTCGGTGAGCCAAAGAACAAATACATGGAGCTAGGACCTCGAGACAAAGTATCTCAGGCATTCTGGCACGAGCAGCAAAAAGGCAACACTATCAAGCACCCGCTGGGTGATGTCGTGCACCTAGACTTACGTCATCTTGGTGAAGAATACCTTCAAGAGCGCCTGCCATTCATTTGTGAACTAGCAAAAGCCTACGTCAATGTTGACCCCGCTAAAGAGCCGATCCCTATCCGTCCAACGGTTCACTACACCATGGGTGGTATCGAAACAAACGGCCAATGTGAAACTCGCATCCAAGGCTTGTTTGCCGTTGGTGAATGTGCCTCTGTGGGCCTACACGGTGCAAACCGTTTAGGGTCGAACTCCTTAGCTGAGTTTGTTGTATTCGGCCGTGTGGCCGGTGAACAAGCCGTTGAGCGCGCAAAAGCCTTCAAAGGCTGGGATGATGCCGCTATCGAGAAGCAAGTCGAAGCCGTAGAAGCTCGTATTGCTGCACTAATGAACCAAAGCGGCGACGAGAACTGGGCTGACATCCGTACTGAAATGGGTCATACCATGGAAGCGGGTTGTGGGATCTATCGCCAAGAAGACTTGATGCAAGCCACTCTTGAAAAGATTGCTGAGCTCAAGCAGCGTTACAAGAATATTGGCATTAAAGATAAAGGGAAAGTATTCAATACTGACCTGCTTTACGCTATCGAGGTGGGCTACGGATTGGAAGTTGCCGAGGCCATGGTGCACTCAGCAATTCTTCGTAAAGAGTCTCGTGGCGCGCACCAGCGTTTGGATGATGGCTGCACCGAACGTGATGACCAAAACTACCTAAAACACTCACTCGCGTTCTTCCAAGAAGACAGTGCTCCAAGTATTGATTACAGCGATGTAAAAATCACTAAATCTCAACCGAAAGCTCGTTTATATGGTGAAGCAGCAGAAAAAGCCGCCGCTGAAGAAGCAAAAACCAATAAAGAAAACAATGCAGAGGAGCAAGCATAATGTCAGCAAATCGCATTCAGAAAATTGAAATCATGCGTTATGACCCAGAAAAAGATTCTGAGCCACGCATGCAAATGTTTGATGTCCCGTTCGATGAAACCATGTCTGTACTCGATGCTATCGGTTACATCAAAGACAACCTCGATAAAGACTTGTCTTATCGCTGGTCTTGTCGAATGGCGATCTGTGGTTCTTGTGGAATCATGGTCAACGGCGTACCTAAACTGGCATGTAAGAGCTTCATACGCGACTACCCTGGCGGCGTTAAAATTGAGCCATTAGCCAATTTCCCAATCGAAAAAGACTTAATTGTCGACATGACGCCATTTATTGAGCGCTTGGAAGCGGTTAAACCTTATATCATTGGTAATCCTCGCACACCTGAAGATGGCGCCAATATACAAACGCCTGAGCAAATGGCCAAATACAAGCAATTTGCTGGCTGTATCAACTGTGGTCTGTGTTACGCCGCCTGTCCTCAATTTGGCTTAAATCCAGAGTTTATCGGCCCAGCCGCATTAACAATGGCACACCGCTATAACCTCGATAGCCGTGATAACGGTAAAAGTGAGCGAATGGCACTGATCAATGGTGAGAATGGCGCTTGGGGATGCACCTTTGTTGGCTACTGTTCTGATGTTTGTCCGAAGAACGTTGACCCAGCAGCGGCGGTTAACCAAGGTAAGATTGAGTCTTCAAAAGACTTCGTCATTGCCATGCTTAAACCTGATGGCTCACCAAAGAATGTGGAGGCATAACGATGAGCAATAGAAAACCTTATGTTCGCGAAATAAAACGAACATGGTGGAAGAATCATCCTTTTTACCGATTCTACATGTTGCGTGAGGCCACGGTCTTACCGCTGATCTTATTCACCATCTTCCTAACCTTCGGTTTAGGCGCGCTTGTAAAAGGGCCTGAAGCTTGGCAAGGCTGGCTAGATTTTATGGCCAACCCTCTGGTGATCGCGATCAATATTGTTGCGTTGGCGGGCAGCTTGTTTCACGCTCAAACGTTTTTCAGCATGATGCCTCAAGTTATGCCGATTAAAATCAAGGGCAAAGCCGTCGAGAAGAAAACCATCGTGCTCGCACAATGGGCGGCCGTTGCCGCAATTTCTTTAATTGTGCTGATTATTGTCTAAGGAGACCATTGTGATTAACCAAAACCCTAAACGTTCAGACGAACCCGTATGGTGGGGACTATTTGGCGCTGGTGGCTCATGGTTTGCCATGATCACTCCTGTGACCATTCTTGTGCTGGGCATTCTTGTTCCTATGGGCATCATCGATGCCGAAGCACTCAGCTATGAACGCGCGGCTAATTTTGCCACCAGCTTTATTGGTGCTTTATTTGTGATTGCCACGCTAGCCTTGCCAATGTGGCATGCTATGCACCGCCTTCACCATGGCATGCATGACCTCAAGATCCACGCTGGAGTCGCAGGCAAGATTGCTTGCTATTTCTTTGCGGGTCTTATTAGCGCATTAGCAGTGATATTTATCTTTATGATTTAAAAGATTAATCACCGAAAAAGGCAGCGATTAGGCTGCCTTTTTGTTACCCGTTACATAGTGACCCGTCATCCATCCAGACAATCCCTTACATTCCTTAATACCCCCTCCCTATACAATCCGCAACGATTCATAATAAAAAGAGATATAACAATGAAAAAGTCTATTTGCGCACTTATTATTTCAAGTGCTCTTTTTGGGTGTGGTAGCACCGTTGATATGAAAAAATCAGACGCGGTTTCAGCACAACCAGAGCTCATACTGAAAACCGATGGCACATTTTGGGGATTCGGTCCTGAAGGTTCATTCGATATAGCTGGCCTCTATCAAGGGAAATATTCACGCAGCGCCTCCACCAGCTCTTGGTTTAATACCGTCAATAATAACCAAGGGGATATGGTTGCAGAGGTGACTCGCATTGACAGTGGGGAAACGTGGACACTTATATGCAGTGGCGGTGGCACAAGTGTTGATATTGGCAGTTTTTCATTTGGTGGTAACGACCCTTACATTTGCCAGATTAATGAAGCAGGGCAAACCATTGGGGAGTATGAAGTGGCACAAAAATCCGAAGCCATCAGCCTATCAACCACGAAAAAAGAAATCGGCTTCATTCGGCTCCGCAAGACGCACTTCAATGTTGAATCTATTCACGAGGGTGAGGGGCTATTGATGAGTGTTGAACATCCACTTGGCTATAGTTTTAGTCGCGGTAGTCAAGAGATTGCAGCCGCGCAAACCAATGGCGCGATAACGCTTCAAACACTGGCAAACTTGCCCGATTCAGAGATGGATACCCTTATTCTGGGGACGGTAGCGAGTGCATTAGGTTGGCGTCCGCAAGACTAAGTGCTTCTGTTCCAACAATAAAAAAGGTCGCCTCAGCGACCTTTTTTATTAATGAAGTGACGTTACTTAACACGACCTACATATTCTGCAGTACGAGTATCAACTTTCACGACTTCACCAATTTGAATAAATAGTGGAACACGTACAACGGCGCCAGTGATTAGCGTTGCTGGCTTACCGCCTGTACCTTGTGTATCACCTTTAAGGCCTGGATCCGTTTCTGTCACTTCTAACTCAACAAAATTAGGTGGTGTGACTGAAATTGGATTATCATTCCACAATGTAATCATACATGCGTTGTTTTCTACTAGCCATTTCGAGTTATCACCCACAGCTTTTACGTCTGCTGCGATTTGTTCGAATGTCTCGCTGTTCATAAAGTGGTAGAATTCACCGTCTGAGTATAGGTAATCTAGATCGATATCCATGACGTCAGCGACTTCAAAGCTCTCGCCTGACTTAAATGTTTTCTCTAACACCTTACCAGACAGTAGTTTACGAATTTTAACACGGTTAAATGCTTGACCTTTACCTGGCTTCACGTATTCGTTTTCTAGAATTACGCAAGGCTCGTTGTCCAGCATTAATTTCAAACCGCCTTTAAATTCATTCGTGCTAACAGTAGCCATTGTATCCTCTTAGTATTCTTCGAGTTAAAATTTAATGTCGCCTATCATAACCCGAAATCTTGTTTCTGTTGAGCAAAACTGGCTCAAACAGCTATCCAATGCGATCTCAGACCCGTATCAGTTGCTTGAACAACTGGAAATTGATGCGACTCCTTGGGAAAGTGGCCTTCGAGCTCGAAAGCTCTTTCCTATGCGTGTTCCCCAAAGCTTTGTCGATCGCATGGAAAAAGGCAACCCATATGACCCACTCTTACAACAAGTTTTACCACTGAGCCAAGAGTTTGAGGTTCATAGCGGTTACTCGCAAGACCCCTTAGAAGAACAAGGTGCAGTGGTGCCTGGGCTTTTGCACAAATATGCCAGTCGCGCGTTGATGATCGTGAAAGGCGGTTGCGCGGTAAATTGCCGCTATTGTTTCCGACGTCACTTTCCCTATCAAGACAATAAGGGAAACAAGGAAAATTGGCAGCTCGCATTAGATTACATCGCCAGTCAACCCGACATCGATGAGGTCATCTTATCGGGTGGTGATCCGCTAATGGCGAAAGACAACGAACTGGAATGGCTGATCAATAAAATAGAAGGCATTGATCATATTGCCACGCTGCGCATTCACTCTCGACTGCCTGTTGTCATCCCCGCACGAGTCACCGATACCTTATGTGAATTATTGCAAGCCACTCGGCTGAATACGGTTCTTGTAACGCATATTAATCATGCCAATGAGGTCAACTCTGAGTTTACTGAAGCTATAGGCAGACTGAAGGCAGCGAATGTCATCATGCTGAATCAAGCTGTACTGCTTAAAGGCATTAATGATTCCGTAGACGCACAAGTTGCACTTAGCCGCGCTATTTTTAACGCTGGTATTTTGCCTTACTACTTACATGTCTTAGACAAAGTACAAGGTGCGGCGCATTACTTCATTAGCGATCAGGATGCAAAACAGTTGATGCAAGGGGTCATACAGAAAGTTGCTGGCTATTTGGTGCCAAAGCTCACGCGTGAAGAAGGGGGGAAAACGAGCAAAACGCCTCTCGACCTCTATCTTGAGTAGCATTTACCTTAGACAACCTTTTCGTTTCGATAAAATTTATTTGTTCGCCTGTCCGGTCTAATAAACAGATACTGCCTTTTTTATGAGGAGGATATTTGTGGAATTAGTAACGATTTTCGATTTAGGTCCATTCTCATGGCAAGCCCTTGCTTGTTGCATGCTCAATGGCACACTCATTGGTTTAGAGCGACAGACTCGAGGCAAGCCCGTTGGTATTAGAACCTCGATTTTAATCTTATCTGGCACGTACTTATTCATGTCGATGGCGGTGTCATTGTCTCCCAACACCCTAGATCAAGCCCGAGTATTAGGGCAGATCATTACTGGGGTTGGCTTCTTAGGGGCAGGCGTGATGATGTCAGAAAATGGCAAGATTCACGGGGTGACCTCAGCCGCCGTTATTTGGTTATTAGCTGGACTTGGGATGATGATTGGCTTGGAGCATTACAAGGCCTCCGTGATCCTTACCCTATTAGCATTAACCATTTTGTTAGGGGTCGATAAAGCGGAGAGTAGTTTCCAAAGCCTGCGTCGTGGTGTCCATCAAACCTTTCAGAAGCGCTCAAAGCACAAAAAGTAATCTCTAAAACATACGCAATAAAAAGCCCTTAAATGGTGTCATTTAAGGGCTAATTGTTTTACTCAGTATCAATTACGTCGCGACCGCCATTAGGCGAGATTATTTAGCGAAGTTAATGATTGGGAAACACTTAAAGAAACCGTTGTCAGCACAGTTAATCAGACCAATCTGAACACCATCGATAGTGTTGGTTTTGTTAAAGATACCCAATTGGAAGTTAGACTTTTTCGAGAAACTCGCAATACCAATATCAGCCATGGTATTACCCTCAGAGTAGTTAACCGCACTCCAGTTAAGACCCTTAACATCATTTGTTACGTTCACCATACCAAGGTTAACACCGGATGTTTTGCCCGTATTCCAGTTAAAGATACCTAAAGATGCACCCTTCATTTCTTGTGTCACTTTAGAGGCGCCAAAGAAAAGGCCAAAGTTCACACCTGTTGTACGCTGCGTTTCAGACATACCTAGTACTGAGAAATCAACACCCTTCACTTCATTGACTTGACCATGAAGAACGGAAAGACGCACGCCACCTACCGCATTTGCGTCAGGTGCGTTGAAGCCGTTAAGAGAAGAAAACATAACCGGCGTGCTGTCTGCTAGCGCCATTGGGGAAATTGATACTGCTGCTGCCACTGCGATGGCGGATACGACTTTTTTCATTATATTGTCTCCACTGACATTATTATTTATCCATTAGCCACTACTCGGTCCGTTAATGGCGGTTTTCCACTTGAAACTGTTTTTATACACTTATAACTATAGACGATGCTATTTCCGGTCACTATACCGTATGTCAGTTAATTGTCATAACGCCAAACATCTAGACATTACGCGGTTTATTATTGAAGCAGGTACAAAAAAGCCAGAGGTTTCCCCTCTGGCTCTGTCAGCGTTTTCTGATGAATTACATCAAATTGCCCCATATCGATAGATTTCAAAGGTTTACTATATGTAACATGTACTTATAATCACATTGCGCGTACACACATAGGCTACACATAATGTCCAAAGACCAATATCTTCAATTGCAACATCAAACTTACTACTACCGAAGACGAACACCCTCATCATTAATCAGTATTTATGGTCGTTACACAATAATTAAGAGCCTTCAAACCTCAGACATAAAAATTGCTAGACTTCGTAGAGACCAAATCAATGCAAATGTTTCAGCGCAACTTGAGCAGTCATATTGCCCCATAAGGTTAGAGTTTCAAGCTCATGTTGAAACCTTGAAGCATTACAGTGAAGACATATCTTCAGACGAGTCTGCAGTTGAGGTATTCGATTGGGAATGCCAAAAAGGGACTGGTATTCTTCCCCGCACACCAGCTGCATCGGCTGCCTACAAGACCTATAAAGGTCAACCTACACCTCCACGCTTTGCAATGACACTTAAGGAAGCTCTTCTTAAAATGGTCGCTATCAAGAAGTTGAAAGCTGACAATGAGCATAGGACAAAGAAAAGTGTTCAAGCATTTCTTTCCCACATTAAATTGGTCGATCAGTCCTTAGCCCTAATCAAGAAGAAGGATGTTGTTACATTTACAGAGGAATTAGGAGCAAACTACTCTCATGGGACTATCTCTGCGACCTTAAGCCGCTTAAAGAGTGTTTGGAGGTGGGCTAATCAGAGGGGCGAGGTCGAAGGACAGAACCCGTTTGAAAACTTAGATTTGAGTCAATGGAAAAAGCCGTCTAAAAAGAAACAGTTGTTTTCCAAAGAGCAGCTTAAAACTATGTTAGTTAGCCCGTTTTCATCACACGTTAAAATGGGACTCTACACAGGGTTGCGAGCTGGCGAAATAAGTAATGTGTACAAGGAAACAATTGACGGTATCGAGTGTTGGGTTCTTGACTCAGGTAAAACCGATAGCGCTGCGAGGGCAATCCCAATAGTTAGACAATTAAAAGGAATTGAACCGTCTAGCGCAAGTTCAAAAAGAGTCTCTAGGGAGTTTAGTCGCTTTAAAGTTGCGGAGGTCACAGATGATAGAAGCCGCTCTTTCCACAGTCTTAGAGTTCATTTCATTACAGCAGCTCAACGATGTGGTGTTGATGAGTTTAGTGCTGCTACGCTAGCCGGGCATGAGACTGGTTCAACAATGTCATTTGGCTATTATGCCAAGAGTGACATAAAACGATTAGCCAGCACTATTCAAGACATTGCTGATCAGATAGATAAGGAATGGGTTCAGTAGTCTGAGAGTGTCCAAGGAATTGCAGTAAACCCTTTATTATACAATGGCTTACTGTAATTTGGCGTGGGCATCAAGGCATTCAACTAAATACTAGAACTCTTGCCTCTCAGATTCATCTAGCTCTTTTACACTAATAGGCTCTCTACCATCAAGTCCAATACCATATAGCAATACGGCTTTCTGTTTATCTTTGGCATTGAGTGCTGCTTTCTTCCATGGTTCTTCATTAACGTTGAAGCGCTTCAGCTCAGATGCAATCAATTGCTCAGGTGGTGTTCCTTGAGGTAGAAAGTCACCGAAATCATCACTCTGCAACGGTGATTTTTTCCGAGTGCATTTAGTCTGCTTAGTAAGACCAAGCTCTTCCACTAAAAGGAGCAATTGATACCTAGATGAGCACCATCGTTTAACCTTTGCTTTTGAGCCAAATGGTGCTTTATCTGTATACACTCGATAACCATGGTCTATAGCAACGGTGTTTTTCAGTGATTGGTTGGTTTCACTATCACATATCAATAAGTTGCCATAGGTGAATCGTCCTTGAAAACCATTGCCTTTCGCTGGATCTCGATGGCACATATGGTAATCGTACTTCTTAACGATTCGCCCGTTCTCATTGCTCCATCCACCAGCACTCTCTTTACGCTTCCATAGTTCATGTATTTGTTTAATATCTTGATTATCTATAGGCATAGAGTCCGGCGACTGGCGACTGGTAGCACTTGCAAACCATTCTCCGAACTTAGAGAGCCAAAACACATTTCCCTTACACTCTTTACAGGACTTAGTTGGTCTTCCTTTACTACCAATAAATGGCACACGCTTCATGCCGCAATCTTTGCAAATAATTCTTTTCGTATTTGTCATTCCAGTGCTTCTACTTCGTCTTACAAGGGAGGGGGGAGGTATTGGGGGTATATCCTACATAAGCGATTGCGGCTTTCCATGATTTGTACACAAAGCGTTGCTTACTTTTCGTTAATTTTTAACTTAAGTTCGTTTGCCAAGGCATCTCGTCCTTTACCATAGTGGAGCTTTCTATGACAGTTAGGACATATACCCGCACAGTTTTCTACGGAATCATCACCATTATCAACAAGACGTATTATGTGGTGTACTTCTAGGAAAGGTCTGCCATCCTCAGTTTCAAATGGTGCTGGCTCATTACAACACTCACACACTCCACTAGCCCTGTTCAACACCCATGCTTTTACATCTGGATTTCTTTGATACTGAGTCAATGTAACCGCTGTTAATTTAGGCTTCCCATTGCCTGCTGGCTTCTTCAGCTTCTTATTTTTTGCTGACACTTGTACTTGTGCTTCAAACTCAGCAATAGCTTCATTCGGCCTTTGCTCAGCTTTACTTATTAATTGCTCAATTTGCTTCACTTGATTGACAGTGATATTACCTTTGGGTTTGAGCCCTAGCACCCAAGTTCGTCCAAGCAGTTCAAATACGTGAGATATATTTTGCATTCTAAACTCATAGGCTTTCTTACCTCGAAGATGCTTAGCAGACAGGCTGCGATACACCTCTGCCTTATTTAGCTTAATCCCATTGCGAGTAGCATCTAACATCTTCAGATACTCATTTACCGTATCTTCCATTTCTAGGTCTGTCCAAGGGGTATTATCGAGGGAATCTATTAGCTCTTTATCAACTTCTTTCAGCCGAATCTCGAAGTTCAACTTCCGCAAAGACTGGAAACATGGGGTATCTTCTCCCGCGGAGAAATGCTGAGCCTTAACTTCCACATTTAGCTTCTGGCTTAGTGCAAGGCCAAATATAGCTTTGGGAGGGTATGGAGCGCTATCAACAATCAAGTCATAAGTTGTTGAGTTACCATAGGTTGGAGCTTTTGAGCCTAGCCTAAGGAACTCTGCTACTGCATTATGTATGTCTTCGCTAGTTAATGGTCTAGCCAGCGAGGTTAGATTGGCAATACGGCCACTTTTATCCAGTTTTAATTTTTCTACCACCCTTCTGACTCCTACGGTTGAGATCATTGACAATTCGTTCGATAACTAGATATCCAAACTTGAGCAGCTATGGGGCAACAAGCTCATTATCCCTTCTTACTTGCTGCTGTAAGCCGCTTGACTGTTGCAATAGATACGTTAAGGAAGTCTGCTGTTTTAGCAATCGAGAGCCCCTGAGAGCGAAGCTCTACCACTCTCTTAGCTGTTACTTTAGGAGGCCTCCCAATTACCTTTCCTTCTGCTCTTGCTCGTGCTTGACCTTCGATAGTGCGCTCACGGATACGATCTTTTTCAAACTCAGCAAAAGCTAAAAACATTTTAAGCATGAGTTGCCCTTCAGGGCTACTAAGGTCATTGTGAGGCAGGTCTAAACAATGGACATTGATACCTTTCTCCATGAGGGCTTTAATAGTCTGCTGAACATCTATGTTATCTCGCCCCAAGCGATCCAGCTTTAGGACAACTAACGTATCGCCTTCGATCAGCTTATGCTCTACCAGTGCTTTGAACCCATCACGTTCCATTGCACAAACACCCCCAGATACAATGTCTTCAACTACAAAAGTAGGCTGGACTTCATAGCCTCGATCTTTAAATGCTTGAACTTGGTTTTCAATCGTCTGTTCAGACGTAGAGACTCGGCAATAGTAGTATGTTCTATTGGTCATTAGCTAACACCTAAACCACAAAAAGTAGGGGTATAATAACGAGCCTAGCTAATAACATCAACAGACTACTTTTGAGCCACCCCAGGGTTGGTGCAGATTGATAGGCTCATAAACGAATGGTTTTAAGCCAGCAGTGAGCCTGTAATCGATGGGTATTTTGGGAGGCATATTTACAGTAGATCTTTAGAATTATATCTTTGCTCAGCTGTTTCAAGACATCTAGATGTTACCTCGTCTTCGACCAGCCCTTTTTTCGAGCCACAGCGTTGGCACTGTTTGCTGCTATCTACAGCCTTTAATGGACGAATGATGTGGCAGTCTAGGCAACGTAGCCCAATGCCATTATGGTCACGAAATAGCTTTTGTTCAGCCTCAAGAAGCTCAATTAACCGTTCTTCTCTATTCATTAATCGGTAAACACTAAATTTTTGGATCTGCTGCATCTCCATAAGTTCTTTGCTTTTTATCAACCTTAGAGCTTCTTCTTTCTTTTGCTGCTCTTTTAAAGCATTGCTTATCGACCCCTGAACAACACGATACACATTAAAAAAAGGCACTTTCACTACTACTTTCTTATCAATCAAAAAATCCAAGTACTTACCAATAACAATATATGGGTCAATCAGTTGTGACTCTTCTTCGTTAGACAAAAACCAATATGTATTCCAATCAACATCTAACCTTTGCTTCGCTGCAATAGTTTTTCCGCTAAACCTTGAGTTTAATAAGGACTGCATCATCGGATGTAAACCAGAATGCTTTTTCACGAAATTCTTAATATCAGCTAATTTACACTTGTCATTGTGGTCTAAGAATCTAAGTACAAGAAGCTGCCAATGAGGGCGCTTAGTCATGAAGATCCAGTCATCCAGTATTTTCACCCCTACCAGCCTGCTGAAATAGTCGATATGAGACTGTTTAACTTGACCGTTTTCTGGGAACACTTTGGAAGACTCCCATAGTTCAATTGAGTCGATGGATTTTAAAGATTCCAACCAAGCAAGTTCACTTGTAAGCTTCTTCCTCATTTCAAGAGTCGCTAGTTCTCGTCTATTTTTCTGCGCCTCTTCTTGTTCCCTCATTGTTTTTTCATTTAAGTCGATAGCTTTTTGATGTTCAGCGACTAGCATACTAAACGTCTCATCAGCTTTATCTCTATCATCTATTAAAGGGGGTTCTGACAACCATTTGATATTTTCGACATTAAATAGAGCGGCTTTTATTTGAGTCTGAGATAAATTTTTTAGAGCTTTATGCAATTTCGTTAAGTCTATCTCAATAGCGATCTTACCTGACCTTCGAAAGGCTTGAGTTTTCTCTATCGAATTTTCATGTGTCACTCGTATCTCAACAAGCACTTCTCGACCATTTTTGCATCCAATATTATCAACAAAGAATTTATCGAAACGAACCTCACTTTTGACATAATCAAATGAAATGCACTTTTTATCTATTAGTTGGTATGTTTCAGCAACAATAGCTCCTGAAGTTAGCTGAGCTTCCTTTGGATAATAAACTGGAGGCAAAACAACTTTCTTCTCATTCTCAATGAGCCTTTGAGCATAAAGATGAAGATATGTCATTGGCGCATAACTAGGGCAACGGTGACCCCTTTCATGAGAGAAATGGTGAGTGACTTTATTGCCACCATTTTTCGCGATCAAAGGTTGCTGGCAGCTTGGACAATTCACACCACATTGATTTCCGTTAGGTACTTCATCCACATGAACGATTTTTCCATCTTTAATCCCAAAGGGAACAATCACCTTTTTCACACCTCAATAAGTAACTACATTCAATAGTTGAATCATGCCATCTACACCATTATGTAATACATATAGTGAGCATTTTAATAGAGATAGATCAGATTTTGGTGTTTCAGCTACGAAAAATCATTATTACTTAATTTACTAACTTCAACAAAAAAGGCAGACTGAACGTTCACAATCCGGCACGCAAAGCGCATACACAAAGGACTATCACAACGTTACAAAGTCTGCCTTTAACCTATTGAATTAACTCAATAGTTTGTAAGGGGTGAATCTTACATCATGCCGCCCATGCCGCCCATGCCGCCCATATCAGGCATCGCTGGCGCTTCTTTTTGAGGTGCATCGGTTACCATTGCTTCTGTTGTGATCATAAGACCAGCAACTGATGCGGCAAACTGCAGTGCGCTACGCGTTACTTTTGTTGGGTCAAGGATACCCATCGCAATCATGTCGCCGTATTCGCCCGTCGCCGCATTGTAACCGTAGTTACCTTCGCCCGCTCTTACGTTGTTTGCAACAACAGACTCTTCATCGCCCGCATTCGCAGTAATTTGACGAAGAGGCGCTTCCATTGCTCGAAGTGCTACGCGGATACCCACATTTTGCTCTTCGTTATCGCCTTCAAGGCCAGCAACTTTAGACGCAGCACGGATAAGTGCAACACCACCGCCGGCAACCACACCTTCTTCTACTGCTGCACGAGTAGCATGAAGTGCATCTTCAACACGGTCTTTTTTCTCTTTCATCTCAACTTCAGTCGCTGCGCCAACCTTGATTACCGCTACGCCGCCAGCAAGTTTAGCCACACGCTCTTGAAGTTTTTCTTTGTCGTAGTCAGATGTTGCATCTTCAACTTGTTGACGAATCTGCGTCACACGACCTTGGATCATCGCTTCATCACCCGCACCATCAATGATGGTTGAGTTCTCTTTTGTGATAGTCACACGCTTAGCTTGACCTAGGTCTTCTAGCGTAACTTTCTCAAGGTCTAGGCCGATCTCTTCAGAAATCACAGTACCGCCAGTTAGGACTGCGATATCTTGTAGCATAGACTTACGACGGTCACCAAAACCAGGGGCTTTAACTGCCGCTACTTTAACGATACCACGCATGTTGTTCACAACTAATGTCGCCAGTGCTTCACCTTCAACGTCTTCTGCAATGATAAGCAGTGGACGAGATGCTTTAGCAACCGCTTCTAGAGTAGGTAGAAGCTCACGAATGTTCGATACTTTCTTATCGATAAGAAGAATGAACGGGCTCTCTAAATCAACACTGCCAGCTTCTTGGTTGTTGATGAAGTAAGGAGATAGGTAACCACGGTCGAACTGCATACCTTCAACAACGTCTAGCTCGTCTTGTAGAGCCTGACCTTCTTCAACCGTAATAACGCCGTCACGACCTACTTTTTCCATCGCTTCAGCAATGATGTTACCTACTGTCGAATCAGAGTTCGCTGAGATAGTACCTACTTGAGCAATCGCTTTAGTATCTGAACAAGGAACAGACAGGGTTTTCAGCTCTTCAACAGCTGCGATAACCGCTTTGTCGATGCCGCGCTTAAGATCCATTGGGTTCATGCCAGCAGCAACCGCTTTTAGGCCTTCAGCGATAATAGACTGAGCCAATACTGTTGCAGTCGTTGTTCCGTCGCCCGCCGCGTCATTCGCTTGCGAAGCCACTTCTTTAACCATTTGTGCGCCCATGTTTTGGAACTTGTCTTCAAGTTCGATTTCACGTGCAACTGAAACACCATCTTTAGTGATAGTCGGTGCGCCAAATGATTTATCTAGAACCACGTTACGGCCTTTAGGGCCCAATGTTACTTTTACAGCATCAGCTAGAACGTTGACACCTTCTAGCATTTTGATTCGTGCGTCGTTGCCAAACTTAACGTCTTTAGCAGCCATTGTTTATTTCCTTATCTAAATTCAGTGGATAATGTTTGATTCAGAGTAAAATTACTCAACGTCTACTATTATTCGACGATCGCCATGATGTCGTTTTCAGACATAATCAGAACTTCTTTGCCGTCGATTTTTTCAGTTTTCGTACCGTAGCCTTCAGCGAAGATAACCGTGTCACCCACTTTAACGTCCAATGCTTGAACTGACCCGTTTTCTAGAATGCGGCCATTACCTACAGCCAGCACCGTACCACGTGTTGATTTTTCTGCAGCAGACCCCGTAAGAACGATGCCACCAGCAGATTTAGATTCAACTTCTTTGCGCTCAACGATCACGCGGTCGTGTAGAGGACGGATATTCATCGGTCGTGTCTCCTGAATTAATTAATATGTTAGCTTTGAGAATGCCTTAATTCGGCTTGTGATAATTATGTTGGGGATGATCGAGTTAATCCCAAGGGGTAGAAGCCAAAATTTTGTGACAAAAATAACGAAAATGGACTTTGTCACGACAGCGGCACGTCAATCCAGTCGAATCTCGCACGATTTAAGGAATTCCTGTATCCTGAATCCCTGTATCGTCAACGATGAATTCTATGCAAGATAAGCATGGGCTGCTATCTGCCCCTATCTCTACTGTGCTCAAACAAATGACAGTCCCTATGGTATTTGGCATGGTGGCGATCTTGGCCTTTAACCTCGTTGACACCTTTTTTATCGCGTTACTTGGCACGCAATCTCTTGCGGCCATCAGCTTCACTTTTCCAGTCACGTTTGGCGTCAACTGCATCACAATGGGAATAGGTGTCGGTCTTTCAACCATCATTGGTCGGTTATTAGGGCAAGGCAACACTCGCAACGCCGCGCAGTTCACTACTCATGGTCTTATTCTTGCCGTTATCCTCGTTACCGTTGCCTCAACCATTGGGTTAACAACCATTGAACCATTATTTCGCATGCTTGGCGCTAATGACGACATTATTCCGTTAATTAACCAATACATGGTGATCTGGTATCTTACGATTCCACTTTTAGTTATCCCAATGGCAGGCAACAGTGCCATTCGAGCAACGGGCGATACCAAGACTCCAGCCAAGATCATGATGCTCTCAGGCGTGTTAAATGGCATCTTAGACCCTTTGTTTATCTTTGGGGTCGGTCCGTTTCCTGAGTTAGGCATCCAAGGCGCGGCGGTGGCGAGTGGTTTTGCTTGGTTTGGCGCGCTGTTAGGGTCACTTTACGTATTGGTTAAGCGTGAGAAGCTGCTCGGTCGAATCAACCCTCCTGATATATTTAAAGACTGGAGCGCCATCTTAAAGATAGGGACACCGTCAGCACTTTCAACCGCAATGTCACCGATATCGGGAGCAATCTTAATGAAGATGCTTTCCGTACATGGCACTGCGGCCATTGCGGCTTATGGCGCCGCTCAACGTGTAGAATCCATATTAATACTGGTTTTAATCTCACTAAGCTCCGCATTAACCCCTTTCATGTCGCAAAACTTTGGGGCCAAACAACCCGAACGAAGCTTTGCTGGTCTGTTCCTGAGCATGCGCTTTGCCATCGTATTTCAATTCTTGGTATTTATCATGATGGTGCCATTGAGCATCCCTATCTCCGCGATGTTTTCTCAAGAAGCTGCGGTAAGAGAAATACTCTGGCATTACCTACTTGTGGTCCCGTTTAGCTATGGTTTTCAAGGGATCATCATGATGCTTGGAAGCGGGCTTAATGCCCTTCACATGCCAAATAAGGCGTTCATGTGGAGTGCTATGCGCCTGTTTGTCTTCACCCTGCCCGCAGCAGCATTAGGCAACATGCTGTATTCCGTCGAAGGGTTATTTATTGGTGTCGCGGTGGGGAATGTCATCGGTGGCATTCTGGCCTATAGCTATACCCTTAAAATACGAAAGACCCAGTGCGTGCACACTGAGTCTTTTGATTAACAATCGGTTTTACGCCTAACTTATTGCTACCGAACCGCGCTTGATGATGGGTCAATGCTTGGCTTACTCAGCATGGACTTAGATACCATCGCCACCAACAAAGGTCTGCGATTTGCCATTAAACTGCTGATCCATATCTAAAGATGGCATATCCGTTTTAGGTTTACCGACAATCTTAGCAGGTACACCTGCCACTGTGGTATGCGCTGGGACCGCTTGTAAAACAACGGAACAAGAGCCAATCTTAGCGCCAACCCCGACCTCAATGTTACCTAAAATCTTCGCACCAGCACCAATCATAACGCCTTCACGGATCTTAGGGTGACGATCGCCGCCTTCTTTACCGGTACCACCCAACGTCACATCTTGTAGTATCGATACGTCGTTTTCGACCACTGCCGTTTCACCGATAACAATACCGGTAGCATGGTCGAGCATAATGCCTTTGCCAATACAGGCCGCCGGGTGAATATCTACTTGGCAAGCAACAGAAATCTGATTCTGTAGATAAGTAGCCAGCGCCACTCTGCCTTCCTTCCATAGCCAATTTGCAACACGATAGCCTTGTAGAGCATGAAACCCTTTCAGGTACAACAGCGGCATTGAATACATAGAGACAGCAGGATCACGATTCACTGTGGCACAAATGTCACACGCCGCGGCATCGGTAATCGAGGGATCGGCAGCAAATGCTTGCTCTACAACCTCACGTACCGCCATCGCTGGCATAGATGCCGTCTTGAGTTTATTCGCGAGAATGTAACTTAGTGCTGCACCCAAGCTCTCGTGATTAATGATTGTGGCATGATAAAAGCTCGCAAGCATCGGCTCTTCTTCCGACTGCTTACGTCCTTCTTTTACTATGCACTGCCATACTTTTTGTTTTTCACAGTGTTTCATGTTCTGTCCTAGAAGTTGTCTCTCACCTCAAAGCAGCACAACACGCACAGATTCAGAAATGACCCTAAGGCTAAATCGTGATACTGGCTTCTGCCCACGCGCGATGTTTAAGCTTATTGCTTCTCTGCTTTTTTATCCCTTGCTAGTAGATCTTGCGCTGCAAGTCTCGCATCCTTCCCTTGATACAATACTTGATAGATTTGGTCAACAATTGGCATCTCTACACCCATTCGCTGTGACAACAACCAAACTTCTTTGGTATTACGATATCCCTCAACGACCTGACCAATCTCAACCTGTGCGGAATCGACATCTTTTCCTTGACCTAACGCTAAGCCAAAACGACGATTTCGTGACTGATTATCCGTACACGTTAGTACCAAGTCACCAAGCCCAGCCATTCCCATGAAGGTATCTGGCTTCGCACCAAGGGCTGCGCCTAGACGCGTCATTTCAGCAAGACCTCGCGTAATCAATGCCGTACGCGCATTCGCACCAAAACCAATGCCATCTGACATACCTGCGCCAATGGCAATCACATTCTTAACGGCGCCGCCCAGCTGCATGCCGGTAAAGTCGTCATTGGCGTATACACGGAACGTTTTACTGCAATGAATTTTATCTTGCAGCTCCGCCACAAATTGCGAATCCGTCGACGCCACTGCGATTGCTGTCGGCATACCAGCTGCCAGCTCTTTGGCAAAGGTAGGGCCCGATAGCACTGCCAGCGGGTATTTGTCACCGATAATATCGTTCGCGACGTCTTTTAGTAGGCGGCCACTCTCTGGCTCAAGCCCTTTTGTTGCCCAGCAAATACGGCTGTCATTGCGTAAATGTGGCTTCATGCTTTCTAAGACTAGGCCAAACACATGGCTTGGGACAACAATGAGCAGGTCTTGGCTCGATTGAACCGCTTTATGCAGGTCCGATTCAATAATGAGTGACTCTGGAAAATCGATGTCAGGCAAAAAATCTTGGTTCGCTCTATCTGCTTCTAGGCGTGCCATATGAACTGGGTCATGCCCCCAAAGCACAACATTTGCACCATTACGCGCTAAAGAAATGGCCAGCGACGTTCCATAAGAACCTGCGCCAATCACCGTCATTGAAATCTCTTTCCCGTATGCGTTACTCATCACATCACCACGTCATCGTTTGAAAGCCACTGCTAAGAGTTTAAGTTTAGCCTTAGAAGTGAAATAAAAAATGCACATCGCTAAGCGCTGTGCATTTTCAAAAAGAGGGTTGTCTCGTACGGCATTAGCATCGCTCATGCCGCAAAGAGCAACCTGTCACCGAGCGCAAATTACGCTTCAGTTTGCTCTTCTGTTTGAGCTTGTTGCTGTAAGTAGTTCATGAACAATGCATCAAAGTTAACTGGTGCTAGGTTCAATTGTGGGAACGTACCTTTCATAGTTAGGCTAGAAATGGTTTCACGTGCGTACGGGAACAGAATGTTCGGGCAGAAAGCACCAAGACAATGTGCCAGTTGGCCTGCTTCCATTTGCTCTGCAGTGAAAATACCACCCTGCTGAACTTCACATAAGAATGCCGTGTCTTCTGCGTTCTTAACCGTCACCGTTAGGCGAAGTACGACTTCGTAAACGCCTTCTCCTAGTTCACGGCTTTGCGTGTCTAGGTCAAGCTTAACATCTGGGTTCCATTCTTTTTGAAACATGTCCGGAGAGTTCGGCGCTTCAAAAGAAAGATCTTTCAGAAAGATACGTTGAATTGTGAAGTTCTGTTGTGCTTCTTGTGGTGCTGCTTCAGCCATGATGACTATCCTTATAATACGTCTAAATTTGTCGAAACCGTTTCTGAGTTGTCTGGCAGACTAGCTGAGCCTAGGTTTATTGACTAGGCGAGCCTTAAAATCCGTGGCATTTATCACATCCAGACGTGAAAAATGCCGCGAAAACACTCAATTGTTAAGGTTATTTTTTACCTTTGATCAACGGCAGATTTGCTTCGCTCCAAGCTGACAAACCATTTTTCAGAACATAAACCTGTTCAAAGCCGGATTTAGCCAGCAGGTTTGCACTTTCTTGTGCAGTTTGGCCGGTCTTACATACAACAATGATTGGGTCTGTTTTATGATTTTCAAGGCTAGGAATGGATTCTGCTTTGATATCAGACGGAAGCACATGAACTGAATCAGTAATGTGACCACGTTTGAAGTCATCTTTTGAACGAATGTCCACAACGACAGCATTATCACGGTTCATCATCTGAGTCACCTGAGCGGCGGAAATCTCTTTGTACGCTGCATTGGCAGACTTCACGAAGTTGGCAATCAGAGCAACAAAAAGTGCGGCCCAAACCACGGCCATGATCATATTTTGTTGAAAAAAATCTAAGTACTCTTGCATAGCTTGCGCTCTTAATTAGTTGAATATTAAATCAGACGAGGAGTATAACGGCTTAGCTGCCTTGTGGCGAGGGGGGAACATGTTTCGAATAAATAATTGAGATCCCTATTTCGCTATTGGACTAATAGAAGAAAACAATTGGTCAATGCCCTTTGCTATCGGTTATTAATACATCAATATCAAAGGAATCATGGACGTATTGGGTCTATGATTAGCTCACACTAAGAACAAATCCATGCAATTAACTTTCAAAAAACTGAAAACCAGCTACGGTAATCACAAACAATATTTGATCTGCCCCTACTGTTTTGGGTAAAAAGTGTAGTAAAATTACGCTAATTTGTTTTCAGTAAAGTTATTTAGAATTCAACGAGGTTATAACTATGTCAGCTAAGAAGCCTATGGCTCTAGTCATTCTTGACGGTTGGGGATACCGTGAAGATAACGCAAGCAACGCTATCAACAACGCAAAAACACCCGTCATGGATGGTTTGTGGGAAAATAATCCACGCACCCTTATCTCTGCATCTGGCTTTGATGTTGGTCTTCCTGATGGCCAAATGGGTAACTCTGAAGTTGGCCATACCAATATCGGCGCAGGTCGCGTTGTGTATCAAGACCTAACTCGTATCACTAAATCTATCGCTGATGGTGAGTTCTCTCAAAACGAAACGCTTGTTGCCGCAATGGATAAAGCCATCGCAGCAGACAAAGCCGTTCACATCATGGGCCTAATGTCTCCTGGTGGCGTTCACTCTCATGAAGACCATATTTATGCTGCTGTCCAAATGGCGGCTGACCGTGGTGCTGAAAAAATCTACCTACATTGCTTCTTAGATGGCCGTGACACACCACCTCGCAGTGCAGAAAATTCTCTAAAACGCTTCGAAGCCCTGTTTGCTGAACTTGGTAAAGGTCGTGTGGCTTCGCTTGTTGGTCGCTATTACGCTATGGATCGTGATAACAACTGGGATCGCGTTGAAAAAGCCTACGACCTGCTGACGGAAGCAAAGGGAGCATTCACCTTTGATTCAGCGGCAGCTGGCTTAGAGGCTGCTTATGCTCGTGACGAAAACGATGAATTCGTGGCACCAACAGAGCTTCGCGCTGAAGGTGAAGCATCCGCGGCAATTGAAGATGGCGACGCTGTTATCTTTATGAACTACCGTGCTGACCGCGCACGTGAGATCACTCGCGCATTCGTTCCTGACTTTGACGGTTTTGAGCGCAGTACATTCCCAGCCGTTGATTTCGTCATGCTAACGCAGTACGCCGCCAACATTCCGCTACTTTGCGCTTTCCCGCCAGCATCACTAGAGAACACTTACGGTGAATGGCTGTCAAAAGAAGGGAAAACACAACTGCGTATCTCGGAAACTGAGAAATACGCACACGTAACATTCTTCTTCAATGGTGGCGTTGAGAATGAATTTGAAGGCGAAGAGCGTCAACTGGTTGCTTCTCCAAAAGTGGCGACTTATGACCTGCAACCTGAGATGAGCTCTCAAGAGCTCACCGAGAAAATGGTTGCTGCAATTAAGTCCGGCAAATACGACACCATCATTTGTAACTACCCGAATGCTGATATGGTTGGCCATACCGGTGTTTACGAGGCAGCCGAGCAAGCTATTGAAGCGCTTGATGCCAGTGTCGGTCAAGTTGTTGCAGCGATCAAAGAAGTGGGCGGTCAAATGCTGATCACCGCTGACCATGGTAACGCAGAAATGATGGTTGATCCGGTAACGGGTGGTACGCATACCGCTCATACAAACCTTCCCGTCCCTCTAATTTACGTTGGCGACAAAGACGTTGAATTTAAAGAAGGCGGAAAACTGTCGGATCTAGCACCAACCATGCTATCAATGACGGGCATGAACATCCCAGCAGAAATGTCAGGCGACGTTCTAGTAAAGTAATGACACAAGTCTGATAAAACGCCGATGCCATTGCATCGGCGTTTTTGTATGCTTGCACCAATAATCGCTTTTCAATACAGTAGTTAACTCAGACTAGCTTGATCTCTTCTATCAGCGGATACGACATGCACTCTAATCACAAGACGCGCCTTCACATCTTTCTTTCGACGCTAACCTTAGGGTTAATTGCGGCGCTTACCCCAATGGACAGCAGCGCAAGCCAAAATGAACTCTCTGGTGTTAAGAGTGAGATAAAACGTCAACAACAAGATTTGAGTAAGCAGCAAAAAGAACTCGATAAACTGCAAAAATCGCTACGAGAGCAAGAGATTGGCATCTCGAATATAGAGAAAAACATTCAATCCACCACCTCACAACTCACTGAAGCAAACCGTAACATTGAGTCGCTACACAAACGCGTCGCCGCACTCACGGAGCAAAAGAAAACACAGCAAAAAATTCTCGCGGAGTTAGTGCAAACCTATTACGTCACCAAACAAAATCGCAATAGCTCAGGCATGTTCAATAATGATTCCAGTGATGACAGAATCAGCCAATACTATCAACATCTTGCCACTGCAAGAGCCGAAACATTAGAACAGCTGTCTACCACTGAATTGCAGTTATTGGAGAGTGAACGCGCCTTAGAACTAGAGCGCAATCAGATTGCTCAACTATTGCAACAGCAAAAAGATACCCGCGATACATTAGCCAAAAATCAACGCAATAGAAAAAGCACCGTTGGCAAGATCCGTAACAGTATATCCAGTGATAAAACCTATCTCACCGAATTACAACGCAATGAAACTCGTCTCAAAGCGGAGATAGTCAAAGCAGCCAAACGTAATCAAGTGCCGATGGATGGATTAGCCAAACAAAAAGGCAAACTGCCTTGGCCAACTAAAGGTGGTGTCTTGCATAGCTTTGGCACAAAACAAGCTGGGCAAGCAAACTGGAAAGGGATGGTGATCGCCGCCTCTTATGGCACGCCTATCAAATCAGTGTATTCTGGAACAGTTGTCTTTGCTGATTATCTCAGAGGATATGGATTAGTCGTCCTCCTCGACCATGGGAAAGGTGACATGACACTCTATGGCTATAACCAAACCCTGCTAAAAAAAGAAGGCGATAAAGTCACGGCAGGTGAAACCATTGCTCTGGCAGGCGACACCGGTGGGCAGTCTAGATCCTCACTCTATTTCGAGATTAGAAGAAACAGCAAGGTTCAGAACCCAAAAAGCTGGCTAAAACGTTAACCTTGGGTTCTTCGGTGTGGCGATGAGTTCGTCGTTTATCACGGCAGTATTATCAATGATGACGGGACTACCATGTGTTACGACGACGCTATTATAACGTCGCAGCTATTATTATTGCAGCGACGTATTACTTAAGTGACGTATTACAGTGACGTTATGATTGATATTGTTTCAATGCTGCCTCTATTAGCGCAGGAATGGATGCTTGGGGTAATTGATTAATGCCTCCGGCCGCTTCTCGCCCTCCCCCTGATACAAACAAGCTGCAAATGGCCGCCGCTCCCTGCTTATTATCAAGCGGGGCTCGCACTGAGACGGTATAGCACAGTTCCCCATCAACATCACCGGACTCACGTGCCACGAGGGTAATGTGCGCGCGTGATGTCGTTTCATTGGCAAGGCGGTTGATAAAGGTCCCAGACATCCTTCTAGCAGCGGCGGTTGCCGGCAATTCGATAACCTGAAGCACAGGTGATTCAAATAATATCGTCGCCTCATTAACGGCGCCCTCATCGTGCCGGAATGCCGCCAACAAAGCGTAGTATGGTGAGTCACGGTCAGAGCGGCATTCAAATGGGTTGGAATAATGCAACAACGCTTGATACAGATCGACCGGAGAGAAATGCAAGTCGTCTAGCTTTTCCCCATAGCCGTTGTAGTTAATCAAGGTACCAAACTCACGAAGAAAATCACGGTCAGTGCGAGTGAGGTTCTCCGCATCAGCCAAAGCTTCGGCACTGGCAATCATATTGTCCCCATACGCCGCCGTAATGGCCCACAACCGATGCTGACCTTCAAGCAATTGATCGACAATTAAGGCTGTGCACGTATTAGCATCCAAATTAATATGGCTCGTGAGAAGTGGGGATTGCGGAGGAGACGTCGCCTTATGATGATCGATATAGGTGACAGGGATAGAATGGGCCAATAATAACGCCAATGCCTCGTGGTTTTTATCCATCGAAACGTCCAGCACCGTCACCGTACTCGCCAACGCTAGCGGGACTCGTTCAAGCAAAGCAATATCTCGCTTAATACCTGTTACTAGCTCGCTGTGCTTCGGCTCAGATAAACGCAACTGCAACAGCGCAATGATGCCATCTGCATCGCCATTAAAAACATCGTAATGCATTTCCTATCCTTGTTTGCGGCGGTGTTCAAGCACCCAATAGCAACAAACCCTACTGGGAGAGCAGGGTTTGTTGAAATACGAATTCGCTATATGACATGCCTATCACCGGATGAAAGCGGCAAGCTAATCCTTGCTTTGCCCCATCATTTTGACACCATCTTCAAGCAAAGAGAGTTGCTCTTGCCCTTTCAAGGTCGCCACCGGTTTAACCACATTGATCATCTGTAGCATACCTTGTTGAATAACTTCTTCGGTAATCTTGGTTTTTGGTGACATTGCCGATTGATAGCTCAGCCAGCCAACCGCAATCATATGCAATGTTGTGACGAGTGATTTCAAATCTTTATCCGTTAAACTTAACAGTTCAAAATCGACAAATGCGCGAAGTATATTCACAAGGTTACCTTGAAGTCGTTCTTGAACCTCAATGTACTCATCATGCAGCTTGACGTCTCGCTGCAGAATTTCAGGCAGATTTGAGTAGAAAAAACGGTATTTCCACATCAGGGTGAAAATCGAATCAAGATAATGCTTCAGCAGTGCCAAGCTTTCTTGTTGACCTTGGACCGGGGTAAAACGCTCGATGAGCTCTTGAGAATAAAGGGTAAAGATATCGCGAACAATCTCTTGCTTATTACTAAAGTGATAATACAGGTTACCTGGACTGATCTCGATATGAGCAGCAATATGGTTGGTCGTAACGTTACGCTCACCATCTGAGTTAAAGAGCTCTAAGGCGGCATACACTATTTTATCGCGTGTTTTCATTCTTACTGATCCTTTGCCTGTTTAGCGCTAGTATACGTGTTCAACTTGTGAGCGAAAGCGCGAGATACCAATAGTCTGACTGGTTAGACCAACTTAATACAAAAAAAGCACTCAACGAGGAGTGCTTTTTAGAAATCAGGGGGAACTGACGCTTATTCTACTTCGTCCATTTTACCAAGTAGATTGCGAATGCGTTCTTGCCACTGCGTGTGTTCACGCTGCATCACTTCTGCTTTTTGCTCAAGTTCTTCACGGCCGTTACGCAATTCTTCTGCTTGGCTAGTCAGTTGAACTTTTTCTTCTTTCAACTCTTCAACTTCCATTTGAAGAAGAGCGATAGTGTCCACTGCAGTTTGAATTTTTGCTTCTAGTTGTTCCAGTACTTCAAAAGACATCTCAGCCTACCTTGTTAAATTCTTATGTAATGAAATAGCTTCATTCTACGTTGCTCCATTCTACTCAGCCTCGAGAAGATAGACACGCCCTATATTGCAGATTTTTCACTATTCGGTCAAAAAAACACCGTAAACACACAAAAGCAAGAAATAAACCGTATCGAATACGAGGCGAACCTCCTTATCTCGCAGCGCCTAGGTAAGCTGAACGATAAAAAATCAGATTAAGTCGTCAAGGTTTTGCGCAGCATCAAACAAAAAAGCAAACGTTTCCTTCTTGGTATGTTAAAATCCGCGCCGTAAATCCTTTTGTCAATTTTCATCTATTGGAGTCAATATGAAGCGCGATTTAGCGATGGCTTTTTCACGAGTTACCGAAGGTGCCGCACTGGCCGGATACAAATGGTTAGGGCGCGGAGATAAAAACGCGGCCGACGGCGCGGCAGTTGAGGTAATGCGTACCCTACTGAACAAAACCGACATCAGTGGTGAAATTGTTATTGGTGAAGGTGAAATTGATGATGCTCCAATGCTCTTCATTGGTGAGCAAGTCGGTATTGGTGGCGATGCGGTTGATATCGCAGTAGACCCAATCGAAGGCACTCGTATGACGGCAATGGGGCAATCTAATGCATTAGCCGTACTCGCCGCTGGTGAGAAAGGTAGTTTCTTAAAAGCACCAGACATGTACATGGAAAAATTGGTGGTGGGTCCTGGCGCAAAAGGTGCAATCGACCTAGATTTACCGCTAACTGATAACCTAAAAAATATCGCGGCTGCGTTAGGCAAATCTCTCGATACCTTAGTCGTCACGACATTGGCAAAACCACGACATGATAATGTCATTGCAGAAATGCAAGCCATGGGTGTTCGTGTCTTCGCTGTGCCCGATGGTGATGTTGCTGCATCTATCCTTACTTGTATGCCTGATAGCGAAGTAGACGTCATGTACTGTATTGGTGGCGCACCAGAAGGCGTCGTGTCTGCCGCCGTCATTCGCGCACTCGATGGTGACATGCATGCTCGTTTACTGCCTCGCCATGAAGTGAAAGGCGATAACGAAGAAAACCGTCAAGCCGGTGAGTTGGAACTTGAGCGTTGTAAAGAAATGGGCGTAAAAGCCAATGTATTACTTCGCATGGAAGACATGGCCCGCAGTGACAATGTTGTCTTCTCTGCAACCGGGATCACTAAAGGTGATCTACTGGAAGGTATTACCCGTCAAGGCAACATCGCCACCACGGAAACACTATTGATTCGCGGCCGCTGTCGTACCATTCGCCGCATCAAATCTATTCACTACCTAGAGCGCAAAGATCCAGAAATCAGAGGCATTATCCTCTAATTTCGTTAACTCGAGATGAAAAAACGCTGCTACGGCAGCGTTTTTTGTTGCTACCTTTACGATAGTAAATAATTTGCTTTATAAAGCTTATCGGCCATAATAGCCACAAACTTCACCTATCATTTGCCTCGAGTAACCGGATCAAACATGAAAGCCACTGACCACATCATCGATATCATCAAACGTGAAGGCGCGGTCACGGCCAAGCAGGTGGCGCTTCGACTTTCCATCACGACAATGGGGGCAAGACAACACCTACAGTCATTGGAAAGCGAAGGGTTTCTTCGTTTTGAAGACATAAAAGTTAAGGTTGGGCGCCCCAACCGCCACTGGTTATTAACGCGCAAAGGCCATGCAAACTTTTCCGATAGACATGCGGATCTCACCATCCAATTCATTGATGCAATAGAGAATGTATTCGGCGTAGAAGGCGTTCATAAAGTCGCTAAAGAACGTGAGTTAACCACGCTTGCCAACTATCAAAATCACTTGATGGGATTGCAGGGTCTTGAACAAAAACTCATCCGGTTAGCTGAATTACGTGAACAAGATGGGTATATGGCTGAGTATCAGAAATGCGATGAAGGCTTTATTCTTATCGAGAATCACTGCCCTATTTGTCAAGCCGCCACACGCTGTGAGGCACTCTGTCAATCCGAGATTAATGTGTTTCAAGCATTAATGGGGGATACCGTTCAGGTCGAACGTGATGAACACATTGTTGCGGGTGCACGACGCTGTGTATATCGGTTCATCGAGCACTAACGTCCTTACCTAGAGTCACATCGCGTTGTCTTAACGCTTTATTGCTAACACGCCAAAACGTTAGTTTACGGTTCATTCACATGCCGGAGCCTTGTCTTATAATTGAGATAAGCGCGATTAAAAATGTGACTTCCATCAAAAACGCCTAACCTCATTAAATGTGCTAGCACTTGTTTTCAGACAAGGGCAATGCTTGATCTAGATGAGGATGAAACATGGCTATTTCGCAAACGCTACCTTCTTTCGATGAACTCGCCGAGATGGCAAAGCACCATCCAGAGCAACTAAGCCAGTTACGCCAGACTCTATGCCAAGACCTAATTAACTCATGCTCAGAAGAGATGCAGCCTAGATTGCAAGCTCAGCAAACTCATATCGAACGGATTCTTAAACGAGCCAGTAACCCCATTCATGCCAACATACTCCTGCGACAAGAGCTGTATCGTCAGCTTTCAACATTCTCAAAAGCGCTAAATGGCGACCTGCCCAGCCATAACCGTAAAGCAACGGTTCTGACCTTTGTGAGTCGCGAAGAATGGCGTTAAAGTAAACCACTGCGATAAAAAAGGAAGCCTGCGCTTCCTTTCATATTTCATCATCGAGTAAGGATCATTTGGGTTCAGCCCCAAACCGATTCTCGCCAGGGGTGCCTTTGAGAAAACCACACTCGACTAGAATCCACAATCCACACCCAATCGCCGCAAAAGAAATAACACTTTGTACCAACGATGGTTCAGCTGCCGTCGCTGGATCGAGCGTAGGTAAGCTTAGGCGTCCAATCACTAAAGGGATATTGAGCAATAACCACCAGCTTGATTTATCCCTATCATGCCAACGCTTGGCGGTGATGAGCAAATCGGGGATAAGAATAATGAGTAAAAAGAGCGGTAATAAAATAGACATAGCAGCAGGAAATAGAATATTCATGCCCTGTGCAAACACCATAATTCCTAGGTAATAGCAGACATTCCATACCCAAAAGGTCTTACGTCCAACTCGTCCTTCTGACGAAAACAACAGTGATTTAAACGACATCAAATACTCTCACTTTACTGACTGATTTTTTGGAAGCAGGCCTTATCCATGTCTCGAATATTGACCGTTAAACTTTTCAAATGCCCTGCCTGTTGCTTGAGCGTATCCATTAATTGCCTCGACAACTCTCGCTTCTGCTCTTCAGTGCGTCCCGACAATAGCTCAAAGCTAATATGGACAAAGTCTTCACTGTCTCCATGTTCACCGATAAGCCAATTATGGCAACGAAGAGACCGAGATTTCACGGAATTCGCTTCAAACAGCCCACAGTGTAGCGTAACTTGATGTAAGTCTTCTAATAAGCCTTGTATATTCAACCGTTGATCTGCGGTATTGGAATACTCCATAACCAGATTTGGCATCGTCTTTCCTTAGTGTGACAAGCTGAGCAACAAGGTATAGCAAGTCAAAGGGAAAATGCCGAGAACTAATCTATTATTCTGTTTACTGGATCACTGAGTCATGCTCATACTCGGAAACATGAAAGCGAGAAAGTCATGACTCCAATCATGATCTGTGTGAATTAATCTGTTATATTCTTTCGTATTCACGTTTGTTTTTTACATTCGTTTTTTAAAAACATTGATTTTGGAGAAAATCTTATGCGTCAACCTGTAGTGATGGGTAACTGGAAACTCAACGGCAGCAAAGCAATGGTCACGGAATTGCTTACTGCTTTAAATGCGGAACTTGAAGGCGTAACTGGCGTTGATGTAGCAGTCGCTCCACCAGCACTTTACGTTGATCTTGCAGAGCGTACGCTAACAGATGCTGGTAGCGCAATTATCCTTGGTGCTCAAAACACTGATGTGAATAACAGCGGTGCTTTCACTGGTGATATGTCTCCAGAAATGTTGAAAGATTTTGGTGCAACTCACATCATCATTGGCCACTCTGAGCGTCGCCAATACCACAATGAATCAGATGAGTTCATCGCGCAAAAATTTGCCTTCCTAAAAGAAAATGGCCTAACGCCAGTTTTTTGTATCGGTGAATCTGAAGCTCAAAACGAAGCGGGCGAGACTGAAGCCGTCTGTGCTCGTCAAATCGACGCAGTGATCAACACTTCAGGTGTTGAAGCGCTTAATGGTGCAATCATCGCCTACGAACCAATCTGGGCTATCGGCACTGGTAAAGCTGCTACAGCTGATGACGCACAGCGCATTCACGCTTCTATCCGTGCACACATTGCCGCGAAGAGCGAAGAAGTAGCGAAAAACGTTGTCATTCAATACGGCGGTTCTGTTAAGCCAGAAAACGCTGAAGCATACTTCGCACAACCAGACATCGACGGTGCTCTAGTTGGCGGCGCGGCACTAGACGCGAAAAGCTTTGCAGCTATCGCTAAAGCAGCAGCAAAAGCGAAGGCATAAGCTTTCCTGATTTTAGATGAGGCATTGTCGAATGCTTCCTCTAAAGCAAGCATAAAAAAACCGCTGACTTGTCAGCGGTTTTTTGTATCTAAAGCCTATCGGTGGTATTCGATATGCTTAAAATAGTTCTTCAGCAACTTTGTACAAATCATCGCGCACTGGGCGCTTCATGTTCTCAATTGCATCGATAATATCGTGGTGTACCAAGATTTCTTTTTGGATACCGACACAACGACCACCATGACCTTCCATCAGTAGATGAACAGCGTAGTTACCCATGCGAGAAGCCAACACACGGTCAAATGCCGTTGGGCGACCACCGCGCTGGATATGACCTAATACTGTGGCACGAGTCTCACGACCAGTTGCGTCCTCAATTTCTTTTGCAAGGTCATTCGCGTCCATCATCAACTCAGTTAGAGCGATAATCGCGTGTTTTTTCCCTTTCGCAATGCCATCTTGAATGTTACTAATGAGCAGGTCTTTATCGAGCCCTGTCTCAGGAGTAATGATGTACTCACAACCACCTGCAATCGCTGACATCAAGGTCAAGTCGCCACAGTGACGACCCATGATCTCAACGATAGAAATACGCTGGTGAGAAGAAGACGTATCACGTAGACGGTCAATCGCATCAATAACCGTGTTAAGCGCGGTTAGATAACCAATGGTATAATCCGTTCCTGCGATATCGTTATCAATAGTGCCTGGCAGACCAATACATGGGTAGCCCATCTCAGTCAGCTTTTTAGCCCCCATGTAAGAACCATCACCACCAATGACGACAAGTGCTTCAATACCGTGTTTCTTTAGGTTTTCGATCGCTTGTTCACGAACTTCAACCTCTTTGAATTCAGGGAAACGCGCCGAACCTAAAAAGGTACCACCACGGTTAATCACATCTGAGACACTTGAACGATCTAGCTTCTTAATACGGTCTTCGTAGAGACCTAAATAACCGTCGTAAACACCATATACTTCCACGCCTGCTGACAAAGCAGTACGAACGACACCACGTACTGCAGCGTTCATACCAGGTGCATCTCCACCACTTGTCAAAACACCGATTTTTTTAATCATGCTCACCCTCGATTTAACAATCTAATTTCAATTTAATTATGGCGCACTTAGCGACATATGGAATTCTTCTCGTTACGCTTATATCGCTTTCGCTATATAGAGCCGCCGGGTTCCCCAAAACACAGGCGACGTAACGTTGTTACTCATGTAAGAATATTACTTATGTAAGAGTATTACAGTTTATAGGCGCTCTTGTGTTGATTCACATCAGAATCGCACTTTTTTATCACGAGCCCTGATAATAGGCAATGCATTATAACATTACCATTATCACTGTCGGGACTATAACCCGTCAGCGCTCTACCAGTCTGTTTCTAATTGTTGCTTCTCATCTTTAATCACCACAGAATAAGGGTCTTGATGAATCAACACATCTGCCTCAGGAAAGGCTATCATCAATTTTTCTTCAACTTCATCGGCAATTCGATGCGCCTCAATCAATGGCATCAAATCATGCAACTCAAGATGTAACTGAATGAAACGAACCGGCCCAGACATGCGCGTTCTTAACTGATGAACGCCCAACACACCCTCGACGTCGGTACTAATTTGCTTTATTTGTTGAAGTTCGTCCTCTGGAAGCTGTCTATCAAGTAAGGATTGAATGGCTGTCGACGCCATTTTAAATGCGCTCACCAAAATAAACACACCAATTCCAACCGCAAAAACAGAATCGGCTTGTCCAATTCCATACCAACTCAACCCAAGTGCAACCATAATTGCCGCATTCATATAAATATCAGTTTGGTAGTGCAGAGAATCGGCTGCGATGGCTTGGCTGCCTGTTTGTTTAACGACATAACGTTGAAATGCGACCAATCCAGAGGTCACGATTAACGCAAACAAGCTCACGTAGATGCCCAACTCCGGAGAATGCAATTCGGTGGGTCTGAAAAAACGGTCAACGCCATTGAGAATAAGAAAGCACGCTGAACCTGAGATAAACATGGCTTGTGCTAATGCAGCAAGTGATTCGGCCTTTCCATGCCCGAAGGTATGCTCTTTATCGGCTGGCTGAAGGGAATATCGAACCACAACGAGGTTGACCGCTGACGCAGCGATATCGAGCAATGAGTCGATGACCGAAGCAAGTAGACTCACTGAACCCGTGACCCACCACACAATGACCTTAGTGATTAAAAGCAGAGTAGCGATGATAGTGGCGGCCCAAGCAGCCGTAGTAACAAGTTTGGCGTAGCTGTTTTCCATCTTCCGTGACATTTTTCAATTAACGTGACGTAAGTATACGTATTATTAGTGACAAAAATACAAAAAAAAAGTGACCAGAGGCCACTTAAAAATAGTGATAGAAGCGCCGTAGGCTTCTGGTAACTATAAGGGAAATCGAAAAATGTAGGTTACCCAACCACTATTGCCGAATACGACAAGATAGTTAGTCATCATTCACAAGACCAACTAACTCAATATTACACTCATTTTTACCACGTTGGATATAAACACTGCGCTCCTTAGCATTCAGCGACCACGGCCTTATACCCAATATTAGTGCAACCCCGATAAGAACATTGATTTGCTGCATGGTTATTTGCTAACGCCCGACCCTATTGATGACATCACTCCTTGTCGCTCGATGCATTCGCTGAACATACGGAGCGCATAACGACAACAGCGATTAACTGTTTCATCATCACTTGGCCCAACATTCAGGACGCCTATAACAAATAAGCGTCCCGTATTTATCTCTTGGCGAAATTACTTCGTCTTCGCTGCTCGAGATTCCATTTTAGTCACGCACTTTTGCATGCGCTCTTGCTGTACTTCTTTTAGTTTAGTCTTTTGTTCTGCAGTAAGAATACTCAGCATTTCATGCTGTTTTTCCATCATCTTCACGCGACGCTCAGTCTGCTGTGCGACCATCTCTGATGCGAGGGCATTGGCAGCGTCAGCATCAAACGTATCGGCCAGCACCAAATCTTGCATCTTTTGGTGACGAGCCTGCATCTCTGCCATTTTTGCTTCAACGTTTTCGCCACGTTTTGATTTCTTGTCTGATTTCATAGATTGACGCATTTCTTTCATCTGGTCTTTCTGCGCATCAGTTAAGTCAAGTTGACTGAAGACTTTACGGTCCAAACCACCACACTGACCATCGCCGCCTTTCCCGCCCTTACCGTGGTGATCACCTTGACCACCGTATGCTAACGCACTTGCTGTCGCGAACGTCAAAGGAAGAACTGCAGCGGCTAGTACAAGTTTTTTTGCTAATTTCATAATCATTACCTTCATTTGTTTAGGAAGCTGCACTTGCACCCGTTTGCTTTGCAGCGCTTGAGTATAGAATAGGGGCTCTTAAGTAAAGCAACGCACAGAGAGCGTAAAGAATCGTAAAGATAGATATTTACGATATTTAACGCATTATTATTACATCGTAGTAAATATTAGAGAGATAGCACCATGATGAACATTCTGATTATCGATGACGACACGGAACTGACAAGTTTGTTAAAAGACATACTCAACTTTGAAGGGTTTCAAGTGAGCGAGGCCAATGATGGCTTAGCGGGTCTAGAAGCAATGAACAGCGACGTAGACCTTGTTCTCATGGATGTCATGATGCCTCGTCTAAATGGTATGGATACATTAAAAAAATTACGTGAAAAATGGCAAACACCGGTATTAATGCTTACCGCTAAGGGAGAAGAAATCGATCGCGTCATTGGGCTCGAGCTCGGTGCGGATGATTACCTTCCTAAACCCTTTAGCGACAGAGAATTGCTCGCACGTATCAAAGCCATACTGCGCCGCACGCAGTCCACACCAATAGAGTCCAAGCGTGATTGTGTTCGCTTTGATGACATCGAGATTTATCCAGGAAAACAAGAAGCATCCTGTCAGGGGCTCTCTATCGAGCTCACCAGCACGGAGTTTGCCCTGTTGCATTATTTTGTTCTCAAACCAGGCGAGACACTCACGAAAGAAGCATTAAGCCTCGATGTGTTGGGAAAACGCCTATCAGCGTTTGACCGTGCTGTTGATATGCACGTTTCGAATCTAAGAAAAAAACTGCCTGAAAAACAAGACGGTAAACCAAGAATTAAAACACTGCGTGGCCGTGGCTACCTGTTTGTTAAGGAGTAACCATGAAGTTGCCTAACGTGACCAGCTTGTACGGACGTATATTTGCCATCTTTTGGTTTACGATGCTGCTGGTGCTTATTGCGGTTTTATCCCTTCCTCACTTAGACCCTAGAGTGGCTCGTGAGGTGCAAGGCGATTATTTACAACAATTGTATAAATTGCGGGATAACACACAACAACGGTTTGAGAATCAAAAGAATCTCGGCAACATAATTTATCGCCTTGAGCAAGCAGCGGTTCGCTCAAATAATCATAGAAAATCAGACTCCCCACAACTCTTCCTTGCCGATCTTGATGGTAACCTCCTAAGTACTCAAAAACTTGAAAATTTTAAGATCAAAGCACTTAAAAACTTTATTACCTCGGTTGAATCGCCACAAACACCGCTGCAGAAACTGTATGGAAGGCATATGGTGGCTGGCCCCGTTCCTATTACCCTTGCTAATCAGGACCTGCAGCTTTTCATTGCTTTAAAATGGAACCAACCCCCTCCTTTTCTATTGCGAATGTTCGACAAACCCTTCCAGCTATTATTAGCAGTGATGGCGGTGAGCACTCCTTTATTACTGTGGTTAGCCTGGGCACTCAGTCAGCCCGCTCGACGCTTAGAGCGAGCAGCCAAACGCGTCGCCAAAGGTGAATTTAAGGTAGACCCAAGCTTAGAGAAAGGCACATCGGAGTTTAAACAAGCCGGAACCAGTTTCAACCAGATGGTTGTGGCAATAAACCAAATCATTTCAGGCCAACAGCGATTACTGTCTGATATCTCTCACGAGCTACGCTCCCCACTGACTCGGCTGCGCATGGCAACCGCATTGGCCAACCGCAAACAAGGCGAAAGCTCAGAGTTATCTAGGATCGATACTGAGGCGCAACGGTTGGAACAAATGATTGGAGAGCTACTCGAGTTATCCCGTATAAGCACCGATAGCCATACCCTCAGAGAGATTCAACCCGCCAGTAGCTTATGGGAAGCCATTTTAGATGACGCTCAATTTGAGGCAGAACAAATGGATAAAACCCTCACCTTTTCCACTATCCCAGAGGCGTCCTTGTGCGGTAACCCTAAGCTACTCATGAGTGCGATTGAAAATATTATTCGTAACGCAATTCGCTATGGGCACGACAAAATTGAAGTCAATATCCAGCAACAAGTGGATACGTTGATCATCACGGTCGAAGACAATGGGCCAGGCGTTCCTGATGATGAATTAAATGATATTTTTAGACCATTCTACCGTGTTTCAACCGCGCGCGATCGAGACTCAGGCGGAACAGGGCTAGGGCTCGCCATTACGCAAAGCGCTATTTTACAACACAGTGGTCAGATAGAAGCGTCTCGTAGTGCACTTGGTGGACTAAAAATGCGGGTTGAATTACCCCTCGCTTAAGCCAGAATGATATAGATCAGGCTATCTTTGTGTTAGCCTCGCCTCTTACTGCTTAGCATCAAAGGTAACGAACCCAATGAGAATTTTCAGCAACTTCGACAGTGGCAACATTCATGTTGTCAGCGCAGACAATAAAGATGACATTCAACTGAGCATCCCTAATGACAATCAGTCAGAATTCTATCAATGGTTCCACTTTCGTTTAGAAACGGTTGCTGAGCAATCGCATACGATTAAGATCATCGACCTTGCTAAGTCGGCCTACCCTGAAGGCTGGAAGGGCTATGATGTTGTCGCTTCTTATGATCGTGAAGAATGGTTCCGTATTCCATCAGATTTTGATGGTGATACCCTATCCTTCAATGTTATCCCGGAGCGAGGGTCTATGTATTTTGCATACTTCGCGCCTTATACCTATGACCGCCACCAAGACCTGCTTCACATGGCACAAAGTGCGCACCACTGCTCGCTAGAGACGCTTGGGCATACACTCGATAACAACGACATGAGCCTGCTAACGTTTGGCGAGCCAGAAGAAGGCAAGAAGAAGATTTGGGTCATTGCTCGCCAGCATCCTGGTGAAAGCATGGCGGAGTGGTTCGTCGAAGGTATGATCCAACGCTTACTCGATGACAGTGATACCGTGAGTAAAGCATTACTCGAAAAAGCCGTCCTGTACATCGTTCCAAATATGAACCCTGATGGCGCTATCCGTGGCCACCTAAGAACGAACGCCGTCGGTGTTAACCTAAACCGTGAATGGCAAACACCGTCGATGGAAAATAGCCCAGAGGTTTTCCTCGTTCGTGAGCGCATGCTTCAAACAGGTGTCGACATGTTCTTAGACATTCATGGTGATGAAGCTATTCCTTACAACTTTGCAGCAGGCTCTGAGGGTATCCCGAGTTATGACGCACAGTTTGCCGAGCTAGAAGCAACCTTCAAGCAGGCATTGTTGACCATTACTCCAGAGTTCCAAGATGACATCGGATACGACAAAGACGAACCAGGCAAAGCCAACCTGACGGTTGGCTCAAATTGGGTCGCGGAACAGTTTAAGTGCTTGTCCTACACCATCGAGATGCCATTTAAGGATAACAACAGCTACCCAGACCCTCTATATGGCTGGTCACCTGAGCGCAGCGTTATCTTCGGCCAAGACATGCTGGCGGCGACGCTGGTCGTCACCGACAAGATTTAACTCCGTGATACTATTGCTCACCTACACGGTGAGCAATAGTCACTCAACAACGCACTACGCGCCTATCCTCTTATCACTGCCGATACATCGGACTTTTTTCCCTTGCTTAATTCTTCACCCTCGAAAACCCTACCATCACATTACTGATCACATAAGGTATACTCGTGCCATTATTTTGAGATTGGTGAGACCCCACTTTATGTTTGATATCGCGCTTTATGAGCCAGAGATTGCCCCAAATACCGGTAACATTATTCGCCTCAGTGCAAACTGCGGGGCTAATTTACATCTAATAGAGCCTTTAGGGTTTGATCTTGAAGAGAAGAAGGTGCGCCGAGCAGGCCTCGATTATCATGATTTAGCTCGCGTTAAACGACACAAAGACTATGCGGCATTTATTGCCTACTTAAACGAGCATAATCCAGAGCATCGTATATTTGCCTGTACGACAAAAACGACGGGGCATCATACCGATGCTAACTTTAAGAAAGGGGATGTGTTGTTATTTGGTCCAGAAACTCGCGGACTGCCTGCTGATCTGATTGATAGCCTACCAATGGAACAACGAATTCGAATCCCAATGATGCCGGATGCACGAAGCTTAAACCTATCCAATGCGGTGGCGATCATCGCCTACGAGGCATGGCGTCAGTTCGACTTCCAAGGCGCGAGCTAATTCCTTACTTACATCATTACTTACTGACTTAAAGGTAACGACCAAGCACCTCGCTTGGTATTGCCTTTATTACAGGCAATAAAAAACCCAGCTAAAAGCTGGGTTTTCATTACATGACAAATGAAACCAATCAATTACTTGATTTTAGCTTCTTTGTACATAACGTGCTGGCGAACAACTGGATCAAATTTCTTGATCTCAAATTTACCTGGCATGTTACGTTTGTTTTTGTCAGTAGTGTAGAAGTGTCCTGTACCTGCAGAAGATACTAGACGAATTTTCTCACGAATGCCTTTAGCCATTTGCGTAATTCCTCTTAAACGTTCTCGCCACGGGCACGTACGTCAACAAGAACAGCATCGATGCCTTTCTTATCAATGATACGCATACCTTTAGCGGTTAGACGTAGTTTAACAAAGCGTTTTTCGCTTTCTACCCAGAAACGATGAGTTTGTAGGTTCGGCAGAAAACGACGCTTGGTAGCATTTCGTGCGTGTGAACGGTTGTTACCCGTTACAGGACGCTTACCAGTTACTTGGCATACTCGGGACATGAATGTCTCTCCAAATCGTTTCAGCTCGATATCAACCTTGGTGGCCGAACCTCAAATACAAGAGGCCTTACCATTATGGAATACCCATACAAGGCTATCAAAGGTCGCGCATTATACTAACTTGCAATGCATTGCTCAAGACCCGAACAGATCCTTTTTTAGGATTTGTTGATCTTTTTGCTGCGAGCTGGCGTTAGATGATACTTTTAGTGCGCGAATAATAGCAGAAAAATATCAAAACAAAAGACCCGTCTCACAGATATTACAATAAAAAGGTAATTTTTCGCCTAACTCGCTCAAATCCAGCCTCTTTCAGCAAAGGACACCACTTCACCATCCCCCACCACAAAATGATCGAGCACTCGAATATCCACCAAACCCAATGCATCGGACAACTGCCTTGTGATTCTTCGATCCGCCTGACTGGGCTCTGCAACACCAGATGGATGGTTATGCGAGAACAAGAATTAATTTTTGTATTTATGAATCCTGAGAGAAGCCAGTAATCTCAATGGATTCACAACTTCCTCAACAAAAAGCCCTTTCTCTAACCAAAACCTGAGAAAACCCTCTCAAACTTCTCAACTATCCCATCAATTGGATCAAACCAAATCTCGATGTTTGGATACTAGTCAGAGCTCTACAATACGAGAAAGCACTCTTCCTCATAACTACTCCTTTGCTACATACGATCATAACCCCGTGTAACAAACTACAAACAGGCTAACCTAAATAGATTCTGCCCCAAAATCACTTAGAGTAGATGCTCTTCACTAAATTAGGGCGCTTAGATTGACCAACAATTTCTAATGTTAGAAGCTCATATATAGCAAGATTCATTGAAGACCAACATGGATAGTAATAGCAAGGTTATCTACAAAATCACATACCCAAACGGTAAGATCTACATCGGGAAAGATCTCACAAACAGCATCAACTACTGGGGAAGTGCGAAAAGTGATGTTATCGCAGAGGATTTCAGCTTTGAAGAAAGGATGAATATGACTATTCACCGCGAAATAATATTCTTTTCTGATAGCGCAGATGAAGTAAACAAAAAAGGAAGCTGAACTGATCCGTCAGTACAACTCCAACAACCCCGATATCGGATATAACAGATGGCCGAAATACAAACGATAGATGCCCTTGGGCAGAGGTTATATGAAAAGGAAACAACAATTAAATGAACTTGCTGCTAATTGTGGCACTACGTCTCAATGCCCGTATTGCAACTCCACGCTAGAGAAAATACCTAAACGTAAAGCGAAGTGTAAATCTTGTAAGAAGTCCATATACCCTAGAAAAGACCCATTGTCTGGTGAGCAGCGCCTATATCGTGAAGGGGATTTATTTCTCTTAGAAGAACTAAAAGCGTTAGCAGATGGTTGGTGGCATGACTGGTATGAAGGTAATAACGGTGTATTAAGTGCACGTAAAGAATTAGCAAAAGAATGGAATGTAGATGAAGTCAATGTGTCAATTGCGGATGCAAGATGGAGAGAGTCGCATACTGTTTTAGCCGAGGCCACCGAAAAACAAGATTGGGATCGAGCGTATTCAGCCTATGAATCAATGCTGAGACAAGTACAGTGCGAAAGAAGCCAAGATAGAACACCGTTAGCTGAGTTGGTTGCTGGTTTTATGGTCACTGGTTATGGGCGAGATTGGAAGATAGGCGGCTATGCAATGGATCATAGAATTGGTAGACCCCAATTTATGCTCATAGAACAACTAACTACAGAACCAGATAATGTTTACGATTTAATTAAAGATACTCAAACAGCCAAAAGTTATTGTCATTTACTAGATGTCTCATTAGATACGATCATTAAGCGCTATATGGCTGAATTAAATGACGAAGCTGAGCTAGTGAGGGACTTTGAGAATACTGGAAAAAGAGAAGCTATTGTCGAAGTCAGTTTGACATCAACAGAAAGCGCTGTCAGCACTAGTCCACCTACGCCCAAGAAAGCTAGCTTATCAAAAGTTTGGATACTCCTAGTCGGCCTTATTGTGTTAGTTACACTAATAATAAGTGCCAAGCCGTAAACACTAGTCTGCTTATAAGGTGTAAGGTAGATAGTTAATGGAAAAATGGTTAAGTATTAGTCGCTTACAATTTGAAGCATTTTCTGAAATTGAGCATTATGATTTGCAACAGAAGTATGTGTTGTTGCTAGCAACTCGTGTGACAGAGTTATGTTCAGATGCTTACGAGCTTTGTACGAGGGGCAGAGTTGCTTCAGTACCAATAATAATGCGAAGTGCATTAGAGTCATATATAGACTTAATGTGTACAACGAAAAGCTCTGATCACGTTGAAGAGATGAACAGATCCTTTAAAATTTACCAAGCAAAAATGGCAGGTGAAACAGTTAAGGGTGGTAATCTGAAAATCTGGCGAAAATTCGAATTGGCAGGAGAGCAGAATTTGTATTCGGGATTTTATGCTCACCTCTGTCGCAGTGCACATGGAAATCTTGAAACTTTGGTTAGAGACCATACGGTAGGCGATGCGATCTCACTAGGACACAGCCCAGAATCCTCCTTGGTATCTTTGTATAGAAACCAAATAATAGGAATCGCAACAACAGCTTTAGTTGAAGCACTTGAATTCGTAAAATTCGAGGGCACTCAACTTATGCAGTTAAAAGTCATTCAAGAACAATCAGGTGCAGGTGAATATGCATAGCAAGGCGTCACTCGACTAACCTGCAATAACGAATCTAATGTAAGCCTATATTTATCGGGCAATTGCCCTAACGCGCTATTGCCCCGAAGTGTTTTAAGAAGCATGGTTTGCTTAATAAGCATTGGTAATGATTTTAGGCCCTAACTAGAATTTTCTAGACTTAGGTAAAGAGCACATCATGGTGGACGAATGAACTACTTTGCAGAGGACCCCTTCTAGGTAATGTAAACCTGGAGGGTAAATGAAAAAACTTAAGCAACAGTACCGAAGCCATATCAAGGCGCACGGCACTTATCTATGGGATGTGTACCCGAGCGTGCGTAGCGGAACACATAAGCATTTTTCAACTAAGCAGGAGAAGAGCTACTTTTTCATACACAAAGTTGAGTGTCGTGGATATCCAATCAAACTGCGAGCAGCTAGAGGGAAAGCACTAGCTAACTCGTGGGATGATTATCCTGCATACGTATACGACGTTGCGAAGTGCTGGAAGCATAATTCAAGAAGACGCCACCAGTACTACAAATAAACATCATTAAGCCTCGCTATTGCGGGGCTTCTTTATTGTCCGTCAGCTTATTCACTTTGAAGCTATTACAAGATTTTGCCCCATTGTAAGCTAGAGCACCTATTCGTCACATATCTAAGGATATAGGTTTGACCTACATTTTCTAACCTGCATAGTGTCTTTAGAAGTTAGGTCGTACCAGCAAGATCCGCCCACATCAATATAACGGTAGCTTGACACCCAATGAATCAGAGCGATTGTTCGGGTTAAACTCTAAGAGCGTGGCCAATATTAGTTAACCACTACATAACGCTTTAAAAGTAAAAGGAAGGTTCAGTGGTCGAAAAAATAACACATGTTAAAAATCCTCTAACAGTTATTGCTATGTTTGCTGCAATCGCAGAGATTAGCGGAACAATAGTCTTGCCATTTGTGGATGTAGCCCATCAGGGCGTATATATTTGGTTTCTAATGTTGTTTCCAACATTATTGGTAGGCGCTTTTTTTGTGACGCTGAACTTAAATCATAAAGTACTCTACGCACCTTCTGATTATCAGAATGAAGATAATTTTCTTAAGTTATTTGGTTACGCAGAACCTCAAGAACAATTAAGCAAAATTAAAGAAGATTTGATCGAAGATGGTGTTGACGTAACACTAAACTCAGACAGCGACCGAATATCAAAAGCCATTTTTGCAGAAAAACTGGTCTTAACCTCACTATCTAAGAAACTCAAATTGTCATTTAAACCCGACGTAACATTTCGAACTCCCTCGGGCAGAAACATCTTCTTTGATGGTGTTGCTGTCGATGGGACTTATGTTCACGCTATCGAAACAAAACTGGTTTCCAATAAGTCTGGAGTCAAATCAAGAGTTAAAAAAGTACTTGAACAGGCTCATCAATTACATGAACAATGGCAAGGTTTTGATGCTAGAAAGTTGGTTTTTCATTTGTATCTTGTGCTTGATTCAAATGAAATCAGTGAGCATGAGGTGAAGCGTCAGGTTGAAGAGATCCAAGAAAACTACCCAATTCGTTTTAAAGCAGAGGTTGTGAGACTAAGCGAACTCAAGAATGAATGGCAGTTTTGACCACAATAAGGCTAAGAACTACAAAGTGGGTTATTTAAAATGACAGAATTGATTGAAAAAATAGGTTTTATTGCTCTCGGGGTGTTGATTTCAGGTGCTGCTTATTTGATTAAAAGGAAGATCGAGTCAAAACCAGAGGTAGAGCAGCTTGATAAACACCAGAAAGTTCTGGATATCCACAGAAAGATGAGTGAACAAAAACTTGATATAGCTAGTTTAAATGCGTTTGCTCAATTGCTTACTGCAAAAAACGATTCTGTTCAAAATCATGTGCAAGTACTTCATTCTGATTCAGTTGCACATCTTACTAATGTAAGAGGCGAACATCTTACTCAAATCGAAATGAATCAGCTAGCTCTTGAAAGTTACTCCAGAGCAGTAGACAAGTTAAATGCTGTGTTTGGTGTTTTGAAATCTAAGATAGATAGCGACCGTATCCAATTCTACGAGAAAAGCCAAATCGACTGGGAGGCATATAGCGAAGCTCAAGCACGTGCAGTTGCTAGTTTCTACCAAGGTGGTTCAATTTACCCGCTAATATATCAATCAGAATTAGAAACTTTGATACATGAACGCATCGCTCATTTGCAAAGTGACTTAGATGAGCTGATAGCACTTGGAAACTGATAACTTAACGTAAGTGCAAGTAATACGCACCTAAACCAACCTTTTTGTTAGTGTGATCACTCATCGCTATAGCTAATCACACTAACTTTGCCATACCTTATGTTGTCCATGACTTGCTAATTTAGCAAAGGCGCTGGCAAATAAATGTCCAAGAACGCGCTGACGTCGATCTCGGCAAACAGGTCTTTGCCCCGAAATGAGTTGGGCATTCATTTCAGTCACATTCAATTCAGAGTATTTCACGATACAAAAACTAATGTGATAGGTAAGAACTTGGCTACCTGTTTACTAACAATCAATTGGAGAGAGTGGCCTAATGTTTTAGCTGCTGAGTGGCTACGATTGTGCGTGTCAATCACTAATGTTTAGTTTGTCTATATGTAACATGTTGAAATAAAACTATTAGGTGATTAATGTTTGGGATAAAATTCGAACGATAACATTTATACCAATAGAGGTTTGCATGGCTGACTTACGATTGATGTCTGGTGATTCTTTAGCTAGAAAACATGTTGTGTTTATTCATGGATTAGGTGGCAATGCTGAAACCACATGGCAATCGAGTGATTCAGAAAAAGTTTTTTGGCCTAAGTGGTTACATGAGGACATAGAAGATGTATGTATATGGTCGATTGGTTACGAGGCTCCTAAACTAACTGTGCGCGATTCAGGAATGGGTCTCCTTGATAGAGCGCAAAACGTACTTGAGACACTCTTAGCTGAGCAGCAACTAAGTAAGGGTGAGCTGATACTAGTCGGTCATAGCTTAGGCGGACTAATTATTAAACAGTTACTTAGATTGGCAAGCGATCAGAATGGGCGTAAGGGTGCGATTGAACTTATAAATAGAATTACTGGTGTGGCGTTTTTAGGCTCACCTCATACTGGTGCAGATCTAGCGCAAACAGGTAATTCTCTTTTCGGGCAATTGTTTCTCAAGCTGTTCTTACATCAACCTTCTGCGGCAACTGCCTCATTAGAGCGCAACGATGCCACTCTACGTGATCTGAATACTTGGTATCGAGGATGGTGTCACGATAAAGACATTCGGCATTTAGTGTTGGTTGAAACCAAGCCATATTTAATATTTGGAAGGATTGTTAAGGCTGATAGCTCAGATCCAGGCTTAAAAGAACGGGCAATTCCAATAGATGCTCATCATATTAATATAAGTAAGCCATCTGCAAAACAAGACGATATATATAAGCATATTAAGAAGTTTGTGGCTGAAGATACACTATCCAAACAAGCTAGTTGGTTACGAGCTAATTTTGGGAGAGATTACAGTGGCTGGGAGGAGCATGGTAATTGGGCTAAGTGCCCAAAGGGCATTGAGGAAGAATACATATTAGATCAAGCTGTGCGCCTTCACAATTCTTCCTCTAATGACTCAGAAGGGTTAGCTACAGTTGATGCATTGAATTTGCTTCGAAATCGCTTACTCAAAGCTGGCGCGTCTATTCGTTTAGTCGGGCTGTCAGGTGTAGGTAAAACTCGCTTCGTACAAGCACTATTTGATGACAGAATCGGGGAAAATGCTCTTGATAAAGAGAGCGTGTTCTATTCGGACATTAGTCTATCTCCTTCACCCACTCCACGAGTTTTAGTCGAACGGCTTGTTAGAGACAATATTCAGTCCGTTATTGTAGTGGATAACTGTGCCCCCGACTTGCATCGTGAACTTACCAATTTATGTAAAGATAACAGCAAAGCTAGAATCCTAACTGTTGAATACGACGTTAGAGAAGATCAGCCAGAGGAAACTGAAGTTTATACTTTAGAGCCAAGTTCTAGTGAGCTTATCGAAGCAATGATTTCATCAAGATTCCCTCATTTAAGTAAACAAACCACTGAGAAAATCGCTGATTTTTCAGGCGGTAATGCAAGAGTGGCTAATGCACTTGCCTGTACTGTTGAGAAAGATGAAAACATATCCAGATTAAAAGATGAAGAGTTGTTTAAAAGGCTGTTTCATCAGCGCCATGATTCAGATATTGGCTTAGAAAAAGCAGCCGAGGGGTTATCATTAGCTTATTCATTTCAGTTGGAATCTGAAGATGACTTTAGTGAAGAGTTAAAGTTACTCGGTGGAATAGTAATGCTTCCTCCTCATGAAATATACAAGTTTGCTAAAGAGCTGAAACGACGAAACTTAGCGCAAGAACGTAGCATTTGGATGGCGATATTACCTCACCCTATTGCGAATAGACTAGCCCGTTTAGCGTTGCAGAACGTACCACATTCAAATGTTGTTAAGTTCATAAACAGCAACACACAACCAAGACTGCTTAAGTCATTTTCACGTCGTATTGGGTACCTTAATGATAGTGAAGAAGCTGTTAAGCTAGCATCATCTTGGCTAGAGGCTGATGGAGTAATAGATCTACTTTTTAAAAAAGGTAATGACGACTTATCGATCTCATTGTTGGGCAATATTGCCCCAGTTATTCCAAATGAAGTGCTCACCTATCTGGAGCAAAGAGCAAAATGTGATTCAGATTTCTTAAGTAGGGAGAACCCTCACTACATATCAATTACAAGGCTTCTTCGTTCTCTAGCATATGAAGATAACTTGTTCGGTCAATGCTTTGATCTGCTCTGTCGTTTCGCATTATCTGAAAAAAAAGGAGAAAATAACAACTCAGTTAGAAGCTTACTTTGTAGTTTGTTTCAGCTTTATCTATCAGGTACACACGCTAAAGTGGAACGTCGAGTTAACTGCATTGGTAAACTCATAGATAGCACGAATGAAAACGAAAGAGAACTGGGATATGAGTTACTCGATAGCTCGCTAAAGACTTACCATTTTTCATCAAGTTATGGTTTTGATTTTGGTGCTAAATCAAGAGACTTTGGTTACGAGCCTCAAAGTCGAAAGGATGTGCTTTCTTGGTATCGTGAATACTTATTGCTTATTCGGAATCTTGCTTCGTCAGATAATGTTATTGATGAGCGTATCAAAGAGGTTTTTGCTAGTCATATTAGGGGGCTGTGGAAAATAGCTGAACTACACGATGATCTCGAATCTATATCCAAAAGCTTCTGTAGCAAAGGGGGATGGCCACGAGGCTGGCTGGCTTTAGGGGCAACATTGCGGTTTGATTCAGCATCAATGACGAAAGAGCATAAAAACCGACTTAAAATGTTGAGGGCAACTATTGCGGCTCAAGATCTAGATGGTCAAATGGAGCTATATGTATTTGCTGATAACCATGATTACTTCGGTCTTGATGAGATAAATGAAGAAGGTGAAACGGTAAAATGGGGCTATGAAAAAGCTCAAGAACTCGCAGAAGAACTAGGCACACATGTTGCTCAAGAACATTATAACTATCTTATAAACAAGTTAGCTCGGATTCTTACAACTATGAGTACTAACAACCACCTATTTAGATTTGGTTATGGAGTTGCGAGCGGAATAGATGATATTGAAAAGGTATGGGAGGATATCGCCACCTGCCTAGAAAAGCTAGATATCGAAAAAGTAAACTCGAACTTTGTCGGAGGTTTTGTTAGATACGTTTACGATAATGACTCTGATAAAGCACAATTGATTTTAGATTACTTATTAAACAGCGATAGACTAAGTCAGATATACCCATTGGTGCAGTTTGATTGTCCTATAGATGAAGTTGCTGTAGGTAGGCTCATAACATCGTTAAAAAACAATACTTCTCCGAGCTGGATGTACCGAAATATGGCATCTGGTAGACGGCATGAGTCAATATCTGACTTTGATTTAATTACTATCTTGGATTTGCTCTGGTTGCAACCAAATGGGCACAGCGCAGTTATTGAAATACTAACCATGAGGTTTCATGGATTGGAGAGACAAGCCATTTATGCTCCTAGTGTGGATTTGATTAAAAAATGCAGGGAGTTCTTACTAAAGCATGATTATAGCCGAGAACAACGAGACTATGGTGGTCGAGATTATTCTTTGACGCAGATAGCTAAAATGTGTTTTTTGGAAGATGAGGCTGGGGAAGATGCTAACACTCTGTTCAAAAAATTGTTTGAAGGCATAGCTACTTATAAAGTTTCTGCTTTTGACTATGGGGAGTTTCTATCAACTTTAATCGAACTACAGCCGACCCAAGCCTTAGATGTATTTCTCAAGGATGACAATGTGTCTGATCAAATCGCAACGAGTCATTTATCTAGAGAAACAAGCCCATTCTCCAAGCTCCCTATTGATAAAGCTATAGCTTGGTGCAAGGAATCACCAATATACAGATTTAAAACTCTAGCATCATCGATCACTCCATATGAAAAGAATGGTGAACACCTTAAACTAACCGACTTGGCAAACGCGCTAGTCAATGAAAGTCCTGAACCGTTGTTAGTGATTGAAGCTTTCGAAAGGGCAGCAATCCCGATGTCTTGGAGTGGTTCATGTGCATCTGTAATTGAACAAAGAGCTGAAATATTTGAGGAGCTTCTTTCCCATGAAAACCCTGATGTTGTAGAAAGTACGAAAATGATACTTAGCAAGCTAGAAAAAAGAGTAGAACGAGAAAGAGCCGACGAAGAGTTAGAGTCAAGACAATCAGAAGAACGGTTTGAATGGTGAATTTAGAGGAATACTGGCTGGCTCTTGCTCATTAGAGAGTTAGCCATATATTTCCTAATCCAAACCTCAAAATCTAGAGCAAAGGAGCTAGCTTGCTTTTGTCCAGGAATGAGTTGAATGATATCGCCTACACGCGTCTCATATGTCACAATACTAAAGTCAAATGCCATACTCGCTAATAGAAATAAGCCGCTATTATTGTTGAATGAATACTAAAGCTATCCTCCTAGCACACATCCATCGCGTAAAATTGCATTGGAATAATGGTTTAAACGAACTCTTTTGCATGATGATTTAAGCTGTGATGTGCACCGATGAAAGAGAAATAGATTGGCACTTGATGAATGACTTGTCTGAAAGTAATGTACTGCTTCTTATCGTGCTTGCTGAAACTGATTTGACGATTCAGTATGACGAACTGGTACTTTCTAATGCTGTAAACTACGTAATTAAATCTGAGGATCGCCAGCTCCATTAAGGAAATAGCTTCCAATAGCTTTAATGAGAATGTGTTACAGTTCCTACTCCTTCCTTGCTTCACATCAGCATGTAAGAACTTCGCCATTACTTTTAAAAATGGATCCTCACGAAAAACTAAGTAGGAAGTATAAGATGTTTAAGGCAAGTTATTGACCTTAACTGTTAACCACTCTTCTGCAACCTACCCGAGGTCCACTTTTTAGTGAGCTACCTAAGCTAACCATTTCACAACCTGTCGAAAAATGCCGAAATGACACGTTGCTTAAACTGGCCAAGTTTCAATTCCTCTTGTGATAAGGGTAAGCTAGATAATCTCTCTGGCACTGCTTCTAAGTCGCGCCAATTTAATTGGTTGCTGTCCGTTTGACATGGAGCCTTGCCAGTAATTGTACTTAGGTTATCTTTTGGCTCAGCTGTGAAATGATTTAACTCCTTTGTGTTTTGTTTTAAATACGTGCACGTATCTGGAATATCTTGCTCAATTCGTTCTGCAAACCCTATTAGGCTTTCTTCGGCAAAGGTGAATAGCCATGCTTCTTGATTTGGCGCGGTATTCACTCGCAAAATTCGCCCTAACACCTGCCTAAAATACAACTCAGTTTTTATTGCGCTCATATGACAACATACTTGCAATCTAGGGATATCCGTACCTTCACTGATCATTCCAACACTCACTATCCACTGGGTATTGGAATGGCGAAAGGCTTGTATCTCTTCTATCGGGTTCTCATGCTGATAAGTCACAATACAAGCCGACTGATCAAGATGTTGAATGAGTAATGATTGAATGAGTTTGGCATGCTGCACCGATGCGGCGACGATCAACCCTCCGGCTCGTGGGGAGCACAAACGTATCTCAGCAAGTTTCCGACACCCTAATTCAAGTAAATAGTTCATCGCTGCTTCGTTTTGAATCACACTCCGGTAGGAAACGTTAGACTGCTTAAGCAACTCAAAAATAGAGGCAAACTTCTTGATTTCAGAGCCTTCCGTTAGAGAAAGATGCTCACTATCGACTAATACAATCTTAGGAGCACGACACACTTTTTCCTGAACGGCGCGTTTTAGGCCATATTGATAATCACATAAGAACAGTCCATCAGGGGCAGTATATTCTGTCATCGCAATAGGCACACTGTCGGAGCGCCAAGGCGTTCCGGATAGTGCTAATGTATAACGAGCCAAACCTTGAATTTTTGTGAGGATTTGTTCACCCCAAACATTGGAACGACCTTCTTCATCAAAAGAGCAATGGTGAATTTCATCAAACACAACAAGCACGCGGTACTTCCTGATTGTGTTCCAAAACGCATCGTCTAAAAAGCGGATAGACTGGTAAGTATAGGAAGCTCCCATCGCTCCCATACCACCATCAAAAGAGCAGTCTAAATGCCGAGAGAATGTCTCTTTAATCCCAAGCGCGACGGTAGAGGACGGCGAAAAACAAAGTACGAGGTCTATCTTATTTTCTTGGATTAAACACTTCGTCAGCTCCGCAGCCATTACCGTTTTTCCCGCACCGGGAGTCGCTTGACAAAAGAAATGCCCCGTTGACGCTTTGTACTTTTCAATCGCTAGAGCAACACACTCAGATTGCCACAACCTCAACATGAAGTAGAAACCCCAGATTTTGAGGCCAGAAGAACTTTAGAGAGGGCATTAATCTTGCCCAACAATTTAGCTGAATGGTCTTTGCTTTCAGTAAACATGGGCAGGAACAAATCTGTTTTCTTTGGAAAACGCTCCATCAACGATTGATATTCCTCAACCTCACCCAGCACGATGGCAAGCTCGCCTTCATACTTGTTTTTCTCTTTTAGCAGAATTTTTAAATCAACGCTTTCTTGATGCGTTTGAGATAGCGCCACTTGGCGTGAATCATTTTTTAACTTGCGCGGAACCACCGAGATAGACTTCAGTAACTCGGTTTTTTGGTATTTTTTGGCTCTGCTGTGACCCGTTGAGACTAACCAACCTTTGCGTTCAAACGCCAAAATTTGCCGATACACATATTTCCTTGTCTCTTCTAAATTTTTGAACTCTTTACCAAGCTCCATCAAAGCATCCCTTGCTTCTGTCACCGAGAAGTCATCCATCTCTTTTTTTATCAATAGGTTAAACATGTGAGCATTAATTTTTTTGGACTGCATCATTTGAACATTCATACACTTACAAACTTAGGATTGCTAAGTATACAAAAATCAGTAAAACTTAGACAATCTAAGTTATCGAAAGGTTGATAAGAAATGTCTAAGTGCAAAAAAACAACCCAATCCCAGCGAGGCTCAAAGCTGCGCGTAAAAAAGCCAAAATCACCCAAAAAGATTTAGGGGTGAAAATCGGTATGGAACAAAGCTCGGCAAGTGGCCGCATGAATCATTACGAAAAAGGTAGGCATGTACCGGATATTGGTACGCTTGAACGTATGGCTGAAGAGTTAGATGTGCCGCTGAACTATTTTTTCTGTCGGAGCGAGTTAAGTGCAGAGTTAGCGTGTGCAATTGATAAGTTGAGTGATGAAGAAAAGGTGATGTTACTGGAAAAATTAACGTCTCAGTGATTTGGTTGTTAATGTCGCAGTTTTATGCTTTCTGGCTACTTGTACTTAACAGCGTACTCAACGGTAATGCATCTGTAAATCGGGGGGGAGGGGCGAGAATCCTATTCTCTGCTGTCATAGCTCTCGTATTGTACGCTGAACCTTTACCTTTCCTTATGACTAAGACTCTAACTATGTAGTTAAATTTACTAATCCATCCCGTATGTGACCATTAATATGCCAGAAGCACTTTCTAAATCAAATGATAAGGGTTCAAACCTCAGTGAATTTAAAAAAACTTGATGAGTTGGGTGCGGGGTATCATGATTTTGGTCTCGGCATAGAACGTTCTGTTAGGTGCACATGGACCCTACATATGTACATGCAGCATGTGTTTAGTGTAAACCTTTCAGATTCATTTGTTCAAAAGATCAACAAAATTAATAAGTCTTTAGGGGTTACTGTACAGAGCATTGATTTAAATGACTACAAGCATGACTTTATGACGTCAGAAACTCTAAATAAATTAATTGTGGAAAACGAATACCCTAAGTTTTTATGGATTTTCGGTGTGGACGTCTTAAAAGATTCCCGTTTTTCGGGTTGGTTACGCTCTAGGTTAACCGTGAGAGCCATCAAAAATCTGAGAGTGGTTTTTGTTGTTGATTCTCGCGAGGATTATCGGGAGGTTTTTTGTAACCAGAGAGCTCGCTTTTATCAATCTACGATGCCACTTCAAACAAATACTATTTACTAAAGCTGCACAGAAGCGAGACTGACCGAATTAGTTCTTCCGAAATCAAGGAAAGGTCTGTCTCAGAGCCTTTCCTTGCTTTCTAACTCTGAAATGCCCCAAAGTGTGCTAGAACGAATTTGATAATCTACTGCCCTTCAAAGTTTGACAATCGAAGTAAACATTAATTTAAGGCGAAGTTGATACGTTCGGGGGAGCGCATGCTTTTCCGATTAAAGCGCACGATTCATGGGCAATGCAAGCGCTACGGCGAGCAGGATGAAATAACCGATAAGAGTCCAGCCGAAGAAAATATTTAGCCAAAACATTAGGTTTGTAACGAAGTTTTCTCCTGTCTTCTGAGCGGCCAACAATGTGGGGAACATATATATCTTCCCAATGAGCTTCAGTAGCATCCAAGCCAGTACGAATGGCAAACAGGTCACGAACAGGACTGCATCACGTATTTTGTATAGATAGTGTAAAATCGCATAGTACATTATTTACTTCCACCACTTACAGTACCGTGTGCGATATAATAATTTAAAGCTAGTCTGTTGTCCAGAACCATGCGAACACGACGTAACTCAGAATTATCCACAAATGCCTTGGCTCGTTTCTGCAACAGGCTTTTGCACAGAAACGATGAACCTAAGCCCCATTACACTTTGACCGTGTAAACATTTTACTTGATTGGCGTCACAACTGAGTTTTCATCCAATAACTCTTGCTGTAGGTCAAACACTCTAAAACAAAGTCTCGCATTTTCAGCCTCTAACTGCTTTCGGGCTTCAACAGCATTGTTACGTTGCACCCTGTATTTATCTTTAAGTTCATTGGCTTTTTTTAATTCGTGTTTTAGCCTATCAAGCTCAGGCAAAGGGGCATCTAGCTCAATATCTAAACCTGTTATCATCGCCCTATCACGGTTGAGGTTGTATTCATCGATAATAGGTTTCGCGTAGGCCACGAACGCTTTGAACTTATGGACATAGCTATTGCCAAGCTGCGCTTCATTATTGATACGGTTCAACGTAAGCTTACCCGCTGCTTTTACATGAATCGGCTTACCATCTAATAAACGCTGAAATGCATTAACAAGCAGTCCCTCAGCCTTGCTAGTTGCCTTATATTCTACTTTCATGTCCATACCGCCTTAATATCATCATTGAAGCTATCAAAAGGAATGCCGTGTTTGACCAATGTTGGCTCGATAGATTGTATTTTCTTCTTTCTGGCATCCAGAATTAATTCATTGGCATGGTCACCCATGTCATTTATTGCTCGAAATGAAGCAATGAGGTTATCCCGTTCCCTCGATAGACTTTTCGCAGCTTTATCAGTGATTACTTTATGATCACAAGGGGCTTCAACAATATCCATCAGGGAGCAAAGACGTTCACAATTACGGTTGGTGCAGTAGCCACCTGTAGGCAGCAATACAATGGATTTTTCACCCGCCCTTACCAAAGAGAGCAATTCATCTCGGGACATAATTATTTCTTCACCCTGTGCCAGTCGCTCTGCTTTATTTTTGGCTATGCGTTCACCTTCTGCACCGCTTAAGGTAACGGATACATTGTAAATTTCATCCCATGCATCCACTGTTGATGCTTCAATAGCTGCATCAAACTCACTCATTAACCGAGTATCCATCAGCAGTTGGTTGGTACGCGCTAGTTCGAAGTAATTCGCATACCAGTTAGACATGTTAGTATTGCGGTGTTTAAGCTGGTACTTTACTGTAAGTACGTTCCCCAGACGTTTTTTTACCATAAAGACCACAAAACTTCGTCGTAAATCATGTGGACTAAGCCTTGGTAAACCTCCTCCGATTTTTAAGCTTCCTGCGCGTTCTGGATTCAAAAGGTCAAATTCTTCAACGTCTTCTTCGGTCGCATTAATGTTGAACGCTTTCAAATTTAATCCACCCCCATCCCCACTTTTTAGCGACACTTTATTGATGAGTGCTTTGCAGCCATAAGGGATCGAAGAAGAAACGAAGGCACTCTCTAGGTCTTGTTGCATTGCATTATATTTTCCTTTGGTTAACAGACCATTTTGGTAACCGTCATCCAGTAGCTCTAACCAATATTTTCTCGTGGCTTGCATGGAATCAAAAGCTAGCTCCAGTGCCAGCTTTGCAATAGGGGCAGTATTCCAAGTCGTATAAACTCTTTCACCCTTGTTTCCTTTTGTAGAAAACCCTGAGACCTTGGGTACGGCAGCAGTTGAATTGTCATAACTCTCTTTGTTCATGGAGAGTAACTCTTCCTTTCGGGCAGCTGAGAATAACCCCACACAGATAAAGCACATCTTGAGCAATGTATTCAACCATGAGCCTCCCCTGTCAAATGAGAAATTAGGAATGGTTTTTCGTTCAGGCCATTGGCGTGTTATGCGAGACATCCTGTCATCGAGTGCACTCTTTTGTGTACGCCTTAGGGCACTCACACGTAGCTTTTTAAGCTTAGCGTTGTGCATTTCATCTTGATAAGTGTAGAGCTTCTCCATGGCCGCGGAAATTTGATGGCGGTAGGGGTGGTAGGTTTCTACAAACTCAACCACAGTTTTTAAAATACTGACATGAATAGCTTCAGGAAATGCGATGGATTGACCGTTACCAGCATCAGGTTTAGCCCACTGAATATAGTCTCGCTTATAGACATAACGAGATACAAGACCCGCTTTGTACATTGCATTAATCACAGTGGCAAGATGACTGCACGTTGCTTTACGCCCAACCCCATGTAATGTTTGTGTGAGTTTTTTCCATTCTCGTTCGCTCGAAAGTAAGCTGAATTCACTTTTTCCCCAGCGTGTTGCGAGGGTGTTCAAACGAGCCCTAATATTTATTAACGAACCAACCGGTGCATGTGAATCAGAGCTTGATTCTTTCTTCTGCCACTGCATCAATGCATAGAGGTAAGACTGAATATCTTGGCGGTACTTCTCATCAATATTGCCAAAAGAGATTATTTTTTTGTTCTGTTTTAGTGCGTAAAAGTCCCACTCTAGATCAAAGACACGTGACACTCCGTTCCCGTAAGAGTCAAACGATACATACGGATTTCCGGCTAATTCTGGGCGAAGCTGTATAGGCTGTTCAGACATAAAATTATCCCTTAAAAAATTGGCTTGCGCTGGCTCTGTCTTGGTAAAGCGGGTGGTAATCACCATCATCCACTTTTTGTTTTGCTTGAGCGTAGTTTTTAGGTGCTTTTTGTTTCAGCCTGAGAAGAACTTTTTTCAACATACCTTCCACAACGAAATACTCACCCTTAGGTGCGGAATTACTCGCCACTATCTCTTTAAGGTCTTCAATTTGCTCCAAAAAAGACAACATCAACCAGATATCATTTTCTGACGCCACCAATTTATGGCTGTCACAATCAAAGCAAGCAAGAAAATCCGAGCAACGGCCCGTATCTTTGGAAAAATCAATGCCCAACTGCTTCATGCGCCTCGCTTCAGCAACAAGCTTCTCTGGTGTTGCCCCCGCGCATTTGATACCACTGGGTGTTGTCATTAATGGCTGCTCTTTGCTTTCGCGGGTACGCAATTTCTTATAATCATAATCTGATAAAATATCGCTGCGCATCGCCTTAGCATCCTCGATGGCTTTACCAATCTCCTCTCCTTTGGCAATAGCGCTTAACGCACTAAACGTGGCATTGAGGTTATTATCATGGTCTGCTTGGACACCACTAGAGTACCGTTTAGCGACAACATTCACGGTATTATTCATCCCCTGTGACACAAGGAATATATCTTCAGTGACTCGCATCAGTACATCAGATTTTGTGGCCCTGAATCGGCTTGCAGTAACCGTTAACCCCGTTATTTTCTCAAGTTGTGTATTGATATAACTAAGATTTGTACCATGTGTGCCGAATGTCCAAATCTCACCACTAGCGCTAAAGAAAGGGCAAAGCGGCAGTTCACTTGCAATCGGGATCCCCAGTGTTTGGAACATCAATTTAGACGTTTCTAGCCATCGGTTGAGCAGTTCTTTGGTTCTCAGGCTAAAGCCAGCGGTATTATCCAAATCCTTATAGCCAGCCCTGGATTTTTCACCGTCAAAAACAAACCGTCCACTACCAATACTTTTGAATGAAACATCCTTATGCTGCACGTTGGCGAGCACTGATTTGTTCATGCCTGTCAGCATTGAGAGCACGAAAAACCAATTGCGTGATGCCTGGTTATAAAAAACCTGTCGATGAAGTCGCTCAAGTGAAAGTGAGCTGTTCTTTATTGTTCCAGGCACGGGGATCATGCACTGCTTGAAACCATATTTCTTATTTGCAGTTAGCGGTGGTGTCCATCCTTGGAGCTTCGCTTGCTCAGAAAAAAGCTCTTCATCAAAAAACGGATGAATATCTAGCAGACCATTTTTATCAATTGCTTCCTGAAAGGCCAGCGCTCCCCTAACCAATATCTTGGATAATGGTTTCAACTCTGTTTCTATATGGAACGCTTTATTCGTAGCAGAAGATCTATTTGCAACGTTCGGTAGCACCTTAACGTCGGCTTCTCGGTTCCACAGTTTTAATAACACTGACAAGCCGTCTTTAATCCGCATTGCTTCCGATATCTGCAAGCCTTTTTCGGATAATTTATTGAAGTGTTTAATGCTATCAGTCATGGCTGCATTACTGAAAAGGTCACCGTTATAACCAATTCCGTCAAGATACCGGAAGTAACTAACAAGCCCAGAAAAGTAGTGCTGCTTTGTTATTTTGTGAGGTAGGAAGCTTAGCCTTTGGTAAATTTCCCTGACAATATCATCCCGATTTGCTAACACCTCATTCCCTGATCTAATTTGCTTTACTGTCGGGACGTTACGATAGCGCAGGCGATAAATGTGAGATTTTATGCCATTACCATTGTCTAAAACCATATCTTCAAAGTGAAGTGGGATAATTGGTGCTCGGGTATTCTCTATCGCAATTTTGGTACGTTTTCGACCTTGAATCATAATGCCCCCTCTAGATCATCAAAAGCGCCAATATAGTCCAGTACGTCCTCGTAGATTTCATCAGCGGAAGGCATATCTTGTGCTATTTTCAGGTATTCTATCGTCGTCGACCTATCTTCGTGACCAAGTAAGATTGATACCCTATCCAATGCCTCATCGGGTGTGATTAACGGGTTGCCATAGTCATCTTTTTTATTTAAAAGGTGACGGAAGATATTCACGGCAAACGTTGAGCGTAAATTATGTAGGGAGCCGACAATAGGATGGTCAAGACCTCGGGTTAGGTTTGCAGTGTTACGTATCTCCACCCAGCGCCCGGTAAAGTCTTGTAGCCGCGTAAACATCGGTTTCCCTGATTGGGTAATAAACAAGTATTCCAGCTTGGGGTTAATCGCATCATCTCCCTCAAAGAAATGCGTATTTCCTTCTTCTTTCTGCTCCTTGCACCATGCTTTGAATTTCTCCAGGCGCTTTTGATACCTGTCAGACTGAGAGTAATCGTAAAGCATCTTCATCAATGTGGCGGGGATAATGGTAACCCGACTTTTATTATTCTCTGCAAAGCCCTCAGCCGTCTTTGTGAGTGATTTATACTTATCACCAACACCCAAATCCATCACAGGCTTTTTAAACACCTCTTTGCCGTCCTGAATCATAGTTTCGGGGTTAACTATCTGTCCTAAGTGAAGGCTCGCTGCTTCTTCTCTCCGCAATCCAGTATTACGGCAAATTATGGGGTGCAGACAGAACTCAATCGGCAATGAATGCAGTTTATTGTTGTCACCATGACGAACCACCCTGCGGGATTTCATTAAGATGGTTTGCAGGATATTCCATTCATTATTGGTAAACGGTTTTAAGTCACGGCGTAGATTACTGAGGTTTGTGCCGCCACTGCGCGATGATTTAGTAAACTTAATCCGCATATCCGTCGTGTGCACCTGCTTACGTTGGTATGCTTTCATACTGGATGCAGACGCCTCAAAATGGATATTCACTGTCTCAAATTGGAAAGGAGGGTTATTAAAGCGGACGCCCTGACGAAGGCAGTGTTTATAAAAACCAACGACACTGCTCATGTATTGCCTAGCCGTTGTTCTAGCCAATACACCCTCAATAGCGAGTTGTTTGATTCCATCTCGATATTGGTAGGTTAATCGTTCCTGTTTATTACGAGGAAAGGTATTCCATTCTGAGCGGGGATCATCATAGAGAGGGTCAAAGTCCTCTTTATCGTATTTAGCATCCCACTCTGCCTGTTTGTCTAATACAAAACTGAAGTAATGGGCAAGCCCCTGTGCATCTGTACCAAGCTCAAGCACGCCATCATCGATTGCTTTTGACAATAAGAACTCATTAACCATGTCTAATGGTTGGTAGCTGACTAGTTTGTCTTTATCGCTATACCCAGTGATATTTAGTAAAGGGAGTTTCTTTACGGGGATCTTATTGCCATTGGCACGGTATGTAACTTGAGGTTCTCCATTATCATCAATGGATACCAGTGGTTTCTCGTAAACGAAGTTAGGTATAGTTGAAATTTCTATCTCTTTTCGTATGAGCTTTTTTTGATTTTTATCGTTACTAGACATACTAAATCCAATACTGTGCATACGAACAGCGTATACAGTATTCTCAACTTTAAAAGTTAATTATGAGTATGTAGTTTATCAGGTAATTTTTGTGCCAGAATCACGGCGGCCGAATTATGAGAAAGCGCACATTTCACCACCTCTCTTGGATATACAGACGCAGCATTAATGGTGCCCTCGAACATCACCTCATCGGCAATTAAGCGATGCTGATTATCAAGATAAAGTACATAGAAGGCTTCTCGCTGGCGGTCTCGAAGCATTGTGGAGAGATAACGCTTGGTTTGTTCCGCACTTTGCAACGCACCCCCTCTTTGCAAGCCTTCTAACAAATAGCGCTTACTCATTTCAAGTACCGCTTGCAGTTGCACATATTTGGCGACACCCAACCCTTTTCGCTGACAAAAATCATCCTGCGATGAAGAAAAAAGCGCACGAAGTGATCCAAAGTCGTTGATTAACGCATCAGATAATTGAATCACATTGATACCTTGCGTACCGGTACGCAAGAAAATCGCTAGCAATTCTGCATCCGTTAATGCGCCACTGCCTTTTTGCAGCAATTTTTCTCGAGGGAGTGATTCTGAAGGTAATAACTTTAGCCCCATACTGACATCTCTTTAATGGATAAATAACGAATTCACTCGTTATTTCTTAACGACTCAAAGAAAGAAAGCGGCTCACACTTTAAACGCGAGGGGAACTCAATTTTCCTGTAATAATGATGTTTCCTTATATCGTTCGGCACTGGCAAGTCCCTTGAAAGTAGCGGGATCAGGACGCATTTGCTATCTTAGCCGCAGCAAAATTTAAGGAGCTGGTTATGCAAACATTGGCGGGAAAGAAAATACTACTTGGAATCAGTGGCGGTATCGCCGCATATAAATGTGCAGAGTTGACTCGCAGACTCATTGAGCGAGGCGCACAAGTCCAAGTGGTGATGACCAAAGCAGCAAAAGAGTTCATTACTCCATTAACCATGCAAGCCGTTTCTGGTCGCCCCGTTTCTGATAGCCTACTCGACCCAGCAGCTGAAGCCTCCATGGGTCACATTGAACTGGCGAAATGGGCCGATCTAATTCTACTGGCTCCGGCGACGGCCGACCTGATTGCGCGTATGTCCGCCGGTATGGGGAATGATTTACTCACGACTCTCGTTCTAGCAAGTGATGCACCTATTGCCGTGTCGCCTGCCATGAATCAACAAATGTACCTGAACGCCGCAACACAAGAAAACATTGCCACTTTAGCGCGCCGAGGCATGTCTATTTGGGGACCGGCAGCAGGAGAACAAGCCTGTGGTGATGTCGGGCCAGGCCGCATGCTAGAACCGATGCAGCTTGTCGAAAAGTGTGAATCGTTCTTTGCAGCAAAACCCTTAGTAGGTAAGCGGGTGTTGATCACCGCAGGTCCCACCCGAGAGGCGATTGACCCTGTGCGCTACATCTCAAACCATAGCTCGGGGAAGATGGGCTATTCCCTTGCCAAAGCCGCTCGTGAACAAGGGGCAGAGGTTTGCATTATTAGTGGTCCCGTCTCACTTGCCACACCACATGGGATTACGCGCATCGATGTGGTCAGTGCAGATGATATGCTGAGCGCGGTCACTGACCAAGCGTCAAACTACGATGTGTTTATTGGCTGCGCCGCTGTCGCTGATTACCGACCGACGAATGTTGCCGAACAAAAACTTAAAAAAACAACCCACGTTGATAGCATGAATATTGATATGGTCAAAAATCCTGACATTATTGCTTCTGTCGCCTCCATGAAGAGCCAGCGTCCATTTACTGTCGGCTTTGCGGCGGAGACACAAGATGTCGAGGCCTATGCACTTGATAAGCTCAAACGCAAGAATCTGGATATGATTTGTGCAAATGATGTGTCTATCGAGGGACAAGGCTTTAACAGTGATACAAATGCGATTACCGTGTATTGGAAAGGTGGTCAGCAATTATTAGGCTGTGCGACAAAAACTGAACTCAGTCATATAATCGTATCCACGATCGCCGAGCAGCTCTCACAGGGTGAATCATAACTAGGTCACCCAGATAATGTCACCCGACTGACCCCTCTTTCAGGTGTCAATCTTACTCATGGGTATAGCCAGTGATCACGATGAGACGCTCAAAATGAGATTGTTAACTGGCTCAACCATTTAATATCTAACGCTACGTGGATAAAATGACCTTAGGTACACTAACCTGTCGCCTATCGTTATTATGACGCGCACATAGGCATTGCTGTAATCAAAAGGAATAGGATTTATGTCCGTTACGAGAAAGTCGAATAGAAAAGAGGAAATCCTACAGGCCCTAGCACAAATGCTAGAGTCTAATGAGGGCACCTCGCGCATCACTACCGCCAAACTTGCCAAGCAGGTTGGGGTTTCTGAGGCTGCGCTCTATCGTCATTTTCCAAGCAAAGCTCGCATGTTTGAAGGGCTGATAGAGTTTATTGAGGAGTCCTTAATGTCTCGTATCAATCGTATTCTCGACGAAGAAAAAGACACGCTGACTCGTATCCAGCTCGTATTGCAGCTCATTCTCGTTTTCTCTGAGCGCAACCCGGGTTTAAGTCGCATACTTTCCGGACATGCTCTAATGTTTGAGAATGAACGATTACGCGAACGTATCAATCAGCTCTATGAAAGAATTGAGACATCTTTACGTCAAATCTTACGTGAGCGTAAGATTCGTGAAGGAAAAAGCTTTCCTGTCGATGATAAAATTCTCGCAGCTCAACTCCTTGGGCAGGTTGAAGGCAGCCTAAATCGCTTTGTTCGCTCTGATTTTAAATACTCACCCACCGCAACATTTGATGAGTATTGGGCACTTCTAAAACTACAACTACAGTAAGCCTTATGAAAATAGATAAGAAACCTGACTTTACGTTTTCCTTACTGCATCCAAAACACTGGGGTGTTTGGATCGGCTTTGGACTACTTGCACTGATTGTTAATATTCTGCCTTACGCATTATTGTTTAAGCTTGGTCGAGGCATTGGTAAATTTGGAATGCGGTTTGGGGGTAAAAGAGCTGATATTGCCCGTCGAAATTTAGAACTCGCATTCCCCGAAAAAACAAACCAAGAAGTAGATTGTTTTATTGAGGAAAATTTCAAGAACTCAGGAATGGCCCTTATTGAAACGGGTATTACGTGGTTTTGGCCAACTTGGCGTTTTAAGCGCTTGCTTGAAGTGAATAACATTGATGCTCTCAAGCAGCATGAGGCGAATAACAGAGGCGTATTACTATGCTGTGTTCATGCACTGAATTTAGAAATAACAGCTCGGGCTTTTGCCGTTCTAGGTCTCCCTGGTTATGGTGCTTATCGACCACACAGTAACCCTGCGTATGAATTTATTCAATATCGTGGGCGCACACGCAATGGCAACAAACTCATTTACCGCACCGACCTTAAAAAAATGATTAAAGTCATGCGTCAAGGCCATCGCCTTTTCTATTTACCAGACCAAGATTATGGTCATAACAAATCCGTATTTGTGCCCTTCTTTGCCGTTAAAGAAACTTGTACCACCACTGGCACCAGCATCCTAGCCCAAACGAGCAAATGCGCCATTGTCCCTGGTTCGGGGTTTAGGAATGCTGATGGAAAATACGAGATCATTGCGAATCAGTCGATTGAAGAACAGTACCCTCAAAAAGACGATATCGCCGCCGCCGCTTATATGAATAGTTACATTGAAGACGTTATTTTGCGAGCCCCCGAGCAGTGGCTTTGGATGCACAAACGCTTTAAGTCTCTACCCGACCATTCACTCACTAACTCTCGCTATCAATAGGGATGCTATGAGCAACCAAAATAACACTGAGAAGCATCTCTACAATCCTCGTTTTCAATGGTCGTTTCTGCATCCGAAACACTGGGGAACTTGGTTAGGCATCTTATTGGCGGTGTTCTTAGCGTTTATTCCTGCAAAGCCTCGCGATCGTTTTGCTCGTTACCTTTCTACATTCATCGTCAAGAAAAATGGCCGCGTGGTTCGCCGTGCTCGAATCAACCTAGAAAAGTGCTTTCCTGAAAAATCGCCACAAGCAATCCAAGATATCGTGGAAGAGACCTTTGCCAAGGCCGCTCAATATCTGTTGGGTTACTCTGAGTTCTTAGTTCGCTCGACCAAACACAACCAGAAACGCGGCGTCATGATTGGTGAAGAAAACCTTTTACCGCTAATCGAAGCAGGAGAGAATGTTATCATTCTCGCGCCACACGCTTGGGCTGTCGATTACCCTGCCGTGATGCTCGCCGCACAAGGGCATAAAGTGACCACCATCATGAAGCCTCAGAACAATCCCATTGGAGATTGGCTCATGCATGTTCAGCGGATGCAATATGGCGGCCGGATTTTTGCTCGTAGTGCTGGCGTCAAACCTTTCGTTCGCTCAATAAAAGATGGCTACATCGGCTATTGGTTACCAGATGAAGATCATGGCCCACAAAACTCCGTCTTTGTGCCCTTCTTCGCCACGGAAAAAGCCACACTAAAAGGTTTTGGTAAGATGTCTCGATTGTCACGAGCAAAAGTAATCCCTGTATTACCTGCTTACAACGACAAAACAAGCCAGTATGAAGTGCACATTCTGCCTGCGATTGAAGATTTTCCGACCGGTGATGAAGAATCCGATGCGAGAGCAATGAACAAAGCCATTGAGGATTTACTCCGAGAAAGACCTGAGCAATACATGTGGAACTTATATCTATTAGAGACACAGCGCGACGGCTCAAGAATCTATCAGTAGTCTGCATTTAATATCAAAAAAGGGCTTACCATATCGGTAAGCCCTTTTTATATTTACATCGGTTCTTGCGTTAAGGCGAGAATCCATTCCATCGTGGCTATTTTTGGCATTGCTCACAAAAGAACGTATTTCGCTGCCCAATCTTTAGTTCTTGAATCACACGGCCACATTGTTTACACGGTTGGCCACCACGTCCATAGACAAGCAACTCTTGCGCAAAGTAACCCGGCTTGCCATCCGTCTGAGAAAAGTCTTTTAGTGTTGTGCCACCTTGGACAATAGCCTGAGCCAATACGGTTTTAATCTCAGCAACGAGGCGGGTCCAATCGGATTTTTTCAAGCGATGAGTCGGCGTTAACGGATGAACGCCCGCCAGAAATAAGGATTCGCTGGCATAAATATTCCCGACGCCGACTACATTAGCATTGGTCATAATAAATGTTTTCACCGCGACACGCTTATTCTTCGCTCGAGTCATCATCCATTCGACAGAAAAATCATCGGTTAATGGCTCTGGTCCGCAGTTGTCTAAAAGCTCATGTGATTCACCGGGCCCACACCACAACCAAGCACCAAAGCGACGAGGGTCGTTGTAACGCATCACCTTGCCACTACTTAACACCAAATCAACGTGATCATGCTTTTCAGCCTCAGGGGGCGTATCCAATACTCGCAAGCTGCCAGACATCCCTAAGTGAATAATGGCCGTCCCTTTAGCCGTATCAATCAATAAGTATTTAGCTCGACGACGAATCGTCAGGATTTTTTCACCATGTAACTGATGAATTTCCTCAGGGATCAACCAGCGTAACTGACGCTGGCGAATGACAATTTTCTGGATGGTTTGGTCAAGTAAATGCGGGCTAATGCCAAGGCGGGATACTTCAACTTCTGGTAACTCAGGCATGATGTTCCTCAGTTTTATTTCGTCACGTAGAGTGGGAGCAGTTCTTGTTCATCAAAACTCACCGCAACCCACTCTTGATTATAGGTTTTCATTAACCAGAACTGATCAAATCGATAGGCCGTGATACGTTGAGGCTCTTCAACCTCTTGATACCATACCTCAATGGTCACAGGGCTCTCCAGTGCAGGTTTCAATTGCTGGAGTGTGGATTCATCGACAATGGTGCCGTGAATCGCTTGCCAGTTAGCCACAAGTTGCGACGCTTGACGGTCAAAGCGCTCGGGAATGCTTCGCCATTGCTCATCCCCCAATACGCTAGATTTGTCATTGATATAAAGCTGCAGACCCGCAGCGTTTATCTCAATCACTGAGTAGCTTGGGTTCAAAATCATGCCAGGTGGTGTGGCATCGTGAGGCAATATCAAATACTGCTTGATCAATGATGGTGCCGCCATCACTCCCATAAAGAGAATAATGGCCGCCATCAATACGCTATTCCAACGTCGTCGAGTCAATTTGAAACGAGATAACATAAATGGCTAGTTCAACTTGTTTCTATCGTTATCATCCTTTCGTTCAAATTCGCCTTCAAACGTATTGTCATCTTTTTCTTGGCGTGAGCCATCAAAAGGACCTCGCTGAAAAGGGTCATTCGAATAAAAACCACCTTGTGGACCGCCACCTTGATGAAAGCCGCCCTGCATAGTGTTGACCACCACTTTACTCATGAGATATTTCGCAATCATAGCTCGAGGTCCAGGTATCAACACGATCATACCCATTGCGTCGGTCATAAACCCTGGCGTCAACAGCAACACCCCAGAGACAGCAAGCATGACACCCTCAACGATTTGTTGCGCAGGCATCTCACCTTGCTGTAAGCGATGTTGTACCGACATTAAGGTTTGTAGCCCTTGGCTGCGCACAAGAGTCGCACCTACAAATGCCGTAATGAGGACGAGCCCTATCGTAGGCCAAAGCCCCAAAAAGCCACCCACTTGAATAAACAAACCAATTTCAATAATCGGCACACAAATAAAGAGTAATAATAATATCGGAAACACAGCGTCCTCCTTGTTTTATTGTCAGTTTACGCGCACATAGAAGCAAACCACAAATAATTCAGTCGCAATGAAGGATCGCAACCACAAAATAGTATTACAAAGTATGTATTTTGTGTCTCGAAAGCGAATAACTTGATACTCATCTCATCCCACATGAATTGATGATGTTTCTGCAAAAATTCGGTTAAAAAGGTGATCCAGCTACTATTTTTATGTGCCACTTTGAGTAATATGTTTCCTATAAATCAGGACGTAAAAATCAGCCAATTATTCTGGCGAATGGATTCTTAAAAACAGATATGGCAAAGACACTGTAATTTAAGCAGAACTATTATCTAAGGATCCATGTATGGCTACTTCTACCCTCGCTCCAAACACAGCGGCTAAAGCCACTCGCCTCGAAGAAGATCTATTAGGTCAACGTCATGTCCCTGCGGACGCTTACTATGGTATCCATACGTTGCGTGCCATTGAAAACTTTAATATCTCGAATGCCACCATTTCTGATGTGCCTGATTTTGTTCGTGGCATGGTGATGACGAAGAAAGCAGCAACGTTAGCAAACCGCGAGTTAGGTGTCTTACCTAAAGATGTCGCTCAGTACCTCATTCAAGCCTGCGATGTCATTCTTGAAACTGGGAAATGTATGGACCAATTCCCATCAGACGTATTTCAAGGTGGCGCTGGCACGTCAGTGAATATGAACACCAATGAAGTCATTGCCAATGTTGCGCTAGAACTTATGGGCAAGGAAAAAGGCCAGTATGAGTTCATCAACCCAAATGACCATGTTAACAAGAGCCAATCCACTAACTGTGCTTACCCTACCGGTTTTCGTATCGCGGTTTACAACAGTGTCCATAAGCTCATGGACTCGATCGAATACCTAAAAGGGGCATTTGAAGCCAAAAGCCAAGAGTTCTCCACCATTCTTAAAATGGGTCGTACTCAACTGCAAGATGCTGTACCGATGACCGTTGGACAAGAGTTCCACGCATGGGCTGTCACGCTTAACGAAGAGATCCGTAATCTTGACTATACCTCTAAGCTTTTACTAGAGGTGAATCTAGGTGCTACCGCTATCGGTACTGGCTTGAATGCCGCCCCAGGTTACCAAGAGTTAGCAGTAAAACACCTTTCAGCGGTTACGGGACTCGAGTGCGTGCCTGCCGAAGACTTGATTGAAGCGACGTCAGATTGCGGCGCTTACGTCATGACACACAGTGCGTTAAAGCGCCTAGCAGTCAAGCTGTCTAAGGTTTGTAATGACCTACGGTTGTTATCTTCTGGCCCTCGCTCAGGACTCAATGAACTCAACCTACCTGAGTTACAAGCTGGCTCTTCAATCATGCCCGCAAAAGTTAACCCAGTGGTTCCAGAAGTGGTTAACCAAGTGTGCTTCAAAGTGTTGGGGAACGACACGACCATTTCCTTTGCTGCCGAAGGCGGACAGTTACAGCTGAATGTTATGGAGCCCGTAATTGCACAAAGCATGTTTGAATCACTAGAGATCCTCAAAAATGCCTGCGTAAACCTGCGCGATAAGTGTGTGGATGGTATTACTGTCAATAAAGAAGTCTGTGAGAGCTATGTTTACAACTCGATTGGCATCGTCACTTACCTCAATCCATACATCGGTCATCACGAGGGTGATATCGTTGGAAAAATCTGCGCAGAAACCGGCAAGAGCGTTAAAGAAGTGGTTCTTGAGCGCGGTCTGTTATCGGAAGAAGAACTTGATGACATTTTCTCGGTAGACAATCTCATGAAACCTCAGTATAAAGCCAAGCGCTACGAATAATCCGCACTCAAGGCTCCCTTATAGGGGGCCTTTTTGCTGGTCATTACGAACACATCACTCTCGATAACACTGACTTAACACAACATAAACGTTCTTATTCAATCTAAGCTGTAGATTGGATCAACGAACCACAATAAGAGGATTTGCTATGATTGCTCTAGAACTGGCCGTGGTACTGCTGTTCATTTATTTGGGCGCACGTATCGGCGGTATTGGTATCGGTTTAGCGGGGGGCGCAGGTGTCATTGCTTTGTCCCTCGTGTTAGGGGTTCCTACCAGCCAATCTTATATTCCTGTCGATGTCATCTTAATCATCATGTCGGTTATTACCGCGATTGCCGCAATGCAGGTCGCTGGTGGTATGGATTGGTTAGTACAAATCGCAGAAAACTTTTTACGCAAACACCCTGAACGAATTACTTTTTATGCCCCTATCGTCACGTTTGTCATGACGCTACTTGCCGGTACCGGTCATACGGCATTCTCAACACTTCCTGTGATTGCAGAAGTAGCCAAAGGCCAAGGCGTTCGTCCGTCTCGACCGCTTTCGATTGCAGTTGTTGCTTCTCAAATTGCTATTACCGCTTCGCCAATCTCTGCTGCAGTCGTTGCCTTCGCTGCCATGCTTGCACCAATGGGTGTCGATTATTTGACCCTGCTTGCGGTTTGTATTCCAACCACCTTTATCGCTTGTATGGTTGGCGCTTTTGTTGCCAACTTTATGGGCAGTGAACTCAAAGATGATCCCGTCTATCAAGAACGTCTTGCTCAAGGTCTTATCAAGCTGAACACCACTCAAAAGCGTGAAATATTACCGACGGCAAAAACCGCCACTTATATCTTCTTAGCCGCCATTGCTTTTGTCGTCTGCTATGCCGCTGCGATCTCAAGCTCTGTCGGCCTCATCGAGAATCCAGCATTGGGACGCAATGAAGCCATCATGACGGTCATGCTTGCCGCCGCTGGTGCCATTACACTGTTTACCAAGATTGATGCATCACAGATTCCCGCGGCAGCGACCTTCCGTTCAGGTATGACCGCTTGTGTCTGCGTGCTCGGTGTCGCATGGTTAGGCTCCACTTTTGTTAATGCTCATGTGGATGAAATTAAAGACTTTGCGGGCGCATTACTGCAAGACTACCCATGGATGCTCGCGTTAGTATTATTCTTCGCGTCGATGCTCCTATATTCTCAAGGTGCCACAACCGTCGCACTTATGCCGGCAGCTCTCGCGATTGGCGTCGCCCCACTGACAGCGGTCGCCTCTTTTGCTGCCGTTAGCGCACTGTTTGTATTGCCGACCTATCCAACACTACTCGCGGCAGTAGAAATGGATGACACGGGTTCGACACGCATTGGCCAGTATGTCTTCAATCATCCGTTCTTCTTACCTGGCGTCGCTACGATCAGCACAGCCGTTGCACTTGGTTTTGCTTTTGGTGGATTGCTCATCGGCTAAGCAAAGGCGAATGTGGTTTTGAAAAACATCAAGAGCTGCGTAATACGTAGCTCTTTTTTTATCCTTCATTTGAAACAAAACTTCCTATCTGCCTGTCTTAGGTTAAGATAACTCTTGATAACCCTAGACATGAACTTGCCAATATTTCCTTATGATACGAATACTTTATAAGCTCATCCTACTTTCTCTTGTCGCCATATCATGGCCAAGCCTTGCTCAATTCGAACAAGACTCAGGTGCGGTATTTTCACCTCAAGCCCCCAATAGCTTTGTTCCAGTTGATCAAGCATTTCCGTTCAATTACTACCAACAAGGGCAACGGGTGTTCATCGATTGGCAAGTCAAAGATGACTATTATTTGTATCAAGATAGGATCAGTATCAGTGGCGATAACGTCACCATAGGCGCTCTTGAAATGGAGGATGGTACGCCATACGAAGACGAATTCTTTGGCAAAGTAAACATCTATACTGAACCGCTCTTCATCCAGGTCCCACTAGAGAAATATCAGCAAGGGGGACAACTGATTGTTCAGTATCAAGGCTGTGCGAAAGCGGGCTTTTGCTACCCACCCGAAACTAGAACCATTACGATAGAGCCATTTAACTTCGATGACTCTGCCGTTGCCCCACAAAGGCCAATCACAACAAGCTCAACAACGATTGATACCACTACGTCATCAAACAATGACCTCACCGATAAGCTCGCTCAAGTATGGTGGGCCCCGGCGCTCTTCTTGTTACTGGGTATTGGTCTTGCGTTTACCCCTTGCGTGTTACCCATGTACCCTATCCTCACCAGCATTGTATTAGGGGGGGGTAAGCGTACACAAAAGCAAGCCCTTGGGCTTTCATTTGTTTACGTTCAAGGCATGGCCTTAACCTATACCTTACTTGGGCTTATTGTTGCCTCTGCTGGCATGCAATTTCAAGCGGCGATGCAACACCCATATGTATTAATTGGGCTCAGCATTCTCTTTGTCGCACTGGCATTATCCATGTTCGGCTTATACACCATACAGTTACCGTCCAGAGCTCAAACTTGGTTAAACGGTATCAGCAATCAACAACAAGGAGGCAACCTCGTCGGTGTCTTTTTGATGGGCGCTATTTCTGGCCTTGTTTGCTCACCATGTACGACCGCGCCACTCTCTGGGGCATTACTTTATGTCGCACAAAGTGGTGACCTCTTAACCGGTGGCATTACCTTGTATGCGTTAGCCTTAGGCATGGGGATCCCACTTATCGCGGCGGCTGTATTTGGCAATAAACTGCTTCCTAAAGCAGGGGCATGGATGGATCGAGTCAAAACCCTCTTTGGATTTGTCCTACTTGCGGCGCCTATTTTCTTACTCGAGCGTATTTTGCCTGAGCTTTGGAGCACAGTACTTTGGTCTGGGTTAGGTATTGCTGCGTTTGGCTGGCTGTATCATCAGAAAAATACCCTCACTTTCGGGGGATGGAAACAAAGCTTTGTCGGCATTGTGGCCATACTTGGCCTTTTTGCCTCTGCGCAACCCGCCTTACAGTATTGGTTTGGAGAGTCTTTGCATACTCGCTCAGAAGCACAAGTTTCATTTACTCGAGTAAGTAACGTAGCAGAACTAAATCAAGCTCTTGAGCAAGCCAAACTGGTTGGCAAGCCTGTCATGCTCGATTTCTACGCTGACTGGTGCGTCGCTTGCAAAGAGTTTGAAAAATACACCTTCCATGACCCATCGGTTGAGCCTGTATTAAAAGGGTTTGTCTTACTGCAAGCCGACGTCACTAAAAATCAACCACAGGACATTGAATTGCTAAAAGCAATGAATGTACTAGGGCTTCCAACCATTGAATTTTGGGACTCTAAAGGGCAAGCTCAACCCAGCGCCCGACTCACAGGCTTTGTTCCGGCCGAGGATTTCTTACAACACCTGAGAAAAAGCCAACTAACTCAATAAAAAATTCGATTCGCATCAGAGTTTTGCATTGAGTTAATTGTTTGCTATCTCAAGAGCATCAATAATAGTGTTAACATTTTTGTAAAATATCGAGATAACATGGAACCGACGTACACCATCATTATCGCTGACGATCATCCACTGTTTAGAAATGCACTATTTCAATCGGTGCACATGGCGATAAGTGGTGCCAATTTATTGGAAGCCGATTCCCTCTCCTCTTTACTCAGCTTGCTCGAGAAAAGTGAAGAACCCGATCTGATATTGCTCGATCTCAAGATGCCCGGAGCAAACGGTATGTCCGGTCTGATTCAGCTTAGAGCGGATCACCCAGATATTCCTATTGTGGTGATTTCTGCAAGTGAAGAAGCCAGTATCGTCTCTCAAGTTAAGATACATGGGGCCTTTGGTTTCATTCCCAAATCAAGTGATATGAAAGCGCTAATCGGTGCCTTAAACCAAGTCCTTGAGGGAGAACCTTACTTTCCGCCTGAATTGCTTTCCGATGACTCGGTTTATAGTGATCTGGCTGAAAAAATCTCGACCCTAACCCCTCAACAATACAAGGTTCTTGGCATGCTGTCAGATGGCCTACTCAACAAGCAAATTGCTTATGATTTGAATGTTTCTGAGGCGACGATCAAGGCCCATATGACTGCCATATTTAGAAAGTTAGGGGTAAAAAATCGAACTCAGGCGGTTATTTTACTTAATGACGCTAGTGAATAAATTAACTCGATAGCCCTGCAAGGGTTATCGAGTTATTCATAAATCGTTTTCGACAATCACACCCTAACGCACAATATAATCATGACTCGTCCAATGTTTCAGGCAAACAAAGTCCTAATTTAGTGACGCTATTCTCTTCAATTGCCGCCACCACCCACTGCAATCCATGCCATTCAAAACTGTCACCTAACACGGGTTGAGCGCCGAGCTCTTTTTCCACTAGGCTTTTCAATGTCATATCTTCATCAACGTCATCAAAATCTAGGCCATAAAAAGTCGATACATCGGATAACCTAGCAGTAGCATCCAAAAAGAAGTCACCAAAGAATCGTGCCAAACTTTCATCTTCTGGCGCGTCACTAAACAAGGCACTTAACGCGTCTAAGTCTTTATCTTGAGCCAAAACACACAGCGTATCGTCCGCTCGTAATACCGTACTTCCTGATGGATGTAGGAGCTGGTTATCTCTAAATAGTGCCGCGATACGAGTACCTTTCGGCATCTTTAATTTACGTAATGGTTCACCTACACACCACTTTTCCAGTTTCAGTTTATAAATAAACAGTTCCCACTCACTTGTCGGAAATATTTCGACACCGGAGCGAGACATAGGCTCAGGTTTAGGTGGTAATTCGACCTTAGCTAAGGCTGCGGCCTTCATTAACGTGCCGCCTTGTACCACCAACGAAACCAACACCACAAAGAACGCAATGTTGAAATACAATTGGGCATTAGGAAGCCCCGCCATCATAGGGTACACCGCGAGGATAATAGGCACCGCGCCTCTTAGCCCAATCCATGAGATAAACCATTTCTCACGAGCACCAAAACTCTTAAACAGAGACAAGCCTAACCAGACGGAGATTGGCCTTGCAAAAAAGATCATACCAAACGCTAATGCAAAGCCAGGGAGCATAATTTCAATCAGGCTGGATGGGGTCACCAATAAACCGAGTACCAAAAACATCACGATTTGGCTAAGCCAAGTCATGCCATCCAATACGCTCAATATGGAATGACGAGAACGAGTCGGTTTATTACCCAGTAATAACCCCACCAGATAAATCGACAGAATACCGCTACCACCAAGTTGGTTTGCGAGCGCAAGTAGCGCAACGCCGCCACTGATCACTAATATCGAATACAACCCTTCGTGCAACTGTGTTCGATTAACCAGCTTCCAAAGCAACCAACCACCAGCCAAACCGATGAAGATACCAATACCAAATTGCATCAGAAAACTCTTAACCAGGAACGTTGCCCCCAAGTCAGAGCCTGAACTACCAAGAACCGCAATCAATGTAACGGTCAGGAATACAGCCATAGGGTCATTGGTTCCAGACTCAATCTCAAGAGTCGCACCAACACGTTCATTGAGTTGACGCCCTTTCAGTAAAGAGAAAACGGCCGCAGCATCTGTTGACCCCACGATAGCGCCGACCAAGATGCCTTGTAAGAGTTCGAGGTCAAACAACCACATCGCCATCAAACCAGTAAGCGTGGTGGTACAAGCGACACCAAGCGTTGCCATTGTAATCGACGGCCAAAAAGCAACGCGAAAACTAGCAACTCGGGTACGCATCCCGCCATCCAGCAAAATGACAGCCAGTGCTAGATTGCTCACTAGGTAGGTTATCGAATAGTCGTCAAAATAAATACCACCTGGGCCATCTTCTCCAGCCAGCATCCCGATGCCTAAAAACATGACGAGAATCGGGACACCTAGCTTTGCTGACACCTGGCTAAAGACCACGCTCAATGCCACAAGAACGGCGCCCGTTAAAAAAAGGCTATTAATCGAATCTGCGTCCACTCATTCCTCTCCACAATGCTTGTAACTTATTACTAACACGGCAATTAAAACATAATTGTTCACGTTCAACTTCGTTAATTTACAAGGCACTTGTGTATTAATGTGTACTTAATTGACCTATCACCGCTTGTTGATACTGTTAAATATTAGACCTTTGGCTAATTTAACAGCAAATTAACATCACACTTTTTGCATGCAAAGACATAACACACTGTTAGTTAATGCATTTATAGCTTTCACTGCTCGACTAAAGTTGCACAGAGTTCTAGTCAAGACCCTGCTACCTTATTAAGCGTAACATTACGTTAACACCACTTAATAAGGAGATGGCCATGGCGTTCGAATCATCGGAACATGCGCAAGCCTACTGGAAAGAAAATTTGGGAATCATGGGTACACTGCTCACGGTTTGGTTTGTCGTATCTTACGGCGCCGGCATTTTATTTGTTGATGCCCTCAATACCATTCAATTTGGCGGTTTTAAACTCGGGTTTTGGTTTGCTCAGCAAGGTTCGATTTATACCTTCGTGGCGCTGATATTTATTTACGTTGCTCGCATGAATGCGCTCGACAAAAAATACAACGTACAAGAAGACTAGAGGCTAGAACATGGATATTCAAACTTGGACGTTTATTCTCGTCGGTATTACCTTCGCATTGTATATCGGCATCGCTATCTGGGCTCGTGCGGGTTCAACCAGTGAGTTTTACGTGGCGGGTGGTGGTGTACACCCTGTTGCTAACGGCATGGCGACAGCCGCAGACTGGATGTCGGCAGCATCGTTTATTTCAATGGCGGGTATTATTTCCTTCGTCGGTTACGACGGCGCGGTTTACCTTATGGGTTGGACCGGAGGTTATGTACTTCTTGCGCTATGTTTAGCACCTTACCTTCGCAAATTTGGGCAGTTTACGGTTCCCGATTTTATTGGTGAGCGTTATTACTCAAGAACCGCACGTATGGTTGCCGTCTTTTGTGCGATCTTCGTATCGTTCACTTACGTCGCAGGCCAGATGCGTGGTGTTGGTGTCGTATTCTCTCGTTTCTTAGAGGTCGACATTAACCTCGGCATCATTATCGGTATGGGTATTGTGTTCTTCTACGCGGTACTAGGTGGCATGAAAGGCATCACTTATACACAGGTAGCTCAATTCTGTGTTCTCATTTTCGCTTTCCTTGTCCCTGCAATTTTCACCTCTATCATGATGACAGGTAACCCACTTCCACAGGTTGGTATGGGCTCCACACTTACCGGAACGGATGTTTATCTACTTGATAAACTTGATGGATTAACTGAAGAGCTCGGGTTTACCGCCTATACCGAAGGCAACAAGAGCATGGTGGATGTGTTCTTCATCTGTGCCGCTCTAATGGTAGGTACTGCCGGTCTTCCTCACGTCATCATTCGCTTCTTCACAGTGCCACGTGTACGTGATGCTCGTATCTCGGCAGGTTGGGCACTTCTGTTCATCTCATTGCTGTACACAACTGCACCTGGGGTTGCCGCATTTGCTCGCGTTAACATGATTGAGACCATCAACGGTCCCGACATGAAAGGGGTTCCTGCCGCTGAAGCACCGAGTTGGTATCAAAACTGGGAAAGCACAGGCCTAGTCGGCTGGGAAGATAAAAACGGCGACGGTAAGATGTTCTACTCGGGTGACGAACGCAACGAAATGAAGATCAACCGCGATATTATCGTACTGGCTTCTCCTGAGTTGGCAAAATTACCTAACTGGGTGGTTGCATTGCTTGCAGCGGGTGGCCTAGCGGCTGCACTGTCAACGGCTGCGGGTCTATTATTAGTAATCTCTACCTCTATCTCTCATGATTTACTGAAGAAAGGCTTCAGACCAAACATGACCGATAAGCAAGAGCTACTCGCCGCTCGTATTGCAGCAATGGTCGCGATTGTCGGGGCGGGGTACTTAGGTATAAACCCTCCTGGGTTCGTTGCACAAGTGGTTGCTTTTGCCTTTGGTCTAGCCGCTGCCTCTTTCTTCCCTGCCATCATCTTGGGTATTTTCTACAAGAAGATGAATAAGGAAGGAGCCATTGCCGGTATGTTGACGGGTATTGCCTTCACTGCAAGCTACATCATTTACTTCAAATTCATTAACCCAGCAGCAAGCTCACCTGAAAACTGGTGGTTTGGAATCAGCCCTGAAGGGATTGGTACACTGGGTATGTGTCTAAACTTTGTTGTATCCATTGTGGTCAATAAATTTACCGCTGAAGTACCAAATGACGTACAAGAAATGGTTGAGTCTATTCGTTACCCGAAAGGCGCAGGCGAAGCTCACGACCATTAATCAACTGACAAACAATAACAACGTTACTATAAAGTTGGCTTAACAACGAAAAAGACCGATGTTTGCACATCGGTCTTTCTTATTTCACCATTAAGCCATTAAGCCATTAAGCCATTAAGCCCAAAATAGCCTATGAACGCTCTTTATAAGAGTATTCTACGTCGACAACAGCGCGATACTTAATTTCGCCACGATTTTCCGCGAATTCTTGAACCGTTATCTGTGCATCATCAACCTTCACACTATTTCGAAGTAAGTCACCTTCATGCACTCGAAGCTTGTACACCAAGTCCGTTGATGGCATCGCCTTCAGATCTTCTACAATTTGAAAACCAGCATCGTATGCTTGCTGTTTCGAACTAAAACCATCGGAGTGCAAATCAATATCACCCACGAGTGATGTTGTCGTCGCCATTGCTGCTGAAGAAAGAAGTAAAGACGCGGTGATTAATGTTAATTTTTTCATGATGACACCTCATTGTTTTATCGGTATTGCACTCTCTGAATCGCCATCGCTATAAGCATGTCGCTAATAACGATGCGACCAACAACGTTGAGGGCTGTCCCGTGTATTTGACATTTACTTACCGAAGTTCAGCTGAACTTCAAAAATAGAGCGCGGAATAGCAGTCAGTATGTTCTATTCATACCCTTCACTTTAATAAGCAGACTGCATTCTTTGCTTAAAAATACGACACATTCCTAAGATAAGACCTCTCGGAGCTTAACTATCTTTCGCGTCATATTCGTAGTTTACGTTCACTGAAGCTCGGTATTTAATAACACCTTGTTTTTCAGCGTATTCTTGAACAGAAATTTCTGTGTTTTTTAATTCAATATCTTGAATGTTTTCACTGTGCCCATTCAACTTTAATTGGTGTGCTAAAGCCCCATTGGTCATTTCATTGAGTTCATCAACCAACTGATAACCAGCTTCATAGGCTTGTTGCTTACTCTGAAAACTTTCTGTTTCAAGTTTGGTATTACCGATATCGCTTCCTGCGAATACACTTCCAGACATAAGAGCGATAGACGCTACCATTATTAGTTTTTTCATATATTCACCTTTCCAACTGACTTGTTTGAAGAGGAGTCTATCGTAACGCTCCATCTGTAAAGAGTCTGTCAAGCAAGGTAAATGAAGTGTTATATAAGGTAAAGTAATGGCAAGCTTAATAACATAATCGTGACACTTATGCTTCCCATCACTTTCATCTGACTAAGGACGATTCAGCATCGCTCTTAATTTGAGGGGCTTCACTGGTTTGGGTAAAAAGCTGAAGCCATTAGATTTGATACCTTCGAGCATGGTTTCCGTGCGGTCGGCACTGATGATCACGCCTTTAAATGAATCGCCAAGTCTCAATCGGCACTGCTGGAGAACCTCTAACCCCGTCCTACCATTATCTAAACGGTAATCCGAAAAGATAACATCAGGTTGCCAGTCATCTTCTAGATGCTTAAGGCTACTAACCAAATCTAAGGCTGTTTTGACGTCACACCCCCAGCGCGCCAGTAGGGTCTCCATACCCACTAAAATGTCTGGTTCATTATCAACACACAATATCTTAAGGTGCTGCAATGCCTCATTATGGGTGGATGGGATAGGTTTCAAAATAGATTCAACCACGCTCGCCTTATCAAGCGTGATTGAAAAAACACTTCCTTGGTCTTGCCAGGACTGCATTGATATTTGATGATTAAGCACACGAGCGATCCCTCTTGATATCGCCAAACCTAAACCTAAACCTTGATCAGCGCGAGCTTGATCAACTCGAGAGAACTCATCAAAAATCTCTTTTTGTTTATCTTCAGGAATACCAATGCCATCATCCCACACATCAATCCTGACACGCCCATTAACGCGCCTCGCCCCTAATACCACTTTACCTTCTGGATTATAGCGAAAAGCATTCGTCAAAAAGTTTTGTAATACCCGACGTAACAACTTAGGGTCGGAACGTACAATGAGACTTGAAGAGACCACCGAAAAGCGAATATTTTGCCCGACCGATATTGCACTAAACTCAGCCTCTAATGTGTCAAAAACCTCAGACAAGGCAAAGCCACGCATTTTGGTTTGTAGCTTTCCTGACTCTAAGCGAGAAATATCCAGCAGATCACCAATTAATTCTTCTGCCGCACCCAGTGCACTTTCTATGTGTGACGATAACTTTTTAGTTTCATTATCTTTACTCACCTCCGACAATGAGGAGGCAAACAAACGCGCCGCATTAAGGGGCTGCATTAGATCATGACTCACTGCCGCTAGGAAACGCATTTTAGAATGTGATTCTGTTTCAGATTTCTGTGTCGCTAACACCAGTCGTGTATTGAGTTTTTCTAACTCTTTTGTCCGCTCAACAACCCTAACTTCTAGCCGCTCATTCGCATCTCTTAGTGCATTTTCAGCCTCTCGAAAGACGGTAATATCGGTAAAGCTCATCACAAACCCTCCGCCAGGCATTGGGTTTCCTTGCACCTCAATGACGCTACCATCGGCTCTAATTCTTGAAGACGTATGGGGTGAGCCCTGCTCTAAATGATAGATCCGTCGACGCACATGCTCATTGGGATCACCAGGGCCACATAACCCTTGTTCTGCATTGTGCTGAATCACATCAGCAATGGGTCGCCCCACCTGAATCAAACCTGGGGGAAAGGTGAATAACTCCAGATAGCGACGATTCCATGCCACCAGCCTAAGCTGCTTATCCACCACCGCAATACCCTGCCCAATATGTTCAATCGCGCCTTGCAACAAGCCGCGACTAAAGTGGTAAAGCTCAGAAGCCTCATCAACGATGGTCGCCACTTCTTCCAACTGCATATTTCGCCCCTGCAGTGCAGAGGTCAGCACGAGCTTAGCCGAAGAAGCACCAAATACCCCTGCCAACACTCGCTCCGTGTGGCGAATTAATTCTGCCGATGCTTGTTGATTGGGCAGCCCATCTTGTTGCTGTTGTCGCCAGAATTGTCGATACGCGCTGCGCACCCGCGTGCGACCGACAAATCGAGAGGCCAACATCTCTAGCTCAGCCACCGTAACGCGGCTTTGATAGAGACTGATATTCTCACTCTCAGGCAAGGGGGTGCCAACGAATGATGCGGACTGTAAGCGCTCAGTTAGGCTCGCGCGTGTCGATAATGACACGGCAACAAAACATATGGCATTAAGAACCACGCTGATCAGCATACCCCAATCCGAGTTAGCAATATCGAGCGATGCGAACATTTCTGGGGGCGTAATCACCCATATCAACAGGTTATTTTGTGCATCACCGGCCAGCAACCCGGTCTCTCCCATTAATGTAATCAACCAAATTGTAAAACCAACCAACAAGCCGACATACACGCCTTTACGATTACCCAAGCGCCAGTACAACCCACCGATAAGCGCTGGAGCAAATTGAGTAATTGCCGAGAAAGATAAAAAGCCAATCGCAGAGAGGGAATGAATACTATCCAGAGCTTGATAAAACAGCCACGCTCCAAGCAGCAACAAACAAATCAAGGCTCGACGAATAATCAGTAACAAGCCAGAAAGGTGACGATGAGAACGATGGGCAAGCTTAATTCGACGTAATAACAGCGGCATCACCAAGTCATTCGAGACCATAATTGCCAGCGCAATTGTCGATACAATGACCATGCCACTTGCCGCAGAAGTACCACCAAGAAAGGCCAATAACGCAATATGGTCGGCATCAGCAAACTTAGGAATACTGATCACATACGTATCAGGTGACGCCCCCATTAATAGCCCTTGGCCAACCCAAGCAATGGGCAAAACAAATAGCCCCATCAAGATAAGGTACACAGGGAATAACCAGCGAGCAGTATGAAGATCTTGAGCACGCTCGTTCTCAACCACCATAGTATGAAATTGCCTTGGTAGACAGATAATAGCCATCATGGTCAGAGCGGTATGAATCAGCAGCGTTGCGATATTGGGTGATTGATAAGTACTCGCCGCCAACTCAGACAACTGAATATCGGGTCTTTCCCAAGCAAGATAAAGGATAAAAAAGCCGACCACTAAAAAAGCGAACAGCTTAACGATAGATTCAAACGCTACGGCCATCATCATGCCACGATGATGCTCTGTATTATCGACATGGCGCGTACCAAACAGCATGGTAAAGACCGCCAGAGCACCGACGACAAACCACGAAATATGAGTATCTTGATAACCAAGGTCGGTAGCTAAAGTCGGCGCAACAACATCCAGCCCCATCGTGATGCCACGCAGTTGTAGTGCAATATAAGGCAAGATGCCCGCGACAGCGATGAGGGTCACCGCCACCGCTAGGCCTTGAGATTTTCCGTATCGAGCCGCGATAAAATCGGCTATGGAGGTGATGTGCTCACGCTTGGCTATCAACACAAGACGAGCAATCAATCGCCACCCTAAGGTAAACACCAAAATAGGGGCAATATAAATCGGCAAGAATGACCAAGGATTATTACTCGCTTGCCCAACGGTTCCGTAGAAAGTCCAAGAGGTACAGTAAACCGCAATCGAAAGGCTATAGACCCAAGGCCGCCACTTAGATAACCATTTTTTTTGCCTATCTCCATACCATGCGATGAGAAATAACACCCCAAGGTATGCCAGCGAGACCGGAACTACTATCCATCCTTGCATCGATCATATCCCTTAAACACTGTCAGTACTTAAAACGCCACTCGCATTTTAAAACCATTGCCATTATTTAAAGGGCTATAACCCAATAACTCAAACGCTTAGCGTCATTTCTGTGGTTCAGGCTGAGAAATATCCTTGATGTATTCATTGGGTTTACCACTCGGCTCGACTTTAATAAAGAGCGCAAGCACCCCCATCACTGCCATTCCCCAAAAAATATTTGCCCCCCACTGCTCGTAACCCCAACCACTTACGGCCATCATCAACGCAATAAAAGCACCAAGTGGAATCGCATTATAAAGTGACTGTAGTGCCACCATCTTATTGGGTTCAGATTTTTGGATATATTGAATAGCGGCAATATGAGCAATGCCAAATGTCACACCATGTAATAGCTGAATAATGACGAGCGCAGGCAATGCAATAGTTGATGCAGTTAAGCTCCAACGAATAATCACACCAATCGATGAGATCACAAACAACGTACGCAGTGACCAGCCAGCAAACCATTTTTTGCTAAAAGCAAACAGCATGACTTCAGAAACGACACCAAGACTCCACAGATAACCGATCACACTCTCAGGGTGCCCTGCTTCTTTCCAATAAATGGAACTAAAGCTGTAATACGCAGCATGACTGCCTTGAATCAGGGCAATCAGCACGAGAAAACGAATGACGTTCCGGTCACAAAGCAGGGCTTTTAGGCTTGGCCGCTCCATCGAATGCGAGCCTTCGCTCGCTGGTGGCGTCATCGGTGTTCTCATCACCAGCAGCATGGACAACACAAACCCTGCCAGCGCCGTGTAAACGATCATATTAGCGCCAAACTGCGAGGCCAAATACCCGACAACCGAGGAACCAACAATAAAGGCTATCGATCCCCAAAGACGAGTACGACCATAGTCCAATATGCCACGGCTAGCATAGTGATTGGCCATTGCGTCAGACAAAGGCACCACTGGGCCAAAGCTTAAATTAAACAAGACGGTGACCAGGGCAAGCAGCACAAAACTTGGCCCAGCGGCAAGATGTAATGCAATGAATATTGTACAAGCGAGCGTCGCCCAACGAAGCGCGGGCAGTAACCGCTCAACCTGATGAATTCTTGGTGTGATCAATAGATTGGCGACACACCGAGTCGCAAAGCCCAATCCCATCAACATACCGACATCTGTTGCAGAAACGCCTTGATCTTCAAACCATAGCGCCCAAAACGGTAAATAAACACCATAGGAAAAGAAGAAACCAAAAAGATACTGGGACACCCAGGCAAAAGGGGAAGGGTTCAACATAACAACAACCTAAAAAGAAAAGATAAATTCGCACATGCCCTAGTCTTTCGAGCAATCGCACACATTATGCAATGACATGACCTTCCAAAAAAGGGAATTGTTACGAGAAATAAATTACCTCCAATTGCACGATGCCACATTACGTAGCCTTATAATGGCAACATGACGACAGCGTCAAATATCGAGACGACATTCGACTAAAGTCGTCTGGAGGTTAGCCAAATAGTTGTCAGACTAAAGGCATGGTAGGACAACACAGAGAACGCCGATGCCTGATAAATTTAATATGTCATTACCCCCGTTCGATCGGTTATCTGAGCGCGAGCAATCTCAATTGCGTGCATCTCTAGATGTGGCCTACTTTCGGGAAAAAGACGTTTTACTCAAAAGCAACCAAACCAGCCCTCACCTATTTATCCTCATTAAAGGCGCGGTTGAAGAACGCGATAACAATAGCCATGAGATTTACGCTCACTACACTTATGATGACATGTTTGATGTCAGAGCTCAGTTTGGCGATCCGGTGAAACACCACTATGTCGCATTGGAAGACACATTAACCTACCTATTACCGACCGACGTTTTTCTCTCCTTATACCAAGCCAATGGCCAATTTGCAGCGTATTTCGATAGTAACCTAGCGACAAGGCAACAACTGGTAGAGGATGCTCAAAAACAGCAAAATCTCGCAGAGTTCATTCTTACTCAAGTCGATGAAGACATTTATCATCCGGCATTAATTATTCACTCAGATCGTACGATTACCGATGTCACACAACAGTTACTTGCGCAAGGTGTTGATGCGGCCTTAGTCGAATTGAAAAAGGATGATCCAAGAAGACATGAACATCACTCAGCACTGCCTTACGGTATCGTCACCCGCACCAATATGCTTCACGCAGTGGTGCTTGAGCACTTGCCATGTGATACCCCCATCAGCGACATCGCCACTTTCCCTGTTCATCACGTAGAAAAAGAAGACTTTCTCTTTAATGCCATGGTGACCATGACCCGACAGCGTGTTAAGCGCCTGATGGTTTGTGACGGCGCTCTCCCTGTTGGTATGCTCGACATGACTCAAATTCTCAGCACGTTTTCAACTCATTCTCACGTGCTATCACTCAGTATTGCTCGCTCAAATAGCATTGAAGAGCTTGCCCTAGCGTCAACAAAACAACAGCAATTAGTCGACAGCTTAATGAGTAACGGCATTCGCACACGATTCATGATGGAGCTCATTTCCGCCGTCAATGAACAAATCATTGAAAAAGCGTTCGAACTCGTTTTACCACCTGCGATACAGAATCATTGCTGCTTCATCGTACTAGGTTCTGAAGGGCGTGGAGAGCAGATACTAAAAACCGACCAAGACAACGCCCTGATCTTAGATGACGGCCTTGATTGGCCCGCCCAGCAAACTGTACTGGAGACACTGAGCCACACACTGGCTCGCCTTGGATACCCCTTGTGCCCCGGTAAGGTAATGGTCAGCAATAATAAATGGGTGAAAAGCATCAGTGAGTGGCATACATACCTTAATCAACTCATTTCAAAAGCGACACCAGATAGCATCATGGAACTGGCCATATTGGCTGACGCGCGAGCGGTGGCTGGCAACCTTGACCTTTTAACACCGATTAGTGTCTCGCTAAGAAAACAAATGAAGGGGCAAGAACTCATTCTTGCTGACTTTGCCCGCCCCGCTCTTACCTTTGGTGTACCACTCACCTTGTTTGGTAATGTAAAAACATCCAAAGAGGGGTTGGATATTAAACAAGGCGGCATTTTTCCTATTGTTCACGGTGTACGGGCTCTCAGCCTGGAATACGGTTTAGAAGCAACGAACACCTTTGACCGCATTGACCAACTCGTTAAACATCGCGTGTTAGAAACGTCAACCGCTGACAACCTTTCAGAAGCACTCAAACAGTTCTTTAAGTTACGACTGCAACAGCAACTCCGTAACCACCATACACACAATGCGATACAACTGGATGGGTTAGAGCGCCCTGAACGTGATTTATTGCGTCACGGATTGCATGTGGTTAAAAAATTCAAGCAATGGCTAGGGTACCACTACCAAATTCGCTTATAACGGCGCAACGCGCTAACGGTAAAGATAGGGAGCACTGATGAATCCAATCACTCGCTTTTGGTGGCAAAGGAAGCTGAAAGGCAGCCCATACGCTGCATTATTTGCTCGCCCATCAATAGACGAATGCGTTTCGCTCGATTGTGAAACCACTAGCCTAGACCCAAATGTGGCAGAGATTGTGACGATTGCGGCAACAAAAATCATCGATAACCGTGTTATCACTAGCGCACCTTTTGAGGTCCACCTTCGAGCCCCTCAGTCACTTGATGAAGCATCAATAAAGATACACCACATTACTCATCACGATTTAAAACACGGCATCAGTGAACAACACGCCATTCGTTCTCTAATTGACTTCATTGGCAATCGCCCCCTTGTTGGCTATCACATCCGTTATGACAAAAAAATTCTCGACCGGGTGACAAAAAAGCACTTAGGGTTTCCGTTACCCAACCCACTTATTGAAGTCAGCCAACTCTACAATGACAAGCTATTGCGCTTGCTGCCTAATGGTTATTTTGACCTGAGCTTAGAAGCCATATGTCGCCATCTACAGATCCCAGCCTATAACAAACATGACGCCCTGAATGATGCTAAGGCAGCAGCGCTCGTCTATTTGAAGCTCACGCGGGGCACAATGCCTCCATTTACCCTACAAAACTGATTTTGCGATTGACCTCTCACTTTACAACATACTCAAGTTATTGATTTTAAATGAACAATGACAACTACGCCTAAAGTCTAATTGCTGTTCAAGCCAATATAGTCGAGAGTTGATAACAGATGTAATTCAGCCCAAGTCTGGAAGTGCTCAATTCACAAGGAGAGAAGCGATGAGTGAAGTTCATGTTTATCCGGTAAAAGAAAATATTAAAACGCATACGCACGCGGATAACGACACTTACCTATCCATGTATCAGCAATCTGTTAGTAACCCTGAAGCATTTTGGGGAGAACACGGTAAAATCGTTGACTGGATCAAACCCTTCACCCAGGTAAAAAATACCTCTTTTGATACAGGCCACGTAGATATTCGCTGGTTTGAAGACGGCACGCTCAATGTGTCGGCAAACTGTATTGACCGTCATCTTGCAGATAAAGGCGACGATGTGGCAATCATTTGGGAAGGCGACGACCCTAACGATGATAAAAGCCTCACCTTTAATGAACTCCACAAAGAAGTGTGTCAGTTCTCCAATGCCCTAAAAGCACAAGGTGTCAACAAAGGCGATGTTGTATGCCTATATATGCCAATGGTGCCTGAGGCAGCTGTCGCTATGCTAGCTTGTACTCGTATTGGTGCTGTTCATACCGTGGTGTTTGGTGGATTTTCCCCAGAGGCACTGTCTGGTCGAATCATCGATTCGGATGCAAAAGTCGTCATCACCGCTGATGAAGGGGTTCGAGGGGGACGCGCCGTTCCTTTGAAAAAGAATGTAGACGAAGCACTCACCAACCCAGACGTGAAAAACATCACTAAAGTGATGGTTCTAAAACGCACGGGTGGAGAGGTTGCATGGCATGAACATCGTGACGTTTGGTGGCATGAAGCTACTGCTAGCGCGTCGGAGGTATGCCCTCCAGAAGAGATGAACGCCGAAGACCCACTATTTATTCTTTATACTTCTGGCTCAACGGGTAAACCAAAAGGCGTACTGCACACGACCGGCGGCTATCTCGTCTACGCGGCAATGACATTCAAATATGTCTTCGACTATCAACCGGGTGAAACCTTCTGGTGTACTGCCGATGTAGGGTGGATTACCGGTCACACTTATTTGGTTTATGGGCCACTCGCGAATGGTGCAAAAACCATTTTGTTTGAAGGCGTGCCAAATTATCCCAATACTAGCCGTATGAGTGAGGTGGTGGATAAGCATCAAGTTAATATCCTCTACACTGCCCCGACTGCGATTCGAGCCCTCATGGCGAAAGGTGATGAAGCGGTCAAGGGTACCAAGCGCGATAGCCTACGAATCATGGGATCGGTAGGTGAACCTATTAACCCCGAAGCTTGGGAGTGGTATTACAAGACCATCGGTAATGAGCAATCACCAATCGTAGACACATGGTGGCAAACAGAAACGGGTGGCATTTTAATTACCCCACTACCTGGCGCAACAGACCTAAAACCGGGCTCGGCGAGTAAACCATTCTTTGGCGTTCAACCCGCATTGGTCGATAACATGGGTAACATTATAGAGGGTGCAACTGACGGCAACTTGGTTATTCTCGATTCATGGCCAGGTCAAATGCGCACAGTCTACGGTGATCATGACCGTTTTGAGCAGACATACTTCTCAACCTTTAAAGGCATGTATTTTACAAGTGACGGCGCTCGACGTGATGAGGATGGCTACTACTGGATTACCGGTCGTGTCGACGATGTGTTGAATGTGTCTGGACACCGAATGGGGACGGCAGAAATCGAGTCAGCTTTGGTTGCTTTCGATAAAATTGCCGAAGCTGCCATTGTGGGTATTCCTCACGATATTAAAGGCCAAGCCATTTACGCGTATATCACACTGAATGATGGCGAATATCCTTCGGCAGAACTGCACAAGCAAGTTAAAGATTGGGTAAGAAAAGAAATTGGCCCTATCGCGACACCCGACGTGTTGCACTGGACCGATTCATTACCTAAAACACGCTCAGGTAAGATTATGCGCCGGATATTACGAAAAATTGCCACTGGAGACACTAGCAACCTAGGGGATACCTCCACACTCGCCGATCCAGGCGTGGTTGATAAGCTTATCGCAGAAAAGGCTGAACTCGCGTAAATCAGCAACATACCAACAACAAACCGCCTGCTTGTCAGGCGGTTTTTTTGTATCAAGTTTTTTCAACCTCAGGTAAAAACGTGCACTCTGTTGCAAGTTTTTGGACAAAGATAGGGAGATTAGACCAGTAAATTGCTGCTAAATGCTGTGAATTAGCTATAATCTTGGTCAACTTTTAAAAAACAGCCTAAAATTAGTGTCACATTAGGCTTGTTCTTTAGATAAACTTGAGATAAATCACGTTCATTTCACGTTAACAGAAGATGGCAGCATTATGACCGCAAAGTCACGAATTCTAGTTTTAAATGGCCCAAACCTTAATCTATTAGGACTGAGGGAGCCGGGGCACTATGGTTCGGAAACACTATCACACATAGTTGATAACTTAACTGACTTGGCTCAAGTGCAAGGTGTCGAACTGACACACCTGCAATCTAATCGTGAATACGAACTCATTGAAGCAATCCACGCTGCGCACGGTAATATCGATTTTATCATCATCAACCCTGCCGCGTTTACCCACACCAGTGTTGCGCTTAGAGATGCACTGCTTGGCGTTTCAATCCCATTTATCGAAGTTCACTTATCAAATGTTCATGCTAGAGAACCATTCCGCCACCACTCTTATCTGTCTGACAAGGCACAGGGGGTCATTTGTGGATTAGGGGCTCAGGGCTATGAATTTGCACTTTCAGCTGCGATTAAAGCACTGAAAGCATAATAGATACTCTATGGCTGCGCAGCAGTCATCTAACTCACATAGAGAAGAGAAAGAAACATGGATATTCGTAAAATAAAAAAACTTATTGAACTAGTAGAAGAGTCTGGTATTTCTGAGCTAGAGATATCTGAAGGTGAAGAGTCAGTACGAATCAGTCGTAATAGCCCTGCTAGTGCTGTTGCACCGATTCAATACGCAGCGGCGCCTGCACCTGTGGCCGCCCCAACGGCGCCTGCTGCAGCTCCAACAGCAGCGGCACCAGAAGCGCCGGCTACTCCAGCGGGCCACCAAGTGCTTTCTCCTATGGTCGGTACGTTCTACGGCGCACCAAGCCCTGATGCAAAACCATTTGTTAAAGTTGGCCAACAAGTGTCTGCTGGCGATACATTATGTATCGTTGAAGCCATGAAAATGATGAACCAAATCGAAGCAGATAAATCTGGTATCGTGACGGCGATTCTTCTTGAAGACGGCCAACCTGTTGAGTTCGACCAAGCTCTAGTCATTATCGAATAATAGAGAGCGCTCATTATGTTAGATAAATTAGTAATCGCGAACCGTGGTGAGATTGCACTACGTATTCTGCGCGCTTGTAAAGAGTTGGGCATTAAGACGGTCGCCGTTCACTCAACGGCTGATCGCGATCTTAAGCACGTACTTCTTGCAGACGAAACCATTTGTATCGGTCCTGCTCGCGGTATCGATAGCTACCTAAACATCCCGCGCATTATTAGTGCAGCGGAAGTCACTGGTGCTGTTGCTATTCACCCTGGCTATGGCTTCTTATCTGAAAACGCCGACTTTGCTGAACAAGTAGAGCGAAGTGGTTTCATTTTTGTTGGTCCTAAAGCTGAAACCATTCGAATGATGGGTGACAAGGTCTCCGCGATCAATTCAATGAAGAAAGCGGGTGTGCCTTGTGTGCCTGGTTCGGATGGTCCATTAAACGACGACGAAGCACAGAATAAAGCTCATGCTAAACGTATTGGCTTCCCAGTAATCATCAAAGCCTCTGGTGGTGGTGGTGGTCGTGGTATGCGCGTGGTTCGTGCCGAAGCTGACCTGACTGAAGCCATCGCGATGACGCGTGCGGAAGCAAAAGCATGCTTCAACAATGACATGGTTTACATGGAGAAATTCCTAGAAAACCCTCGTCACATTGAAGTTCAAGTACTTGCTGACGGCCAAGGTAATGCTATCCACCTTGGTGAGCGTGATTGCTCGATGCAACGTCGTCACCAAAAAGTAGTGGAAGAAGCGCCGGCTCCTGGTATCACAGAAGAAATGCGTAAGTACATCGGCGAACGCTGTACTCGCGCTTGTCTAGAGATAGGCTACCGTGGCGCTGGTACGTTTGAGTTCTTGTATGAAAACGGCGAATTCTACTTCATTGAAATGAATACGCGTATTCAAGTTGAACACACTATCACCGAGATGGTGACTGGGATTGATTTGGTTAAAGAACAGCTGCGTATTGCGGCTGGGCAACCACTATCTTATACCCAAGACGACATTAAACTGCGTGGTCACTCTATCGAGTGTCGTATCAATGCAGAAGATCCCGTCCGTTTCCTACCTTCACCAGGTAAGATCGAGCGCTTTCATGCGCCTGGCGGCATGGGCGTTCGTTGGGAATCTCACATCTATACTGGTTATACTGTACCACCGCATTATGATTCAATGATTGGCAAGCTCATCACTTACGGTGAAAACCGTGACGTGGCGATCGCTCGTATGAAAAATGCGTTAGGTGAAATGATTGTCGAGGGTATTAACGTTAATACTGAGCTACAACTCGCTATCATGAATGACGAAAACTTCCAACATGGTGGTGCCAACATCCACTATCTTGAGAAAAAACTCGGACTGCAGTAAACCCGTATTCCAAAATGACTAAGCCCACTCATGTGGGCTTTTTTTATGCTCTATTTTCGTGAATCTGCTACACTCTGCGCAAAATTACTCAGCACGGACCCGACTCATGCCTTGGATTCAAATCAAACTCAACGCCACAAATGACAACGCTGAACTTATCGGTGATATGTTAATGGAGGAGACAGGTGCACTCTCTGTCACTTTCTTAGATGCCCATGATACTCCGGTTTTCGAACCCCTACCGGGTGAGACTCGTCTTTGGGGTGATACCGATATTGTCGCTCTCTATGATGCAGAGACAGACACCAAGCTCGTGCTTGCACAAATCACGGCAAGTAACATGTTAGCCGCTAACTTCGCACACAAGGTTGAGCAACTCGAAGACAAGGACTGGGAACGTGAATGGATGGATAACTTCCACCCAATGCAGTTTGGTAAAAGGCTGTGGATCTGCCCAAGTTGGCGAGACGTCCCAGAGCCTGACGCAATCAATGTGATGCTTGATCCTGGTCTGGCTTTTGGTACCGGTACTCACCCTACGACTGCACTGTGCTTAGAGTGGCTTGAGTCACTCGATCTTGCCGGTAAAACCGTCATCGATTTCGGCTGTGGCTCGGGCATCCTTGCGATTGCAGCGATCAAGCTTGGTGCGGAAAAAGTCATCGGTATCGATATCGACCCTCAAGCACTTGTCGCCTCAAAAGACAATGCCCAGCGCAATGGTGTTGCTGATCAACTTGAGCTTTTCCTACCGCAAGATCAGCCTGAGCAACTACTTGCAGACGTCGTCGTTGCCAATATTTTGGCCGGTCCACTTCGTGACTTATCTGGTGTCATTAAATCGCTCATTAAAGAAAACGGCAAATTAGCGATGTCGGGGGTTCTCGATACCCAAGCCGAAGATGTAGCGAACTACTATCGTGATGACATGAGCGTAGATCCGATTGTTGAACTCAAAGAATGGTGCCGTATTTCCGCCACTAAATAGCAATAAGTAAATGAGAAGTCGATAAATCCACTCAATGATGACGACTTCTCCATTCAAATTCAGATTACTTTCGCCACTAAAAGGCTGAAAATCAGGCATTTTGCAGAAACAAATTGTAAATGCTCAAATATTAGTCTTTTCACGCATCGAAAAAATGCGTAAAATGCGCGCCCTTGCTTGTGTAAACCTGTGGCGCTGTTTTGAAAATCGGAAAATACCAACTTAAGAACAATCTTATCGTCGCCCCTATGGCTGGAGTGACAGATAGACCATTTCGTGAGTTGTGCCTTCGTTACGGTGCAGGAATGGCGGTCAGTGAAATGATGTCCTCTAATCCTAAGCTATGGAAAACAGCTAAGTCACAGCAACGCATGGTGCACGAGGGTGAATCCGGTATTCGCTCTGTGCAAATTGCAGGTGCCGATGCACAGCTTATGGCTGATGCGGCACAATTCAGTGTTGAGAACGGTGCACAAATCATCGACATCAACATGGGGTGTCCTGCAAAGAAAGTAAATAAAAAGCTTGCGGGCTCTGCGCTGCTTAAGCACCCAGATATTATTGAAGATATTCTGCGTGCGGTTGTTGATGCAGTAGATGTCCCTGTGACACTAAAAACCCGAACAGGCTGGGACACAGATAATAAAAACTGCGTCCAAATTGCAAGGCTTGCCGAAGATTGTGGCATACAAGCACTCGCCCTTCATGGTCGAAGTAAAGCTTGCATGTATAAAGGTGAAGCAGAATACGACAGCATCAAAGCGGTAAAAAAAGCCGTCTCTATTCCCGTTATTGCTAACGGTGATATAGACACCCCAGAAAAGGCCAAATTTGTTTTGGATTATACTGGCGCTGACGCTTTGATGATTGGACGTCCGGCCCAAGGACGGCCATGGATTTTCGAGGAAATCCAACATTACTTGGAAAACGGCACACTGATGCCTGAGCGTCCAGATGCGGATGTTGAGAGTATTTTGCTTGGCCATGTTCACGCCCTCCATGAGTTTTATGGGGAGTTTTTAGGTCCACGTATCGCGCGCAAGCATGTTGGCTGGTATTTAAAAGAACATGCACAAGCCAGTGAATTTCGTCGTGCCTTTAATGCTATTGATGCTGCTAACGAACAGATCGATTCATTAAAAGGCTATTTTAAAAACGTTGCATCATAATTACGAGAAGAGCTAAACCGATTATGTTCGAACAGAATTTGACTTCAGAACCATTGACAGTTACGACAGTAACATCTCAAGACCAAATCACTCAGAAGCCACTACGTGACTCTGTCAAAGCGTCTCTAAAGAACTACCTTGCTCAATTAAATGGTCAAGACGTCACTGAGTTGTATGAACTAGTGCTGGCAGAAGTTGAACAACCACTACTAGACACCATCATGCAATACACACGCGGAAACCAAACTCGCGCAGCAACCATGATGGGTATCAACCGTGGTACGCTTCGCAAGAAATTAAAAAAATACGGCATGAACTAATAGGTTCTCGTAACTAGCTGAACACCAAAGCCACCTTCCTTCGGAACGTGGCTTTTTTATTTTTATGCTCAACCACTTGAATACTTCCTCTCCTCCTACCACTGCGTGCCACAGCACAAAGTTGAAGCTAGCTCAAATCTTCAGCTACTCGGGGATAGCCTGCGCAAAGCGAATGCCGTAAGGTACATTCATAATAATGATAAATACCAGTCAGACTGCCTAGTTCATGATTACTTAAAAGTCAGCATTCCAATGTTTTTTCATTGGTAATGTGTTCACTTTAAGAAAAAGGAGTTCTTAGAATGAATACCCAGTTTTTGCGCCACACGTCTATTCAGAATCGATTGTACCTACTGATCCTTGTTGTTTCAGTTGCGTTGCTTATTCCGCTCGTATTATCGCTTGTCGATTATGACAAGTCTTTGACCGAAGCAAAACAAACGAAGACCCGTCACTTAGTTGAAAGCGCACACACGCTCATCAATCACTATTACGAGCAGCAACAATCCGGTCAACTATCTCAAAGTGAAGCTCAATTATCCGCAATCGCAGCGATTAAGACGCTTCGTTATGACCATGGGGATTATTTCTGGATCAACGATATGACGCCGACAATGGTCATGCACCCATTAAAACCGGCACTCGTCGGACAAAATCTCAGCCAAGTCGCTGATCCAAATGGTAAGCGCTTGTTCATGGATATCGTTCAGGTCGCAAAAAGCCAGCAAGAAGGGCTCGTCAATTATATGTGGCCAAAACCTGGCGCCGATGCACCAGTAGAAAAAATCTCCTACATCAAGACTTTTAGTCCTTGGGGTTGGATCGTGGGTACCGGGGTGTATGTTGATGATATTCAAGCCCAGGTCTGGGGAGAGGTAAAAAGAGTTATGATCTCCGTTGGGGTTGCTGTCCTCTTTATGCTTGCCTTTGCGACTTGGCTCAGCCGCAGCATCGTAACGCCTTGCCAAGAAACACTCAACGCACTCAACGACATCGCCAGCGGTGATGGCGACCTAACCCGTCAACTGCCAGAAAAAGGCAGCGACGAACTCAGCCAGATTGCGGCAGCATTCAACCGCTTCACTACTAAGCTAGGGCTTATCATTAACGATATTAAACCCGTGACTGAAAATATTACCGAGGCAGCCGTATCATTAAATAAGGTAGCTCAGGGTAGTGCCAGTAAATCTCAACAGCAGCAGCAAGCCGTCGATACCGTCGCATCAGCGATGAATGAGCTGCACGCCAGTAATCAAGAAGTTGCGAATTCAGCTCAACATGCCGCGAATGCAGCAAAACAAGCCAGCGAACAAGGAAGGCACGGCACAGAAGTCATTGAGTTGGCGTCGAGCTATATGCAGTCGTTGTCGATTCGTCTTACAGAAACGGATTCAAATATTCAAATGCTGGCCAATGATACCCAAGAGGTTGGTTCGGTATTGGAGGTCATCAGAGGCGTGGCGGAGCAAACGAACCTCTTGGCACTAAACGCTGCCATCGAAGCGGCCAGAGCAGGCGAGCAAGGGCGTGGATTTGCGGTCGTGGCCGATGAAGTCCGAACGTTAGCCACTCGGACCCAATCTAGTACAGATGAGATTGAACAAATTATTCAAAAGCTGCAATCTCAAGCCTCTGAAGTAAGCCAATCCATGGCACAAACACAACAACAATCACAAGCGACATTAGAGCAAGCAGCCAATGCTAAAAACGCCCTGACAGAGATCGACGATCAGGTTAACTCGATCCTTTCATTAAACCAGCAAATTGCCGAAGCCAGCTCACAACAAACCCTTGCCACCGATGAAATCAGTCAAAATCTGACACAGATTGCTGATCACGGTAGCCAGTCTGCACTCGAAGCGACAGCATTAGCTGAAGCTAGCGAACGCCTATTAGAAGATGGGCAAACCCTCACTAACGGCGTAGGTGCATTTAAGGTATCTTGATCGTAAACATATCACACTAGAATCAAGGGCGATCATCCGCCCCTGATTCTAGTGCCGCGAGTATCGAGCAGTGACTGGCATCATGCCCAGTTCCACAACAAGCATCATTAATCCTTTTCAACGCATTTCTGATTCGAGTTAACTCCGCGATTTTGTCGTCAATAACCTTAAGTTTGGCCGACGTAATCGACTTGACCTCCGAGCAGCTATGCTCAGTCGCTTCTAGCTTGATACCCAACAACTCTTTAATCTCATCGAGACTAAGCCCAAGCGCTTTAGCCTTGAGAATAAATGTGACCTGTGCCTGACTTTCTTCGCTATACAGTCGGTAGCCAGAACCACTTCGCCCTGCGGGTTGAAACAAGCCATTCTTTTCATAAAAACGCAACGTATCCGCTGTGACTTTGCAGCGTTTTGCTAACTCACCTATCTGAAACATAACCGTTTGAATTAACCTCTTCATTATAAAATGGATGTAAAAAGCTTTTTTATGTACTTTTTTATGCGATGCCAAACGATTGCGCGAGCTTTTTTGTAATAGATTGGTTAGAATACGCGCCAATGGCATCGTTGATGTTTTTTTGTGCAAGGGTCATTGCCTAAATAGATAATAAACCGTCCATAGGGTCGTGGAAAGTCATCTGTTTTGGCAACCATCTTTGGCCGTGAGTAAGTTCAACCAAATGGCTTACTCACTGCAACGTTAACTCTGTAATTTTGAGGAAGACAGAAGCATGAATAACGCTCGTCCAATTCGCCGCGCTCTTATCAGCGTATCTGACAAAACTGGTATTGTTGAGTTTGCACAAGCACTCTCACAGCGCGGTGTTGATATCCTTTCTACTGGCGGTACTGCTCGTCTACTGGCTGAGCAAGGCATCGCTGTCACTGAAGTATCTGATTACACGGGATTCCCTGAAATGATGGATGGCCGTGTTAAGACACTGCATCCTAAAGTTCACGGTGGCGTATTAGGCCGTCGCGGTCAAGACGACGAGATCATGGCGACTCACGGTATCAACCCAATTGATATGGTTGTCGTTAACCTTTATCCGTTTGCAGAAACCGTTGCAAAAGAAGGCTGCACACTTGCTGATGCCGTTGAGAACATTGATATCGGTGGTCCAACAATGGTTCGCTCTGCGGCCAAAAACCACAAAGACGTCGCGATTGTTGTTAATGCACATGACTACCAACGTGTTATTACAGAAATGGACGCAAACGAGACTTCTCTAACTCTTGAGACTCGCTTTGACCTCGCTATTTCTGCCTTCGAGCACACCGCGTCTTACGACGGTATGATTGCTAACTACTTCGGTACTATGGTTCCTAGTTACGGCGAGAACAAAGACGGCGATGAAGCCTCTAAGTTCCCTCGTACGTTCAACCAGCAATTCGAGAAAAAGCAAGATATGCGCTACGGTGAGAACAGCCATCAAGCTGCCGCATTCTATGTTGAAGCAAATCCTGAAGAAGCTTCAGTCTCTACCGCTCGCCAAATCCAAGGCAAAGCCCTGTCATACAACAACATCGCTGACACTGACGCCGCTCTTGAGTGTGTGAAAGAATTTGACGCACCAGCCTGTGTGATTGTGAAACATGCAAACCCATGTGGTGTGGCACTAGGTAAAGATGTTTTAGAAGCCTATGACCGTGCTTTCCAAACCGACCCAACATCAGCATTTGGCGGCATCATTGCCTTCAACCGCGAACTGGATGCCGCGACAGCAACAGCTATCACCGAGCGTCAGTTCGTTGAAGTCATTATTGCACCATCCGTTTCTGCTGAAGCCGTGGCTATTATCGCAGCGAAGAAAAACCTTCGCCTGCTTGAATGTGGTGAATGGTCAACGAAAACAACCGGTTTTGACGTGAAACGCGTCAACGGCGGCCTACTTGTTCAAGATCGAGACCAAGGTATGGTTTCGTCTGACGACTTAAAAGTGGTCTCTAAACGTCAACCAACAGAAGAAGAGCTGAAAGATGCACTATTCTGCTGGAAGGTAGCGAAGTACGTGAAGTCGAATGCGATTGTTTACTCAAAAGGTGACATGACTATCGGTGTGGGCGCAGGCCAAATGAGCCGAGTGTATTCTGCGAAAATTGCAGGTATCAAGGCGGCTGACGAAGGGTTGCAAGTGGAAGGTTGTGTGATGGCCTCTGACGCTTTCTTCCCATTCCGTGATGGCATCGATGCAGCGGCAGAAGCTGGAATCAAATGCGTCATTCAACCAGGCGGATCAATGCGCGATGACGAAGTCATTGCCGCAGCAGATGAACACGGCATGGCCATGATCTTTACTGGCATGCGTCACTTCCGTCACTAAGAAATAATAAAGGCACTCGCCAAGCGCTTGAGCCTTTTCTTTCGTTCTAATCACTTTCCATATCAGATCGTTAGTCTGATTAAAGAGTGATTAGAAATTTTAATTTTAGAGCTAAACTAGTTTGCTATCCCAAGAAAAACAGAGGGCAATAGGCGAGAGTCTACCCAGCAACATAGTGGTGCTATCAAAGGTAAAATGAAATGAATGTATTAATTATTGGTGCAGGCGGTCGTGAACACGCTCTAGGTTGGAAAGTCGCACAGAACCAAGATGTTGACACTGTCTATGTTGCTCCTGGTAATGCAGGCTCAGCACTTGAAGCAAAGCTAGAAAACGTCGCGATTGATGTTGAAGACATCGCTGGCCTAGTGGCATTTGCTCAAGAAAAAAAAATTGAATTAACGATCGTTGGCCCTGAGGCCCCGCTTGTTATCGGTGTTGTAGATGCATTTCGCGCTGCTGGCCTACCAATTTTTGGTCCAACAGAAGCCGCCGCTCAACTTGAAGGCTCAAAAGCATTCACAAAAGATTTTTTAGCGCGCCATGATATCCCTACCGGTTACTACTCTAACTTTACCGAGATTGAGCCAGCATTGGCTTATGTTCGTGAGCAAGGTGCTCCTATCGTCGTAAAAGCAGATGGGCTTGCTGCGGGTAAGGGTGTGATTGTAGCCATGACGCTACAAGAAGCAGAAGATGCTATCAAAGACATGTTAGCAGGTAACGCGTTTGGCGAAGCCGGTAGCCGCGTTGTTATCGAAGAGTTCCTTGATGGCGAAGAAGCCAGCTTCATCGTGATGGTTGATGGTGAGAATGTCTTGCCAATGGCCACCAGCCAGGACCATAAACGCGTAGGTGACAAAGACACTGGACCAAATACTGGTGGTATGGGCGCGTATTCTCCCGCTCCTGTCGTCACCAAAGAAATCCACGATCGCATCATGAACGAGGTTATCTACCCGACGGTTCGCGGTATGGCCGCTGAGGGCAATCCATACACTGGTTTCCTTTATGCTGGTTTGATGATCGATGCAGATGGCACACCAAAGGTTATCGAATACAATTGTCGATTCGGCGATCCAGAAACACAACCAATCATGATGCGTATGCAATCTGACATGGTTGAGCTATGCCTTGCTGCTATCGACAAAAAACTCGATAAAGTAGAGTCTAAGTGGGATCCTAGAGCTTCTATTGGTATCGTTTTAGCTGCCGGCGGCTACCCAGCGGCATACAACAAAGGCGATGTGATTTCTGGACTGTCCACCCAAGATGTCGAAGGTGAAAAAATCTTCCATGCGGGCACAGCCGATAAAGACGGCAATGTGGTTACCAATGGGGGTCGCGTTCTCTGCGCAACCGCGCTGGGAAATACCGTATCAGAAGCACAGCAACGCGCTTATGAACTCGCGAAGCAAGTCAGTTGGGATGGCATGTTCCATCGTAACGACATCGGCTACCGCGCGATTGCTCGTGAACAACAAAAATAAAAGACTTAGTTTTATTTATTGCAAATAAAAGGGCGCTCATTATGAGCGCCCTTTTCTACAACCATCGTGGCCTATTCTTCGGTAATCAAAACCGGTCTCTCGAGACAACTTGTACTGCCGTCGGACAACATTAACAACTGCTCAACGCGTACCCCAGTCAAACGAGTACTGCCGAGAAAGGCGACATAGCTTTCGACCTCAGCCAATCGCTTAACGACAAAATCAGGCAAACTCTGCTCAAACTTTATGTTTTGGAAGGCTATGTCATTGCATGTTTCTAGCGTTTTCCCATCCCAATGCCCCTGAATAAGCTCCAAGCCATCTTTATCTTGTTCTTTGACTCGTTCCGCTAAAAGCGCCGCTTCACGCTGATAATTCTCAAGCTGCGCACGTTTCACCGGTAACACTTTACCATCGCGACGATATTGCTGATAAACCGCCTCTCCGTCTTTATTAAAACGGACATGAATACGATACTTTATCGACTTGCTGTTCGCGTCTTTTTGGAGTCCCTCGCGCACAAATTCACGTAGCTCCCCACCATTCCAGCGATAGTTTGATTTATACCAACCATAATCATTCATATCGACGTAATCAGCGGCACTGTAAGGCTTACTTAAGCGCTCCGTATACCAATACAAACTTGTTGCATCACCTAACGTCTGTCCGCCCGTGAATTGCGAATATTGATTAATACTTGGTGACGGCGTAGAAGCACACCCAGCTAGGGCGATGGCGAACAATGATACCAATAGCGTCTTTTTCATTAACGTTCCAATACCTCAAGTATCCGAATAAATTCTGGATAGTGACAGACACTCACAAAACAATGAGCATGTTAATAAGACCACAATAATGGCATGACGTTCATTTCAATTATGACAAAATAGAAAGGGAAATATTGGTAAAACAATAGCGGATAAGACGAGAAAGGTTTACCGATAGTCCTCTGAACGGAAATAAAAACACCGATGACGTATCATCGGTGTCAATTTATTACTTAACAGCGTCTTTAAGCGCTTTGCCTGAAACGAATGCAGGTACGTTTGCAGCAGCGATTTGGATTTCGTCACCCGTTTTTGGGTTACGACCTGTACGTGCAGCACGGTGATTTACTTTAAACGTACCGAAACCAATTAGTTGAACTTGGTCACCTTCGCTTAGTGCTTCAGAAACACCTGAAAGGGTTGCTTCAAGAGCTGTTTTTGCTTGTGCTTTTGATAGGTCAGCTTTTTCAGCGATAAAGTCGATTAATTGGGTCTTATTCATTAGGTTTCCCTTCTTTCATGTTATCGAGTTAAAGCCCACTCTAAATCATAAAGCCCCCATCTGGCAAAGGTTTGTAGGCGATCTTTGTCCCTAATGATTGAGATTTCGCCGTTTTATGAGCAATAACTCACAATTTGTTATACGCAGATTGAATTTGAAGCCTTGTAATTTGCATCAGAAAGCCGCATAAAGACACTGCTGCACAAAAGACAAGCCTGATGAACCCAATTGGCAGCCCTATTTTATTTACACTCACCAATAATGCACAGGTTGAAATTTCAGCAAAGTTAGGTTGATGTGTGTACACACTAGGAAATAAATGTTTCTCTTAACGGTATATATTTCGATTGCGATCGGTGTTTCTTTTGTCTGTTCAGTCTTGGAGGCCGTGCTACTTAGCATTACCCCAAGTTACTTGGCGCAGCTGCGTCAACAAGAACACCCAGCAGCAGAAAGACTGACCCAACTGAAAGCCGATATCGATCGACCGCTCGCATCTATTTTAACCCTCAACACGATCGCTCACACCATTGGTGCAGCAACGGCCGGTGCACAAGCTGCCGTTGTATTTGGTAGTGAATGGTTAGGCGTATTTTCTGCAGTACTGACACTAGGTATATTGGTCCTATCTGAGATTGTTCCAAAAACCATTGGCGCAACATACTGGCGTCAATTGGCACCGTCAGCGGCAACAGTGCTACGTTGGATGGTATGGGCACTGACACCCTTTGTTTGGTTTTCTGAACAAATCACTAAGCGCCTTGCTCGTGGCCATGAAGCGCCTAAAATGCGCGATGAGCTTTCTGCAATGGCGTTACTTGCCAAAGAAAGTGGGGAGTTTGCTGAGGGTGAGTCAACCATGTTGACTAATATCATCAATATTCAAGATATCCCTGTAACCCATGTCATGACGCCAAGACCGGTTGTCTTTAGAGTGCCGGCAGAGATGACGATTAATGCGTTTCTCGATGAGCACAAAGAAACACCGTTCTCTCGACCATTGGTTTACAGTGAACAGAAAGATAATATCTTGGGGTTTGTGCATCGATTAGAGTTGTTTAAGCTTCAGCAACAAGGGGGCGGTGAGCAGCAGTTAGGGGCCGTCATGCGCCCTATCCATGTACTGTTTAATACGATTATATTGCCCAAAGCCTTTGAGCAAATGATGGCCGCACGTATCCATATTGCTATGATTGTTGATGAATACGGTACGATTCAAGGCATTATCACGCTGGAAGACATCTTTGAGCATTTACTCGGGCAAGAGATTGTCGATGAAGCGGATAAAACAACAGACATGCAGGAATTGGCATCACAGCGCTGGGAGCACTGGAAAGAAAAGCACAGCATGATTGATGGTTCTGATGAAGATGATGATGAGATCAGAGAACGGTCCTCGGAATCTCAGCCGAAAAAAGACTCTGAATAATCAGAATCATAAAAAACGCCAGTGAGTCTCTCACTGGCGTTTTTTGTTACATCAGCATTTGTTATTAACACGCGATGGTGTTGATAACAAACCGCATTGCTACGATGCCTTAATGACTACCAATTTCATTGCCAAGTAGGAAGTTTTCATCACTGCTTACTACCACCCCATATTTCAGGAAGTTTTTCCCCAGTATCATACTGTAATGGAAGCGCGCGCGGTCTTGTAGGTTGACTCGAATGGTCTTCTCTACATCCCCTAGTTTTACTCGCATCTCAACGACAGGGCGTACATTGGCTTTTTCTCCCTGTTTACCCTTAATACGCATGACATCGACTACTTCACGAGTGAACTGCTCTTTCATGCCCATATCATTTGAATAAGTAAACGAGACCATCTTTTTACCGTCTTTTTCAAACTGCTTGATGTTTAAGGCATTCATTGAACTTACATCTGCACCAGTATCAAGTTTGACTGGGAATTGTAGCCCTTCGACGGTCGCATTCTCGATATGCCCTGCGGTAAATACCGGGTAGGCATCGAGTAAATTTTCGCTACGTGTATTCACCAGTACACCGGCTTTATTCGCTTTCTTCCCTATGATTAAATACGGCGTATCACCCTCATCACTGTCCAGAGCCTCCAACGCAAATTCAACATTGACGTCTTTACCACCAACAATAAATTCTCCGTCAACCACGGGTCTAACGGTATCGCCTACTTTTATCTTTCGTAAAATGGTTTTTCGAATAATCTCATCATTACCACGAGCGTTGGATAGGTAGTACTCCACTTTATCTCGCCCTTTTGCTTCAATCATTTCGAAACTGGCTACTTTAAGTAACGGAGTACTCACCGTAAACGATGGCTCAGCTGCCAATTTATAACCATCCAAAATCACACTTTCAACCGGAGAGATCACGAGTGGGTCATCACTCATTCGGGCTTTAAAGCTCTGCTTTTTCTTTGTCAGTTTATTCTTAGCGTTTGTATCAACAATAAAGTACTGATTCAGCGTATTAAGCCCCAAACGAAGTTGAGTGCTATTTGATGAACGGTCTTTCAAATACACTAAGATTGGCTGCTCAAACTCTTTTTCGCCTTTAAAGGTGACGTAGACCAATGGATATTCATTGTCGCCAACTGAGAGCATTTTGACTAAAGGATAGGTGACGGCTTTGCTCATGGTCTTATCTTTACCGACTAAATCAAAGCTCACCGTGGCGTCTTTCTTGTTCACCTTGATATTCTGGGCATTCAAAATACTGTAATTATTTTTGAGTGAGACACTCACGTCTAAAGCCACATCATTCACAGAGCCCACTTCGCGACGACCAATGATTTGCGCGTCTTTTTGTGCCTGTAAATAATCATACCCAGCCATCACCCAGGCATTGTTCGCCAAGAATGTTTTACCAATTAAGACCGGAGCACTAAAGTCATTACGATTGGTCAGGTTGACTTCAGTATCAACCGTTTTACCTGCAATGGTCATTGGAAGGGTCACGACAGGTCTATAAATCGGGGTCGTGCTAGTACGACTTCTGATAACACTTGTTCGCGTCAAAGGGCGCTCGATCTTGATTTTCTCACCCGTATAAGGGTGACGCACAGTGAAACGAACCGTGCCTTGGAAATTACGCTGATCATTATCGAATTCTTCTAGCCACCAATCACTGGCCGAACCACCGTATTCATCTACGATAGTTTGCATGAGCTTTTCATTGCTCAGCCCTTGGTATTTAGGGTTTTTACTGACAACTTCAATATCTTCAGCATGCATTGATGTTGTATCGGCACCCGTATCAATCTTACCAACAAATGGCACGCCATCGAGCGCCTCAATACTTGGGTAATAGACGTTTTCCACTCGCCCTAATACGATCTTATCTTCAATCGTCAATAAGGGGGCCTGGGTCGTAGAAAGATCAGGTGCGGCCAACGCCCACCCGCTGGTCATAGAGGCTAAAATTAGTGCCAATTTAATTGCTGATTTTTTCATTATAATACATCCATTCACTGACCGACCGACTGAGGGTATCCGAATTACATAAGACAACGAGCATCCATATTTCTCATCGCTACTCTATTAACTTTACAGAAAACTAACGGAATATCCACGCGCATATCAATAAATTAGCAAATTCATACCGTTTTTCACCTTTGAAATATGGAGAAAAATGACGAGGCAATTGCAAACTTAGCCACGAGCCCTTATATCCTAAGGATATCAAAGGAAGGATATTTCCTTTCTCTCACATAACAAAAGAGATTACACGGATGAGCCATGCTATCTGTCAACTAATTGCTAAAGAGCTGAACGTCAGTGCAAAGCAAGTAGAAGCCGCAGTCACACTTATTGATGACGGCAACACCGTCCCGTTTATTGCCCGCTATCGAAAAGAGGTCACCGGGGGACTTGATGACACCCAATTGCGTAATCTTGACTCACGTTTAAGCTATTTAAGAGAGCTTGACGATAGGCGCCAAACCATTCTGAAGTCGATTAATGAGCAGGGCAAACTGACCGACGCATTAACTCGTGATATCAACGCGGCTGACAGTAAAACACGCCTTGAAGATCTCTACTTACCCTACAAGCCAAAGCGCCGAACCAAAGGGCAGATTGCCATAGAGGCAGGTTTAGAGCCTCTTGCTGACCTGTTATGGAATCAACCTGATAATGAACCCGAAAGCACAGCCCAAGGTTACATCAATTCCGAAAAAGGCATTGCGGATAGCAAGGCAGCCCTAGATGGCGCACGCGCTATTATCATGGAGCGCATAGCCGAAGATGCCAGCTTACTTGAGAAAATTCGTCGCTACTTAACCAGCCATGCTGAGCTCTCATCAAAAGTCGTCGCGGGTAAGGAAAGCGAAGGTGAAAAATTCAAAGATTACTTTGAGCATAACGAAAGCATTAATAAGGTGCCGTCTCACCGAGCACTTGCCATGCTTAGAGGCCGAAATGAGGGTTACCTGCAACTCTCTCTTAACGCCGACCCAGCGAATGAAGAGAAGGTTCGTGAATCCTACTGTGAAAGTATCATCGCCCAACATTATGGTATTCACTTAAGCTCGGCTGCCGCCGATGCATGGCGTAAGCAGGTGATTAGCTGGTCATGGCGCATCAAAGTGTCAATGCATATGGAAACCGAGCTAATGGGCGCGTTAAAAGAGCGCTCAGAAATTGAAGCTATTGAGGTGTTTGCTACCAACCTAAAAGACCTGTTGATGGCCGCGCCGGCCGGTCCCCGTGCCACATTAGGTCTAGACCCGGGCTTACGCACGGGATGTAAAATCGCCGTGGTTGATGCCACAGGTAAAGTACTGGCAACCGATGTTATTTACCCTCATGTACCTCAAAAACAGTATGACAAATCAGCCCATATTATTGAGCAATTGATTAAGAAATTTAATGTCGACCTTATTGCCATTGGCAATGGCACCGCTTCTCGTGAGAGCGACAGTTTTGCTGCTGATGTTATTCAACGTGGCAATCACAAGGTTCAGAAAATCATTGTGAGTGAGGCAGGAGCTTCTGTTTATTCTGCATCAGAGCTTGCGGCAAAAGAGTTCCCCAACATGGATGTCTCGTTGCGTGGTGCGGTCTCGATTGCTCGTCGATTACAAGACCCGCTCGCTGAGTTGGTGAAGATTGATCCAAAATCCATCGGTGTAGGCCAATACCAGCACGATGTCAGTCAAACCATGCTGGCTAAGCGCCTTGATGCCATTGTCGAAGACTGTGTAAACGCCGTCGGTGTGGATGTTAACACCGCCTCTTCCGCCTTGTTAACCCGAGTCGCTGGCCTATCGACAACACTGGCGCAAAATATCGTCGATTATCGAGATGAACATGGCCGATTCGAGGCTCGAACGACACTCAAGAAAGTCGCTCGCTTAGGCCCTAAAGCATTCGAACAGTGTGCCGGTTTCTTACGTATCATGGATGGGAAAAACCCATTGGATGCTTCCTCCGTTCACCCTGAAGCCTACCCCGTCGTTAAAGCCATTGCCGAGCACACAAACAAGCCGATTAAATCGTTGCTAGGCGATAGTGCGTTTTTAAGCTCACTTAGAGCCGTTGACTATACCAACGATAGCTTCGGCCTGCCGACGGTAACGGACATCATCAAAGAGCTCGACAAGCCAGGTCGAGATCCAAGACCTGAGTTTAAAACTGCAACATTTGCCGAAGGCGTTAATGCGGTGTCAGACCTAGAACCGGGAATGATATTGGAAGGCGTGGTGTCCAATGTGGCCAATTTCGGTGCATTTGTCGATATTGGCGTGCACCAAGATGGTTTGGTGCATATCTCTGCGCTCACAGACCGCTACGTCTCGGATCCAAGAGAAGTTGTCAAAGCCGGAGATATCGTTAAGGTTAAGGTCATGGAAGTCGATGCAGCGCGTAAACGAATCGGCCTATCTATGCGCTTGAACGACGAGCCTGGGCAAGACAACCGAGCCTCACGCGGCGCAAAATCAACGCCGACACATAAACCCGCGACTAAGCCTCGCACTCCTCGCTCAGAGTCTAATGACAATGCCATGGGTGGAGCCTTTGCAGCGGCTTTCGCAAAAGCAAAAAAATAGGTCACGCGGTCTTTAAGCATGATAAAGGAGTACCGAGTGGGTGCTCCTTTTTTATGTCACGGCAATAATATCTGACGGCGTATTAGGGGCAACCGAATGCCCATAATGATATCGAATCACGGTGCGTCTTTTGGCCATACGCCCAGCCATGATAGCGGCTTCTAATATTTTAGGTGGCAACCTGAAACGCATGGCGTAACCCTTACCTTGGCTCGCGCTGTAGGTATTGATTGAAAGTAAGTGAAATAAGCGCTCAATCGGGTCATCCAATGTCCGTTGCTCACCTTCTTCATCATACTCAGGGTGCTCTGCAGGATCCCAAGCATTGCGCTTCCGGCTTTTTTCTTCCTCGTTGAGTCGCCGCTCTGCATTGGTTCTCGCAAGCTCTACCGTAGGGATGATCGGCTCCCGCACTTTATTATCACGTGCAACCTGCTCTGTCTGTGGGTTAACAGAAGAGGCGACGATGGGGGCACTAATACTGTTGGGCGACACTATCACTTATCACTCTCCTTTCTATTGAGTGAAAAAACTAATACTGCACAATTTAGTAAAAAATGGGCTTTAAGCGCTGGACTTAAAGAAGCCATGAAAAACACAAACCCTGCCACCCCTTACGAATGAGCCTCACGGCGTCATCACATTACGACAAAGATGACATTTATAGTTTGTCTAATAAACGTATCGGAAAGTTACCCAAAACCTTTACTCATTTAGCATAAAAAAGCAGCAAAACCACGTTACCTCACTGCTTTTCGAGAATTCAGGCTTTCTGAGGGTCAAGAATGCCTTTAGCGATTAGCGATTAGCGATTAGCGATTAGCGATTAGCGAGGTTAATTGATCGATAAAAGCATCCAACTCGGTAATAAACGGCGCGTGGGATGACCCAGAAAAAATATGACTATGGTGATCAAGATGCTCATCATTAAGCATACTGGCGACATTGACTGGCACCAAACCATCTAGGCGTCCGTACCATCGATGTACTGGCATTTCTAGGTCTTGTAACACTGGACGTAAATCAAGATTACCTAGCCAATCCAGCCCTAAATGGAGTGCCTCTTGGGCCGGTGCTGGACGAGACAATACCGCTTCTTTTAATTGCTTCACATCCTTACGTGCGCTTGGGCTTCCCATCGCTTGCAGTGCCATAAACCGCTCAATAGTCAGCGAAAAATTAGCTGAAAGCTGCTCTGTAAATGCATTCAACACCTCTTTTTTTATACCTTTCCACGGTAAGTCCTGAGAGAATTTAGGTGAGCTGGCTAAGGTAATAAGCTGAGAGACTCGATCTGGCTGTTGACTCGCAATTTGTGTCGCAACCAAACCACCTAGTGACCAACCTAACCATATAGCCTGCGCAGGTGCATCTCGTAGAACAAGCTCGACCAATTCAGGTAGTGACTGACATGAAACGTCGCAACTCAATCCGTAACCAGGAAGGTCAACGGTATGTACCGTAAAACAGCCTTTCAGGCGTTGCGTACATTGCTCCCAAACAGCACCATTCATTCCCCAACCGTGGACTAAAACAAGGTCCGGGCCTTGCCCATCAGTTTGCCAGTGAACTTTCACATCTTGACTCACATTCTCTCCTACTGATTTCCAACTTTGTTTACTTCATTTTCCTTCATGCTAATCACTATCTCACAAACGTCAACTGGCACCATCATAATGCGCAATACTATTCTAATACGTAAGCGTTGCTATATTTGTGGCTTCAGCATAACCCACTCATTAGGGCATAACCTATGGTGTCATTATTGCCAACACTATTTGGATCAAAGCGCACCACGATGTACACAATGTGCCTTACCTTTGTCTCATGAATCACGCCTCTGTGGCCAATGCCTCAAATCACCACCACCTTGGCATACCATGCAGTGCGTCGGCGACTACCGATATCCACTTTCATTATTTATTCAAAAAATAAAACAACAGCGCCAATTCTGGCTACTCCCACCTTTTATTAAGATGTTGCAACAACACGTGCCTAAACCGGCACCAGTGCTTATCTCCGTTCCAATGGTGTGGTATCAAGAGCTTTGGCGTGGCTTTAATCTAAGTGAAATGATGGCACAACAACTCAGCGCGGCTTGCCCAGATAGTCAGGTTCAGCAACAAGTCTTTAAAAAACACCTCAACACACCAAAACAAAAGTCATTAGACCGAAAATCAAGGCAAAAAAATGTGCGTCGCGCCTTCTCATTACAACAAGCACCACACGCTAAACACGTCGCCATTATTGATGATGTGGTCACAACTGGCGCTACAGTTAAACATTTAAGTGAATTATTACTTGAAGTGGGCGTAGAAAAAATTGATATTTACTGTCTGTGCCGCACACCAAACTGATTTTGCTCACTCGATGTCCTGTACAGACAGTGAACAAATAATTTTGGCTTCCGCTTAGTTCAAGAGTAGAATAGCGGCAATAACCTACATATTTACTCGGGTATTCGTCGTGTCAAATCCAATTACTATTACAGAAAGTGCACAGAGTCACTTTTCAAAACTTCTGGCTCAACAGCCTGAAGGTACCAGCATCCGTGTGTTCGTTGTGAACCCAGGTACACAAAATGCAGAATGTGGTGTGTCATACTGCCCACCAGAAGCCATTGAAAGCAACGATACAGAATTTAAATACGAGATCTTAACGGCGTATGTCGATGAGCTTTCTCTTCCTTTCCTTGAGGACGCTGAAATTGATTTCGTAACGGACAAAATGGGCTCTCAGCTCACGCTTAAAGCACCTAATGCTAAGATGCGTAAAGTCTCCGATGATGCGTCATTAATGGAGCGTGTTGAATACGCAATTCAAACACAAGTGAACCCACAACTTGCAGGTCATGGTGGTCATGTCAACCTAATGGAAATCACAGACCAGGGCGTCGCCATTGTTCAGTTTGGTGGTGGGTGCAACGGTTGCTCGATGGTCGATGTCACTCTAAAAGAAGGCATTGAGAAGCAACTGCTAGAAGAGTTCTCAGGTGAGCTAAGCGCCGTCCGTGATGTAACAGAGCACGATCGCGGCGAGCACTCTTACTACTAGAGTCAATCTCTGAACGATTTACCCTTGAGTAAATCACCGACACAATGAACGGAGCGTAAGGTTTATCTTTACGCTCCGTTTTTTATACGTCGATATTCGTGTATTAACAATCAGGCGTAACGCAACGCATCCATCTCAAACAAGATACCAACGATAAGTAATTGTTGCTTAACCTAGCATCTTGAAGTTAGTTAGGTATATATTAACCACTACAATAAATACTGCGCTATGGGCTCAATATCTATATGTCGTCGCGCAATGCTAAGGAGAATACCCATGTCGTCCAAGCAAGGACCCGAAATCTTAGCCCAAAAAACCGTTGCTGAATCTAGATTGTTTAAAATCGAAGCGCTAGATTTACAGTTTTCAAACGGGGTTAAGCGAACCTACGAACGCATGAAGCCAAGCGGCCGGAATGCGGTCATGATGGTTCCGATTACTGAACATGGGGATCTTTTATTAGTGCGCGAGTACGCAGCTGGCACCGAGCGCTATGAGCTAGGCTTTCCCAAAGGGTTAGTTGATGAGGGCGAGTCTGCGGACCAAGCGGCAATAAGAGAGCTTAAAGAAGAAATTGGATTTGGTGCTCATTCTTTAACACCACTCAAAGAAGTCATTTTAGCGCCTTCCTACTTTTCGAGTCGCATGACGCTGTTCGTGGCGCAGGATCTCTATCCAGAAAAGCTGGAGGGTGATGAGCCAGAACCATTAGAAATAGTCAAATGGCCCCTCGCTCAAGCCGATGAATTACTCACACATTTAGATTTCTCAGAAGCTCGTTGCATCACGGCTCTACTGCTGATGCTCAAAATGAAACCAACACTAGGGCTGTAACGTGACGAATTTCAAACCTGACCTTTCTCATCACATTCCAGATGTCATCGATATTGCTCGCTCAGCTGGACAACTGATTCTCGATATCTATGAAAAAAATGAGTATGAGTCTTACACCAAGGACAACGACACCCCTGTAACCAGTGCGGATTTAGCGGCGCACAAACTCATACTTGAACAACTTTCGCAACTGACTCCTGACATTCCGATCTTATCGGAAGAAGATGCCGACGTTAGCTTAGAACAACGCTCTCAGTGGCAAGAGTACTGGCTCGTCGACCCTCTTGATGGCACTCAGGAGTTTATTGCTAGAAGCGGTGATTTTGCGACAATTATCGCCTTGGTACGTGATAATCAACCTATTATGGGGGTGGTCTACGCACCGGTTTCTGGTGTGACTTACTATGCCTATCAAGGTAAAGGTGCGTGGAAAATTCCTGAGATGGATGAAAATTTGAGGATTAACATACACACTCATGAAATGGCCAATCAATCCATCTCTATCGCGATTAGTCGTCGACAAAATATTAATCGCATTACTGAAAAGATGAGTAATGCGTGGAATTACGACCTAGTACCATTAGGGTCTGCGGCCCTAAAAGCCTGCTTAGTTGCTGAAGGGGCTGTCGATTGCTACCTAAGACTGGGACCAACTGGCGAATGGGATACCGCAGCCACACAATGTATCGTACAGGAAGCTGGGGGAGCAATACTGAGCACACACCTCACGCCGTTATCTTACAACTTACGTGAAACCCTAGAAAACCCCAACTTCATTGTTATTGGTGATCAGGCCTTGCCTTGGGATTCAATTCTTATTGCTCAGTAGTGACTGAGCCTCACTTATAGCGCAGACAAAATACAAAAAGGCGGTATACACCGCCTTTGCTATGACATCCAACCCATCACTTATTCAGCCTAGGCCCCCTAAAAACGCCCTTTGTAAATAAATGAATATCGACCTTCATTATCCGGATTACCTAACCATTTGAGTTGCTGCTTCATTGAATTAGGGAAGTCAGAGCCCGGCTTAAACCAAGCTTGTGAATCATACTCTCGGCTCGGCTTTAGCTCTCCAGTAAACTCACTCGATACTTGAGCGCTGCTTTGTCCACCCTTCGCTGATAGAACGCTATCGTTACAGGTGAGATCAACAACCGTAGGCCCAAAGCTCAAACTCCCAACGGGTGTTTCTACATAACCAGCATTCCAGGAGAGCGAGCCGTCACCTGAACCGCACCAAGGTGATTGATATTGCAAAGAGCGTATAGCAAGCTCGAACTGTCCTCCCGCATTGACTGGCACCGGTGGCGTGTAGATATCAAGTACACTTTCCGCGGGAAGAGATGCCAACAACGTATGAACATAAGGACCAGAAAAGTTGATACCCACGTTCCCTTTACCGGCAATACCAAGCGTACTACCACGACCAAATCGCACCGCATATTCGGGTGATAACGTCAGTAAGCTTGACCATGAAAAATGCCAACTCACTTCGCCTAGCTGCTGATGTTGGTAAGTCACATTTTGTGCTCTACCTTGCCATATAGTGCCTTCAGTACCATCAATAACCAGTGATGGTGGCAGCGATGCCACGCTCAATACCACTTGGGCCGGTGCATGATAAATCACACTGGCTGTAAAGATGGTCGTAGCGACAACCACGTATTTTATCGCACGCTTCATTAACCGCCCCTCTTAAACTGCAAGCGATTCACTTCGATAACACCGCTTTGGTCAGCCTTATCGATATCCATAATCTCAACGTTAACGCCATGCGTCTCTTGAAGATAAAACAACCAGTTGACATAGAATTCAAAAGGAATCGGTTTGATCCACACCTGAAGCTCATCACCTCTTGGCTGCATTCGAATCAGCTCAACATTGAAACGCCCCGTCGAAGAGGTAATTATTTGGTTCAATGCTTGTTTTGAGACCACTACACCACCAGCCTGACGTTTCTCACTAATCTGGTCAGCCTGTTCTTTCACCCAGGATAACAACTGTTTTTCAGACTGTATTCGTGACTGCGCCAACTCCGTACGCACAGCAAAAGGAGAGAGAATGCCCCAGTAAATAATACCGAGAACAAGAAGCGCTGAGCACACCATAACGAGCCGCTGCTCTCGCTGACTGATTGATATCCACCAGCTCTGCGCTGTTAATAGTAATCCTTTCATCTTTCGACCTACTTATTCTTCAAGACAAAGTTGCCCATCACCAGTTCGCCATTGCGATTCAATGGGCCTTGCGACACCTCAAACTGAGTCTCAAGCTTGACCTTAGCCGATTCAAAGCTTTCAAAATCTCGGCTGGTGACACTCAACCTAACTTCATTGCGATTGCCGTCAAAGGTAAAGCTCATGACTTGCATTCCATTTACTTGTCCAATCGTATCAGGGAGTTTTGCTAGCCATTCCAGCGCAGAGCCGCTTGAAATACCAGAACCACCAAGCTTCGTCAGCTCATCTTGCATCTGTCTTTTAAGGTAGCTGACAGTAGGTATCCGTTTCTTATCAGGAAAAACGGACCGGAAGATACGCTCACTTTCAGCCCGGTACGCCACAGCCTGTGATTCATATTGGCTAACCAAGGCAACTTGCTCTGCGATCAGCGCAACCAGTAAAATACCTGCTGCAATCACAACTTTCTGCCATACTTTCCAGTATTTAATAAACGATGTTTTAGGTTTTAGGTCTCCCGTCAACAATGTTGCGGTACTATCAACCGCGCCTTGCGACAAAAGTGCCATCGGCATCTCAATCGGTGCAGGTTGCCAGGTTATATGAGGTGAACCACGCAACATTTCATCACTGAGTTCTGAATACACATCCACAGTAATCGTTTTGTTTTCAGTGTCGTCCGATACAGTGGACAAGTAATCCGACTCAATCACCGCTGAAAGCCATGGCTTGTCCACCACCATGCCCGCCCATTGGCTGGTTCTAAATAACCACTGCCCACTTAATTCAATCGCACTAATCGATGGTAACTCAGGTAGCGCTAATACATCTGGTACCACCTTTTTCACCTCAATACCACACGCTGAGAAGCTTGCGAGCACTTGAAGTAGATAGGCTCTATCTACGGCACAGACCATGGCTTGACCGCTCTGTTTATGCAGTATAGAAAAATGTAAATCATCCACATCTTGGGCGATGTCATCCTCAATTAAATAAGGCAACATAGTTTCAAACTGGCGAGTCGCCCCTGCTGGGATCTCAACGTCTGAAAAATGGACATCTTGAGAACATAGAATGAGTAACGTCACTCGCTGTTGAGCGTACTCTTTGATGTTTTCTAGTTGCTCAAGACTCTCCAGCTCTCCACTGGCTATGACTTCCTTTTGTCCAGTCGACCACACAGCCCAGTGAACTGGACTATTCGGCTGACTATTCAGTCGAACGGTTAAGAACTCGCTCACTCAATCCTCCAAATCGACGACGTACTACCGCCACTTCTTTTCTGTCTTCGCTATAAAACAACGTTCTCAATCTCAGTCGTGATTCATCAACCACCACCTGAGCATCAAGCTCAAAATACACACTATCGACCGACAAATATTGCGAAGCTTGTTTGCGAGTATTCTCGCTCACGCTTCCCATTTGTGATTCGGCAAAAAATTTATCAATACCAGACCAACCATCAAAAGGTCTATTTTCCAGCAGCTGCAACGCATTGTCTCGCGAGAGATTTGGCGAAAATAGTGCCACCAGCAGATCAGCATCTTCAACTGCGAGTGTATTTACATTCAATTGCCATGTCGCAATCGGGAGTGCACATATTGCTGTCCCTAATTTAAGCATCACATCGCCGTTCATTTGGTTGATCGCACGAAGCTCCGAGCGATCAGACAATAATCCATTCGCACTCATATAAGCAGGAGATAGCGACTCGTAATAACTATCTCCAACACCGGATACTGATCTCACTGTTGTTTCTTTATTGACGAATTCCCAGGTTGAATCAGCAATCTGCTCTGCTTGGTAATTCTCGACATCATATTGCTCGAGTAATCTTTGAAAAAACTGCACCAAAAATGGCTTTGTGTTGCTATTGGCATTCGGGGCAACACTGGATAAGGCGTTCACATTAAAACACGACTGCATATCCACAATATGCCCAGTGGCCTCACCATAATCTAACGGGTAGGTTCGCTCTTCAATAGCCCAAGGCTGATTAAGATTAATGCTGTCTTTATTGTCTTTAAAGCTTTCTTTAATTGCCACCTCAGCCAAAGCTTCAACACCAATCGAATACCAGTAGGCCTGTTGATAATTAATCTGATTATTGGCCCTGATAAATTGGCTAAACAAACGCTCAGACATTGTCGCGGCTATCGATACCATAATGGCCAGTAGCAATAAAATCACTATCAGTGCGACACCTTTTTGTGGAGAGGAATGAGATCGCTTCGGAATCATGAGTTGCCGCCGCCTTCATTGCCACTATTTCCACCTTGGTTCGCACCACCAGATGACGATCCAAGAGTGCCATTCGGTGTCAGATAAATTCGAGTAATTTCACCATAGTCTTCAAGTTCTAGCTTGATCTCAACCGCTTGAGGTAGCACAAGGTCTTGTTGCCAATCTTTCAGCCATGTCTCACCGTTGTAAAAACGCATATCCAAAGCCGTTACCTTAGTTAAAATAGATCGCTCTACCGGTAACTCTCCGACGCTCGTATCGGGGTATCGCCACCATAGCCTTTGCAACTGATTGTCTTTGATACGATAGCCAATCTTCGCCACCTCTCCGCGAGGAAATTGACCTTGAGGGTTTATCCAGCCAGAACGGGTAAACAGCACGCCTTTTTCATCCGAGTCTAGCAAGTTTTGTTGCCAGAGAATCAAGCGAGATGATGCGACCTCTCCCTCATGACGAAACTGTCGTAATGCCATTTGTCGAAAGTCACTATCCAGGTAGACGAACGCTCGCTGAACTTCTTGTAAACGCGTACTGCGCTCTTGAGACAGTTCATTGCTGCGCTGCACCTGATTCACAACCTGATAGGCCGCAACACTTAAGCTGGCAAAGATAGCCATAGCCACTAACACCTCAATGAGCGTAAAGCCACGTATCGCTCTTCGATGTGTGTTTATCAGCCTTTCTTTACTCATTCTTAGGTCACAACCTAACGGATAACGTAAGCATGTTTTATTGGCTTGCACTCTATTTCGCAACATAACTCCTTACCGTGACTATTGGACTGGCTTTCTTGTCCGTCGCAACACTCACATCAAAGGCATTAAGGAGAGCCTCAGAGGTCTTCACGGGCGTCACACGCCAAAACCACTCCCGCCCAGCAAGTGTTTCTTTGCCCGTCGCGGCTTTTAAAGTAGCAGTATCGAGCATCACCTTAGCCATTTGATTATCAACCACCATCGCGGCAAAGGTTTTCTCTTCTAGATAGCTTAATGTATTGATATGCTGAGACACAGAGCGCACGACCGCAATCGCCGCAGTTGCAAAAATAGCCAGTGCAACAAGGACCTCAAGTAACGTCATACCTCTAACGTTTTTCATCATTCCAGTCCCTATCATCTAACGCTTGAACCACACCATTTTCTTTAATTTGAACGTGCCAAGTCAGCGTCTTCTTTGCTTGATTTTTAGGTGCGAGCACAAAGACACCTGGGGTAAATTCACCGCTTGATAAAATAAATATCTGCGGTGGCTTCTCTGGCTTTTTCGTTTTCTCTACATCCGCAAACATATCTTCATCAAACAAAGACGTGGGTTCAAAAAGACGATCGTCCGTTCCCCACACCCCACTGCTGAGATCAAGTCGGATGGTTAAACCATCTGGCAGCGTAGTCTCTTCTGGGATTTTTTTTAGCGCAATTTTTTCCCAGCCTTCAGGCTTCAACTCTAAGAAAACATATCGACGCTGCTCTTCATCAACCCTAATTCCAAAATCTTTGCCAGACAACATCGCTTCTTCATTGAATAACTGAAGTCTTTGGAATAAACGCTGAGCTTCTTCTTTTATTTGGTTATCTTGCTTGGGAGGTATTGACGCGATCACCGCTACCGCACTGAGCGAAAGCAGCACAAGCACTAAAAGGATCTCTAGTAACGTAAAGCCGGAACGAAAGGAATGTAAAGGACGCATCAACTACCACTCAACAAGTAATAGAGCGCCTCTGCGCTCTATTACCAGACGTATTACTGAAAGTCTTGTAGATTCCAGTTACCAATATCAGCCGCGACACCCTCGCCCCCTTCTTGACCATCAGCACCAAGTGTAAAGACATCGATGGTGCCTTTATCGCCAGGGCTTAAGTATTGATAATCATTGCCCCAAGGATCGCTTGGTAAACGACGAATATAACCACCGTCGCGGTAATTACGAGGTTCAGGGTTACCTGGCTTAGTCACTAGCGCCTCTAAGCCTTGATCTGTGGTTGGGTAGATGCTGTTGTCGAGCTTATACATATCCAATGCATTTTCTAGTGCAACAATATCAGTGATCGCTTTTTGCTGATCGGCCTTTTCTTTGTTACCGAGTAAATTGGGAACAACAAAACTCGCCAATACACCTAAAATAACGACCACGACCATCACTTCAAGTAAGGTAAAACCCGCTTGTTTTTTCATTTTTTGTTTCATTTAGTACTCCAAGGAAAACACCTCGTACACGAGGTCATATCTGTTTTGTCTGTGTGGTTAGATTACCCAGACATTAAATTGTTCATTGCCAATATTGGCATCAGTGTTGCCATCACGATAAACAGCACTAAACCGGCCATTAGTGCAATCAACGCTGGCGTAAATATCCCCAGCGCGATGTTAATCGTTGATTCAAAATTTTGATCCTGATTATCAGCCGCACGCGTCAGCATGTTTTCTAGTTCACCACTTTGTTCTCCACTGGCAATCATATGCAACATCATAGGCGGAAAGAGTTTTGTCTGTTCAAGTGCTTTACGCAAACTCGCGCCTTCTCTTACGTTATCCGCTGCAATCGATACCTGTTTTTTAGCAAAATGGTTGGTCATGACATCGACCGATACCTTCATACCATCCAAAATAGGGATAGCGCTTGAGGTACAAATCGACAACGTCCGAGCAAATCGAGAGGTATTCAACCCTCGTGCGATCTTACCGATAAGCGGAAGATTAAGAACCTTGGTATCCCAACTCATCCTGATCGCTGGACGGCGCAGCGCGGCTTTTATCACGTACATCACGATGATAAAACCAATTAATAACACCAATCCCCAGTTTTGAATAAAATCGCTCGACGACAACAAAAACTGTGTCGATTTCGGCAGTTCTTGTCCCATTTGAACAAACTGCCCAATGATTTTTGGTACCACTGCCGCCAATAAAAAAGCCACAATGGCGACCGCAAATACCACTAATACCACGGGATAAATCATGGCTTGTAGCAATTTAGAGCGAAGCTTCTGCCTATTTTCCGCATAGTCTGCTAGGCGCTCTAATATCGAATCAAGGTGCCCCGACTTTTCGCCCGCCGCCACCATTGAACGAAAAAGTTCATCAAAGACATGCGGGTAATCAGCGAGGCTATCCGACAGCGTGTAGCCCTCAGTGACCTTAGCGCGAATAGCGGCAAGCATGGTACGAATTCTTGGTTTTTCTGATTGCTCAGAAACCGCTTTCAAACATTCCTCGAGCGGCATTCCCGATTGGACTAGGGTAGACAGCTGACGGGTAATCAAGGCTAAGTCGGTTGTACTGATACCGCGCTTAAATGTAGGCTTAGCGACCTCCCCTTTTGTGCTGCGATTGGCCTTTTGGCTGACCTCAACCACATCTATCGGCATCATGCCTTGTTCTTTAAGGCGCTGACGAACTTGCCTCGCGTTATCGCCCTCAATGAGTCCTTTGGTTTGTTTGCCTTTCGCGTTCAAGGCCTTATATTCAAATGCCGCCACTTACGCTTCCTTTGTCACACGCATAACCTCTTCGAGGGAGGTCATACCGCGCTTAACTTTACTAAGCCCATCGTCACGAATACTTGGTGTGTAATTACGTACCGCTTTCTCAATCGCTTGTTCACCCGCTTCGTTATGAATAAGCGCTTGAACTTCGTCATCAACGATCAATAGCTCATGGATACCAGTACGACCTCTGTATCCCTTCTGATTACACTTATCGCACCCGACGGGTTTAAAGAGAGTCAGCACTTCTGCCTCGGTCATTGCAAACAGTTTTTTCGTCTGTGCATCCGCTTCGTAAGGCACTTTGCAGTCTTTACATAACGTACGGACAAGTCGCTGGGCTAACACCCCCAGTAGTGACGAAGAGATAAGAAAGGGCTCAATGCCCATATCTCGCATACGAGTAATGGCACCAACAGCGGTATTGGTATGCAATGTAGACATAACTAAGTGACCGGTTAATGAGGCTTGAACACCAATTTGGGCCGTCTCTAAGTCACGAATTTCCCCTACCATGACGACATCAGGGTCTTGACGTAAGATCGCACGTAAGCCACGCGCAAAGGTCATGTCGACCTTTGGGTTAACCTGTGTTTGTCCAATACCATCAATATCAAATTCTATTGGGTCTTCTACCGTAAGGATGTTGCGCTCATTGCTGTTGATCTCTTGCAAACCTGCATACAAAGTCGTGGACTTACCCGAGCCTGTTGGCCCGGTGACTAAGATAATGCCATGAGGCCGTTGTATCAGCTGACGGAAATGGTCGTGATTAACGGCTGTCATACCAAGACTGTGCAAATCAAGACGCGTGGCATTCTTGTCAAGCAAACGCATCACGACACGCTCACCGTGTGACGAAGGCATGGTGGAGACTCGGACATCGACCGCTCGGCCGCCGATGCGTAATGAGATACGACCATCCTGCGGGACACGCTTTTCTGCAATATCCAATTTCGCCATGACCTTAACTCGAGACACGAGCAGCGGCGCCAGTTTTCGGCTAGGCGCAAGGACATCTCGCAATACGCCGTCGACCCGAAAACGAATCGAGAGTACTTTTTCAAACGATTCGATATGGATGTCAGACGCCCCTTCTTTAATTGCCTCACCAAGCATGGCGTTGATCAATTTAATAATCGGTGCATCATCTTCTGACTCCAATAAGTCCTCGTCTTGAGGCAACTCTTCCGCTAGTGAAAAGAAATCATCGCTATCCGCACCAATGTCTTCCATTAACTGTCGAGCCTCTGAAGAGTCACGTTGATACGCTTGCGTCAACTTGGTTTCAAATTGATCGGCAGGTAGTGACTGCAATTCAAAAGATTGGCGATACACTCGCTTCACTTCTTGCAAGGCATTTAAAGCCAGAGGTTCAACATAAAACAGCACCGCTGTTGACTCTGTGGACTCAAAGACCACCTTAAAGCGATTAGCAAAACTAAACGGTAACCGAGTAACTAAAGGACGAAACGCCATCACCTCCCCCATTATTTCGTTTCCATCTGCTCAATAAACGCTTGAATCTCAGATGGGTAGCGCGTGGTTTCACCAAACTCAGGTAATACCGGAATATAGCCATCATCCATCAACTTTAGGCCTTGGTCGGCTTTAAACAGTTGCTCAGCTCGAATGTAGTTGTACTTACGTTGAGTCAATCCGTCCGCGGTAATACCATCACGAATAATCGTGGGCTTTATAAATACCATAAGATTCTTTTTCTCAACCGTCGTACTGGTTGAAGTGAACAAGCGCCCGAGGTAAGGAATATCGCCTAAGAATGGTACCTTTGACTCACTTTCAGCCGCACGCTCATCAATTAGGCCACCTAGCACTAACATCTGACCATCTTGAATCATGACCGACGTATTGAGCTGCCTTTTTGCAAAACGAACGTCGACGGCACCACTGGCACCCAAAACATTCGAAACTTCTTGTTCAATCGTTAGCTGAACCGAGTTACCTTCGTTAATCTGTGGGACCACTTTAAGCTTAATCCCCACCTCTTTACGCTCAACGGTTTGGAATGGATTGCTATTATTTGAACCCGCAGTAGAGCCTGTCAACACAGGGACTTCTTCACCCACAATGAACGAGGCTTCACCATTATCCATCACAGTAATACTTGGTGAAGACAGAATATTAGAATTGGATGTACTTGATACTGCTGTAATTAACGCTGTCCAGTCACCCATAGCGATACCAACAGCTGCACCTTGTACTCCACCAAGCGCGCTAGCAAGTGCGGTATAATCACCCGATGTTTTCGTTTCAACGTTATAAGGGTTACCATTCGAATCGGTTCGCGTTTCTGTTGTCGTCTTGTCCTTTGCATCTTCCATACCCACCATCACGCTGCCGATAGAGGCTCCCGTGTTGGAGAATTGAACTACACTCCCTGTACTGGCATTACCCCATTGCACCCCTAAGTTAGCGCCATCGACATCCGCTAGCTCCACGATCAAAGCCTCAATAAGTACTTGTGCGCGACGAATATCAAGCTGAGAGATCACTTCTAGCAATGCTTTCATAATATCGGGTGGGGCGGTAAGTACTAAGGCATTGGTATCAGCATGGGCGGCGATCATCACTTCGCTGCGATTCGCAGTAGAATTAGAGTTGCCACCTGATTGCTTTTCTTTTTGCAAATTATCAGAAACGCCTTTCAATACTTCGACCAAATCTTCGGCTTTCGCGTAACGAAGATATTGAACTCGATTATTGCCTTTAGTCGCCATCTCAACATCAAGCTGACTAATTAAGGTGCGTAGACGCTTACGCACTTTCGGGTCACCCGAAATTAGGATTGAGTTAGTTCGGTCATCAGCCACCAGCTTCGGTTGTAGTAAAGCTGGGGTGTTTTTTGCATCAGTCGTTTTATTCAATGCATCGACAATACGCACCATCTCTGCCGCCGAGGCATTTTGTAGCTCTACGACCTCAATCTCTTTATCACCAGCCTGATCCACGCGTCGAATGATATCCGCTAAACGATTAACCACTGCCGCTCGCCCTGTGATCAAGATAATATTAGCCGGGTCGTAGTGAACAACGTTACCGGCTCCAGCATTATCATTGAGTTGTCTTAACAAGGGAGACAACTCTCGCACAGAGACATTTCTCACAGCGACAACTCGCGTAATAACGCTATCACCGTTGGCAGTATCATCATCTCCAACAACAGGGATCGCCGATGTCTTGGCATCTTTGGCTTTAATCACCTTAAGTATGTTGTTATCCATTTCAACAACAGCGTAGCCATAAACCTCTAATACGTTTAAGAAGAAGCTGTAATATTGCTCCTCACTCAACACATCGTAGCTTCGAACATCAACTTTACCGCGCACCGATGGGTCGACAATGATCGTTTTATCGAGGTTACGTCCTACGATATTAATAAACTCTTGTATATCGGTTCCCTTGAAACTGGCGCTAAATTCATTGGCAGATATTGTTGGAACCACCATTAGGCTGCCCATCAATAACCAGGTACTTTTCTTAAGCCAACTCTTCACTTGTTGCTCCCTTGAAATACTGCTTTCACGACTAGAATTGAATAAAGATGTCGTGTTGTTGTCCATCACGCTCAACCGTTAGGTTAAGTTCGGTCAAATCCGTAATGGATTGATAAATTTGTCCCATAGCCGCCGGATCGGTGAGATCTGCGCCATTCAATGCAATGGCGATATCACCATTTTGTAAGCCTACCGCGTTAAACAGCTCAGCATCTCTACCAGGACTAACGCGATAACCCGATATTTTGCCATCTCGCTTCACTTGAGAAAGGCGCACATATTGGAATATTTGTTGTGGATCTTGAGTAATCGTATTGCGAATGGCAGCCAACTTTTCTTCGTTATCGACTGGATTGTTGCCAACAACATTAGAGGCAGCGGCTGGTGCTGGCTGTTTCAGCTCTAACTTTTTATATTCGATCCCTTCTAGCATCACCGTTTCGTCACGACCAGCATTAGAGATGATAATACGATCAATAAAGACAGCTGCGATGCTCGCTCGAGTGCCATCAATCTGCTCTCCTATACCATAGGTGCCTTGCTTGCCTCTATTGGCGACGACTGCCAAACTGCGCTCAGGGTTACTGCTCACAACGGAGCCAACCAAAACAACATTCAAGCGGGTTTTTGGAGCATCCGTCACCACGGGCGCTTGCACCACTTTTTGATCTCGTTGATATTGACCGAAGATATTTGCTTTATTGATGTCGGAAGAATGAGCGGTGTCCGTCGCACCATTAACTTGAGTAGCGACTGCAATAGGTGGCGCCCAACGACTCACAGAAGATGACTGAGGAAATAGCTGCCAAACCAAGACACCCGCAACCCAAGCCGATAGTCCGAGTAAGCATAACGCGATGAATAAGCTCAATTGAGATTGATAATGTAAACAACGACGTAAGTATGAAATAAAAAACGCCGGCTGTATTGTCGTTGCCGAAATGGAAAATCCTTTCACTCTCCTAGTGTCCCGTCTCTGATGATATTTCGTTATATATGCGCATTAAAATTGCTTTTCCTTAAGCGTTCTGTTTAGCAAGATTAGTCTCAGGACTATACCACAGCTATATTATGAGATTATGTCACATCTCATAATACTGTCATGCAATCTGGGCGCTAGGGTTGATTTTTTTAGAGCTAAGCACCATTTAGTAGGATATTCGTCCTAAAGCGGATGAGTTATTCGTCCTAATACAGGTTCATTTGTGGCTTAAGCTATCACAGATGCGATTTAGAAAGCAGGAATCGAAATGAGTTCAGAAAATAATGCCGTTCGCCTCGATAAATGGTTGTGGGCGGCTCGATTTTATAAAACACGCAGTATTGCGCGCAACATGGTCGATGGTGGCAAAGTCCATTATAATGGTCAACGTTCAAAACCAAGTAAGATGGTGGAGTTGAATGCAGTAATCACACTTCGCCAAGGCAACGAAGAAAAAACCGTCGTCATTGAACAGATCTCAGCGCAGCGTAGAGGAGCACCGGAAGCCCAGACTCTTTATTCCGAGACGAAAGAGAGTATTACCAAGCGAGAAGAATTTGCTTCGCAGCGCAAACTGAATGCACATAACCCTAGTCCAGAGCGTCGTCCTGATAAAAAACAACGCCGCAATATCATTAAGTTTAAGAACCAATAAGCTGGAGCTTCCCCACATGGCTAACAACACATTAAATCGCTACCTTTTTGACGAGCTATCTGTACGAGGTGAGCTTGTACAACTTGATACTGCATATCAAGAGATTATCTCTAGCAAGGAATATCCAGCGGCGCTACAAAGCTTGCTAGGAGAGCTTCTAGTCTCAACCAGCCTGTTAACTGCTACATTAAAGTTTGAGGGTTCGATTACCATGCAACTGCAAGGTGATGGCCCTGTTTCTTTGGCAGTAATTAACGGTGACCACAACCAAAAACTTCGTGGTGTCGCTCGTTGGGAAGGTCAGATTGCCGATGACGCTTCTATTCACGACATGCTAGGTAAGGGTTACTTAGTGATTACGATTACACCTGATAATGGTGAGCGCTACCAAGGCGTTGTTGGTCTTGAAGGTAATAACCTAGCTGAAGTCTTAGAAGGGTACTTTGAACGCTCTGAACAGCTAAAAACGCGCCTTTGGATTCGTACTGGTACACAAGATGGTCAAGCGAAAGCGGCCGGTATGTTGCTACAAGTCATGCCTGATGGCACAGGTACACCAGATGATTTTGAACACTTGGAGCAATTGACGAACACCGTCAAAGATGAAGAGTTATTTACACTAGAAGCGAATGACTTGTTGTACCGTCTATATAACCAAGACAAGGTGCAGTTATTTGAGCCAAAAGAAGTTGAATTCTTTTGCGGCTGCTCTCGTGAGCGCAGTGCTGATGCCATTAGTACCATCGCACAAGAAGAAGTTTACGATATCTTGGCGCAAGAAGGAGAGATTGCTCTGCACTGTGATTATTGTGGCTCTTCTTATTCATTTGATGAGACTGATATCAAAGCCCTATTCGCAGAAAACAATACGCAAGACGACAAACCGACTCTGCACTAATTTCATTGTTCGAAATATGTTACACAAGCCAGTTCACAATGAACTGGCTTTTTTTTTGTGAAAAATTTAACGAAACCACAACATTATCAGATAGAACCTATCACCAAACCATATTCACTTATGTTACATTTACTCTGGCGCAAAGGTTTGCTCTAGAATAAACCATCGCGATTTAATATGTGACCAAACACTTAAAACAGTCACTATATGATGAGTAATTTTTGAACTATATCCCTGTTTTATCTGGTGTCCATTGCTAGCATGGAGTTCAAAATAAAAAACAAATTATAATAATTTTAAAATCCCTACAAAAATCCAATAAGGAGCACCTATGACCGTTATGGACATTAATAAGGCTGCACAACTCGATCTTACTCAATATGGCATCACAGGCTCAACTGAGATTCTTCGCAATCCAAGTTATGAGCAACTATTCACCGAAGAAACCCTAGATACATTGCAAGGATATGAAAAAGGCGTTGTCACAGAACTTGGTGCCGTTGCCGTTGATACGGGCATTTTTACAGGTCGCTCCCCCAAAGATAAATTCATCGTACGGGACGATACGACTCGCGACACGATGTGGTGGTCAGATCAAGGTAAAAACGACAACAAAGCTATTTCAAAAGAAGTCTGGGACGAACTAAAAACATTGGTCACTGGGCAGCTTTCAAACAAGCGCCTATTCGTTATTGATGGCTACTGTGGTACCAATCCAGATACTCGTCTATGTATTCGAGTCGTTACCGAGGTGGCATGGCAGGCTCACTTTGTGAAAAACATGTTCATTCGTCCAAGTGAAGAAGAACTCGCAACATTTGAAGCTGATTTTGTTGTAATGAATGGCGCAAAATGCACCAACCAAAAATGGGAAGAACAGGGCCTAAACTCTGAAAACTTCACGGTGTTCAACCTTACCGAGAAAATGCAGCTGATCGGCGGCACTTGGTATGGCGGTGAAATGAAGAAAGGTATGTTCGCAATGATGAACTACTTCTTGCCGCTCAAGGGTATTGCATCCATGCACTGTTCCGCTAACAAGGGTGAGAATGATGACGTAGCCGTTTTCTTCGGACTCTCTGGCACAGGTAAGACAACATTATCTACCGATCCAAAACGTCAATTGATTGGTGATGATGAGCATGGCTGGGATGACGATGGTATCTTCAACTTTGAAGGTGGCTGCTACGCGAAAACGATCAATCTATCTAAAGAAGCTGAGCCTGATATTTATAATGCCATCCGCCGCGATGCATTATTAGAAAATGTAACCGTACGCAACGATGGCTCTATCGACTTTGATGATGGCTCTAAAACAGAAAACACTCGTGTTTCCTACCCTATTCATCATATCGATAACATCGTAAAACCAGTATCGAAAGGCGGTCATGCGAATAAAGTCATTTTCTTATCTGCCGATGCGTTTGGCGTGTTACCTCCGGTTTCGAAGCTGACACCAGAACAAACAAAATACCATTTCCTCTCTGGTTTTACCGCTAAGTTGGCCGGTACAGAGCGTGGTATTACAGAACCAACACCTACATTCTCTGCGTGTTTTGGTGCGGCGTTCCTTACACTTCACCCAACTCAATATGCGGAAGTGTTGGTTAAACGTATGGAAGCTGCAGGCGCAGAAGCATACTTAGTTAATACGGGTTGGAACGGCTCTGGTAAACGTATCTCTATCCAAGATACCCGCGGCATTATTGATGCAATCTTAGATGGCTCAATAGAACAAGTCGAAACAACAACTATTCCGGTCTTTAACCTAGAAGTACCAACCTCACTTCCGGGTGTCGACACTGAGATCTTAGACCCACGAGATACCTATGTCGATCCACTGCAATGGGAAAGCAAAGCTGACGACTTAGCAAAACGCTTTATCAACAACTTTGAAAAATACACGGATACCTCTGAAGGCCAGGCATTGGTAGCGGCAGGCCCTCAATTAGACTAATACTTAGATAAGCATCCAAGTTTTAGCCACAAAGCCCCTCATAAGAGGGGCTTTTTAGTCACTTTCGGGCTAAATTGATCATTATATTCAGTAGGTAGAGAATTCAACGTGATACGAAAAACAATAGCAATCTTAATCGCGCTTTTCGCATTAGGGCTCATTGCTATATTGGCACTCTTTGCCTTACTGCATACGCAATACGCCAATCCAATAGTGACACAAACGATAAATAAGCTGTTCAATATAAAAGTGACGAGTGAATCGATACACTATCAATATCCAAACCAATTCGACTTTATCAATCTACGTATTGAGGCTGAGGGAGAGAAGCCCATTGAAGCCAATAGTATGTCTGTTTGGCTAGGGATGCCGGTTTCAACAAAGACTCCGCTGCGTATTCATGAACTTTTGTTGTCAGGCTCAACGCTATCAAATCACTCACTATCATTGGCTCATCAGCTATCGATCGAAAACTTAGCGCTCGATCATATTGATTATTCAAACAATGATGTGATCATCAATGATCTTCAGCTTCAACTTCGCCATGTCCAATACAACCCTGATATTTTATTAACTAAGGGTGAATTACAGCTTCGAGCCTCGCAGATTTACTACCAAGGAGAGTCCATTAAGGATGTACTCATTGATGGTGAGCTTAAAGGACAAAACAGCAAAATTTACGGTGCATCGTTCATATGGAATGAAGCAAATATATCTACCCAGGCACAATATGAAAACAATACTTGGTCTCTGGTCAATACCACCATCGAAAAACTCGATATAGACTTAACTAGCCAGCTTTTCGATAAATATGCCGCTCTTCTAGATACGATCGGTCATATCAATAGCCTCGATGTCTTACGATCAAACGTTCGATACAAAGACAGTAAAATAGAAAACCTCAACGCGTCATTTGAAAATATCGATTTGAGAGAATCTATTTGGAGTCAAGTTGATGCCTACTTGTCGTTTGATGCAGACAGTATTCAGTATCAAAATTTATCATTTATTGAGCCCACCATAGATGTAAATATCGATGGTGGTGTGGTTAATATTAAAGATGTTGATACAACACTTGAGCAAGGCCGAATTCAATTTACAGGCTTGTGGCAACAACATGTATTATCGCTGGAAAAGCTCACTATCGATGGTGTAAAGCTTTATGAGGAAGATCAACAGGATTCGATTTTAGCTTTATATCACTACTTACCACTCGTCGATATAAACTCTCTAAAGGTTAAGCGACTCACCATCAACCGTGGTCAATGGATTCAATTGCAACAACAGCCAAACTGGCAAGTGACTGGATTTAATTTAACAGCTGAAGATTTAGAGCTGAAACGCAACGGCCAATGGGGATTGTGGCAAGGTAAAGCGGCAGCGTCGGCCAACAGCGTCAGCATTGGCAGTGTTAAAGGCAGTCAGGTAGCATTAGAGACCGAAAGCCAAGATGGGAAATGGCAGCTTAGTCGACTTTTTGTTCCTTATGATAAAGGCTATCTCGACATCAATGCGAGTCTGGATTTCTCTACCACTAGCCAACCATTGCAAATCAAAGCTAAAGCATATTCCTTGCCTTTAGCACTATTACAATACGTGCAACCCTCAGACACGATCGACGCCCGTGGCACTGCTGATATCGATCTGTCCATCGATGTACTTATCGCTGATACACTTACTTTTTCAAGAACGCTAACAGGAGAGCTAACAGCGGTATTTAATGGTGTTGAAATCGCAACAGAAAATAGCACCTATACCCCTGTTGAAGCGAGCCCATTTCACTTGTTAGCGACACGGGGTGTATTATCACTCAAGCCTTTCTACATTCAGGGAGCACGCCTAAGTGGCAGCGCATCAGGAAATATTGACCTCGGCGACAGTAAAACATCGAACTTACCATTGAAGCTCACCGATGAGTGCCAAGCTACACTCCACATTAATCTACTGACTGGCGTTGTCGATAAGAGAACACAAATAACATGTCCCCACGAATAACGGTCATCACTCGAGCGATATTAGGTATTCTCACACTCCAAATATCGTTCCGAGAGTTATTGGCTTATCTTAGCTTGATAATTTGGCAGCAGCATATATGTGCCGACAAATTCAACCGCCGGTTTATCACCGCTGTATATCGTGACATTGATAATAATACGAGCTTTCCTGCCGGTAGCAAGACGATCTAAATCTCCGCTAATTCCGTCCAAAGATGTCTCAGCGACCGGATTCATTTCTACAGGCTGTCTATAACGAATTCTACTGTCTGCTAACACGATATCAGCATTGAGTCCGCGCTCTTGCATCAATAACCATGTCATCCCCCACCCAGTTAACGTTGCTAAAGTAAAAGCCGACCCAGCAAACATCGTATTGTGAGGGTTTAGGTTTGGATTCAGCTGAGCGCTACACTCAAATCGATAGCCGGTATACTGATTGATTTTGATACCCATCTTATCGCTGATCGGAATTTGTTGCTCCCAACGCTTCTGTAGCTCCGCACACCATTCAGGCCTTCGTAAGACTTTTGCAAGTGGATCAAGAGGTTTAATCATAAGTTGATGACGAATAGGACCATGCTGATCATTCAGTTCACCTTGCCGTTCAAAACCATTTTGTTCATAGAACGAGATAGCGTCTTCACGCGCATTACAAACCAAGCGCTTAACGCCCTCTTGCCTTGCAAAGGACTCTAAAGCCACCAATACCAATGAGCCCATACCTTTATTTCGTCGACTACTTTTTACCGCCATATAACGAATCTGCCCTTCGTTATCAGGGGTAACATAGAGGCGGCCAATTGCCATTGGTCGGCCACGACCGTCCACAATCATACGGTGGTGGCTCATTTCGTCATATTCATCACGCTCAGATCCGACAGGAAGACGCCAAGGCTCTCTCAACATCTGCCATCGAAACTGGTAATACTTTGCCAACTGGTTGTCGGTCTTAGGGGTAATGAGTTTAAACATGGATATCCTTTAAAGGTAAACGAAGGTTACACTCGTCTATACCTGTAGCCAAAATGTCACCGGGCCATCGTTAACAAGAGAGACTTTCATATCAGCGGCAAATTGACCACGTTCTGTGGGCAATACATGAGCGCATTGTCCAGAAAAATAGTCATAAAGTCGTTTTGCCTCATCGGGATGCGCTCCACGTGAAAAACCGGCGCGAGTCCCTTTTTTCGTATCCGCTGGCAAAGTAAACTGTGATACAACCAAGAGGCTTCCACCGACTTGCTTCACATTTAAATTCATTTTCCCATCATCGTCTTCAAATACACGATAAGTAGTCACACGCTCGACTAATCTTTTCGCTTTCGCTTCATCGTCTTCTTTTTCGACACCAAGTAAAACAAGTAAACCCTGGCCAATTTCTCCAACAACGTTACCATCAACGCTCACAGAAGATTCACTCACTCTCTGTATCAGTGCTATCACTTCGGGGTTCCTTTTTTGGCTGGTATTCATGGTTTGGGCTAGATTGTACCATGGGTGATTTGGGTAGCCAGTGCTCTTTCTCACCCAGTGCGGCGGTAAACTCGGCCCCGATCAAGACGATGAACCAACATAGATAAATCCAAATAAAAAGGATAGGGATAGCGGCTATCGCACCATAGATCAGTTGATACGAAGGGAACTGCGTAATGTAATAAGCGAATCCCTTTTTACTCACTTCAAACAACAAGGTCGCGATAAACGAGCCAACTATCGCATCAGTAAAACGAACCTTCTTATTTGGGACTAATAAGTACAACCCCGAAAATGCAAGTAACGCTAAGATGGCAGGGAGCCAACGAATAAAAAAGCTAAATGCTCCGCTCAAGGCATCATGCTCAAGAATTTTTAAAGACGTCACATAGGATGTACCAACGATACTAGCGCCAACCAAAATAGGCCCGAGCGTCAATATCATCCAGTATATAGAGAATGAGAAAACGGCCCGTCGTTTAGCTTCCACACGCCATATATAGTTTAAGTTTTTGTCGATATTGGAGATAAGCATCAAAGCAGCGATAAACAAAAAGCTACTGCCTATAGCCGTCATCTTAGTTGTGTTTGATACAAACTCAACGAGTGCGGAATACACTGCATCCCCAGCAGCAGGAACAAAGTGCTGGATAATGAAATCCTGAAGAATCTGCCCAGTACTAGAAAAAATAGGAAATGATGATAAAACAGAAAGCAGAACCGTAAGCAAAGGAACAATCGAAAGCAGTGTAATATAGGTTAAGTAACCCGCGTTGACGTTAACACGATCGTGAGCCATACGCTTCGCCAAATAACGCAAAAACAGAACGAAATTAAACCCTATCCTAAGCACTGTGTTACTCAATGAAACAACATCCTTGGTCTCCAAACTCACTACTAGCTCCTTGCCTGACTCATTTCATATTCTTTACATACTGCTCTAACTAGCTTTACACGCTCTTCGGTAGGCAATAGGGGTAATGAAAAAATCTTATATCCAAAAGATTCATATATTTCGCATAAACGCTGGTGAATATCCAACGCTTCCTCAAAAGAGTATGGCCGGACTTCATCTTGAACATAAATCTCAACTGTCGGTTTACAGAATATCACAAGCCCTTGATAGCCTTTGCTCGCTTCTTCAACGATATGTTGAGGTACCTCTAACTTCCCCCAAGAAAGGTAGGCGCAAATATCCGGGATCGCTCGATCAAGGAAGCTGAGAGGATAATGACAACATGCTTCCTTTTGTCTTAGCATTTCCGTAAAACACAGGTCAGCAAAGCCGGACAAGTTATCCCATGGAAGTATCCCATCGACAAGTTGTGATTGCTCATTAATCAATTGTCTCGGCACCTCAGGAAAAATCTGTGTACACTCATTAGGCATAGATTCTAACAGCGTAGTTTTGCCCGACCCTGGACCGCCGGTAATAATGAATGGAGCTGTGTAATGCATAGTTATTATCTACGTATTATCGGTTGATTAATGCAAGTTTACCATTATTTACAGGAGAAGAAGTATGACCCACTTATCTCATAGGGCAAGTATGTTTTTACTGTGTACAAACGAAAAAAAGCCCACCAAAAGGTGGGCTTTCAAGTTCTGTAAATAAAGACTTATGCTTCTTTGCTTTATTTAGTTGCCTAATTAAAGGCAATAATTAGAACCTGGCGATGTCCTACTCTCACATGGGGAAGCCCCACACTACCATCGGCGCTACTGCGTTTCACTTCTGAGTTCGGCATGGGATCAGGTGGGTCCGCAACGCTATGGTCGCCAAGTAAATCTTTACTATCGTAATAATACGCTAGTCTTTAACTGGTGCTGATACCCAGACTCGAACTGGGGACCTCACCCTTACCAAGGGTGCGCTCTACCGGGCTGAGCTATATCAGCGT